>NZ_CATKQN010000015.1:0-59153 GCF_949767765.1 Pseudomonas sp. IT-P171
ACTTCAACAAAAAAAGACGTCCACGGACGTCTTTTTTTGTGCCTGAAATCCAGTGAATACAGGTGTTTCAGGCCTACCTGCACCGCACATCAAGTCGACTATCGGTTCCTGCTGCGCTCATAGGCTGCCAAGACAGTTCGCTCCGATTGGACCAGGTAGGCATCCAGCATAATAGTCGCCTCGTCCGAGCGGCCTTCCTCAACGCATCGAAGTATCGAAGCATTCATATCGAGAAACGGCAAATGCAGGAATTGGGGATCGTTGAGCAATCCGAAGGCCAGCCGCAATTCAGCCGATATCTGTCCATAAAAAACGAGCAGGCGTGGACTGTCGGCCAGTTCGACGATTGATTTGTGGAACATCATGTTAGCAGTGCCGACCGCTACCCAGTCTTTCGCTTCGCGCGCGCGGACGCCTAATTCGACCGCCTCTTGCATGTGCAGGGTGCCTGGGTGTTGGGGGTAACCTTGGGCGATCGCCTTGCATTCGATGAAACGGCGCACCCTGTAGATGTCGATAATCGACGACATGTCAGGCTCCGCAACTGTTACGCCACGGTTGGGTTCGTGTTTGAGCAACCCTTCACGCGTCAGGACTCTGAATGCCTCTCTCAAGGTGTTCCGCGAAATGTCCAGGTTTTCGGCCAGTGCGGCTTCTGAAAGGCGTTGGCCGGGCACGAGTTCACCCTCGACCAGCATTCTGCGTATTTCTTGGGTGATGGATTCTCCCAGTGTTCGAGGAAGAGCGGGAGAGGCGTCATTCATAAAAAATCCAGGGTGAGAAAAACCGCTCCATTATTCCATCAGAGCTCAGTGCATGGCACAAGGACGAAACGTGTAGTGCGCTTCATTAAGTAGCACTTTTATAGGGCGAGGTAACAATTTGGTGCCGATATCTCAACCATCAGAATTTGATTGTTCAACAAAGAAGCATTGATCTACCTACATTGCGTGGTGTTTGCTTGACTCTTGGCATGCTCATTGCTCTGTCAAGGTATCTCTCACCGTAGGAATGATGCCGTGGATGCCGTGACACAGACCACTCAAGAGTTTACAAAAGCTCGGCGCGCTTCTTTGATCGCCGCGATTTTCATGATGGCGACTTCTGCCATCGGTCCTGGATTCATCACCCAGACCGCCACGTTCACAGCCAAGATGGGGGCGGCATTTGCGTTCGGTATCCTGGCGTCGATTCTGATCGACTTCGTGGTTCAACTTAACGTATGGCGTATCGTCTCCCTGACCCGAATGCGGGCCGCAGATGTGGCCAACAAAGCGATTCCAGGCAGTGGTTACCTGCTAGCGGTGCTGGTGATCTTCGGCGGGCTGGTATTCAACGTCGGCAACATCGCCGGTGCCGGGCTGGGTCTGAACGCGCTGCTGGGGCTTGATGCAAAATGGGGCGGCAGTCTGAGCGCCCTGCTGGCCATCGGCATCTTCCTCTCCCACCGCGCCGGATTGGCGGTCGACCGGCTGATCGTCGTGCTGGGCCTGGTGATGATTGGCCTGACGCTGTTCGTAGCCTTTGCCTCTAACCCGCCACTGGGTGAAGCCCTCTACCAGACCGTTCTTCCGGACCAGATCAACTTCGCCACCATTACCACCATTGTCGGAGGTACGGTGGGTGGTTACATCACCTATGCGGGGGCTCACAAACTGCTGGATCGCGGCACTACCGGGGTAGAAAATCTCCAGGCAGTGACCAAAGCAGCCCTGAGCGGCATCCTGGTCACCGGCCTCATGCGCTACATCCTGTTTCTCGCCATCCTCGGCGTGGTTGCCAGCGGCGTAATCATCGACACCTCGGGTCAGGGCGCCAATCCGGCCGCACAAGCCTTCCAGGCAGCGGCCGGGCAGATCGGCCTGCGCGTCTTCGGTCTCATCCTCTGGGCCGCCAGTATCACCAGCGTGATCGGCGCCGCTTACACCTCCATCTCCTTTATCACCGTGTTCAAGCCGAACATCACTGAGCAGGGGCGCAACCGCGCCACCACAGTGTTCATCGCCCTATCGCTGCTGATCTTTGTCCTGATGGGTACTGCTCCTGCCGCACTGCTGCTCTTCGCAGGCGGTTTCAACGGCCTGATATTGCCAATCGGCCTGAGCATCTTCATCTACGTCGGCTGGCGCCGATCCGACCTCATGGACGGTTACCATTACCCACGCTGGCTCCTGGTGCTGGGCGCCCTGACCTGCATGCTGACCTGGTACATGGCAATCAAATCCGTCGGGCCGATCTTTGCCTTCCTCAACGTCGTCTGAGCCTGATAACGAAAAAGGAGTCACGTGAATGCCAACGATAGATATCAATAGTGACCTGGGCGAAAGCTTCGGCGCCTGGAGCATGGGCGACGATGACGCGATGCTCGATATCGTGACCAGCGCCAATGTCGCCTGCGGTTTTCACGCCGGAGACCCGGCGGGCATCCTGCGGACACTGAAAGCCGCAGCAGCCAAAAACGTCACCATTGGCGCCCATGTCGCGTACCCGGACAAAGTGGGCTTTGGCCGACGAAACATGGACCTGGCCAGCGATGAGCTGACTGCCGACGTGATCTACCAGATCGGCGCGCTGCAAAGCCTGGCCAAGGCCGCGGGCACCTCGGTGCGCTATGTGAAGCCCCACGGCGCCCTGTACAACACCATCGCCCACGACCGCCGCCAGGCGCTGGCGGTGATCGCCGCTATCCGCGCCATCGACCCCACGCTGATACTGGTGGCGTTGGCCGGCTCCGATCTGATTGAGTTGGCGCGTAACGAGGGCTTGCAGTGTGTCGCGGAGGCCTTCGCCGACCGTGCCTATACACCGCAAGGCACCCTGGTTTCACGACGCGAGCCGGGGGCTGTGTTGCACGATCCCCAGCTAGTGGCCCAACGCATGCTCCGCCTGGTCGAAGACGGCACCATCGAGGCCATTGATGGCAGTCGAACCCGAATCCAGGCTGACTCAATCTGTGTTCATGGCGACAGCCCCGCTGCCGTGGAAATGGCTCGCGAACTGCGCCGAGTTCTGGAGCACGCCAACCTGTCCCTGCGGCCTTTTGCAGGAGATCGTCCATGAATGCTTTCGCCCGCGCCCGCCAGTCGGCCATTGCCGCCGCCCAGGAAGCACGCAAAACCTATCGTGGCGGACTGGTAACCCCCACAGCCGGTATCGCCCCGGGCATGACCCAGGCCAACCTGATCGCCTTGCCGCGCGAATGGGCCTATGACTTTCTGCTATATGCCCAGCGCAATCCGAAAGCTTGTCCGGTCCTCGACGTCAGCGATGCGGGCAGTCCGAGAACAGTGCTGGCTGAAGGCGCAGACCTGCGCACCGATATCCCCCTGTATCGCATCTGGAGGAACGGAAAAATGGTCGAGGAAGTCAGCGACGCCACCCAAGCCTGGGCTGAGCACGACGATATGGTGGCGTTTTTGATTGGTTGCAGCTTTACCTTTGAAACCGCCTTGCAAGAAGCGGGCATCGAAGTGCGGCATATCGCAGATGGCTGCAACGTGCCCATGTACCGCACCAATCGCGCCTGCCGTCCGGCGGGACGCCTTCAGGGTGAAATGGTCGTGTCCATGCGCCCGATCCCGCCCGATCGCGTGGCAGAGGCCAGTGGAATCTCCGGGCGTTATCCCTCCGTTCACGGCGCCCCGGTGCACATCGGTGAGCCTGCGCTGCTGGGCATACAGGACCTGAGCCGACCCGATTTTGGCGACGCCGTGCGCATTGAGCCTGGCGAGGTTCCAGTTTTCTGGGCCTGCGGTGTGACGCCACAGGCTGCGGTAGCGGCTTCGGGTGTGCCCTTTGCGATCACGCATGCGCCCGGCCACATGTTCATCACCGATGTGCCCGACAGCACTTACCACGTCTAGGAGTCTCCCGTGCGCTTTCTACCGGTCAACCTGGACGCCCTGCTCGTCGAATTGAAAGACCTGGACGAGACCCTGGCGTTGTTCGACGCCCTGATCGCGGAGTCTATTGCGGGCGTGGAAGAAATCATTCCTGCCGCACGGACCCTGCTGATCCAGTTTCGCCCCAGCGCCATTACGCAGCAGGCGCTCGTTGATTGTATCGCTGGCCAGGACCTGAGCCAGCGCCGCGCGATCGAGCATCGCCGGGTGGAAATTCCCGTCCACTACAATGGTGAAGACCTCGACGAGGTCGCCACGCTGCTGGGGATCAGCCGCGCCGAGGTGGTCCGACGCCACACCGCCCAGGACTACAGCGTGGCCTTTTGCGGATTCGCTCCGGGCTTCGCCTACCTCACCGGCGGTGCCGATTTCCAGGTGCCTCGCAGACAAACGCCACGCACCCGCATACCCGCAGGTGCGGTTGCTCTGGCGGGGGAATTCAGCGGTGTTTATCCGCAAGCCAGCCCCGGTGGTTGGCAGATCATCGGCGTAACGCCTTTGCAAATGTGGGACCTGAACCGCGCTGAATCGGCCTTGCTGCGCCCAGGCTATAAAGTGCGGTTCACCGATGCTGGCCCGCTCCCGGCGGGCGGCCTGCCTGCCCCCTCGGTACCGGCAAGTGCCGCTACGCCCACCGGTGCCTATCTGGAAATCATGACCCCTGGTTTGCACAGCGTACTGCAGGATATGGGCCGTCCCGGCCAGACCGGCCAAGGCGTATCCCGTTCCGGCGCGCTGGACCTGGGCGCCCTGCGGGCAGCCAACCGCGCGGTCGGCAACCGCTCGGACATGGCCTGTGTGGAATCGGTACTCGGCGGCCTGAGCTTCGTTTGCCATGGCCGTGCGATGATCGCCGTCACCGGTGCGCAAACCCCGGTCACCATCACCAACGCGAGTGGCCTGCAATGGCAGGCAAGCAACTACCAGCCCATCGAGCTGGATGTGGGTGACCGTGTCAGCCTGGGCTCACCGCTGGCGGGGCTGCGCAGCTACCTGGCGATTCGAGGTGGCTTTGAGGTCACGCCGGTGCTCGGCAGCCTGTCCACAGACACACTGGCCCAGGTTGGCCCCCCGGCGCTCGCCGTCGGCGACCGACTGGGCTTTGCCACACTGACCACCGGCACCAGCGTATCGCTGAACGAAGCCCCGGCCTTTGAACTACCGACGGCGGCAAACATCGTCACCCTTGACGTGGTGATGGGGCCGCGCACCGACTGGTTTACCGAAGAAGCTATCCAGCGCCTGAGCAGCCAACTCTGGCGCGTCACCTCACAGTCCAACCGCGTCGGTATTCGTCTGGCCGGTGAAACCCCGCTGGAGCGCACCAACCACCAAGAGTTGCCCAGCGAAGGCACTTCCGTCGGAGCCATTCAGGTTCCGGCCAGCGGCCAACCGGTTCTGTTTCTCGCCGATCACCCGTTGACCGGTGGCTATCCGGTGATCGCCGCAGTCGCCAGCTACCATCTCGACCTGGCTGGCCAGATACCTGTCAATGCGCAGATTCGCTTCAACCCTTTGGACGGCTTCAAAGAGATCCAAGCCATTACGGAAGCCTCTTCTTCAACTGCCGATGTGAAAAAACTTCCATGAAAAAATTACTGATTGCCAACCGTGGTGAAATTGCCGTCCGCATCGCCCGCGCCTGCCGCGACTACGGCGTGCAGTCTGTCGCGGTCTATGCCGACGCGGACATCGACGCCCTGCATGTGCGCCAAGCCGACGAAGCCTACTCACTGAATGGCCAGCGCCCGGCCGAGACCTACCTGGATATCGGCAAACTGATCGCCGTTGCCAAACGCAGCGGCGCCGATGCCGTGCACCCCGGCTATGGTTTTTTGTCTGAACGGGCCGACTTCGCCCGGGCGGTGATCGACGCAGGGTTGATCTGGGTCGGTCCCAACCCGGAGACCATCGACGTGCTCGGCGACAAGGTCGAGGCGCGGAAAATTGCCCAACTGGTCGGTGCGCCTCTGGTGGCCGGTACGCCTGGCCCGGTGGAAAGCGCCGCCGAAGTACTGGCCTTTGCCGAACAGCATGGCCTGCCAATTGCCATCAAGGCGGCCTTTGGCGGCGGCGGACGCGGCATGAAAGTCGCCTGGCGCATGGATGAAGTGGCCGAATTGTTCGCCTCCGCCGTGCGCGAAGCGGAAGCAGCCTTTGGTCGTGGCGAATGCTATGTCGAACAGTTCCTCGACCGTCCTCGGCACATCGAAGCGCAGATCCTTGCCGACAAGCACGGCAAGGTCGTCGTCGTCGGCACGCGGGACTGCTCCTTGCAGCGGCGCAATCAGAAGCTGGTGGAGGAAGCGCCAGCGCCCTTTATCAGCGACGAACAGCGCCAGCGTATTCATCAATCTGCGCAGGATATCTGCGCCAAAGCCGGCTATGTCGGTGCAGGCACGGTGGAGTTCCTGCTGAGCCAGGATGGCACCCTGTCGTTCCTTGAGGTCAATACCCGTTTGCAGGTCGAGCACCCGGTGACCGAAGAGACCACTGGGGTAGATCTGGTGATCGAACAACTGCGGATCGCCGACGGTTTCCCGTTGTCCTTCAGTGAGACGCCGACCCCGCGTGGCCACAGCTTCGAATTTCGCATCAACGCGGAAGACCCGGGCAAGGGCTTCCTGCCCACCCCCGGTCAGATTACTGATTTCCTGCCACCGTCTGGCCCGGGTGTGCGTCTGGACAGCGGCGTGATAAGCGGCTCGCGAGTGCCCAGTACCTTCGATTCGATGATGGCCAAACTGATCGTCACCGGCGCCACCCGCGAACAGGCCATCGTCCGCGCCCGGCGCGCGCTGGCTGAGTTCAACATTGAGGGCATCGCCTCGGTGTTGCCGTTCCACCGAGCCGTGATGGACCATGACGACTTCACCGGTGCCGAGAAATTCGCCGTACACACGCGCTGGATCGAGACCGATTTCGCCGAACAGATCACTCTCGCCCCCCGTGCCGTTGTATCGGCCGACCCTGGCATCCTGCGCACGTTTGTCGAGATCGACGGCAAGCGCCACGAACTCGGCCTTCCGGCTGCGCTGCTGCGAGGCGTCAGCCTGAACGCAGCGGACACCGTCAGCGAAAGCACGGCCCCCTCCGAAGTCTCTGATCCTCAGGCGATACTGACACCCGTAGCGGGGAATCTGCATACCTGGGTCGTCGAAGACGGCGAGTCGGTGAGCGTCGGGCAAGTGATCGCGGTTGTAGAAGCCATGAAAATGGAAACCTCGGTCCTGGCACCTTGTGAAGGTCAGGTGCAGATCGCCAAACAGGCCGGTGACTATTTTGAAGCCGGCTCCGTGATTGGCCGCATCAAGACCATTAATTGATTTAAACACTCTTCTTTTCGCCGGTAGTACGCACAACGGGGTAATAACTCCGTTGCCGCGTGCTGCCTGCAGAAAACTGTAGATGTAACTGCGCATTCAAAATAACGATAAAAACTCAACCAATAAATCTGCCGTTATCTGGAGCATAAAGAGCATGTTGATCAAAACGACTTTCGCTGTCGCGGGTACTTGCGCGTTGGTTTTCCCATTTCCGGCATCTGCAGATTTTATTGCCGACAGCAAGGCTAGCGTTGAGCTGCGCAACTTCTACTTCAACCGTGACTTTCGTAACGGACCTCCCACCACCCAACGTGACTCTGCGGCGGAGTGGGCGCAGGGAGCCATGTTGCGATTCGAGTCGGGTTATACCGCAGGTACTCTGGGCCTGGGCGTCGACGCTGTCGGCATGCTCGGTATCAAGCTTGACGGCGGTGATGGTTCCGGCGGCACGGGCCTGCTGCCGGCGGACCTTGGTTCGAAAAACGGCCGAGGCTCACAGGACGAATACTCCAAACTCGAGCTGACGGCCAAGGCGAAGGTATCGGAAACCATTCTGAAGGTCGGTTCACTCGCCTTCCGTACGCCCGTGGTCTCGAGCAATGACACGCGCTTACTGCCGTCGACATTCGAAGGCGCACTGCTGACGTCGAAGGACATCGACAAGCTCATGTTGCAAGGCGGCAAGCTGGAGCAAATCAAGTTCAACAGCTCTTCAAATTATCAAGACTTCACGGGTAACCGTATTGGCGGCGTCAGCGATGACTTTCGCTTTGCCGGCGGCACCTACAGTTTCAACAAGGCCCTGAGCACCAGCCTGTACTACGGCAACCTGGAAAACGTCTATCGGCAGTACTTTGGCGGCGTGGTCTACGAGATCCCCCTCGCCGAGCAACAGTCGCTGAAGTTCGACCTGCGCTATTCGAAAAGCACCGACGACGGCAACTTTCGCCCCCTCGATAACCGGGCAGCGAACGGCCTGGTGGCCTACACCCTGGGCTCCAACGTATTCACCGCAGCCTATCAACGCATGAGCGGTGACGACCCCTTCCCCTACATTGCCAATAGCGATCCGTACCTGGTCAACTTCGTCCAGATCAATGACTTCGCCAATACCCAGGAACGCTCCTGGCAGCTGCGCTATGACTACAACTTCGCCGCGCTGGGCCTCCCGGGGCTAACGTTCATGAGTCGTTATGTCCAGGGAGACAACGCGTTGGTCGCCGGCAACAACACCGGTAAAGAGTGGGAGCGCAACACCGACATTGGTTATGTCATACAGTCAGGCTCGCTGAAAAACGTCGGACTGAAAGTCAGAAACGCAACCGTCAGGTCAAACTTTGGTAATGATCTGGATGAAACACGCCTGATCCTTAGTTACACCTTGGCATTGTGGTAACGGCAAAACACCCAGACAACTTTCAGCCACAACCTGTGCTGGACGCCTTACAAATTTACCAATCAATAGCGCAAGTCAAAGTATCTGGCTCGCCATGAAATTGGCTGCCGCAGGGGCGCTTTTATCCTGACGCGATGTTTTAACAGGTACAACAAAGCAAACTTCGGATAACTGACAGCTCCGTTTTTACAAGGAGGCAATTGCGTTCGCAAGTAACAAGGTCCCGGGGTTGATAATCCAACCCCGGAATCCTCAGCCTGAATACGTGGTGTACCGATTCAAACCCGGAGAGTGAACGATGGGACATCTCAAATTTAATCAGAAGATATTGCTGATCGCCTCCTTGGTGATCATGACGGTGTTTTGCGCATTTTCCGTGTTGAATGACATTCGCCTGCGCGAAGACAACGCGCAGAAAATCGAACAAAACACACGCGCCCTCGCCGCCTCCATGGCGCATGACATCCAGAGCTGGCTGACCGGCCGGCTGATTCTGATGAAAAGCGTCGCCGAGTTTATCGGGCACAACCCTACGGCCGAAAACGTCCTGGCCACATTACAAAACCAAGTGCTGATGGAGCAGTTCATTGCCACGTATGCCGGCACCCGTGACGGCAAGTTTCAGATCTATCCGCCACGGGAAATGCCTGCGGACTACGACGCCCGACAGCGCCAGTGGTACAAGGACGCCATCGCCAACGGAGCCGCGATGACCGAACCTTACGTAGGCGCAGGGATCGATTACCGGATCATTACCCAGGCGGTCGCCATCCCTTCCGGGCAGCAAACACTCGGGGTACTGGGCGCCAGCCTGAAAATCGAAACGATCTCGCAAACACTCAATGCCCAGGCGTTCGATGGCAACGGCTACGCCTTTCTGGTGAGCAAGGAGGGCAAGATCCTGGTTCACCCTGACCAGGCGCTGATAGGTAAAAGCGTGGCCGATCTGTTTCCGGGCAACACCTTGACCCTGAGCGACCGGCTGGTCGAAGCCACGTCGGTTGATGGCAGCAAATTCACCCTGTTCTCACCGGTCAACGGCCTGCCTTCGCAGGATTGGTACATCGGTATCGTGCTCGACAAACAAGCGGCCCTGGCCAGTGTCTCCGCGTTCCGCAACTCCGCGATCATCGCGACGGCGGTTGCGGGCCTGGCCACTTTGCTGCTGCTCGGGCTGCTGATTCGCGTGCTGATGAGGCCCCTGCATTCGATCAGCCACGCGATGGAAGATATCGCCCAAGGCGATGCCGACTTGACCCGTAGATTGTCGATCCTGTCGAAGGACGAATTCGGGCAACTGGCCATGAGCTTCAACCGCTTCAGCGATCGTATCCACGCTTCTATCAGCGAAGTATCCTCGACGACGGATGCCTTGGGTGAAGCGACGCGGCGGGTACTGTCGGCGTCCGACTCCTCGGTGGAAAAGTCGGAACACCAGTCGGGTTACACCACGAGCGTGGCTGCCGCAATCGAACAGTTGGGTGCAGCGGCGCAGGAGATCGCTTCCAGCGCCTCGGCGGCGTCCAAAGGTGCTTCCAGCGCCAGGTTGCAGATCGAGTCGACCTGCGAACTGGTCGAGAACACAGTCACAGCCATGAGCGACCTGCAGGCAAATATCGAACTGACCCGCTCGCAGATCGAAGACCTCAACGCCAAAACCATCAACATCGGAACAGTCCTGGAGGTCATTTCGACGATTTCCGCAAAGACCAATCTGCTGGCCCTGAATGCGGCTATCGAGGCGGCCAGAGCCGGAGAGGCGGGACGCGGCTTTGCCGTCGTGGCGGACGAAGTGAGAAACCTTGCCCACCATACCCAGAATGCGACCGAAGAAATTCGCCAGGTCATCGAAGCGTTACAGGCCGGCGGCGCCCAGGCTTCCCGAACCATGCTGCACAGCAATGAAATCGGCAGCCAAAGCGTGCTCGTCGCGAAACAGGCTGGGGCCAGCCTTGTGAACGTCGTCTCGAAAATCGGTGAGATCGATGAGATGTGCCTTACGGTCGCTGCCGCGACTGAAGAGCAAACAACAGCCGTCGATCAACTGACAAGGGATGTGCATGAGATCAGCCAGTTGAATCGCCAGACCACTGACAATCTGGGCTCTACCCTCAGAGCCTGTGCAGCATTGGATTCAGAAGCTGGGCGACTCAGAAACGTCGTAGATACGTTCAAGTTGTAGGCGTATTGGTTAACAACGAACAATTTGTGCTGGCCCCGTCTGACTTGATCACCAGAGTGGGAGGACTCAATCGCGCCACCTTATCACCAAGGCCATGGCCTGCCTGAGTCAGTAAAACCAAGCCGTAAAGCATCGAGAAATCGAAGCTTCACGGCTTTTTTTTGCCTTGATTTTTTATCCGGCGATCAAACGACTTTCAACTCCACTGCCACATGCCCCCGCGTCATCCGCGAATACGGGCAGATCTGATGCGCAGCCTCTGCCAATTCCCGTTTCACGCCCTCCTCCAGGCCGGGAATGTTGACGTTGAGCCTGACCGCCAACTGAAAATCCCCACCACCGGTTTTGCCCAGGTCCACTTCGGCGTCCACCGATGTGTCTTCCGGTAGTTTGATTTTCATTTTGCCCGCCGCCACCTGGATTGCACCGATAAAGCAGGCTGAATACCCCAGTGCAAACAGCTGCTCCGGATTGGTCCCCGGTTTGCCCGAGCCCGGTGAGCTGAATTTCACGTCCAGCTCGCCATCGCTGGATTTTCCGGTGCCCGTGCGGCCGCCGACAGTGTGGGTTTTTGCGGTGTACAGAACGGTTTCCAGTGCAGTGCTCATGACAGTAACTCCTGATAGGTGAGGGTCTTTTTGATCAGTCCCCGAGAGTGCCCGTGTGATGCGCCAGGCGCTTTTCAACATCCGCATTCTTCTGCAAGCCAAGCTCCATCAACTGTTTGATCCGTTGCTGTGCCGCCGGACGTTTCACCGAGCCGATGAACCCGTCCCATTCGGCAGCGATGGCGTCGTTCGGTGGCAGGCTTGAAGCGTCGACGAGGCGTTTGATGTCGGTGATCGACTGTTTGTCGAACCGGGCAATTCGGCGGGCCATGGTGTCGACGAACGCGTCGAGTTCGGCGTCGGGCAGCGCACGATTGACGTAGCCATAGCGTTCAGCCAGGTCGCCATCGATGTCGTTACCGGTCAACAGCACTTCCAGTGCGCGCCCACGCCCCATCAGCCGCGGCAATCGAGCCATGGGGCCACCGCCTGGCACCAGGGCAGCGCCGATCTCCCATTGCGACAGGATGGCCTTTTCGCGACTGGCAAAGCGCATGTCGCTGGCCAGTGACAGCTCACTGCCGACACCGGTGGCGCGACCGCGAATCGACACAATCGATACGACCGGCGCCTTGCTCAGGCGAACCAGCATGTCCGGCAGCGGAGGCAAGCCGGTGGGGCCGTTGGGGAGGCTCGTCGTGTCCGTCAGTGGCGGCACGAAGTCATAGTGGGTAAGGAAAAAATCCGGAACATCGCTGTCGAACACCACCACCTTGACCTTCGGATCAGTCTCGAGCGCGGTGATGACCTCGTTCAATTGCGGCATGGTTTCCGGGCCGTAGATGTTGTACGGCGGATTGTGGAACGTGACGCGCCAGTACTCGGGCGTGACACGCGTGAGTTTGATCTCCTGTTTGACGGCGGGGGTGGCAGATTTCGAGGGGGTGGCTGGGGCCGTCTCACCGGCGAAGGTCAGACTGGCCGTCGCCATTGCGGCGAGCATGAGCGCAGAACTCAGCAACTGTAGTTTCATGTGGCATCTCCAGAGCGCTATCGAAAGACACGTGTCGGAGATATCGCAGGAGTCGATGGGAGGGGGCGGGGACGGCTTGATCGATCGAGTGGCACTCGCATCAAGAAGTAGCCCGGAACAGATCGTCTGTCGTCGGCAGCTCCGAATGATCAAGGTTAGCAGCGCAACCTGGCCTTTCAAGTGACGTCAGTCGGAAGCCATCAGGCGAAAAAAAAGGCACTGGGCGATGATCGCCAGTGCCTTTTTTATACCGGCAACAACCGGTCAGCGCGATGACAGCATGAACGTGTCGTACTCCAGGTCTTCCAGCGCCGTGGACAGTCGGTGCAGCCCCAGCAGCACACAGACCAGCAACGACAGGGTGAACCCGTAGCCAAAGAAGCTTGGGCCAAGGTACATGCTCAACATCGTCAGCGCCCCGTTCAACACCGCGAACAGCACACACAATTCCAGCACCACGGTGCGCTTGTCCAGGTAGAAGAACACGTTGAGCAACGCCATGAACACCACCTGGATACTGACGCCGATCAGGTCGATGTAGAACAACGGCAGGTAGTAGCTGGAAATACCCAGCCAATCCAGCAGACGCGGCGCGAACAGGAACAGCAGCACCACCGTCAGCCCCTGCACCTTGCAGATTTCCAGCAGCCCCTGACGGATCGACAAGGTCATCTCGGTTTTCAGCGAACCGATGTGCTGCAGGGTTTCGCCCTCGCGGATCGCCCGGAACAGACGGTCATACCATTCGGCGAAATCGGTTTCGATGCGCACTAGGAACACCGCCATCCCCGGGATGATCGCCAGGTAGGCAAGGAAGATCGGCAGGTCATACAGGATCGACGCACGCAGCGGACCGATGACGATGTTCGAGGTGCCGGGGTTGAACCAGAACAGGAACTTGTCGATCCAGATACCGAAGTTGTAGAAGAAACCGGTGGCGAGCAGGCTGAGAAAGACGTGGCGACGATCAAGGAAATCGAAGGCGATCAGTTTCTCCGCACGGTACTCGCGCAAGATGTCATAGAGGAACAGGAACAGCAGCGTGCTGTGCCCGATCAACAGTGCCAGCAGCAGGCCCGGTATCTGCAGGAAAGCCAGCACATAGGCGCTTGCCACCATCAACGTGTAGCCCACCAGCATCACCAGCAGAATGCGGTTATAGGCCTTCATCCCCGACAGGAAGATGATCACCAGCCACAAGTTGCACAGCACCACGAAATTCGACAGCACCAGCACCCGGTAGATCAGTGGTTGATCGAACAACACGGCCAGCACGATGATGCCCAGCACGCCGGCCGCGAGCGTGACCAGCAACAGGATGCCCAGCAAGTTGGGCAGGATCTGTTCGTATTTGTGCTCGAACAAACGGTCGGACACGAACCGGGTGAAAAACAGCTGCAAGCCTCCCGTGAGAATCAGCGAGGTGGCCATCAGGTAGGTCACCGTCACCAGAAACTGCCCCACCAGCGTGTTGGGTATCACAAGCCCCAGACTGATGATCCCCACCAGCATCACGCTGATGATCGATAACACCCAGGGCCCGGAGCTGATCAGGCCGGCATACACATAAGCGTGTAAGGTCGCGGTGTAGGAGTCGCGCGAAAGGATCTTGCGCAGTTCGAAGCCAATGCCGGCCATTTAACTGTTCTCCATGGCTGCTTGATACAAGTCGCGATAACGCTGCAGCATCAAGGCTTCCGTGTAATAACGATTGACCCGCAACAAGCCGCTGGCCTGTGCGGCCTGCCAGCGTTGCGGGCTGCGCAGCAGTTCGAGGATCGCGGCGCAGGTGGCTTGTGGATCGGCAATCGCCACCACTTTGCCGGCCAGGCCGAGGTCGCGGTCCTCGGCGCTGCCGCCTTCGATCAATTCACGACACGAGCCCACATCACTGCTGACCACCGGCGTACCGGCGGCCCAGGCTTCGAGGATCACCAGTGGTTGCGCCTCGCTGATCGAGGTCAGCACCATCAGGCCGAGTTTCGGCAGGATGTCCTGGATGCGCTGGAAGCCCAGGAAATGCACCTTGCCCTCCAGCCCCAGGCTGGCCATCAGGCTGCGGCATTCGCTGACGTATTCCGGGTCTTCCTCTTCGGGACCGACGATCCAGCCTTCGGCCTCCGGCATGGCGCTGATCACACCGCGCATGGCCCGCAGGAAGGTTTTCACGTCCTTGATCGGCACCACACGCCCGATCAAGCCCACCACGGGTGTGATACCGGGCGCACGGGACTCCAGTGCCGCGGTCCACTGCGGCAGGTCGATGCCGTTCGGAATGACCTGCGTGCGGGCCGGGTCGGCGCCGTCCTTGATCTGCCGCTGACGGTTGCCGTCATACAACGCGATGATGTTGTCGGCGCTGTTGTAAGTCAGCTGGCCAATGCGTTCGAAGAAGCGTATCCACAACGTGCGGATGTAACCCGAGCCGGCGTCGAGGCTGCGATTGAGCGCCTGGCCGGAACTCTCGGCGATCCAGCTGGCCTGGGCCAGGTCGATCTTGCGTTCCTTGGTGTAAATCCCGTGCTCGCTGAGCAGGTAGGTGCAGTTCCAGCGTTGCTTGAGAATGCACCCCAGCAGCCCGGCGTAACCGGTGGAAATCGAATGCAGCATCCGTGCTCGCGGCATTTTCCGCGACGCTTCGGCGAGCATCAGCAACGGCGACTGCATCGAACGCAGGGTCCAGAAATAATTGACGAAGGAGGGGTCGGCGCAATGCAGCCGATACCCTTCGCTCAACGCTTCCCAGCTGGCGCGGCTGCGCAGCACGTCGTCGAGGGTCATGCGGCCCTGCGCGATGCAGTCGAGCAGGCGTTCGCCCAGCTCAGGCTCCGGCGCATCCGGGTGGTGCAGGAAGCGATACAGGTCCAGCAACTGCTGCGGGTCGGCCTCTCGCGGCGTTCCGCGCGTGTTGGCCGGATGGGTCGCATCCTCGAGAAACACCTCTTCGATGTGCAGCACATTCGAAGGGACTTCATAGCGTCGCGACGGGTAGGCCGAACGCTGGCCGCCGATGAACATCACCGAGAAGGTCAGCTCCGGCAGGCCGAGAATCATCTGATGAATCCAGCTCGACACGCCGCCGCGCACGTAAGGCCAGGTGCCTTCGAGCAGCAGACAGATGTCGGCCGTCGGCGCCGCTTCCTTGTGATTCATGACCAGCTCCTCACCAGTTCAGCGAACGGTGGCCGCTGACGGGTTTTCTCGGGCAGTTTCTCGAGCAACCCGGGAATTTCGTGATAACGACCGGCCTCGAACGCCAGTTCAGCGCGGAACGGCAGAACCTGCGCTGCGCCCATGCCGTTGTCCTGGGCCTGATGCAAGAGCACTTCGGCGCGCTCGATATCACCGCGCTCCAGCGCAATGCGTCCGGCCAGCAAGAACAGCTCGCCGCCCTCGCCCGCTTCAAGCCCTTGCTCGGCGTGTTCGCTGGCCTGGTCGAGCACGTGCTCGAGCACACTGCCTTGCGCCAGGCCGAGGTACGCCAGCTCCCAATACCAGCGCGCCAGCGTGCCATGCAGCGCACCCGCGGTTTTGGCATTGGCGCCGCTGAGTTGCCCGAGGGCGATCTGGATGCGCAGGTTGATGTCGCTTTCCTGCTTGTCGAGCATCGAGTACGCCAGTAGCCGCACGTCGTCGCTGGGATCACCCAGCGCCAGTTTGAGGATCGGCACCGCTTCCTTGCCCGGCATGCGTCGCGTGGCCAGCAATGCGGCCAGACGCTGGTCCGGATCGGGCGCATGGCGCAGCACATCCTGCAAACCGCCGTCGGCAAAGATCGGCGAATGCAATTGCAGCTGCGCGCGATACGGCAGGCTCGGAATACCGACAGCCTGCCAGGCTTGTTTGTCGCGTTTGCGCGGCAGGTACAGGGCTGGAAAGATCGACACGACCACACCGACCATGCCGATCACCGGCACAAAGAACGCCAGGCTGAAAATGAACAGCGGGCTCCAGGGCAACGGCGCACGGTAGCGTGCCGGCAACAACAGCCACACCGCGGCGCACAGCAGCACGCATGCCAGACCATGGCTGAGGGTGAATACCAGCAATTGTTGCAACTCGGGCGCCGCGAGCCACAAACTGGCCCAACTGCCCGCCTCAAACAACAAGGCTCCGCTAAACAGCCACTTGCTGATCATTCAGGCCACACTCGTTGAACAGGAAATTACGCAGCCCGTCGCGTTCACAGCCAGGCTCCAGATTGAAAGGCATCACCCGCACACCCAGGCTCGCCATGTCACTTTCAATACCAAAGTGCTCATGCAACAACAGGCTGATCCGCGCCAGATAACCTTCGGTGCCCTGCGGACTGGTCAACGGCAAGAGCACCAGCAACAGTTGATGATCGCGATTGTTGCGCGCCGGCAAGTGCAAATCGAGGCCGCGCTGGCTGCGTTCCAGCAGACGCGTCAGCTCGTCGTTGGGGCGGGTCATTTCAAAGGCAAACAAACCGGCCGGCAATTTGTGTTTCTCGACATCCACCAGCGAGCGTTTGAGCTGCAGGGTGAACTGCTGCGCATCGGCGTCGGGCAGTTGCAGCACTTGCGGGTCACGGCGCAACAGGTCGGCGATGTGCCCGGCGAGCAGCGCCAACAGGCTCAGGGTGCGATCCTGGAAGGCAAAGAACGGCATCTGCCGAACCGCCAGAATTGCCAGCAGACGACCCTCGGCATCGATCAACGGGATGCACGCCTGCAACGACGAGAACTGCGCCGAGGTGCCGGAATCGATCAACTCCTGACGTACGCTCACCAGTTCGCCGCGCTCCAGGCAGAGCTTGACCAGGCCGTCCTCGGTGCCCAACGGCCCCATCACGCCGATCGTTGCCAACGCGTCAGGCAAGACATTTTCTTCACGCTCGTCAACGCGGTACAGACCGGCCACGCGCAATGCACCGTATTGCCCAAGCATCGCCACGATCGGATCTGCCAGCGCGATCAATGCATCGCCCGCGTCCGGCATCACCCTCAACTTTTCGCGCAAGCCCAGCAAGGAGCTGCGCAGGCTCTGGTCGCTACCGGCCACGCGCTGTTCGAGCAAGTCGTGGGAGACCCGCAGAATCTGGTGCGACCGGGTGAACTCGTCGAGACGGTACTGACGATATTCGTTGGCCATCTGCAGCCGCTCCAGACGCCGCATCCACAGATCGCGAACCTCACCCACCAGCATCCCGCAAACCAGCACGCCGACAATGAATGACGGATCGATCCGGGCGTAGCCTTCAAGACCGCTGTAGCGCAGGGCAAACATCGCCAGGACCAACAGGCTGGCGCTGAACAGACCACGCACAAAACCGTAACGCACGCCCAACAACAGCGGCGCCAGAATCGGCCAGGGGAACCCGCCGTGTACCTGCAACGGGTCTTCAGGGGTCAGCCACAAGCCCAGGCCGATCGCCGCGCCGGTGACCAGAAACGTTTCCAGCCAAGACACCGGGCCGCTGGCTTGAGGCGCCAGGCTGTAATCCATGTGGGGAGAATTCATTGCAATCACTCGAACCGAAGGGCGCCGACAAGTTTGTCGAGCACCGTTTGAGCGGTGCCCGCGAGGCTTTCACGGGACCAACCGGCACGTGCGCCACTCTTGCTCCAGAGTACGCGACCGCTGCTGCCTTCGAGTACGCGCAGGCTGATGCCCACCGCCGGCTCGCCGTCCAGACCGTTCTTGTACTGCCACTCTTCCACGCTGCCGGCGATCACATAATCGAGTTTCTGCTCGCGCGCCCATTCCAGGGCTCCGGCCAGACGCTCGTTGTCATCCATCAGCGCTTGTTCGCCCTGGGTGCTGGCCGGGTAAACCTGGGGTTGCAGACCGTGACTGCTGAGGACACTGAGCAGGATCTGCTCGCTGCGCTCACCGGCCTGCGGCGTCTGCGAATAGTTGACCATCGGCACGATGCCCCATTGCGCGTTGCGCGGCAGGTTCGGGCTGGATTCATCGGTGAAGCTGGCGCAACCGGCGACGAACAGGACGGCGAGGGCCAGGCCCAGATTACGAATTGCTTGCATAGTTTTTCTCCGTAGACATTCCATGATCAGCGTCCAAACCGCACGCCGTAGCTCACACCCAGTGTTCCGCCCGATTTACCATCCCCGCCTTGTGGCGCGGACTGGTAACCGATGGTCAGGGCCAGTTCGTCGTCACCCAGCACTTCAAAACCGATGCCGGTGTTGAGGCCGTAATTGAAGGTTTGATCGGTCCATTGCCAACCGGCCGTCGCGTCCACCAGCCAGGTGTATTGCGGCTTGGTGCGCACCAGCGCGCCCGGTATACCGCGACGCCAGGTGCTGCCGACATACAGTTGGCCGTAGCGGCTTTGCAGCAGGTCCTTGGCGGTGACCGTTTCGATGTCGAGTGGATCGATCGGCTCGGGCAAACCGGTGTCCTCATCGATGACCACTTCAGGCGCCAACTGTTTTATCGCGCCGCCATAGTTACTCGACAGGTAGTCCAGATTGGTGTTCTTGACCCGGTTTTTCTGATAGTCGACACCGCTGCGCACGGTCCAGTTGGGACCGGCGAACTCCAGCGTGTGGTTCAACTCCATTTTCAGGGCGTGACCATCGCCGAGGCTGTCGCCCGCCCGCGTTGAAAACGAACGCTGCGAGACTTCCCAACTGAGCTGGTCGCGGGCCGTCAGGCTGTGACGACCGCCCAGCCAAACGCTGTCCTGCTGACCGAAAGCGCGCATCAGCCCGCTGTCCTCGCTCTTGCGATGCCAGCCCACACCCGTTTCCAGTTCATCACTCACGCCCAATTCCCAGGTGCGCGACAGCCCCAGGCCATTACGGTCATCGTCCTTGCGCTGACTGGTGTCGGCGAACAGTTTGTAACTGCCGTCTTCAACCGAGCGTTGCAGGGTCAGGGCGGCGTTACGCTCCTGGCCGAGCTTGGATGACTCGATATCTTCGTCGTTGTACGAACCCTGTTCCAATTCGAGATCGGCGTACCAGTGATCACCCAGGTTGTGCGCGATCTGCAACGTCGGGGCATCAAATTGCACACCGCCGAAGTTCTGCGCCTGCCAGGACAACAACATACCCTGAGGCGTGCGCTCCTGCAGTTCTACCGCCTGATTGCGCAGTTGCTCACGCACGTCGGCAGGCTGATCGTCACCCAGCGCAGAGAGGCTGGTGTCGAGAGCTTCACCCAGACGCCCCAGACGGGTCAAAGCCTGGGCCCGCTGGGCCGGGTTCAGATCGCTACCGGCCAACAGTGTTTCGACCTGGGCTTTGTTACGGCTGCGCAGGGCCTGTTGAATCTGCTCGTAACGCTCGACCTTCAGGCCCTGGCTCTGCGCCCACGCCAGCCACTCGTCTTTTTGCGCCTCCTGGTTTGTCGCATCCAGACGCGCCAACAGGCGTTCGAACCATAATTGCAACATGGCCGGCGAACCATCTTTCCACTTCAACACTTCTCGCTGTGCCGCCCGTGGCGAATAACTGCTGGCCATCAGGCGCAGCCAGGTCGTGTAGCGCTGAGACGATGGCTGAAGGTTTTCACCCTCTGGGCTGCGCAACAGCTTCAAGCGCAGACGCTGGGCCGCATCCTGATACCCGGCGCTGTAAAGCGCATCGGCATAAGCCGCCTGAACCAGCCAATCCTGCGAGTTGTTCTTGAGGTACATGCGATACCAGGCCAACGCTTCGCTGTCGCGACCGAATATCTGGCTGGCACTGGCAAACGCCAGCCAAAGGGTCTGGTCGTTCCGCGCCTGACTCCGCCACCGGGTCAGCAGCGGCTTGAGCGCCGCCGTGTTACCTCGGTCGATGTAAAGCCACATCAGACGCTCGCGAAACAGATTGTCATTGGGATAACGCGATAAACCCGACAGGTACAAGCGCTCTGCCTCTTCGTATTGCCCCTGCTGCACGGCCAGGGCGGCGCGCACCGCCAGCACCTGAGCCTGCTCGTCAATCTCCGGATTCTGGCTGGCGTCCTTGAGCAACGTCTCTACCAGTGGCCAATCCTCCAACTCCTGAGCCATCAGCAGCGCGTCGACCAGCCGCAGCGGATTGTGGGTGCGCTCCCAACTGGCCACGGTCAATTGCAGCGCGCGCTGTGGATTGCTGATGCGATAACTGGAGATCAACTGAGTCTCCTCGTTACTGTCCAGCGCACCTTTGAGGGTCAGCAGTTTCTCCATGGACAACTGCAACTCATCGTCACGCTCCAGCTCCCAGGCCAGGAAGGCCCGCACACGCCAGTAATCCTGATCGGAGATGGCGGGGTCATTCGCCTTAACGACTTCCCAGGCCTGGCGATTGTCAAACAGCAGAAGGTAGGTATGAGCCCATTCGACCCGTTCGGCGCCAGTCAGCGTGAAACGTTTCGACATGTCCTGATAAACCTCGGTCTTTTTCGCAAACTGCCCGGTGTTTTCAAGATTTTGCAGCAATCGTGTCCAGGCCAGACGATGGGCCGGGTATTTGCGTAGGTATTGGCGCAGCCATGATTCGGCCTGCTGCGGTGTACCCCGCGACTCATGGCCATAGATCAGGGCATCCAGCTCGATGTCGGTCAGCGCTCGCTGGTCCATGATTTCTTCAAGCAATGGAATCGACCGGTCAAAATCGAACTCCTGGCTTGCCAGACGCCAGGCGTGCTCACGGACTGGCGCCGTTTCGTTGAGCTCGAGCAAACGAATCCAGTAATCCAGTGCCGCGCGGTTGTCGCCACGCCATTCGCCCAGGTGCGCCATTTGTTCCAGCAATGCCTGCTCATCGGGAAAACTGACGAGCAATTGCTGGCCGCTCTCCCACGCGCCGTTGAGTTCGTTCAATGCCAGACGCAGGCTGAATTCTTTTCTGAGGCGTTGCGTATTGTCCGGCTGAAAAACGCGCCACTGCTCGAGGAACAGCTGAGCCAGGTCGAAGCGGTTGTTCGCAACCGCGACGTCAACGCCCTGCTCCAGCCAGACCGAATCGCCTTGCGGATCCTTGAGCCCACCGAGTTCATCGGCCAGTACTTGCGTTGCCTGTTCGCCGCGACCATCAGCCAGCAGACTGTTGAACGCCAATTGGGCAAACTCTCGACGTTCAGCGGGCTGCACGCTGTCTCTTTTCAGCCGCAGATAGATGTCTGCCGCCAGGCCCGGCTGCTCGCCCGCCAAATGCCACTGGGCAGCAGACCTCAACGCCTCGGTACGCAGCGTGGGGTCACGGTCGGCGATTTCTTCATAGACGCTGGCCGCCATGGCGGGTGCCTGCAACGACAACGCCAGGCGGGCCAGGTTCTGTAATTGCGGCAGTGACAACTTGCGATGGTCCAAGCTTTTGAGCCGCTCCACCAGCGCCAGCCGCACAGCAGGATCTTCGCTGTTCACCGCCACCAATGTATCCAGCTCAAGCCGGTAGTACGCCTGTACCTCCGGCGCAGGATCAGGCCAACTCTCCAGATACTGGCGCGCCTTCGTGTAGTCACCGAGACGAATCAACAGATCGACCAGTTGCAGGCGCAGGTGGTCGTCCGACGGGTGGGCCGCCAGCAGCAACTCGGCATAGTTGGCCGACACTGCATCCGGCTCTCGACCATCGGGCTGGAACACTTCCTCACGCTGGAAAGTCGCCCACAGTATTCCCCCCACTGCGACCGCTACCGCCGCCAATGCCCAGGGATTGAGCAGACGGCCGCTTTTAGTTACCGAGGAGTTAGTTGCAGAGGAGTTGAGCATTACTCACCTGCTTCATGGGTAACTGAAAAGTCCACAGACCGGCGGATGCCTTGCCCGTGAAACGCTGGCCATCCACTTCCACCCGGCAAGCGCTCGAGGAGCGAACCGAGAAGCTCAGATCGAATTCTCCGGCAAACGAAAAGCTCACGCGCCGATCATCCAGATAACGCCAGTCCACCAACGGCAGATTGGCCTCCTCCAGCGCAGGTCTGTCATCCCGGTCAGGACGCAAGACCAACAGCGCCTGGTCACTGCTCAAATGCACATAGCGTCCCTGAGGCAAATCACGCACCCCGGCGACACCTTGGGAGCGCAGCAGATCCGGCCAACCCATTTGCGGGTCAAGCCGCACAGTGCGCAATGCATCCATCCCTCGAACCTGCCAGGCGCCTTCGGCCGTACGCGCCAGACTCGACTGGTACAGGCCGTGCAACCGATCGATGTAATCGCTCATCCACAATGACATCGGCTGCTGGTCTTTCATGAACGCATAGATGTCGTTCATGGCTTTGATCGAGGCCTGCTTGGTGCCCGAGTAGAAGTGGTAATAGAGGTGCAGACCGCGCAATCGGCGCGGGCTGTCGGTCAGTTCAAAGGTCTCGATCACTTCGCGGAAGCCGTAATACGGGCCTTTCCAGAGATTGGTGTAGACGTTCTCATTGATGATCGGCGCGTAGTACTGCAAGCCACCTTCGGTGGGACGCAACAGCGGATACAACCCGGTCAGCGATGGCTTGGCCTTGGTCAGCATGGTCGAGGCGCCGTTGACGTTTTTCAGGCCAGCGTCGTAGGCCAGTTTTATGGTGGCTGCCGACGGCAAGGCATCGCCCGGCCAGAAGACCATCTTTACCGGTTTTTCCGGGGTGGTGAGACGTTGGTTGATGTAGTCGCGCGAACCGAAGATCTCGCGGCGAAAATCGATCGTGTCATAACCCGGGATGGCCATTTTCAAGCCGTATTCAGGGTTAAAGTCCTCCCGTTTCCGGGCTTGTTCCGGTTGCATGAAAAACGGATGGCTGAAGGTGTGCGTGGCGACTTCGACTTTAGGGCTGGCGAACAACTCACGCGCAATCGGCTCCAGCTCACGAGCCAGATGCGGGAACATGCCGCGCGGCGAAATCTCCCCCTCAATGATCGATACCGAGGTCAGAAACGGGTTGGGCCGAATGAAATCGTCGAGCACTTGCTTGCCGGCATACGGCGAACCACGCACTTCGGCGCGCGAAGGGAAACCATCGCCATCGATATGCACCGTCGCGATTCGCCGACCGTTTTCCGTGGTGGTGTCCGGACGAGGCTGCTCCGGCAAGTGCAGGGCCGCCTGGAGAAAGGCGAACGGGTCGATGATCCAGCGGCTGCGTTCGCTGTTCGTTTCCAGGACATACGGAGAAAGTGCCAGACCGCCCCACTCGCCAACCGCCACCGGCGCGAACGTCTGGCCGTTTTTGCCCGTCAGCAACAGCGCGGGTTTTGGCCCCTGGGGCAGTACGGAAATAGCGCTCAGGTCGCGGGATCGGGCTTGTACCGGTGCTTCGAAGGCCCCGATCAACGACTTGTCCTGATAAGTGATGTTCAAGGTTTGAGTGCCCGGCGGGCTGGACAGATTCAACCCCAGACGCTTGAGCAACACTTTGTCTTCAATTGGCAGGCTGGCGAAAAACGCTAACGGCACCTTCTCGTCGAGGCGCTTGTTGAGCCAACGGTTGAACCCGGCGCTGTCCTGCGGAGTACCACTGGCCATCCAGGTGATAATGCCCGCGTACAGACCGCTGAAACGATGCTCCGGCAAGCTGTCCACAGCCAGGTAATCAACCCGGTATCCCAGGTATTCGATCAGACCGCCGAGCATTGTGTGGCCGGCGTTGCTGGTCAGTTCATCTTCACGCGGATCGTAGATCATTGCGATCCGCCGCGGCTGGACTTCGATGTTACTGATACCCATCGAGTCCAATTCAGGCGTGCTGATGAAGGGAATGAAACCCTCATCGCGCAGGCGTTTGGCCAGCTTGCGTGCTTCTTCACGACGCTCCGGCGGCAGATAGTCGATCGCAACCAGCGGTATGCCTTTGGCGCGCAGGGGTTGCAACTCACCCATCAGCCACTGGCGATCAGCTTCCGGGACCGGCCGATAACGCTTGGCGGCAGGATCCCAGCCGGCGTACAGGGATTCAAAAGCCACTGCTGCCGCCACGCCATCAAGCTCGGGCAACACTTCAAATCCACGATTGAAAAACAGCTTCAGCGTTGGCTGACGGCTGTGCAGTTCGCGCAGGAAACTGGCAAGGGCAACACGCTGGGCTTGCTGCGACGCTTCTGGCAATAACTGAAAACTGTCGAGGGTGTCCAGAAACAGACCGGCATACCCTTGCGCTTGCAGCGCTTTGGCGCGGCCGAGCAAGTGCTCCCGCCAGGCTGGCGCAGTGAGGTCCATGACCTGACTGTCCCAGGAGTCGTTTCGCACCGACGTGACCGCCTTGCCCAGCCCCGCCTTGTCGATTTCAGCCTTGTTGCCATCGAACTCGCCGACGGACACATATGCAAACGGCTGGCTGCCTAATTTGCGCAAGGTTTTGACATCGTTGGCCGTCATGTGACCCGGCTCGACTACAGACCATTCGAACTGAGCCAGTTCAGACAGCGGTGGCTGTTCGGCATACCAGAAAGCCACACTGGATGGAGACTGTACCGCTGCAGCCTGGACGGCTGGTCCGCTCACGAAGAGTGCCACGGCAGCGAATAGACGCCTGGCGACTAAGCGGACACGCGTCCTGCGAAAAACGATTTCCATAATTCACTCTTGAAAGGAACTGGACCGAGACTGCCTGCACACCAATGGGTGGAACGGGCGGGTTACAAACTGCGCAAAAGCTGTGCTAAACCGTCACCAATGGAGGTCGGTGTCGCCAGCGTAAAACGCTCGAGCAGGCGAGCGTTATTAGCGCGTGAATGGCGAATATCGCCTTGACGCGGCGCCTGATAAGTCACCGTCAGAGGGTTGCCGGTGGCGTTCCCCAGTTCAGTGATCAGATCGTTGAGGCTGGTGGAACGACTGAGCCCGACATTCAACGCGCCGGGGCTCGGTTCGTTGGCTTCCACGGCCTGGACGAGGATGCTTACCAGGTCCTGGACGTAGACAAAGTCACGGGTCTGTTCACCGTCGCCGAAAATCGCCACAGGCTGCCGGGCCATGGCCCGTTCGGTGAAAATGCTGATCACGCCGGAGTACGGCGACGAAGGGTCCTGGCGCGGGCCGAAGATATTGAAGAACCTCAGGACCACCGGCTCCAGGCCATGTTCACGGCGGTAGAAGTCCAGGTAATACTCGCTGGCCAGTTTGTCGCTGGCATAAGGCGTGAGCGGGGACTTGGGGGTGTCCTCGTCGATCGCAGAGCCTTCGCCATTGTTGCCGTAGATGGCCGCGCTGGACGCGAATACCACGCGCTTGATACCGGCCTTCATCATGTGCTCACACACGTTGAGCGTGCCAACGAAGTTGCTTTGATGGGTGCTGACCGGATCATCTACCGAGGCTTGTACCGAGGCCACCGCCGCCAGGTGCACGACTGCGGTGCAATCACGCATGGCTTGTTCTACCGCGGCATCGTCCGCTACATCGCCGACGACCAGGTTCAGATTGGCGTTACCCACCGGCAGATTACCGACCTTTCCGGTCGACAAATTATCCAGTACGCGAACCTTGTAGCCTTTGCCAAGCAACGCTTCCACAAGGTGTGACCCAATAAATCCTGCACCGCCGGTAACCAGTATTCGCCCATCAAGCATGAAGTTTATTCCTGAAGATTCACACGGACACTTCGTATGTAAAGTCCGCCAAACGGTGACTCTGTAGATCATTGATTCGAGCTGATGGCACTTAGCCTCTAACGCCTGAGACTGCGACATCTTCTCAATCTCAAAGGTTCTGTCGGCATTGTCCGGCAACGTCGATTTTATGGCGCAAGGCCATTAATGCGGCGCAGATAATGTGAGATCGGCGACGAACTGTCAATAGTTTGTCCATTGAGCCGCCATACGGCTCTCGACAACGATTATTCGCCATTTTATTGACGACATTAATAAATGACATATCGACATCCAATGACTCAGGCGACACCGCCTCTGGAACCACTTTTCGAGAAATAACTCGGCGCCCCCCCACACCGGACGATGAAAACCTGATCCAGGCTGATCGCATTTTCATCAGGCATGGCTACGCGCCATCGCCTGATGGCCATAGATTATCTGTCCAGTTTGCAAGTGGGACACGTGCTGGTGTGCGGACTTCAGGCCGGGATCCGTTGCCTGACGGCGGGGGGTGCGCTGCTTGACGCGGGGTCGCAACCGACGCTGATCATGGACCTGACGGTCGGGCGTCGCTGGATCGGCGGGAGGGATTGGGCGTGCGGCGGTGGGAGCATCATGTCAGGCACACGGTGACGTCGGGGGAGTGGCATGGCATTTATGGTGTGTTTATAAAAAAGCCAATAACCTTTCGCAGCACAAGGCCATTGCGCCACATAAATTTTTCTTCACCCCAACACACCTCGCCAACCGGTACATTGCCCTCGCTCATTCAAGAAACTACGGTTTGCCCGCCCTCCCGCGGGCTTTTTTTTGCCTTCAGGAAACACTGGTCGACTGGATTAAAACCAGCGGCTCTTTGTGCTTTTGCAGCACGGGCAACTCCAGGCGCGCTCGCCCATAAAAAGCCAACGCGGTCAGCAAGCACGCCAGCCAGACGAAGATCCCGGCCCAGAGGGTGTGGGACATGTAATGCCAGCCTTGCAGAACCCGAGTCGTGCCGTAGACGAAACCGAGGAACAGCGAGCCGTACATCAGCGCTTTCGAATGGCGCCAGCGGTAACGGCGCGCAACAAAGTACAACGCAAGCATGGTGAACCCGCCCGAAGCATGCCCGCCCGGCCAGCAGCGGCCATCGCCGGCCTCCCTGAACAACTGGAAGTTGCTGTACCACTCCATATGGGCAATTTTTCCGCCGTAGAGGGTCGTTTCAATCGGGCAATACACGCTGGTGTGCGACTTGAGGAAATGAATCACACCGGTGCAAATGGCAAACGCGAACACTACAAACAGAAAGTCCCGACGATGGTCGTGGGCAAATCGCAGCACCGAAGCGGCTTTGCTCCGCACCAGAAAACGGCCAAGGCGCGGATGCTTCTGCGGGTTGGTCAGCGGCCAGACAAACGACAACATCGCGCCGATCAACGCGAGTTCACCGGTCCAGTTCGGAATGATGCGCGCCCACTTGTGGGTGAGCTTTTCAAAGAAGTGAACCTGGTCGAGCGGAAACGTCTGGGTCACCGGATCAAAAAACAGATTGCTGAACGCGATGTCGATTTTCGTCATGTCGAACAACAGGAAAACCATCGCCGCACAGGCCAGCGGAATACCGAAATTGAAGCCGTAAAAGCGTAGGGACTTACTCATTGGGAGGTCACCGTGCGCCAGTCGGAAGCTTCGATGAAACCGAGCATTTGCGGTGTTTGTGGTGTGGCGGCGGAGATAAACAAAGAGGCACCGTAACCGAGGGTGGCAGCCGGTAACTTGAGGTCTTTCTCAATCTGCGCCATGCATTCGCTGTGAGTCACCAGAATCAGATTGCGACCTGCCACTTTGTGCGCCAGCGCGTCGCGCAGCATCGTGCCCTTGCAGCTGATCAGCCAGTCTTCATTGGCGCTCACCTTGTTGAACATATAGCCGGCGGTCTGTGCGGTACGAATCATCGGGCTGTTGTAGATGTCTGCCTTTTCCAGTCCCAACTGTTCGAACTGCGCACCGACACTCACCGCGACACTGCGGGAGCGATCGGTAATGCCGTCATTGCCACTCAGGCACGCGGCTTTGGAGTGATCGCAGCGCTCGACATGACGCACCAGCACAATCAGGTCCCCCTTGGCCCAGCCGCTCAGTAACGCCTGGGCGCCGGCGACATTGCCGTGGGCCAGGTCTGGCACCGCGGCGGGCCGCAACAGCCAGACTGTCAGCGGAATCACCAACAGCACAGAGGCCAGCACTACCGCAGTATTTCGATAGCGGGTCAAACGGCTCAGATCAATCGAGCGCGTTACCCCGAACAGATTCAGTCTCAGTTCCACATCAGGCCGCCTCACCGGCATGCATCCCTTGATTCGATGCCGAGAGGGTAGGGAGCCTGGCGTCCGCTAGGGGTGAAACCGATGTGAAAAAAAGCTTAATTCACCCTCAAAAACCTTGTTACACATCGCTCCAACAAAATCCTTTCAGCTCTCGTGCTTGCTGCCGATACAGACCTGCTACATATCCTTGGCTACCAAAAACAACAATCTTCCAGCCAACCGACGACCAAAAAGCGCAACGTTCCTGGAGGAATTTGATGAATAGCTGGTTCGGCAACATCAGCGTGAACATGAAACTGGGCCTGGGGTTTGGCCTGGTCCTGGCACTGACCTGCATCCTCGCCCTCACCGGCTGGACAAGCCTGGGCGGCTTGATTGACCGCAGCAACTGGATGAGCGACATCACCCAGCTCAATGCCGGCCTGACCAAACTGCGTGTGGTTCGCCTGCAATACATGCTGACCAACGGCGATGAAACCGCCGCACAGAATGTACAGACCACCCTGGATGCATTTGCCGCTCAGCAACAAGCGCTGCTGGTGAAATTCAAGAGCCCGGAAAACATCAAGCTGCTCAAAGAGCAAGGCACGCAGATTGAGGCGTACAAAACGTCCCTGAACAAAATGCGCAGCGCCTACCGCACCGGCAACAGCGCACGCGACGCCATGGGCGCCAATGCGGAAAACGCGTACTCGCTGATCAACGCCATCAACACCCACGTACAGCAAATGCCACTGAGCGATCAGCGCTTCGAACAATTCCAGGCCATCACCGCCGCCAAGGAAGCGTTCATGCTGGCCCGCTACGAAGTGCGCGGCTACACCGCGACCACCAACGCCGAGACCGAGCAGAAAGCCGTCGGCCAACTGGACGCGGCCATCGCCAGCCTGAAACAACTGAATGTGCATTTCGCCGACTCTCAGCAGGACGCCCTGCGTCAACTGGAAACCGCGCTGCACAATTACCGCAGCGCTTTGCAGGCCTATAAGACCGCGAGCGTCGATGCGGTGCAGGCACGCAAGGAGATGACCGACCAGGGCGGCGCCATCGTGAGCCTCAGCGAGCAGCTGTATCAGATCCAGCTCGACCGTCGTGACGCCGAAAGCGCACAGGCCCGCACCCTGCAACTGATCAGTACCTTGCTGGCGTTGCTGGTGGGCGTCATTGCCGCCGTGATCATCACCCGTCAGATCACCGGCCCGCTGCGCGACACGCTGGCCGTGGTTGAACGCATCGCCAGCGGCGACCTGTCTCAGGACGTCAAGGTCACTCGCCGCGATGAACTCGGTGTGTTGCAGCAAGGCATCGCACGCATGGGCGTGACCCTGCGCGACTTGATCAGCGGCATCCGCGACGGCGTGACCCAGATCGCCAGCGCTGCCGAAGAACTGTCGGCCGTGACCGGGCAGACCAGCGCCGGCGTGAACAGCCAGAAGATCGAGACCGATCAGGTGGCCACCGCCATGCACGAAATGA
Organism: Pseudomonas sp. IT-P171; assembly: GCF_949767765.1. NCBI lineage: Bacteria > Pseudomonadati > Pseudomonadota > Gammaproteobacteria > Pseudomonadales > Pseudomonadaceae > Pseudomonas > Pseudomonas sp. IT-P171. The sequence goes on from NZ_CATKQN010000015.1 coordinate 29,653, forward strand.
CGGCCACCGTGCAGGAAGTCGCACGCAACGCCGAAGAAGCCTCGCAAGCCGCAGCCGCTGCCGACGGCGAAGCCCGCGAAGGCGACAAGGTGGTCAACGAAGCCATCGCCCAGATCGAACGCCTGGCCAGCGAAGTGGCGCGTTCCACCGAAGCCATGAGCGTGTTGCAACAGGAAAGCGACAAGATCGGCAGCGTCATGGACGTGATCAAGGCCGTCGCCGAGCAGACCAACCTGCTGGCGCTCAACGCTGCCATCGAAGCCGCCCGTGCCGGTGAAGCCGGTCGTGGTTTTGCGGTGGTGGCCGACGAGGTTCGTGGCCTGGCCCAGCGCACGCAGAAATCCACCGAGGAAATCGAAGGCCTGGTGGCGGGTCTGCAAAACGGCACGCAACAAGTGTCGACGGTGATGAACAACAGCCGCGCCCTCACCGACAGCAGCGTCGCCCTGACCCGCAAGGCCGGTGTGTCACTGGAAAACATCACCCGCACAGTGTCCAACATCCAGTCGATGAACCAGCAGATCGCCGCGGCTGCCGAACAGCAAAGCGCCGTGGCCGAAGAGATCAGCCGCAGCATCATCAATGTGCGCGACGTGTCCGAACAGACCGCCGCGGCCAGCGACGAAACGGCCAAGTCCAGTGTTGAACTGGCACGGTTGGGTAATCAGTTGCAGATGATGGTCAGCCATTTCCGCGTCTGACATTCAGTCAGCATTGAATCACTGACCCCATCGCGGGCAAGCCCGCGATGGCTTTCGACAAGCAACAGATAATTCGGATCCGCCCGGCCTGGTATTCACCGCTCTATCTGGCGCCAAGGCAGATCTGACTCGACCCCGCCGCGTTACACACTGATCGCATTGGTAAACACCAACCGATTGCCGAACGGGTCGGCGATGGTCATGTCCTGGCTGCCCCACGGCATGGCCTGGATCTGTGGGTGCGAAAACTTGTATTCCTTGGCGAGTAATTGCTGCTGGAACGCTTCCAGTTCATCGGTCTCGATGCGCAGCGCCGAACCCGGTGTGCTGTCGCCGTGGTGCTCGGACAAATGCAGCACGCATTCGCCACGGGACACTTGCAGGTACAACGGAAAATCCGACTCGAAACGATGCTGCCAGTCGATCTTGAAACCGAGGAAGTCGACGTAGAACTCCACGGCTTTGTTTTCGTCGAAAATCCGCAGGATCGGGGTGGTTTTGCCGCAGCTCATAAAGTTGCTCCCAGACTGGAAAGGCCCAGAGTGTAGCCGGGCTAGTGTCAGCGCTTCGGCTTGGCGAGGGCTTTCTTTAATTGCAATGTGCCACCACTGTGACGCAGCACTCGAAATGCTTACTGAAACCCGTCACGCAAATCCCCTTCCCGCGCCAGAAACCGCCCTTCCCTTCTGCCGTTTGCCTGCCCTTCGCTGTAACTCAACACCCCGTTGACCCACACGCCGTCGATGCCTTCTGCCGCGCGTTGCGGGTCACTGAAATCGGCGACATCGCGAATGGTTGCAGGATTGAACAACACCAGGTCCGCCCAATGCCCTTCACGGATTTCGCCGCGCTGTTTCAAGCCGAATCGCGCCGCGGACAATCCGGTCATTTTGTGCACCGCCGTGTGCAGCGGAAACAGCCCGACATCGCGACTGAAATGTCCGAGCACGCGAGGGAATGCGCCCCACAGCCGCGGATGCGGAAACGGGTCTTCCGGCAGTCCGTCAGAGCCGACCATCGACAGCGGATGCGCGAGGATTCTTCGCACATCGTTCTCGTCCATTCCGTAATACACCGCGCCGGCCGGTTGCAGTCGGCGAGCAGCTTCGAGTAATGGCACGCTCCATTCCGCAGCAATGTCCAGCAGGTCGCGACCGCCCAATTCCGGGTGTGGTGTGGACCAGGTGATGGTGATGCGATGGGCGTCGGTGACTTGCTTGAGGTCCAGGGTCGAAGAGCTCGCCGCGTAGGGATAACAATCGCAGCCCACCGGGTGGGTTTTCGCCGCTTCTTCAAGCGATGCCAACAGTTGCGGACTCCGCCCCCAGTTACCAGCGCCGGCACATTTGAGGTGGGAAATGATCACCGGTGACTTCGCATGGCGACCGATCTTGAACGCCTCGTCCATGGCTTCCAGCACCGGCTCGAATTCGCTGCGCAAATGGGTGGTGTACACCGCACCGAACGCGGTCAGTTCTTCGGTCAGTTGCATCACTTCATCGGTGGAGGCCGAGAAGGCGCTGGCGTAGGCCAGGCCTGTGGATAAGCCCAAAGCGCCCGCTTCAAGGCTTTCGCGCAGTTGCTCACGCATCGCACTGACTTCATCCGGCGTGGCGGTGCGGAACAGGTCGTCGAGGTGATTGCTGCGCAACGCGGTGTGGCCCACCAGTGCGGCGACGTTCAATGTGGTGTTCGCCGCCTCGACCGCCGTGCGGTAGTCGCGGAAGGTCGGATAAACGAAGGCCGCCGAGGTCCCGAGCAAGTTCATCGGGTCGGGTGGATCACCTTTCAAACTTACCGGCGAAGCGCTGATCCCGCAGTTGCCCACAATGACGGTGGTCACGCCCTGGCTGAGCTTGGGCAGCATCTGCGGCTGGCGGATCACCACCGTGTCGTCGTGGGTGTGCACATCGATGAAACCTGGCGCCAGCACCCTCCCTGCCGCGTCGATTTCTTCAGTGGCTGTGGCGTCGTGCAAGTCGCCGATGCGCTCGACGCGGCCATTCAGAATCGCCAGGTCGGCGGGGTAACCGGGGGCGTTGCTGCCGTCGATGATCAGAGCGTTGCGAATCAGCGTGTCGTACTTCATGTCAGTCTCCCAGCGGCAAGTGATCGTCGCCGCCGCGGTAATCGTCCAGGGCAAGTTTGATCCGCCGCAGACGCTCTTGATTGTCTTCAGGATTGGCCAGCGCCAGTTCGGTGGCAAGCACGTCGATGGCCAGCAGCATGCCGTAGCGCGCCGCGGTGGGTTTGTAGATGAACGAGGTTTCGACGCCCTGCAGCGGTAGCAGCACATCGGCCAATTGCGCCAGCGGCGAGTCGGCCCGGGTGATGGCGACAATCCGTGCGCCGTAGTTGCGCGCCAGCGCGACGGCTTCGAGCAATTCTGGAGTGATGCCGGTCAGCGAACACACAATAACCGCGTGTTCCGCGCCCAGGCTGGCCGCAGTGACGCGCATCATCACCGGGTCGTGGCACGCCGAAATCGGGTAACCGAACCGCACCAGCCGCACTTGCAGTTCATCGCTGCACAAGGTCGAGCAACCGCCCATGCCGAAGGCGTGAATCATCCGCGCCTTGCCCAGCAGTTTGACTGCATCAGCAAAACGCGACTCGTCGAACGCCGCCAGATGCTGGCGCAAAGTGGACTCGATATCGCCGACGATCTGCCCGTAGAACGCCGACTGATCGGGCGTGCCCGCCGGGTCGAGAAAACGGCTGCCGACGCCGCTGGCCTGAGCCAGTTGCAGGCGCAGGTCGCGCAAGTCGCGGCAACCCACGGTGCGGGCGAAACGCGACAGCGTGGCGGTGCTGACTTCCGCTTTCAGCGCCAGCTCATCGAGGCTGGCGGCAGAGGCAAACCCTACGTCGTCGAGCATCAGCCGGGCGATGCGTCCTTCGCCGGCGCTGAAGGAATCCTGACGGGCGCGGATCTGATAGAGGATGTCCATGGCAGGCGGCTCCGGTTAAATCAGGTAAGAAAGACCTACGGTCAACGCAAAGGCGACCACTGAAATGATGGTCTCCAGCACGGTCCAGGTCTTGAAGGTCTGGGCGACGCTCATGTTGAAGTATTCCTTGATCAACCAGAAGCCGCCGTCGTTGACGTGGGAAAAGATCACCGACCCCGCGCCCGTCGCCAGCACCAGCAACTCCGGATGCGGATAACCCAGCCCAATGGCCACCGGCGCGACGATCCCCGAGGCGGTGGTCATGGCCACGGTGGCAGAGCCAGTGGCAATGCGCATCAGCGCGGCGAACAGCCAGCCCATCAGCAGCGGCGACAGGTGAAATTCATGGGCCAGGCTGACGATCTGATCGGTCACCCCGGCGTCCACCAGAATCCGGTTCAACCCGCCGCCAGCGCCGACCAGCAGGGTGATGCTGGCGGTCGGCGCCAGGCATTCGTTGGTGAACTTGAGGATCGATTCGCGGTTGAAGCCCTGGGCGATGCCGAGGGTCCAGAAGCTCAGCAAGGTTGCCAGCAACAAGGCGATCACCGAGTTGCCGATGAACAGCAGAAACTGGTTGAAGCCGCTGCCCGGCGTGGAAATCAGGTTGGCCCAGCCGCCGATCAGCATCAGCACCACCGGCAGCAGAATGGTCGCCATGGTGATGCCGAAACCCGGCAGGCTGTCGCGTGGTTCGCGTTCGAGGAACTGCCGCTCCAGCGGGTTTTCCGCCGGCAATTGAATGCGCGGCACGATGAACCTGGCGTACAGCGGACCGGCGATGATCGCGGTCGGAATGCCGATCAGAATCGCGTACATCAAAGTCTGCCCGACCGACGCCCCATACACCTGCACCGCCAGCATCGCCGCCGGGTGCGGCGGCACCAGGGCATGCACCACCGAGAGCCCGGCCACCATCGGCAAACCGACCATCAGGATCGACACGCCAACGCGACGCGCCACGGTAAAGGCGATCGGCACCAGCAACACAAAACCGACCTCGAAGAACAACGGCAGCCCGACCAGGAACGCGATGCAGACCATCGCCCAGTGCGCGTTCTTCTCGCCGAAACGGTCGATCAAGGTGCGCGCCACCTGCTCGGCACCGCCGGACTCGGCCATCATCTTGCCGAGCATCGTGCCCAGCGCCACCACCAGCGCGATATGCCCCAGGGTCTTGCCGACGCCGGCCTCGTACGCACCGACCACCCCGGACGGCGGCATGCCGGCCAGCAGCGCGAGGCCGATGGACACCAGGGTGATGACGATGAAGGGATTAAGCCGGTAACGGGCGATCAGAACGATCAGGGCAATGATGGCGATGGCGGCATACACCAGCAGCCAATAGCCGAAGGACAGGGTCATGCGGTACTCCTCGAAAGGGTCACGTCGAACGTTTTGTGAAACTCTTAAAACATTTCGAAGCGTGAAACTCAAACGAGGTGAAAGTAATTTTCGTAAAGGGGTAAGGGTTGTCGCGCAGAGGCATGCGAGGTCGGCGGATATGAAAATCGGGCAGGCGGATTTTCATCGCGCCTGCCCGATGTTACTCAGTCGTGACTCACCCGCGCACGCTTGAGCAACTTCTTGCAACGCTCGGACAGGTGCAGCACGCGCAGGTGCTTGCCGGCCTTGGCGTAGCGTTCGCGCAGGGTCTTGAGCGCCGCGATGGCTGAGTAATCGACGAAGCTCAGGTGACGGCAGTCGATCGTCACCACGGACGGGTCATTGGCCGGGTCGAACTGATTGAGAAAAGGCGTCGTCGAGGCGAAGAACAGCGTGCCATGCAGCAAGTAAAGCTTGCTGCCGTCAGCTTCGAGGTGACTGTCGGCATACAGTTCGCGAGCCTGCTGCCAGGCGAAGTTGAGCGCGGCAATGATGATCCCGCACAGCACGGCGGTCGCCAGATCGGTGAACACGGTAATGACCGTCACCGCGACGATCACCAGCACGTCATTCAACGGCACCTTGTTCGCGACCCGCAGCGAAGCCCAGGCGAAGGTTTGCTGCGACACCACGAACATCACCCCGACCAGTGCCGCCAGCGGGATGCGCTCGATCAAGGGTGATAAAAACAGGATGAACAGCAGAATCAGCACACCGGACACCACGCCGGACAGCCGGCCACGACCTCCGGAACTGAGGTTGATCACGGTCTGGCCGATCATCGCGCAGCCACCCATGCCGCCAAACACACCGGACACCATGTTGGCCGCGCCCAGCGCCACGCACTCGCGATCCGGAAAGCCACGGCTTTCGGTGATTTCATCGGTGAGGTTCAGGGTCAGCAGGGTTTCCAGCAGACCGACCAGCGCCATCAGGATCGCGTAAGGCGCGATGATGCGCAGGGTGTCCAGCGTCCATGGAATGTCCGGCCAGGCAAACGTCGGCAAGCCGCCGGCGATGTGTGCCATGTCGCCGAGCGTGCGGGTCGGCAGGCCGAGCAGATAAACCGCCAGCCCCACGCCAAGAATCGCCACCAATGCCGGTGGCACCGCACGCGTCAGACGCGGCAGCAGATAGACAATCGCCATCGTCAGCGCCACCAGCCCCGTCATCACATACAACGGCGTGCCGCTGAGCCAGGCGTCACCGCTCTTGAAGTGTTCGAGTTGCGCCAACGCAATGATGATCGCCAGGCCGTTGACGAAGCCGAGCATCACCGGGTGCGGCACCATGCGTACCAGCTTGCCGAGTTTCAGCAACCCGAACGCCAGCATGATCAGGCCACCCAGCAACACCGTCGCGAGTAAATATTGCACACCGTGCTGCACCACCAACGCGACGATCACTACGGCCATCGAACCGGCCGCGCCCGACACCATGCCCGGCCGGCCGCCGAACAGCGCAGTCAGGGTGCAAATGATGAACGCTCCATAAAGCCCCATCAGCGGGTTGAGGTGGGCCACCAGCGCGAAGGCGATGCATTCGGGAAGCAGGGCAAATGAGGTGGTGAGCCCGGCCAGGAGATCGGCGCGCAGACGTTTTGCTTTCATGGGAACAGAACACAGCAGGGATAGAGGGGGCGGATGTTACGGAATTGAGCCTGGCCCGGCCAGTTGCCGTGCGGCTGAAAAAGCAATCGCGGGCAAGCCACGCTCCGCCAGAATTTGCGTCGTTCACCCAATGTGTGAACGACGCAAATCCTGGCGGAGCGTGGCTTGCCCGCAATGAACGATGACGCGGTCTACAGCGAACTCAAACCATCTCGTCCCGAATCCACTCAACCACAGACGTCCGCTGCGGCGCCCAACCCAGCAGTTCCCGCGCATGCTTGCCGCGCACACGGCTGTTGGAACCCAAACCATAGTTGGCCATTTCATAACCCCACTCGGCCTCGGCATCCTTCAGTGGCCAGTCTTGTGGCTCACCCAGCTTCAACGCTTCGGCAATCGCCGTGGTCATGTCGATGAACGACGCTTCACCGCTTTCAACGAAGTAGAACGTGCCCGGTACGTTTTTGGTCAGCGCCAGCAGGTACAGGGAAACAACGTCTTCGATGTGCACGTTGGACCAGATGTTCTGGCCCGTGCCGACATGACGAACCACGCCACTTTTGCGCGCCTGTTTCAGCAGGCGCGGCAGCTGCACGCTGTCACGCTTGACGCCCAGGCTGTGGCCGTAGATCAGGGTGTTGCAGATCACGGCCGAGTTCACGCCGTCTTTCGCTGCGGCGAGGATCAGGTTGTCGATGGCCACGCGTGCAGCCTTGTCGACGGTCGGCTCCGGCAAGCTGTCTTCGTCATAGATGACGTCGCTGGATTTACCGCCCGACGCATCGCCGACGATGCTCGAACCGCTGGTGTGCAGGAACACTTTGTTGGAACCGCGCAAGGCATTGAGCAACGCTTCCACCGCGCCGCGATGATCGCTGCTGGCGGCGTTGATCACGGCGTCGGCAGCGCGGGCCTGTTCAGCCAGTAGTGCGCTGTCGTCAAGAGTACCGATGACCGGGGTGATGCCCAAAGCGCGCAATTCATTGGCCTGTTCGGTGCTGCGCACCAGGCCGGTAACTGTGTGGCCAGCGCGGACCAGGCCCGTGGCGATGGAGCCGCCGATAAAACCGGCAGCGCCGGTAACGAATACGTTCATGGAGAAACTCCCTGCGTGAATAAGTGATGCAACGAGTATCAAGTAGTCATCGCGGACGAAAAATCCCCGTTGACCCAATTCACTCTTGCGCAGGGATCACGAATCAGCCCTTGAAATCCGAGTTCGCGTAGACCGCCAATTTGCCCTGGATGAAGTCCAGGAAGCATTGAATCCGCAAGGCCAGTTGCGAGTTGCGGTAGTACACCGCGTTGATCGGTTGGCGATAGCCGCTGTTGAAATCCGCCAGCAGCACCTTCAGGCGCCCGGCGCGGATGTCGTCGATGGTCATGAAATGCGAGAGGCTGGCAATGCCCTGGCCCTCCAGCGCCAGGTGCCTGATCGTCTCGCCGCTGGACGCGCTGATCGACGCTTGAATCGGCCAGCGATCGCCATGCACATAACGCAACGGCCATTGGTTGAGCCCTTCGTTATTCGTAAAGCCCAGCAGCGCGTGCCCCGTCAGGTCCTCGACCACCATCGGTGTGCCATGTTGCTCAAGGTAGGCCGGGCTGGCGACGATGTGCAGCGGGCTGCAACCCAGCGAACGGGCGTGCAGGGTCGAGTCGGCCAGGGTGCCGATGCGGATGGCGATGTCGGTACTCTGTTCGAGCAGGTCGATGATCAGGTCGTTGCTGTTGAGCTCCAGCTGAATGTCCGGGTAGAGCCGGCGGAACTCATCGATGTACGGCACGATGGCGTGCAGCATGAACGGCGAGGCGGCGTTGATCCGCAGACGCCCGGACGGGGTTTGCTGGCGTGAGTTGAGGCGCTCTTCGAGTTCGTCCATCTGATCGAGAATCAGCTTGGCGTGCTCGAAGAAATACTTCCCTTCCTCGGTCAGGTCCATGCGTCGCGTGGTGCGGTTGATAAGTGTGGTGTCGAGCTTGGCCTCCAGCCGCGACAGCGTGCGACTGACCGCCGAAGGCGTTTGCCCGACCTGCTCGGCCGCAGCCGAAATCGAACCGCACTCAATCACGCAGACGAAAATCTGCAACTCATCGGATCTGGCTTTCACATGTGTCCCTTATCGATAGTCCGGCGCAAATTCACTGTGCAAAAGAAGCCTGATGTGGCGAGGGAGCTTGCTCCCGCTCGGCGGCGGCGCCGTCGTGAATCAGCCTGCTGGGTCCGCCTGATTCACCGCGTTCGCTGATTTGGGGTCCGCTTCGCGCACCAGCGAGAGCAAGCTCCCTCGCCACAAAAAAGCCCTCGTCACAGTTCAGTGCCTGCTACAGGTATCGATAGTAGCCGAGCCTTAAGCCTTGAGGCCAAACACCTCTTTCAAATGCTGTTCATAACGCGCCACGTCGGCTTCGATGTTCGGGCGCTTCATCACGTCAACGCACAGGAACGTTGGCAAACCTGTCATGCCGATGAACTCGTTGGCCTTGTGGAACGGGAAGTACACCGCGTCCACGCCCTTGGCTTCGAAGAAGTCGGTCGGGTCGTCGAAGGCTTGCTGCGGCGCGTTCCAGGTCAGCGACAACATGTATTGCTTGCCCTGCACCAGACCGCCGCTGCCGTACTTTTGCGAGGCGTCGGAACGGGTGCGACCGTCGCTGGCGTAGAGGCTGCCGTGGCCCTCGGTGAAAACTTCGTCGATGTACTTCTTCACCGTCCACGGCGCGCCCATCCACCAGCCGGGCATCTGATAAATGATCACGTCTGCCCAGAGGAATTTGGCGACTTCTTCGGCGACGTCGTAACCCTCGTCGATGAACGTGGCCTTCACGTCAACGCCGCCGCGATCCAGCACGCTCAACGCGGCTTCATGCAGGGTGGCGTTGTAGCGGCCGTCGGAGTGAGCAAACTTTTTGCCGCCATTGAGCAACAGGACTTTTTTCATGGGAAATCTCGGAAGGGTCAGAAATTGGATGGCGGCAGGTTAATGGCCCGCCTCGCGCGGAATAAGCCCTGAATTCACAAAACTCATTTGACCCATACGCACGAATCAACAGGCGATTGTTGCCATAAACTTGCGCCGATTCTGAACTTGAGGAGATTTTTGATGAGTGAAATGCAAGGCTTCATCCTGCACGCCAAGACCCGCCCGGAAAAATCCGACGCCTTCGAAGCGTTCTTCCGTGGCTATGTAGAAGCGAGCCGCGCCGAGCCCGGCTGCATCGAGTACCACATGCTGCGCGACAAACAGGACCCGACGCTGTTTATCTTCTTCGAGATCTGGCAATCCCAGGCCCACCTCGATGTGCACTCGAACCTGCCGCACATGAAGCAGTTCCTTGAGCAACGCGAGGAATACCTGGAGCGGGATTTCGAGATCCGCGCCATCGAGATGCTCAGCCCGTCGTCCGCTACCCGCTGACCAGCAAGTGGCCGCCAAGTACACCGAGGCCAATGAAAAACACGCGCTTGAACAAGGGGGCGCTGATCCGCTGCCGTAGCCACTGGCCCAGCAACATGCCCAGCACGGCCGGGATCAGTGCCAGCAATGACGCGCTCAGCTCGCCACTGCCCAACGCCCCACGCCACAACAGGCCAGCGGCGAGTGCGAGGGTCGACACCGTGAACGACAGGCCCAGCGCCTGCACCAGTTCATCCTTGCTCAAACCCAGTGCTTGCAGGTACGGCACCGCCGGAATCACGAAGACGCCGGTAGCCGAGGTGATGACGCCGGTCAGCACGCCGCACAGCGGCCCTGACCAGCGTTCGGCCTGGTTGCCGATGCGCAAGGTCGGCAGGAACAACCCGCTCAGCGCGTAGAGCAGCAACGCCGCGCCCAGGCCTCGCACCACCCAATGACCGCCGGCCATGCCGATCCACAACGTACCGGCGCCGGTACCGATGAAGATCGCCAGCAGCATCGGCCACAGCCGTTTGACCAGCCCACGCAAATGCCCGCCGAATGCCAGTTGCCAGACGTTGGTCAGGGTCGCGGGAATGATCAGCAACGCCGCAGCCTGCGACGGCGCCATAGCCAGACCGAGCAGCCCCATGGCGATGGTCGGCAGGCCGAGACCGATGACCCCCTTGATCATGCCGGCCAGCAGGAAGGTCGCAATGACCAGCAGGGAAAGGGCCAGGCCGAGGTTTTGATAAAACGCAGAGAGTGTATTCATGGGCTTATCCTGAGCCCGGAATGGCTGCGTGAAAATCTGCCATACACTGAGGGTGCCTCTTGTTTTTTCAGAGGCTTAAAATTCATTGCTTCCACTGACGCCATCGCGAGCAGGCTCGCTCCCACAGTTAAACGCGTCGTCCGGTCTGACGCGGACAAATGTGGGAGCGAGCCTGCTCGCGATGGCGTCCGTCCAGACAACACATATTCTGAGGTTGCTGTAATGCACTTCGACCTGACCGACCTGCGTCTCTACCTGAACATCCTCGACACCGGCAACATCACCGCCGGCGCCGCTCGCAGCCATTTATCCCTGGCGGCGGCAAGCGCACGAATCCGCGCCATGGAGTCATCGCTGGGAATCGATTTTCTCGAACGCGGTCGGCGCGGCGTCACCCCCACGCCCGCCGGAAAAGCCCTGGCGCAACACGCCCGACGCCTGTTGCAACAGGCCGAACGCATGCAGCAGGACCTGGCCGAATATGCCAACGGCGTCAAAGGCCAGGTGCGCTTGTTGTGCAACACCACAGCGATCACCGAGCACCTGCCGGAAGTGCTGGCAGACTTTCTGTGCCGTCATCCCAACCTCGACATTGACCTGCAGGAGCTGCCCAGCGCCCGTATCACTCACGCCCTGCGCCAGGGCGCTGCAGACCTTGGCATCGTCTCCGACGCCGTGGACACCCACGCCCTCGAGACCCTGCCCTTTCGCGATGATCCGCTGGTGCTGATCATGCCGCCCGACCATCCCCTGGCGAACGGCGTGACACCGAACTTCAGCGACACCCTGCATCACGATTACGTTGGCCTGAGCGCTAACAGTGCACTGGCGGTGTACCTCGAAGAACAGGCGCTGCACGCGGGGATGCGCCTGCAAATCCGCATCCGTGCGGAAGGTTTCGACGGTGTGATGCGCATGGTCGCTCGCGGCGCCGGGCTGGCGATTGTGCCGCTGGCAGCGATCCAGCGCCGGGCCGTCGATCAACCGCTCAAGAGCTTCGCCCTGAAGGAAGACTGGGCACAGCGCAAACTGTTGTTGTGCGCACGTTCATTCACTGGCCTGCCCGGTTATGCGAGAGCCTTGCTCGACGCGTTACGCGCGCCTTGAAAACCAGTGTTTGGCCCAACTGGCACCTGTATGACGAAGGCCGCGCAGAGTAATATCTGCCCCTTCAAATCAGGCCTGGCCACAACAACCAAAAAGGGAACCAGATGGCGGATGAAATCTTGCAACCGGCAACGCTCAAGCGGGGGTTGAAAAATCGACACATTCAACTGATCGCATTGGGCGGCGCCATTGGTACGGGGCTGTTCCTGGGCTCTGCCGGAGTGCTCAAGTCCGCCGGACCGTCGATGATCCTCGGCTACGCGATTGCCGGTTTCATTGCGTTCCTGATCATGCGCCAACTGGGCGAGATGATTGTCGAAGAACCGGTGGCCGGCTCGTTCAGCCACTTCGCTCACAATTACTGGGGCGGCTTTGCCGGTTTCCTGTCCGGCTGGAACTACTGGGTGCTGTATGTGCTGGTGGGCATGGCCGAGCTGACAGCCGTCGGCAAGTACGTGCAGTTCTGGTGGCCGGAGGTGCCGACCTGGGTCAGCGCGGCGGTATTCTTCGTGCTGGTCAACCTGATCAACACCTTGAACGTCAAAGTCTTCGGCGAGATGGAATTCTGGTTCGCGATCATCAAGGTCGTGGCCATCATCGGCATGATCCTCCTCGGCTGCTACATGCTGTTCAGCGGCACCGGCGGCCCGCAAGCATCGGTGAGCAACCTGTGGAGCCACGGCGGTTTCTTCCCCAACGGCACCACCGGACTACTGATGGCGATGGCGTTCATCATGTTCTCCTTCGGCGGCCTGGAACTGGTCGGCATCACCGCCGCTGAAGCCAGCGAGCCAAGAAAGGTCATTCCCAAGGCCATCAACCAGGTGGTTTATCGGGTGTTGATCTTCTACGTCGGCGCACTCACCGTATTGCTGTCGCTGTACCCCTGGGACCAACTGCTACAAACACTGGGCGCTTCGGGCGACGCCTACAGCGGCAGTCCGTTCGTGCAGATTTTTGCCTTGATCGGTAGCGACACCGCCGCGCAAATCCTCAACTTCGTGGTACTCACCGCCGCGCTCTCGGTCTACAACAGCGGCGTCTACTGCAACAGCCGCATGCTCTACGGCCTGGCCGAACAAGGCGATGCCCCCAAGGTGTTGATGAAGCTGAACAAGCAAGGCGTACCGTTGCTGGCACTGGGCGTGTCGGCGCTGATCACCATGCTGGCCGTGCTGGTCAACTACGTTGCTCCGCATGAAGCGCTTGAGTTGCTGTTCGCCCTGGTGGTTGCCTCGCTGATGATCAACTGGGCGCTGATCAGCCTCACGCACCTGAAGTTTCGCAAGGCCATGGTTCAGCGCGGCATCGTGCCAGGCTTCAAGGCCTTCTGGTCGCCGTACACCAATTACCTGTGCCTGGCGTTCATGGCCGTGATCATCGGTGTCATCTGGATGATTCCACCGGTGCGCGCTTCGGTGTACGCCATGCCGGTGTGGGTCTTGGTCATCTTCGGGTGCTACCGGTTGCGCATGGCGCGGCATCGAAACCTGCCACTGGCGCAATAAACACTGATAAAAAAACGCCCCGGCATTCGATGAATACCGGGGCGTTTTTTATGGGACGCGCTCATGAACGAGCGTTTCTGGACACCCCGATGTCGAGCACAGACAACTGATGCCGCAACAAGCCCTATACGGTGCGACTTCAGTTATCCCTCACGCTCGGAGTCATCATGTCCGCACCGATTACCGTTCTTCGCGACACCCATCCCCTGCCGGTCCTCGACGCCTGCAAATGGGAAAAACTCGAAGGCGACCCGCACACCGTCAACCTCAATGCCTACACCAGCGAAGACGGCAGCAAGATCATGGGCACCTGGATCTGCACGCCGGGCAAGTGGTATGTGGAATACGTGAAGTGGGAATACTGCGATTTCCGCGAGGGCTACTGCATCATCACCCCGGAAGGAAAGGAGCCGATCCATCTGCGTGCCGGTGATATTTTCGTCATTGAGCCGGGCATGAAAGGCATGTGGGAAGTGGTTGAAACCGTGCGCAAGTATTTCGTGTTTGCCTGATGCAAAAAAACCGGGAGATCACCCGACGTGATTTCCCGGTAAATGTCGATGCGTACATGCAGTACCTGTGGCGAGGGAGCTTGCTCCCGCTCGGCGGCGAAGCCGTCGTACAGTCAGCCAATGCGCCCTAACCGATACACCGCATTAGCCTGGATCGGGTCCGCTTCGCGAACCAGCGGGAGCAAGCTCCCTCGCCACCAAAGCCCCTCACCAAAGCCCTTATTGGGGTTTGCGATAGCTGTTGATGATCGCCGAGAAGTCCTTGCCACCCTCCCCACGCTGACTCATCGCCTGATACAACTGCTGGGCCACCGCGCCGAGCACCACCGGTTGGTGCGCCTGACGGGCCGCTTCCGTGGCCAGCCCCAGATCCTTGAGCATCAGTTCGGCACCAAAACCACCGGTATAACCACGCGAGGCCGGCGCCGTTTCGACGATGCCCGGCCACGGGTTGTACATCTCAGAACTCCAGCAACGCCCCGTGGAACTGTTGATGATCCCGGCGAGCACCGTGGTGTCGATTCCGAGCGCATCACCCAGCGCCATGGCTTCGCTGACGCCGACCATGGAGATCGCCAGCAGCAGGTTGTTGCAGATCTTGGCGATTTGCCCGGTGCCGACTTCGCCGCAATGGACGATGTTGCGACCCATCTGCGCCAGTACCGGTTGCAGAGTGGCAAACAGTTCGGGGGTGGCGCCGACCATGAAGGTCAGCGTCCCGGCCGCTGCGCCGCCAGTGCCACCAGACACCGGCGCGTCGGCCATCGCCACGCCCTGTTTGGCTGCCGCAGCGGCCACATCACGCGCCGTCTGCGGATCGATGGTGCTGCAATCCACGGCCGGCACACCTTTGGCGATCCCCGCCAGCACGCCGTCTTCACCTAGCCACACACTGCGCACGTGCACAGCGGCGGGCAGCATGGTGATCACCAGTTCTGCACCTTGAGCGGCTTCACGGGCTGTCGCGCTGATGCTGCCGCCCAGTTGTTCCAGCTCGGCCAGAACGGTTTTGTTCAGGTCGACCAGCCGCAGCGAATGGCCGGCCTTGATCAGGTTGCGCGCCATCGGCGCGCCCATGTTGCCGAGACCGATAAAAGCGATTTTCATGTCCGGCTCCTTAACGCAAGTTGATGGTGGTGTTCACACCGTCGTTGACGCTGTCGTCATCGAACCAGCGACTGGTGACTGTCTTGGTCTGAGTGTAGAACTGCACCACTTGCTTGCCATACGGGCCGAGGTCGCCGAGTTTGGAACCGCGCGAACCGGTGAAGCTGAAGAACGGGACCGGCACCGGAATCGGGATGTTGATGCCGACCTGGCCGACATCGATTTCGCTCTGGAATTTGCGCGCCGCCGCACCGCTTTGGGTGAACAGGCCGGTGCCGTTACCGAACGGGTTGGCGTTGACCAGTGCGATGGCCTCGTCGAGCGTGTTGACCTCCAGCACTACCAGCACCGGGCCGAAAATTTCCTGGGTGTAGATCTGCATGTCGGTGGTCACGCCGGAGAACAGGGTCGGGCCGACAAAGTTGCCCTTCTCGAAGCCTGGAACGGTGACGTCGCGACCATCCAGCTCCAGCTTGGCGCCTTCCTTGATGCCGCTCTCGATCAGATCGAGAATCCGCTGTTTGGCTTTTTTCGAGATCACCGGGCCAACGTCAGTGCCCGGCTCGCTGCCGGCATTCACGGTGAGTTTTTGCGCCAGCGCTTTCAGGTCCGGCAACCATTGTTTGGCCGCGCCCACCAGCACCACCACGGACGTGGCCATACAACGTTGGCCCGCTGCGCCGAAACCGGCGCCGACCAGCGCATTCAGTGCTTGTACGCGATTGGCATCTGGCAGAACCACGGCGTGGTTTTTCGCGCCCATCATCGATTGCACGCGCTTTCCATGTTTGCCAGCCAGGTCGTAGACATGAGTACCCACGGCGGTCGAACCGACGAAGGAAACGGCCTTGATATCTTTATGCGTGCAGAGCGTGTCCACCACGTCCTTGCCGCCATGCACCACGTTAAGCACGCCTGCCGGAACGCCGGCCTCGATTGCCAGTTCCACCAGCAGCATGGTCGACATCGGGTCCTGTTCGGACGGCTTGAGCACAAAGGTGTTGCCGCAGGCGATGGCCATCGGGAACATCCACAGCGGGATCATCGCCGGGAAGTTGAACGGGGTGATGCCGGCGCAAACGCCGATGGGCTGACGCAGGGTGTAGGTATCGACGCCGCCCGCGACGTTCTCGGCGAATTCACCCATTTGCAGGCTGCCGATGGAGCAGGCGTGTTCGACCACTTCCAGGCCACGGAAAATGTCGCCTTCAGCGTCGGCAATGGTTTTGCCCTGCTCGTTGCTGAGCACCACGGCGATGCGTTTGGAGTGCTCGCGGATCAACGCCTGGAGCTTGAGCATGATGCGCATGCGCGCGCCGATCGGGGTCAGCTTCCAGGTCTGGAAGGCGCGATGGGCGGCACTGATCGCGGCGTCGACTTCCTGCGCCGTGGCGAACGGAACCTTGGCAAGCACTTGTTGGGTCGCCGGGTTGACGATGTCGTGCCATTCGCTGGTCTGGGACTCGACCCACTCGCCGTCGATCAACAGCTTGACCTTTTGCACAGTGGTTTCGTTTGGCGTGAGCGATGCGTTCATGTTGGTCTCCGGGACATTGTTCTTATTTAGAGAGCTATCTAGGGAGCCAAGGCGAGAAAGTCGCCTTGAGATGAGGCGTGTGTCGCGAATTGGTTATCGGACTGTTTTTGGAGTATAGATGTGCAAACTTCTAATAAGAACGCACATAAAAGCCGGTCCATCATGCAAAAAAACATCACGTCCCTAGGCTCGCTGAACTGGGATGACCTCAAGTTTTTCCTCGAAGTCGCCCGCACCCGCAAGGCCAGCACCGCGGCCAAGCGCCTGGCGGTGGACTACACCACTGTGTCGCGGCGTATCAGTTCGCTGGAAGCGGCGTTGGGCACGCTGCTTTTTGAAAAGTCCCGGACCAGCGGTTTCGTGCTGACGGCTGAAGGTCAGCGATTGCTCGGTTACGCCGAGTCGATCGAAAGCACCCTGCACATGGCCTGCGAGCAAGTATCAGGCTCTGGCGTCGCGCTGTCCGGGCACGTGCGGATGGGCTGCACAGAAGGGTTCGGCAGCTTTTTCATCACCCCGCAACTGAGTCATTTCGTCGACGCCTATCCGGCGATCTCGGTGGACATCCTGCCATTGCCGCACTTCATCAGCCTGTCCAAGCGCGAGGCGGACATCGTCATTGCGCTGGAGCGCCCCGAGCATGGTCCCTATGTCTGCTGCAAACTCTGCGACTACAAGTTGCAGCTGTACGCGACCCAGGACTACCTGGACAAACACCCGCCCATCCGCCGCCCGGCAGACTTGGGCAAGCATTCATTCATCAGTTATGTCGACGACCTGGCGTTCAGCTCGGAGCTGTTGTACCTGGCAAACGTGCTGCCCGGCGCCAGCGCCAATCTGCGCAGCACCAGCGTGATCGCACAGTTCGTGGCGGCGCAGCAGGGGCGGTCACTGGCAATTCTGCCGTGCTTCCTCGCCGCGCAGGATCCGCGTCTGCTGCCGGTGTTGCCGGAAGAGATCAACATCACCCGGCAGTTCTGGATGTACTGCCGCGAGGACCTGCGCAAGCTCAAGCGGATTACCCTGTTGTGGGATTACATCCGGGAGGTGACTGAGCAGAATCAGGGTCTGTTGATGGGTGAGCGACGGGACATGGTGTTCGCCGACTAATCGGCGCTGACCACAATCGACACCCGGCGGTTCTCGGTTCGGCCAGCGGCGGTGTCGTTGGAGGCGACGGGCTGACTGCTGCCGAAGCCACGCAGCTGGATGTTTTGTTCGTTCATGCCCACCGAGGTCAGAACCATGCCAACGCTTTTCGCGCGGCGCACGGATAGCTGTTCGTTATACGATTCTTTACCCGAGGCGTCGGTGTGACCATCGACCCGTACCCGCTCGATTCCGACCCCCAACAGCGCCTTGCCAATGCGCTCGACGATCTCGGTGCTCTGAGCATTGAGTTTTTCGACGTCACTGCCAAACAAGACTTTGCCGGACAGCCCAAACGCCCAGCCCTCGTCGGTCAACTCGAAACCTTGTTGTTTGAGCACCGCGACCTGCGCCGGGGTCAGGCCTTTTTGCGGCGCCGTCTGGCAACCGGCCAATGCCAGCACGGCCATGAACAGGGTCATCGTGAAAAATCGCAGAGGGAGTGAAAACACGGGCATTAGCTCCTGGTTTGAACATCGGCGACAGGGTGCTCCGACCCTGACGTGTGCTGAGCACCCCTGGCGAGGCGCTTGGCTTGGTACATGGCCGCATCGGCAGCATTGAGTAGCGCCCCCGGTGTCGTTCCATGATCAGGGTACACGGCGATGCCGATACTGAGAGAGGTCAGCACCTGGCTGGTCCCCGGCAACGGGATCGGCATTTCCATGCTTTCTAGGATTTTGTCGGCGATACGCTCGGCGTCTTCGGTCATGTGCAGCGGAGTCAGCAGGACGGCAAATTCATCGCCCCCCAGACGCGCCACCAGATCGTCTTCGCGCAGCTGCGCACGAACCCGATTGGCCACGGCCACCAGCACCGCATCGCCGGCGGCGTGACCGAAGTTATCGTTGATCTCCTTGAATCGGTCGCTGTCGAGAAACAGCACCGCCACGCGCTCGTTGAGTTTGTTGGCGTTGCGCAGCGAACGACTCAGCCGGCCTTCGAAAAACGCCCGGTTCGGTAGCCCGGTGAGGCTGTCATGGCTGGCCTGGTGGGCCAGGGTTTCATTTTCGCTTTGCAGGTGGGTCTGCCAGGATTCGAGTTCATCGAGCAAGGCATTGAAGTCGTTGCCCAGGTTGTCGAGTTCGGCAATGGCCGCGGGTGGCACACGCCGGTCGAAGGCACGGTCGCTGCGTGCAGCGTGAGCCACGCAAGCCAGGCTGCGCAGTGGGCCGGTGATCCCGCGAAGTTGTCGGCGTGCGAGATACAGCGCCACCCAGGCGCTGACAGCGGTACACAGAACGATCCCCACCAGTCCGCTGAGCAAAAAACGCATCAGGCTGCCACCGTGACCAATGAGCTGGACACTGCCGATTTCCTGGCCCTGATGGACAATCGGCATGCTGATCGGCTTTTCCAGAAACGCCTTGGCCATCTGCATTTCCAGGTCCGAGAAAAATCCGGTTTCCGGTCGCTGCCAACGGGCCAACAACTTGCCTTGCTCGTCCAGCACCTGGGCATCAGCCACTTCTTCGGTGGACGCGATCAATGCCAGCGCCTCCGTGGCGGCTGCCTTGTCATTGAACACCACCGCCGCTTCCACGGTGTAGTTGATGGAGCGTGCAATCAGGTGCAGGTTGTGGTCGGCGTAAACCCGCAAGGCCAGCACGCCCAGCAACGTCAGCGAAACACTGGCCATGGCCACGCCCACCAGCGCGACGATCAAATGACCGCGACCGATGACGGAGCGCAAGGTCGGACGACTATCCGGTTTGAATAGCGTCATGGTGCCGCCGGCTTGCGGCGGGACAGTTGCAGCACACTGGGGTGGATTCTCACGCCGCTGCGGGCGACGGAATCAAGGTTGACCTCGAAGGACACTTGCTCATCGCCGACTCGCAGGCAGAACAGGCTGCCGACGGTGCATTGGTCGTCGCTTTCGCTGATGCTCAGCACCGGCCGCCCCGCCAGCGAAGCGAAGAGCCGGCTGCGTTCCTCGCTGGTCAGTTTGCCGATGTACACCGCGTCGCACTCACCGACAATCGACGGGCTATCCGCCAGCAACCGACGCACGGTGACAGGACGGCCGGTGGCCTGGGTCGTGCCCTTGACCAGATCGTCGGTGTATTCGGTGGGGCCCACTATGCACAAACGCAGTTGTGCTGGCTCGACAGGCCAACGGGCATAACTGAGGATGCCGAGTACAACCTGCGTAACGGCTTGGGCGCGTTGATCGGCCATGCCGGGGGGCGTTTGCGCTTGCGCGAACACGAGGCCACTGAGCAAACAGAGAACGCCTGCCAGCATGACTCGCTTGCAGGCAACAATGTGCTCTGTCGTCCAGACAGCCACTTTCATGCAGGGATTCCATTCGGTCGTAACGGGATGATGCCGCAACGATAGCATAGCGTCGAAACGCTCGCGAGGCCGCGCAAGACGGCACTTCGGACAGTTTCCGTCGTCTGGCGCTGCCGTCCTCAATCCCCCGGCGGTATGGCCTCTTCCAATTCCAGCATCAGCCCGCTCAGGCGCTTGACCTTGCGTCGCACGGCCTCCTCAAACACGCCGCTACGCGGTTCGATCAAAGTAAACCAGTGTTTGGCGCGGGTGATGCCGGTGTAGATCAGCTCCTTGGTCAGAACCGGGTTCAGGGCGTCCGGCAAAATCAGCGCCGTATGGGCGAACTCGGAGCCCTGGGACTTGTGCACGGTCATGGCGTACACCGTTTCGACATCATTCAGCCGGCTCGGCAGGACAAAGCGCACGCCGCCCTGGCCGTCGTTACGCGGGAAGGCCACGCGCAGCACTTGGCGCCCCGCCTCGGGTCCCTCGCGCTCCGGCAGCTTGAGCGCAATGCCGATGTCGCCGTTCATCAAGCCCAGGCCATAGTCGTTGCGGGTCATCAGCACTGGCCGACCTTCGTACCACTGTTGATTGCTGTCGATCAGCCTGGCCTTGAGCAGCGCATCGGTCACTCGCTGATTCAGGCCTTCCACGCCCCATGGTCCCTTGCGCACGGCGCACAGTAACTGGAAGGCATCGAAGGCTTGCAACACGTCGCGAGCCCAATCGGTCCAGCGCGGATCCTCGAGGGTGCTGTCGAGCGACGGTCGCCGACTGCGCAGCAGGCTCAGGTAATGCCGATACCCTTGCGGTCCATCGCCATGGCCTTCGAGCAACAAGCGCTCCAGTGCCCTGTCGTGCTCACCTTTGAGAGGCAGGGAAAACACATCATCGTGGTTTCCGGCCGCCAACAACTTGCGAGCTTCTTCGGGTTGTTGCTGATTGACCCAGCGAGCCAGTTGGCCTATGCCACTGCCCTCGCCGAACCGGCGCGAGTGGCGCAGCATCACGACCTGCTGGGCCAGCGGATGAGTCCCGTGAGTGTCTTGCTGCAAACCGCTGGTTTCGAGGTGTTCACCACTGACCGCTTCCAGCCACTGTCGGGTCTGCGGGCCGTACCAACCTGCCTCGGCGTCGCGGCACAAATCGCCCAGCACGGCGCCGGCTTCCACCGATGCCAGTTGATCCTTGTCACCGAGCAGCACCAGTCGTGCATGAGCCGGCATCGCGTCGAGCAGATTGGCCATCATCTCCAGGTCGATCATCGAGGCTTCGTCGACCACTAGGACATCCAGCGGCAAGCGATTACCGGCGTGGTGCCGAAAGTGTCGGGTACCGGGACGGCTGCCGAGCAGGCGGTGCACGGTAGTGACGTCTGACGGAATTTTTTCTCGTACAGCCTCGGCCACTTCCAGCGTCCGGACTTGCTGGCTGATGGATTCCGTCAGCCGCGCCGCCGCTTTGCCGGTGGGGGCCGCAAGACGGATGCGCAGTGGTTTGCCAGCCTCCACCGCCGGTGCCTGCAACAGCGCCAGCAAACGCACGACCGTGGTGGTCTTGCCGGTTCCGGGACCGCCAGTGACGATGCTGAATGCACTGCGGGTCGCCAAGGCACACGCGAGTTTCTGCCAGTCGATCAGTTCGCCGGGCCGGGCCGGGCCGAACAGACCGGTGAGGCGTTGAGGCAAGTCATTCGGTGTGGATTCGTGTTCTGCCAGACGCAGGCGCAGCGCGTTATCGATACGTCGCTCGTACACCCAGTAACGGCGCAAGTACAGGCGCTTTCCCGACAACACCAACGGCCTTTGCAACGCCGTTTCGCTGCCATCGGCCGCCAATGCGACCAGCCGGCTGGAGGCCAGGACCTTGCACCAGTGGGCGCCGTCCAGCGTCTCAAGCAATTGCGAAGGCAGCAACATCGCACCACTTTGCAGGTCGCCTTCCGGCGGCAACGACAGGGCGAAATCCGGCGCCTTGAGCGTCTCGAACAGATCCAGGCAGACGTGACCGTGGCCCAGTTGATGACTGGTCAATGCCGCCGCCAGCAGCACCAGCGGATCATCGTCGGGGGCGAGTTCGTGCAAAAAGGCAACGAAGGCTTTGTCCAGCGCTCGCAACCAGCCGCGCTCGACCCAGCGCGTGAGCAACGACAGCAAATCATCGGCGCGACTCAACGGCGCCAGACTTGCCAGGCTTTCGGCTGCCAACGGCGTGGGCAACACATCGGCAAAGGTGCGGCTCATAGCAATACTCCCTGTTCCCAGGCCGGTTCGGCTTTGGGTTCCGGCTTGCCCTGGAACAGCCGGTCCAGACGCTCGATCAGTTCCCGTGGCGGACGGGCAAAATACACGCCCTGACTGGATGAGCGCGTGCCGCGCAGAAACAGATACAACGCCCCTCCGACATGCCGGTCGTAATCGTAATCGGCAAGCCGCGCCTTGAGCTGACGATGCAGGGCCAACAGGTACAGCACGTATTGCAGGTCGTAGCGATTATCCAGGATCGACTGTTCCATCGCCTGCTCGGTGTAGGCCATGTCATCGACGCCCAGCCAGTTGGATTTGTAATCGGCGACGTAATAGCGACCATCGTGCTCGAAAGTCAGGTCGATGAAGCCTTTGAACATGCCATTGAGCAGTACCGGTTCGGCTGCAACACGGGCGACGCCGTTGTGGGTATGTTGGCGGACCAGCTCGTCGAGTTTGAGCACATCGACCTTATGGCTGGCGAACCAGAACTCCATCTCGACACGGTATTGTCTCAGTTGCCCAAAAATCACGGGCGCCTGTCCAGCGCCGATGTGCAGCGGCGACTTGAGCAAGTGCTGCAGCCAATCGCTCAGCGTGGTGATCCAGCCTTCCCAGCCACGACGGTTGCAGCGACGGGCAATCGCGTCTTCCACGGCCCGCGGCGTGGCGGCAAAACCTTCGTCACCCGCCCACTCAAGCAAACCATGAAGAAAGGTGCCGGGATTCGGACCACGCGGGAACCGATGGATATCGGCACCGCCGGCGATCACTTCGCGCGGCGCTTCAGGATCGAGGCGCTCGTCGTCGAACAGCTTTTGCGCCTGCGGGTTTTCCGGTGCTTCATCACTGCCCACGCTCAGGCTGTCGCCTATGCGAAGGGCGCTGTAGGAGGCAATCCACCAGTTTTCGCTGGCTTTGCGCTTGGGGATCAGGGGGGCGAGCAAGCTCGCATCGTTCTGCGGCGGATGGTAATGCTCATCCGCCTTTTCAGGCATCTCACTGTAATTCAGCGCGGGACAATCCTGCTGCAGGTCTTCCAGCCAACGCTTCAAACCTTGCGACTCCACCAATGGAGCACCGCCCCCCAACAGATAACCCAACGCAGAGAGGTGCAACACCGAGCTGTTGTTATTACCGCGCTTGAGGTCAGTGACACCGAGCCAGCAGGCATGTTGAGCCCGGGTCAAGGCGACATAAAGCAAACGCAGATCCTCGGCCAGCCGCTCATCATCCGCCAGCGCGATCAACTCGGGCGTGGGCTTGAGGGTCACTCGAGCATTGCCCGCTTCATCGTGGTAATGCAGCGGCAAACGGCTTCCGTCCACCGGTTTCGCCGAACACACGAATGGCAGAAACACCAAGGGATACTCAAGCCCCTTGGACTTGTGAATGGTCACGACCTTGACCAGTTGCTCGTCACTTTCAAGACGCAGGATCTGTTCCTCACCCGCCTGACCGGACAGCGCCAGATGTTCGGACAAGTGCCGGATCAACGCTTGCTCGCCATCCAGTTCGGCGGCCGCCTGTTGCAGCAACTCGGACAGGTGCAGCAAGTTGGTCAGCACCCGCTCGCCGTCACTGCGCGCAATCAATGCCTGAGGCAGCTGGAAGTCATGCAGCAAACGACGCAGCATGGGCAGCACGCCTTGCTTGCGCCAGAGCTCGCGATAACCACGGAACTGCATGACCCGCGCTTCCCAGGCCAGCTCGTCCTGATTCAACCGTTCAAGTTCTGCCAGCGACAGGTTCAACGTGATGCTCGCCAGCGCGGCCCGCAACGGACGCTCGACATCCGGCTCGGCACACGCCTTGAGCCAGGTCAGCAGATCGTGGGCTTCCTGGGCGGCGAACACGGAATCCTTGTCCGACAGATAAACGCTGCGCACACCACGGGCGGAGAGTTCGGCGCGTACGGCCTGAGCTTCTTTACCGTCGCGCACCAGAATTGCGATATCCGCCGGCAACAGGCCCCTGAAGTCCTTGCCGTCCTGGATAAAACCCGCCTTACCTTGCTGTCCGCCGTTCAGCAACGCGGTAATTTCACTGGCGCAAGCAGCAGCCAATTGCTGTCGGTAAACCGCGCCCGACAGGGGCTGGTCGGCGGACAAATGCCAGATGTTCAGCGCGGGTACAACCTGCCCCCCGATGCTCAACACTTCTTTGCGTCCCTGGGAGGCGACCGGCAGAAACGGCACGGGGTTATCGCCATTCCGTTCGCGAAACAGGAACGCACCCCGACCGGCCTCGCGCGACTCGGCGCGCGCAAACACATGGTTCACCGCACCGACCATGCCATGGCTGGAACGGAAGTTGGTCCCCAGTGTATGCAGTCGGCCTGCGGTGGCTTGACGAGCGCGCAGGTAGGTATAGATATCGGCACCACGGAAGGCATAGATCGCCTGCTTTGGGTCGCCGATCAGGAACAGGCCGCATTCGGGGTTGTTGTCTTCGATGCGATAGATGCTTTCGAAGATTCGGTACTGCACCGGGTCGGTGTCCTGGAACTCGTCGATCAACGCCACCGGAAACTGTTCGCGGATCAAGGTCGCCAGGCGTTCGCCACCCTCGGATTGCAATGCGGCATCGAGGCGCAGCAACATGTCATCGAAGCCCATTTCCGCGCGACGACGTTTTTCCGCCTCGAACCGTGCGCCCACCCACTGGGCGGCGTGTTGCAGAACCGCGGCATCGGGAGTCGGCAATCCATCGAGACTGGCCTTGAGGCCCGGCATGGCGTCCAGTCCCGGATGGTGGGGGACTTCGCCTTTTTTCCACGCTTCAGCCATGCCCTCAGGGGTCAGGCGGGTGAAGCCGGTGCCAATATCCAACTGCTCAAGCAATTCGTCTTCGGCCCAGGCCTTCAACTTTTCGAACCAGGGTTCGAAGTAACGCGCCTGCATCTTGCGCCCATCAACGCTTTTGCTCGCAACACCCTCGTGACAGATCGCAAGCAACTCGTCGGCCCACTGACGCCAGGGCATTTTGAGTTCGATCAAGGCTGCCCGGCGCTCCTGCAGACATTCGTTGATCAGCTCGGCCGGCTCTTTGCCTTCGACGCTGTCGCGCTCACTGGCGAATAATCCACGGACGCGTGGCAACAGGGCCGCCGGACCGCCCCAAGTACCACGCACCCAGTTCAGCGCATCGCCTTGCATCGGGTAGCAGAACAATCGCCAGTAATCGCGCAGGACTTCGCCCAGCAAATCGCTGTGATCGGTTTCCAGGGTCTGGGTAAACAGGCTGCCGCTGTCGAACGCATGCTCGCGCAACATCCGCTGACACCAGCTGTGGATGGTCGAGACAGCCGCTTCATCCATCCACTGGGCAGCGATGTCCAGACGATTCGCGCATCCGGGCCACTGCTCCGGAAGGTACTGATCACGCAACTCCGCGATCAGCGCATCCGGCGGCGGAGTTTCATCGCGGAAAAACCGCGCGGCTTCTGCCAGGCGCGTTCGAATGCGTTCGCGCAGCTCCTTGGTCGCGGCGTCAGTGAAGGTCACGACGAGGATTTGCGGCGGTAACAATTCACGCCCGAAGCCACTCGATTCGCCACCGTGGCCGAGGACCAGGCGTAGGTACAGCGCGGAAATAGTGAAGGTTTTCCCGGTGCCGGCACTGGCTTCGATCAGTTGACTGCCGCGCAGCGGGAATGCCAGGGCCAGCGGTGTTTTCGCGGTCATGAGCGTGCTTCCTCGCTGCTCAATGAGCGCCACGGAGCTTCAAGCATCGGTTTGTACAAAGCGTTGCACCAATCAGGGAAAGTCTCGTCGGCGATCAGTGCGTCGTAGTCAGCGAACTGTCGGGCGAGCGCGGGACTTTCCCGACGCTCGCCATCCGTGGTCATGCCATCGCCTTCATAAGCTTTGCGGCCAGCGGCATCGGCTTTGGCCAGGTCGGTCTGAGCGAGCCAGGCAAATGCAGTTTTCACCGCAATGGGCAGAGGCTGGCGCATGCCCGTTTGCCAGGCCATCAACAGGTCGCCCAGGATTAGGGATGCGGTATTTTTTTCAATCGGGCCGAGTAACAGACTGTCGTCACTGGCCACCAGTGCAGTGGTCATCTCCATACCACTGGCGCAGGCAACCAGATGATTGACCCAGGGTCGTGTCAGACGATGCCACTTGCGGGATTTGATCGAACCGATGCTGTTGGGGATCGTAGTGACCGACAACAATCCGCCGTCTGCGCGTTGATGCAGACCGCTGAGCCATCCTTCCAGACGCAGACCTTGAAGTTCGAGATTGACCGGCAGAGCGCTGGTGAGTGGCGTGGGCCATAACGCCAGTAGCTGTTGATAGCGTTGCAGCAGATCCGGTAACGGCTCGATCAACTCTCGTTGCAGGCATTCGCCAAAACCGGCCATGGGCAGCAGACCGCTGTTTTGCAGGCGTTTGGCATGCGCATCCAACACCTCATCCACACGTTCAAGCTGTGCCAGCGCGGCGCCGAGCAAACTGTCGCTGAGGCTATAGCGTTGCAGCGCATCAAGTACAAAGGGCTCTTCATCGGCCAGCGGCACTTCAGCGGCTTCGAAGAACACCTTCAATCGCTGGCTGAAGAAATGTCGCACAGGATTGCGCAGGAAATCCTGCAACTGACCGAGGCTCAACGGCTCTTCCTGAACGTAAGCGTCCAGGATGTTGTTATCGATAACTGGCTCACCAGACTGATGAAGCACCTGCCATTCGTTGGCGAAGCTGAACAGGTTATCGCCTTCATGGAAGTAACGGGCGCTGAACGGTTGCAACGGATGTTCCTGAGTCATGGCCTCAAGCAGATCTTCATCTGCATTGCGCAATCGCCAGCCACTGGCCAGATGGTCACGCAACTGACCGATCAATACGGATGCGGGACGCTCGCTGTTATCGCGAATGCTACGGCCAACCCAACTGATATAGAGCTGGTCACATGCCGACAGCAGTGCCTCCAGCAGCAGATAGCGATCATCTTCTCGGCGCGAACGGTCACCCGGTCGATAATCGCTGCCCATGAGGTCGAAGTCCAAAGGCGGTTGCGCGCGCGGATAATCGCCGTCATTCATGCCGAGCAGACAGACCAGTTTGAACGGGATCGCGCGCATCGGCATCAACGTGCAGAAATTGACTGCGCCGGCGAGAAAGCGCTGGGACAATCGACCTTGATCAAGTCCGGCGAGCCAGGCTTCACGAACGACCGTCAACGGTAGCTCGTCATGCAAACCGACGGACTCGCAAGTCTCAAGCCAGGTTTCACGCAACTCCTCGAGCTGGGCCAGCAGGTAGTCGTCATGTTCATTGCTGGCCTGGAAAAACAACTGCACCAGCGCCTGCAACCGTACACCCCATTGCTTGGGCGGCGCCGGTCGCGAGAGCTCCTGATGGGCAATCTCCAGCGCGTCCAACAAAGCAACCAGTGGCCCGATGAGTGCGGCATCCAGACCACCGATCTCGTCGTAGGGCTCGATGCCTTCGCAAGCGCTGCCGCTTCCCACGGCGTAGCCAAGCAGCATCCGACGCAGTCCGAAACGCCAACTGTTCTGTTCCAGTTCCTGAGGCAGGCCCAAACCTGCCCGTTGCCCGGCGTTCATACCCCAACGAATGCCAGCGCCTTCGATCCAGCGATGCAGGGTCGGCAGGTCTCGCTCCTCCACACCAAAGCGAGTGCGCAGGGCCGGAACATCCAGCAGGTCGAGGATTTCGCTGACGGGGAATCGACTGTCCGGCAGTTTAAGCAGATGTTCGACAGCGATCAGCAGCGGGTCACGGCCACGTTGCCCCTGGTCTGCGAGCGTGAAGGGAATGAAGCGCGGGTCATTGCGTTCAAGCTGCCCGAATACTGCACGAATATGCGGGGCATAGCTGTCGATATCCGGGACCATCACAATGACGTCGCGAGGCCTTAAATCGGGATCTGCACTGAAACGGGCGAGCAACTGGTCGTGAAGGATCTCCACCTCTCGCTGGGCGCTATGGGCGATGTGAAATCGGATTGATTGATCCACTTTTGGATCGACTGCCGGCCAGCGTTCACGCGTTTCATACAGAGGGCGTAATTCAAGAATGTCGTCCTGCAATTGATTGAGCATGCTCAGTGGCTGACTGTCACTGAACAGGTCGATTCTCCCGTCACGAAATGCCGAGCGATAGCTGTTGGGATCGTCGTAGCTATCGAGCAGATTGATGTAGTCCCGCCCCTGCTTGCCCCACGCAGCCAAGAGGGGATGGGCATGCTGATGCAGGGTTTGCGGATCCAGGACAACCGGCATGCCGCTCTTGCGAGCCTGACGTTTGTATTGATGCCGTAACAGGTCTTTATCAGCGACGATGTCCGCCCAATGGTGGCGACACGGATTATGAACGCACAGCAAAACCTGACTGAAACGAGCCAGCCCGGCGAGCGCTTCAAGCGCCTGGGCGGGAAGTGAAGAAATACCGAAAACGATCACCCGCGAGGGAAGTCCATCAGGCGCAACGTCGAGGCTGTTGATACGCTCGATAAATCGTTGATGGACGCCGGCACGGCTTTGCGCCATGCCTTGTTCACCGACATCCAGCAACAGTGCACGCCACAATTCTGCCTGCCAGCAGTTTGCCGCAGTCAGGGCTTTCGCTTCACCTCGACCGTTGCGTAATTGATGACGACCTTCTGCCCAGTCCTCGAGCCAGTCAGCTCGGTATACCTGGTATTGATCAAACAGGTCAGCCAGTCGCTCGGCTAATTGATAGCGTTTGCGCAAATCGGTGTCATGGGTAAGGAAGCGTTGCAGAGGTTCGAAGTGTGGCTGATCGAACAACTGTGGAAGCAGGCGCATGAGGCGCCAGGTCAGTGGGGCTTTATCGAGCAGGGATTTGACAGGGATTTCATCTCGGCCCAGGACCATGCGATAGAGCTGCCACATGAAGCTGCCCGGTAACTGCACATCGATCGCTGCGGCGATACCGCAGCCGCCCATGTCGTCCTCTTTCGGATCCTCAGCCAGTGCCAGCTTCAGCCATTGGGCGATGCCGTTGCTCTGGACCAAAGCGATTTCATTTTCCAAGGGTGCCAGCGGGTAGCGCCGCATCCAGCTGACCACCAGGCTGCGCAACTCGTCCAGGCGGTTGCCGTGAACCACCATAAAACCAGCACTGAGGGACGTTGCGTCCGGCATAAAGGCTTCCTTGGAAAAATACAAAAGCTAGGGCCGAACCTTAGCATTGTCGGGAGACTGTGACAGCCGGAAGGCGTCCGGTGTTGCTGTACGAAC
>NZ_CATKQN010000016.1:0-56745 GCF_949767765.1 Pseudomonas sp. IT-P171
TCTTAATTACGCTTTTCTTGCAGAAGATGGCTTTTTAGCGATTAGACGTGGAATTCGGCGGGTTACCGGGGGTAGGCGCAGAACTAACAGCAACCCCCCTATTGAGGCATAAACAGCCCACTCCTTTAGATCGGCACGCACAATCCACAACATATGCAGCAATCCGAGTCCGAGAACCACATAAACCAGCCGATGCAACTTCTTCCAGCGAGATCCCAAACGCCGCTGACTGTAGCGATTAGAGGTCAACGCCAACGCCAACAAACAAAGGAAGCCAAGCGCCCCGACAATAATGTAGGGACGTTTGCGCAATTCGACACCCATCTGGGACCAATCGAAACCGAGAATGAACGCCGTGTAACCGCTCAAATGCAGAACCACATAAGCGAAACACCACAAACCCAGTTGCCGACGGACAGCAATCCACCCCGCCCAACCGCTAAGTTTCTGCAAAGGCGTCATGCTCAACGTAATAAGCAGTAGCACAAGCGCCCCCAGCCCTAACCGATCAACCAGCACCTTACCCGGATCCGGCCCCAGCACATCCGCCCAGGCCTGGTAAAGCCAAAGCAACGGCCATATCGCCGCCGCGATGAAGACCGCCACTCGCCATAACGGATATCGCATCAGTAATTCTTCCGCAGATCGAGCCCTGCATATAAAGAAGCGACTTCATCCGAGTAGCCGTTGAACATTTGCGTGTCGCGCACGTTGGGCTTGAACAGACCACTCGGCAAACGCCGCTCCCGGGCCTGGGTCCAGCGCGGATGATCGACAGTCGGGTTCACGTTCGCATAAAAGCCATACTCATCCGCGGCAATGCTTTGCCAGGTGGTTTTCGGCTGTTCGCTGACGAGGCTGATCCGCACGATGGATTTGATGCTCTTGAAGCCGTATTTCCATGGCACCACCAGGCGCAAAGGCGCGCCATTCTGGTTAGGCAACTCGCGCCCATACATGCCCACCGCAAGAATCGCCAACGGGTTCATTGCCTCATCCAGACGCAGCCCTTCTACATAGGGCCAGTCGATCAAGGCAAAACCAGAGCGCTGACCCGGCATGGTCTTCGGATCCTGCAGGGTTTCGAAGCGTATGAATCTGGCTTTGGAGGTCGGCTCCACTTCCTTGAGCAGAGCCGATAGGGGAAAACCGATCCACGGGATAACCATCGACCAGGCCTCCACGCAACGAAGACGATAAATGCGCTCCTCCAGCTGGTACGGCTTCATGAAGTCTTCCAGCGCATATCGACCCGGCTTGCCGACCTCCCCATCCACCACAACGCTCCAGGGTTCGGTTTTCAGCGCGCCCGCGTTCGTCGCCGGATCACCTTTATCGGTGCCGAACTCATAGAAATTGTTGTAGTGGGTTGCATCCTTGAATGGCGTGATCGCTTCATCCTTGACGTTGACCGCCCCCCACCGGGTAGAAGGAAGTTTCTCGGCAAACCAGGAAGGCGCCTTGCCAGGCTCGACATCCGGATAGCGCACGGCATCGTCCGCGCTGACCCAGCTCGGCAAGCTGCTCACTGCCAAACCGGCGACGGCAGCACCCAGCACATTTCGACGAGATAGATAGAGGGATTCAGGCGTAACGTCCGACTCGTGGCAGTCGGACGTCTTGGGGACTTTGATCAGCATGGCAACTCCGCAGAATTGGAGAACAGATACACCAATAGACTGCGGAGTATGAGGGAAATTACGTGTTTTTGTGCCGACGAAGACGTAACAGATATTGAACCGGACCCGATGCTGCGTAGGCGAGGAAAACCAGCAGCAGGATGCGCGGCGGATCACTGAATACGACGGCGAACACCAGCACGACCGCAAGGATCGCCACAAAAGGTACGCGCCCTTTCAGGTCCAGCTCCTTGAAGCTGTTGTACTTGATGTTACTGACCATCAACATGCCGGCGGCAGCGACCATTAGCGCCACCAGGAAAGACATCTTCGAGCCCTGAATGCCGTAATCGCTGAACGCCCAGACAATCCCTGCAACCACACCCGCGGCAGCCGGACTGGCCAGGCCGATGAAGTAGCGTTTGTCCGCAGTGCCCACTTGGGTATTGAAACGCGCCAGACGCAGTGCGGCGCCAGCGACATAAATGAAGGCGACCATCCAGCCGACCTTGCCCATATCGCCCAAGGCCCAGCCAAAGGCCAGCAATGCCGGTGCGACACCGAAGGCGACCATATCGGAGAGCGAGTCGTACTCGGCACCGAAGGCACTCTGGGTATTGGTCATACGGGCAACGCGACCGTCGAGACCGTCGAGCACCATGGCGACAAAAATGGCGATCGCGGCAAACGCAAAATACTTGCTCGCACCGATTGCATCACCGGCACTCAACGCGCTCTGGGCACTCATCGAGCTGATGATGGAGTAGAACCCTGCGAACAGGTTCGCAGTGGTAAACAGATTCGGCAGAAGATAGATACCACGATGCCGGACTTTACGACCTTCAGCGTCATGCCCTTCTTCGATGTGTTCATCGATGGGCAGCAGGCTTTCGGCGTCAGAAGCCTGGTTTGGCTCTTCGGGACGTTCGCTCATGGACATTACCTTGCAACGGGGTGGAAAGTTTCGACAGGTGTCTGGGACGAGGGTTCGGCCGCAAACGATGCAGCTTTATACCAGAACCGGCCGCGCAAACGAAAAAACGCGGCCTAGGCCGCGTTTTCCGTACAAGTGCGCGACTTAGTTTTTGGCTTTGTCGACGATCTTGTTGGCACCGATCCACGGCATCATGGAGCGCAGTTGCTCGCCGATGATTTCGATACCGTGAGCGGCGTTGTTACGACGCTTGGCGGTCATCGAAGGATAGCCGGTTGCGCCTTCGCTGATGAACATCTTGGCGTATTCGCCGTCCTGAATACGTTTCAGGGCGTTGCGCATGGCCTGACGGGATTCGGCGTTGATCACTTCCGGGCCGGTCACGTATTCGCCGTATTCAGCGTTGTTGGAGATCGAGTAGTTCATGTTGGCGATACCGCCTTCGTACATGAGGTCAACGATCAGTTTCAGTTCGTGCAGGCACTCGAAGTAGGCCATTTCCGGCGCGTAGCCAGCTTCAACCAGGGTTTCGAAACCGGCCTTGACCAGTTCAACGGTACCGCCGCACAGAACGGCTTGCTCGCCGAACAGGTCGGTTTCGGTCTCGTCTTTGAAGGTAGTTTCGATGATGCCGGTGCGACCACCACCCACGCCAGCAGCGTAGGACAGTGCAACGTTTTTGGCGTTGCCGGAAGCATCCTGGTAGATAGCGATCAGGTCAGGAATACCGCCGCCTTTGACGAACTCGGAACGCACGGTGTGACCCGGTGCCTTCGGCGCGATCATGATCACGTCGAGGTCAGCGCGCGGCACAACCTGGTTGTAGTGGATCGCGAAGCCATGGGAGAAGGCCAGGGTGGCGCCTTTCTTGATGTTCGGCTCGATTTCGTTCTTGTACAGGGCAGACTGGAACTCGTCCGGGGTCAGGATCATGACCAGGTCGGCAGCTGCAACTGCGGAAGCAACGTCGGTCACTTTCAGGCCGTGGGCTTCGGCTTTGGCAACAGTGGCCGAGCCTTTACGCAGGCCGACAGTGACGTCAACGCCGGAGTCTTTCAGGTTGCACGCTTGAGCGTGGCCTTGGGAACCGTAACCGATGATGGCAACTTTCTTGCCCTGGATGATCGACAGGTCGCAGTCTTTTTCGTAATAAACTTTCATGAAATTCCCCTATATATCCAGGCCGTTCAGGCCGTTCGCTAATTTGGTTTAGATGCTGAGTACTTTGTCGCCGCGAGCAATACCGGTTACGCCGCTGCGGACGGTTTCCAGAATCGACGCGGTGCCGATGGACTGAATGAAGCTGTCGAGCTTGTCGCTGGTACCGGTCAATTGAACGGTATACACGCTAGCGCTGACATCGACGATCTGCCCACGGTAAATATCGGTGGTGCGCTTGATCTCGGCGCGCTGGGCGCCGGTGGCCTTGACCTTGACCAGCATCAGTTCGCGCTCGATGTGAGCACTTTCCGACAGGTCGACCAGTTTGACCACTTCAATCAGCTTGTTCAGGTTCTTGGTGATCTGCTCGATGACCTCATCGTGGCCCACCGTGGTCAGCGTCAGACGCGACAGAGTCGGGTCTTCGGTTGGCGCCACAGTCAGGCTTTCGATGTTGTAGTTGCGCTGCGAGAACAGGCCGACTACACGAGACAAAGCGCCGGGTTCGTTTTCCAGAAGCAAGGAAATAATATGCCGCATGATTAAGTACGCTCCGTCTTGCTCAGCCACATATCGCGCATGGAGCCGTCTTTGATCTGCATCGGGTAGACGTGCTCGCTGGTATCGACCGAAATATCGAGCACCACCAGGCGATCCTTCATGGCGAACGCTTCTTCCATCTTCGACTTCAAATCTTTCGATTCGGTGATGCGCACGCCGACGTGACCATAAGCCTCGGCCAGCTTGACGAAATCAGGCAGCGATTCCATATAGGAGTGCGAGTGACGGCTGCCGTAACTCATGTCTTGCCATTGGCGAACCATACCCAGAACACCGTTGTTCAGGATGACGATCTTGACCGGCAAACCGTACTGCAGGCAGGTCGACAACTCCTGAATGTTCATCTGGATACTGCCCTCGCCTGTCACGCAGACGACGTCGGCATCCGGGAAGCTCAACTTGATACCCATGGCCGCCGGAAAACCGAAGCCCATGGTGCCCAGGCCACCGGAGTTGATCCAGCGGTTCGGCTTGTTGAACTTGTAATACTGCGCCGCGAACATTTGGTGCTGACCCACGTCGGAGGCCACAAAGGCATCCCCCTTGGTCACTTCGCACAGGGTTTCGATCACAGTCTGCGGCTTGATGATGCTGCCGTCGCCCTTGTCGTAAGGGAACAGGCCGCGATCACCGCGCCATTCATCAACCTGCTTCCACCAGCTCGCAACGGACTCCTTGTTCGGGGTCTCGCCGATTTCCTTGAGGATCGCGACCATTTCGGTCAGGACGCTCTCGACCGGACCGACGATAGGTACGTCGGCCTTGATGGTCTTGGAGATCGAAGCCGGATCGATGTCGATGTGAATGATCTTGGCGTTCGGACAGAACTTCGACGCGCCGTTGATCACGCGATCGTCGAAACGTGCGCCGACTGCGAGGATCACGTCAGCATGGTGCATCGCCAGGTTAGCGGTGTAGCTGCCGTGCATGCCGAGCATGCCGATGAACTGACGGTCGGTGCCAGGGTAGGCACCCAGCCCCATCAGGGTATTGGTCACTGGCAGGTTGAGCATCTTCGCCAATTCGGTCAGCGGCGCGGAGCCACCACCGAGAATCACGCCACCGCCGGCGTACATCACCGGACGCTTGGCCGCCAGGAGCATTTCGGCTGCCTTGCGGATTTGCCCGGAGTGACCGCGAACGGCCGGGCTGTAGGAACGCAGCTTGGCTTTTTTCGGGAAGATGTATTCGTACTTCTCGGCCGGGTTGGTCATGTCTTTCGGGATATCGACAACGACCGGACCAGGACGACCGGATTGCGCCAGGTAGAACGCCTTCTTCATGACTTCCGGGATTTCCGAGGCGTGCTTGATCATGAAGCTGTGCTTCACGATCGGCCGGGAGATACCGATCATGTCGGTTTCCTGGAACGCATCGGTGCCTACCATGGTGCTAGGCACCTGGCCGGAAATGACCACCATCGGAATGGAGTCCATATACGCGGTGGCAATACCGGTGATGGCGTTTGTTGCGCCCGGGCCGGAGGTCACCAGTACCACGCCGGCTTTACCGGTGGCACGGGCATAGCCGTCAGCCATATGGGTCGCAGCCTGCTCGTGACGAACCAGGATGTGTGTCACTTCCGGTTCTTTGAACAGGGCATCGTAGACATGAAGAAGAGCACCACCCGGGTACCCGTAGATATATTTGACGCCTTCGTCACGCAAAAAGCGGACGAGCATCTCACCGCCAGATAAAAGCTCCACGTTGTTCACCTCTAAAACGCCAGAATACCGTCCACATCAAAGGCGGACGGGTCTTAATAGGTTTACTTCTCGGCAGAGCATGAGCGACGGTGGTCGCCGACTACGTCAGCACTGACTGAGCAAGTATTGGGATCGTCCCAAGTGTTGCGGGCCTTTCCCACCCAGCGCGAGGTAACGCGTTGCGGGTGTAACAGGTCGGCGCGGGTGTGCGCCTCATGATCTGCCGAGTGGGTCTGCTTCTGGCAGTCCCTCTACAGCGGACTTTGGATTCTTCTGTTTCGTCCCCTGCAAGTCAAGTCGTCAATGTGCTTTATTGAACTAAGCACATGAGAAAGCAAGAAAAAACCGCGAAACAGCAACTGTGTTAGCTTCGATTGCGCAACTCAATACAAGGAAATGGCATGCGAACGTTTTTCCTGGCCGCCAGCCTGCTGATCGGCATCTGCCCTGTGTCCATGGCCGCCCAGATATACAAATGGGTCGATGAGCAGGGCGTTACCCACTTCGATGCGCAACCGCCCCAGGGCCGGGAAGCCGCGACCGTGGTCACGCCCTCACCCTCTGCGGGCAAGCCGGCTACGCTGCCACGCAGTAACACCATCGGTGATCAACAAGCCGTCGACAAGACAGTGAAAAAACAGGTCGCCGAGCAGCAAGCCCAACTGAAGGTGTTCTGTGAGCAGGCTCGGACGAACCTGGCGCAACTGCAGAACAATCCGCGACTGCGGGAGGATGTCGACGGTGAGATGCGCCGCCTGACTGACGAACAACGTCAGGAGCGCACCGCAGAAGCGCAGAGACAGATCGCCGAGAACTGCCAGTAACGCCTGTAGGAGCAGAAGCTCGTCCCTACAAAGAACGGGTCAGCGAGAGGCGGTAATCAACAGGTCGAACTCTTTGAGCAGTACCTGCAACTGCCGATCCCTGCCCTGAACATTGCGCGCGGCGAAGACCATTTCGGCCATCTCCTGAATGCCAGAAGCATTGGGCAGCGGTAAATCCTGCTCCAGGATTGTTTTCATGCGAGGCAGGAAAATCCATTGCAGCCACTGCTCGAAATCCAACGTATCGACCGAGAACGGCTCGACGCTGGACAGCGCCTCAGCGGAAGGCGAGACATCGCCCCACCACCCCTGAACGCGCAGCTCGCGCTCGATCAATAGCAACTGCTCGGCAATCTTGGGAAAGCGTGCATCCATCACGACGAAACCTTGGCCTTTTGACGGGCCAGTGATGCGCCTGCGGAATCACCCTGTTTCTCACGAGCCTGCGCAATCAGTTCCCACAGGCTGGCCTGAAGCGCCGGACGACCATTGGCGAACGTCAGACCGCGACGAGCGAACTGTTCGGCTTGTGCCGCATCGCCTTGCGCCATGCGGACCTGAGCCAGACGATAAAGCACTTGCGGCTCACGCGGCGCGACACGCTGGGCGCGTTCGAGACTGGAAGAGGCACCGTTGAGGTCGCCACCGGCCTGTTGCTGCTGAGCGGTGGTCAGCAATGCCAGCACCGGGCCGTCCAGCTGTTCGTCGGCAGACAGGCCACCAGCGCTCGACGAAGGAATCCCGCTCGGTGTCGACGGCATGCTGTAGCTGCCCTGATTGATCGGCGCCGACTGAACCGGCGAGGTGTCGATCGGACCCGAGGTCATCGGGCCAGGCGTAATCGGCGAGGTGCTGATCGGTGCCGACGCCACTGCTCCGCCACCCGGCACCATGACCACGACGCCAGTGTCGCCTTGCGGAATCGCTTGCGCCTGGGCTTGCACAGGACGCTTGGTCGTCGTCTGACGAAATCCGCCATTTGCCGAAACCCGTTCACTGTTGGAAACGGCGCTGCCGGCATCCACAACCGGAATCGAACCGCGCTGTACGCTTGAGCAACCGCTGAGCAAAGCCACGGCGGTCACCGCTGGAATCAACCACTTGTTCACTTGAAACCCTCTTTGCTTAATTCATCCAGCCCTTGACCCAATCCATCACCGTTTCACCGTTAACAGGGCTTTCGCCACCGCACGCGGCGCCGGGAGGCGGTTCGCTGCCGCGAATATACGGCATCTGCACGGCGCCTGGGCAGTTGGCATCAGAGCCTTGCCCGGTATGTGAATCGACCCAGGCCTGAACCACATTATCCGGCTGCGGCATATCCAGCGGCAACGGATCGGCCTTGCGCATGAAACTGGTCCAGACCTGCAACGCACCGGTGGCACCGGTAAACGGTGTCTTGCCGTTGTCGTCGCGCCCCAACCACACCACCGCCAGCAAGTCCTGACTGAAACCGGCGAACCAGCTGTCTCGCGAATCGTTACTGGTACCGGTCTTGCCGGCCAGCGTCAGAGTTTTCGGCAACACGTTGTAAACCGAACTGCCGGTGCCTTCACGCATGACCCGCTGCATGGCGCTCTGGATCAGGTATATAGAAGCCGGATCGAAACGCTGCTGAATCTGGAACGGATACCGCTTGAGCGGCTCGCCTTCGGCCGTCAGTACGCTACGGATCCCGCGCATCGGCGTATTGAACCCACCGTTGGCGAGGGTTTGGTACATGGTCGCCACTTCGATCGGCGTCATGCCGCCAGCGCCCAGCAGCATCGACGGAAATGCCGGAAACTCGCGACTCACACCCAGGCGAGCCACCGTCTTCAAGACATTCGGCACGCCCACCGCCAACCCCAGACGCGCGGTAGACAAATTGTAGGAATGTGCCAGGCCTTGATAAAGGAAAACCGTGCCATGGGAGCGGCGGTCATAGTTCTGCGGTTTCCAGACCTGACCGTCCGCGCCTTTGACCGAGAAGGATTCGTCCGACAGCCAGCTGGTCAACGTGTACTGGGTCGGTTTCTCAAGGGCTGTCAGATAGACCGCCGGCTTGATCAGCGAGCCGATCGGTCGGACAGCATCCAGCGCCCGGTTGAAACCGGCGAAGCTCGCCTGACGACTGCCGATCATGGCCTGGACTTCGCCGGTCTCCGGGTTGGTCACGACCATCGCCGCTTCAACGTCATCGGAGCCTTTACGCCCGGACAAGCGCTTGAACGTATCGTTGACCGACGCTTCGGCTTTCATCTGCAAAATAGGATCGAAACTGGTGAAGATCCGCAGGCCTTCTTCGGTCAAGTCTTCATCGCGATAGTCTTCGCGCAGCTGACGTTTAACCAGATCGATAAAACCGGGGAACGAACTGTCGGCCAGTTTGCCGCGTGTCGTCACGCCCAACGGCATTTTCTTCGCCGCAGCGACCTGTTCGGCGGTGGCGACGCCTTGCTGCTCAAGTACGTCGAGCACCAGGTTGCGCCGCTCGAGCGCCCGCTCCGGATTGCGACGCGGGTTGTAATAGGACGGCCCCTTGACCATGCCTACCAGCATCGCAACTTGATGCAGTTTCAACTCGGACAACGGCTGCCCGAA
Source organism: Pseudomonas sp. IT-P171 (assembly GCF_949767765.1). Lineage (NCBI taxonomy): Bacteria > Pseudomonadati > Pseudomonadota > Gammaproteobacteria > Pseudomonadales > Pseudomonadaceae > Pseudomonas > Pseudomonas sp. IT-P171. The sequence goes on from NZ_CATKQN010000016.1 coordinate 9,389, forward strand.
GAAGAACTGGCTGGCCAGACCGAAACCGTGCACCGCGCGCTGACCATCCTGACCGACGAACACTTCATTGAGGTAAGCCTCAAGAATTTCCCGTTTGTCGTAATGCAGCTCAAGCAGCATTGCCATCATGGCTTCGGTGAGTTTGCGGGTCAGGCTGCGTTCGCTGGTCAGGTAGAAGTTCTTGACCAACTGTTGCGTCAGGGTACTGCCGCCCTGGGTCATCTTGCCGCCCGAGGTGTTGACCCAGATGGCGCGGGCAATCGACTTCGGCGACACGCCCCAATGGCTATAGAAGTCCCGATCCTCCACGGCAATCAGGGTTTCCAGCAAATACGGCGGCACCTGATCGATCTTGATCAGAATGCGGTCTTCGAGATTCTTCGGGTAAATCCCGCCGATCAGCAGCGGTTCCAGCCGCACGACAGAAAGCTTCGAACCGTTGGTCGCCGAGAGTTCGGCCACGTAGTCGCCGGAGAATCGCACGCGCACGGGCTGCGCTTTCTCCAGACCTTCATAGAACTGGAAACCACGGGTATTCAAGTCGACGGTGTTGCCGTTGACTGACGCAGCGCCGGGGCCGTTGCTCACACTTTCGCGGCGATAGCCCAAAGCGTCGAGTTCGGTGAGGAAGTCTTCCTTGCTCAGCTTCTGGCCGGTGAACAGCTCAAGCGGGCGCGCATACACCTTGGCCGGGATGGTCCAGCGCTTGCCGGAGAACTTCTCCTGGACAATAGCGTCGAGGTAAACCGCGAATCCGGCGAGCACCACGAGGCCGACCAGACTGAGTTTAAGGGCCCAGCCCAGCCAAGGGCTCAGGCCCCTGGAAGGTGGTTTTTTGGGGGTGCGGGGGGATCGAGTACGAGTCATGGCGCCGGATTATACGCACTTTATTCATACTCAACAGGAGCCCTCCGAGGTTTGCGTCGGGCGGACTTGCGGCCATAATGGCGACCGTGAATTTTCCCAGACTCTGAAGGAACACCTGTGAGCCAGTCCCTGATCGCCGCCCTGCAAAACCCGGCCCTTTACCCGCATCCGGTAGACGGGTTCCAGGTCATCGAAACCCACATCTCCTGGGTAATTCTCACAGGCCCGTTTGCCTATAAAGTGAAGAAGCCGGTCAATTTCGGCTTCCTCGACTTCACCAGCCTTGAGGCTCGCGAGCATTTCTGCGGCGAAGAGCTGCGCCTGAATCAGCGTCTGACCAATGATTTGTACCTCGAAGTGTTGCCGATTACCGGCAGTGCCGAAGCACCACAACTGGGCGGCGAAGGCCCGGTCATCGAATATGCGCTGAAGATGCGTCAGTTCCCACAGAGCCAACTGCTCAGCACCCTGCAAGCCAATGGCGAATTGACCACCGCGCACATCGACGAGATGGCCGCACAGATTGCGCAATTCCACCTCACCGCACCAAAAGTACCTGCGGAACACGAAGCCGGCACGCCAGACAGCGTCATGGCGCCGGTGCGGCAGAACTTCGAACAGATCCGCCCGTTCCTGAGCGACAAGGCCGACCTGCTGCAACTCGACGCCCTGCAAGCCTGGGCCGAAAGCAGCTTCGAACGCCTCAAGCCGCTGTTCGCCCAACGCAAGGCCGAAGGTTTCATCCGCGAGTGCCACGGCGACATCCACCTGGGTAACGCCACCGTGATCGATGGCAAGGTCGTGATCTTCGACTGCATCGAATTCAACGAACCGTTCCGTTTCACCGACGTCTATGCCGACACCGGTTTCCTGGCAATGGACCTTGAAGACCGCGGACTGAAAAGCCTGGCCCGTCGCTTCATCAGCCAATACCTGGAGCTGACCGGCGATTACCAGGGCCTGGAGCTGCTGAACTTCTATAAAGCCTACCGCGCACTGGTTCGCGCCAAGGTCAGCCTGTTCAGCATGCCGGCCGAAGCCGACCCGGTGCAGCGCGCCACCACCCTGCGCCAGTACCGCAACTACGCCAACCTGGCGGAAAGCTACAGCACCATTCCTTCGCGCTTCATGGCCATTACGCACGGCGTTTCGGCTGTCGGCAAAAGCCATGTGGCCATGCGACTGGTGGAAGCGCTGGGCGCGATCCGCCTGCGCTCCGATGTAGAACGCAAACGCCTGTTCGGCGAGCAAACCGTCGCGAACGATCCGCAGGCCGGCATTTATAGCGCAGACGCCAGCGCCGCGACCTACACCCGTCTGCATGAAATCGCCGCCGTGATCCTGCGAGCCGGCTTCCCGGTGGTGGTCGATGCCACTTACCTCAAGCGCGATCAGCGTGATGGCGCGGCCAGAATTGCCGAAGCCACCGGGGCGCCGTTCCTGATCCTTGACTGCAACGCGCCACAGGCGGTGATCGAAAGCTGGCTGGCCCTGCGTCAGGCAGACAAAAAGGATCCGTCCGACGCCAACCTGGCTGTGATCGCAGCCCAGCAAGCCAGTCGTGAAGCCCTGACGCCAGAAGAAATCCTCTGCAGCAAGCGCGTTCAGACCAATGAAGCCGGAACCCTCGACACCGTCGTTGCGCAAATTCGCCAACGCTTGCCAGGGCTGTAGGAAAGTATTTCAGCCGTGGAGCCTTCGCCGGCTTCACGGCTGTCAAATAGTGGCACTATACTGGCGTCATAAAACCAACAGGTGATGTGACATGAACCAGCCCAAACTTCTCGACACCCCGCTTTATGCCTTGCTGCACAAAGACGACATCACAGGTTTCAACAACGAACGTCCAAAAGACGGGCCTATCGACATGGTCGGTGGTGATTTCCGAGGCCTGGACCTGCGAGAGCTGAACGCCGACGGCGTCGACTTTACCGATGCCTATTTCCGCTCCGCCGACTTGCGCGGCATCGACTTCACTCACTCCAAGCTGGAAGGGGCCAGCCTGGCCCATGCACAGATTTCCGGCGCCTACTTTCCGCCAGAACTGAGTGCCGACGAAATCCTGATGTCGATGAATTTCGGCACTCGCCTGCGTTATCGCACCCGTTAAAAACGACCGATAACTGACATGTCCAGCGCCCCCGCCTTGCGCTGGACTGTGGGCATTTTCGGCTTGAGAACCTGACACCCTCCCGCCTGTTCCTATCGTGTTCGCGTACTTTTACGCCGCTCATTAATCTTGCCTCTTAGAAGCATTTGCTCCGAAACCGACCAAACAATCACGCTTTTCCTACTGATGGCTACACTCCTCAGAAGCTTGCCCACGCACCGTTCGGCCGTCGCAAGGAGGCTTGATGAATGATGAACTGCAGCACCTGAAGAATCTTGGCAAGACGTCGGCGCAATGGCTGCATGCCGTGGGCATCCACAGCGCCTCGGACTTGCGTCGCCTGGGAGCGGTGGACGCTTATCGGGCCGTGCGCACACGCGGGTTTCGGGCATCCAAGGTGTTGTTGTATGCGATCGAAGGCGCTTTGATGGACGTGCACTGGAACGACATTCCCGCCGAGCGCAAGGAAGCCTTGAATAAACAGCTGGAAGCTATCTCGTCACGCCACAAGAATTGAACGGGCGCAGCGTGTGCTTGCGGAACAAGCAAGTTACGCAGCCAGGCACACCCTGAAACCCAATGTTACGGGGCTTTTCGGCGACCGAAAGGTGAATTTCAGATAAATGAAGAATCAGCGGTTGACTTGGTAATGAGAATCGCTATGATTATCACAACTGGTCGCGAGACTGGTCGATATTTGAAAAGCCCTTGGTTCGGACTCTCAGATATCTCCTCATCAGGCTAATCACGGTTATTTGACCCGGCTCTTGCCGGGTCTTTTTTTTCCTGTGGAAAAGTGCCTGTTACTTGCCGAACTGCTTGCGCATGTCTGCACAGTAATCCGGTGCCGGCGTGGCAGGTGTGTACCAGACGTAATCGGCCATCGCCGCCGTGACCTCACTGCCCTGTTGCGCCAGCATCAATACCGTTGGCGCTTCGGGCGCGCCCAGATCAAGCGTGTGAATCGGGACACCCACGTCTTTGCGCGCGTGATAAGCGCCGGCAAACAGCAGCGCGGGGGGGGGTGCCGCCAGCAGCCGCTCAGCCATGCGTCGATCACGTTGTTGCTGGACCGCGAGCATCGCCGGCATCTGCGAGGTGGGCAGCAAGCCACAATGAGACTCGCTGATCTGGGCCAATAACTCAGCCTTCACCGGTGCGGCATGGGAGCGAGCGCCACTCAATATCGGCGGATGGGCGTGGAAAGCACGCACCTCGACGATGTCCAGATTGGCGGCCAGCAGTGGGTACGGTTGGGTCAGGGCGAAACGGACGATCGGGCCGTAGAGATTCCAGTCCCAGCCAGGTTGCCAGGCCAATGCAGCTGGCAAATCGGTGGGCAGCGTCGAGGCATGACGAGCATCATCGACGCGCGGCTGTTGGTCCGGCGTGAGCATTTCCAACAGCAGACTGCCTTGCGGGCGCTGCTCTCCAAGCACCTGCAATAACCAGCGCTGCAACTCGTGGTGATCGCGATTGTCATGCTGTTCACCCACGATCAATCGCGAAGGCTCGGCCAGTCGCAGCACCAGCTCCTGTGCCGTCAGCGCCTGGCCGGTGCGCAGGTCGCGGATCTCGCCGACGACCGGTGGCGGCGTCGAAACATGCTGGCAAGCACTGAGTACCAACACAACCAGAATCACCATGACGCGCATGCACTCACTCCCATCCTGTATCAGCGGGCGATGATCAGCGGATGCCCGCGCTCCGGGTGCTGTTGCACCAGCACTTCCAGCCCGAACACCGCCTTGAGCGGCTCAGGGCGCAACACCTGCTCGGGAGTATCAAGTGCCACCGGGCGTCCGCCTTCGAGCAGTAACAGGCGATCACAATAGCGCGCCGCCAGGTTCAGATCATGCAGGATCACCAGCACCGCCGCACCGCGATCAGCGAACTCGCGCACCGCTTGCAGCGTAGTGTGCTGATGCAGCGGATCAAGCATCGAAGTCGGTTCATCGAGCAACAGCGTTTGCCCCGCTTCACCCGGCCAGAGTTGCGCCAGCACCCGAGCCAGATGCACCCGCTGACGTTCGCCGCCGGACAATGCCAGATAGCTGCGACCACTCAGATGCCCGGCATCGGCGGCCTGCAACGCAGCGGCGACGATTTCGTCGTCCCGGACCCGGCCGCTCTGATGCGGCAAACGCCCCATACCGACGACCTCCTCGACGCGAAAAGCGAAGTCCAGGGTCGAGACTTGCGGCAACACCGCCAGACGCTGGGCTCGCTGGGTGCCGGTCCAGTCACGCAACTCGCGTTCATCGAGCCATACGCTGCCCTGATTCGCCGGCAACTCACCACACAAGGCACCCAGCAGCGTACTTTTGCCGGCACCGTTAGGCCCCAGTACGCCGAGGACTTCCCCCGGATTGAGTTCAAGTGTGATGTCCGTCAGGACGATCTTGCGTCCCCGGAGGATTTGCAGATCTTGCGTTCGCAACATCAGGCACGCCCTCGGAGCAGTAAATAGAGGAAGAACGGAGCGCCGATGAACGCGGTGACAATGCCGATCGGAAGTTCGGCGGGGGCCAGCGCCAGTCGCGCCAGCAGATCGGCGAACAACAGGAGACTGGCGCCCGCCAGCACCGAGGCCGGCAACAACACCCGATGATCGGGACCGGCCAGCAGGCGCACCAAATGCGGCACCACCAACCCGACAAACCCGATCATCCCCGCTGCCGCCACCGCCGCCCCGACACCCAGCGCCGTGCAGAACACCAATTCGCGCTTGAGCCTTTCGACGTCGATCCCCAGGTGACCGGCCTCCGACTCTCCCAGCAACAACGCATTCAGGGCCTTGGCCCGACGCGGCAACCACAGCGCCACGCCGACACTGATCAGCAATAATGGCCAGAGGCGCGAATAGCTGGCGCCATTGAGACTGCCCAGGTTCCAGAAGGTCAGCGTGCGCAGGGTCGCATCGTCGGCCAGATAGGTGAACAGTCCCACTGCCGAGCCCGCCAGCGCCGTCAATGCGATACCCGCCAGGAGCATCGTCGCGACATTGGTTTGCCCATTACGCCGGCCCAGTCGATACACCAACGCGGTCACCCCAAGGCCACCCAGAAACGCGCATAGCGATAACAGATAAGGTCCGAGGGATTCCGGCAAACCGCCAAAAACGGAACCGCCGACAATCGCAATCGCCGCGCCCAATGCCGCACCACTGGAAACACCCACCAGGCCCGGATCGGCCAACGGGTTGCGAAACAATCCCTGCATCGCCACGCCCGACAACGCCAACACACCGCCTACCGCCAGCCCCAGCAAGGTACGCGGCAGGCGAATTTGCCCGAGGATCAGTTCGGCCTGCTCCAGCCCGTCGGGCGCAATGGGCAAGCCGATCATGCGCAACGCCGCACGCAAGGTATCGAGCAGCGGCAGGCTCACCGGCCCTAACGCCAATGACAGCCAGATCGCCAGCAAACACAGGAGGCTCAGGCCAATGAACAGCGTTCGGGGTTTTACCAGAACGGTCATTGGGCTGCCGTGCCCGGATAGAAACCGTCACTGACCTTTTTCAACGCATCGGGCAACCGCGGGCCGAGCCCACCCACCAGCAGCGTCGGATCAAGCTCCATGACGCGCCCGTCCCGGGCGGCGCGGGTCGAGGACAGAATCGGGTTTTCCTTGAACAACGCTGCACGCGCTGCGTCGCCGCTCAGTGCGCGGTCGGCAAATACCAGCACCTCAGGGTCCAGACTGATCAAGGATTCATTGGAAAAAGGTTTGTAACCGGTGTGCGTCGCCAGATTGTGCCCGCCGGCCTTCTGGATCAACCAATCGGCAGCGGTGTCCTTGCCGGCGATCAGCGGTTTGCCGCCCGCGTGACCGAGCAGCACCAGTACGCCAGGTGAAGGTTGTGTCAACTGCGCGTGGGTGACCCGAATCCTTTGCTGATCGAGTTGCTGTTGATAAGCCTCGAACAATTGCGCAGCCTTGTCTTCTGCTCCGAGCAACTTGCCCAACTGCCGCAAGTTACCCTGCAACGTCGGCAGATCCGGCCGGGCCGAGAACAGTTCGACCTGCACGCCCGCCGTACGAATCTGCGACAGCACCGGCGGTGGGCCCATTTCTTCGGTGCCGACCAGAATTTGCGGGCGTAAGCTCAGGATGCCTTCTGCGGACAACTGCCGCTGATAGCCGATGCTGGGCAACGCCTTGAGGGATTCCGGATGCTGGCTGGTGGTATCGACACCCACCAGTTTCGATTCGCCGCCCAGCGCACTGACCCACTCCGACAAGGCCGCGCCGGCGCTGACCCAGCGTTGTGGCAACTCGGCCGCCGCGGCATGGTGACTGACGAGGAGTCCGACACACAGCGCGGCAACGCGGGTACTCAGGCGCATAAACAGCTTCCTTTAAAGGTTTTCCCGGGCATTGAAGTGACAGGCCAAGTATCCTCGGCATCCGCACCTGCGCCCGATGGGCAAGGCGGCCATTTGATAATTGTTTGCATTTGAACGTCAAGCTCGGACATATCCGGTCACGAGCCGACGGAGTTGAGGATAGACATGAAGTTTCTTTGCACAGGCTCTGAGCTGGCCGAGTCCGGCAGCCGCGGTTTCGACCTCGACGGCCAGAAACTCTTTGCCGTGCGCCGGGCCGGTCAGGTCTACGTCTACATCAACCGCTGCCCACACCGTGGCGTCGGGCTGGAATGGATACCCGACCAGTTTCTTGACCCCAGCAACAGCCTGATCCAGTGCGCCACTCACGGCGCACTGTTCTTGATCGAAGACGGCGAGTGCGTCTCCGGCCCGTGTGCCGGGAAATCCTTGACCACCATTGCAAGCCGCGAAGACGATCAAGGCGTCTGGATCAATCTTTAACCGCCGAACACCACCTCCAGACGCCGGTCGACCACCATTTCTTCGTGGGTCAGGCGCACGCCGTAAGCCAACACCTCGACCCCGCACGACACCGCTTCCCGCAAAGCGGCCGCGTAGGCCGAATCGATTTCGTCTGCAGGACGCACGGCATCGATGCCGGTGAGGTTCACGCAATACAACTGCACCGCGCGAATCCCGTCCCGGGCCAAATGGGCCAATTCCCGTAAATGCTTGGCGCCACGCTGGGTGACCGCATCGGGAAACGCCGCGACCGATGAGCCATCGAACCCCAGCGTGACGCTTTTGACTTCCACATACGCCGGCCCGCACGGGTAATCGAGTCGAAAGTCGATGCGACTGCTTTCCTGACCGTAGGCCACTTCACGCTTCAGTTCGGTGAAACCGTTAAGTTCGGTGATGACGCCAGCCCTGAGCGCCTCTTCGATCAAACCGTTGGCTCGTCCGGTGTTCACGCAAAACAGCCGCCCCTGAGGGGTTTCGCCGACTTCCCAGGTGCCCGGCAATTTGCGCTTGGGGTCATTGGAACGACTGAACCACACCTGCCCGCCCTCGACCTGGCAATTAAGCATCGAGCCGGTGTTCGGGCAGTGAATGGTCAACAACTCGCCGTGAACGGTTTCGATATCGGCGAGAAAACGCTTGTAACGTCGAATCAGGCGGCCTTCTTCGAGGGGAGGATGAAAGCGCATCAGCCTTGCCAGCTCTTCAAGCCGCGAGCGATGCGTTCAACCGCTTCCTGCAAGCGCGGGAGACTTTGGGTGTAGGCAAACCGAACGTGATGACCGGCCTGATAACGCCCGAAGTCGAGCCCCGGCGTGATCGCCACGTGCTCTGTTTCGAGAAAATGTCGGCAGAAGGCGAAGGCATCGCCACCGAACTGGCTGATATCGGCGTACAAATAGAACGCCCCTTCCGGCTCGACGGCGATACCGAAACCCAGCTCCCGCAAGGCGGGCAAAAGGAAATCCCGGCGACGGCCGAATTCGGCGCGGCGTTCTTCCAGAATGGCGATGGTCGCGGGTTCAAAGCAGGCCAGCGCCGCGTGCTGGGCCATGCTTGGGGCACTGATGTAAAGGTTCTGCGCAAGCTTTTCCAGCTCACCGACCGCCGCTTCGGGCGCCACCAGCCAGCCGAGCCGCCAGCCGGTCATGCCGAAATACTTTGAAAAACTATTGAGCACGAAGGCATTGTCGTCGACTTCCAGCACACTGGCCGCGTCGGTGCCGTAAGTCAGGCCGTGATAGATCTCGTCCACCACCAGATGGCCGTGGCGTGCCTTGATCGCGGTCGACAGCCCCGCCAGTTCGTCGCGGGTCAGAATTGTCCCGGTCGGGTTAGCCGGCGACGCCACCAAAGCGCCAACGCTGCCGTGATCCCAATGACGATCGATCAAGTCCGGTGTCAGTTGATAGCGCACGTCCGGCCCCACAGGCACCAGCTGCGCAGCGCCTTCCACCAACCGCAGGAAATGCCGGTTGCACGGGTAACCCGGGTCCGCCAGCAGCCAGTGTTTGCCCGGATCCACCAGCAAGGCGCTGGCCAGCAGCAACGCGCCGGAACCGCCGGGCGTGATGAGGATTCGCTGTGGGTCGATGTTCAAACCGTAACGCTGTTGATAAAAGCCTGAAATCGCTTCACGCAGCTCGGGGATGCCACGGGCGGCGGTGTAACGGGTCTTCCCCGCCGTCAGTGCAGCCTGGCCGGCCTGGATGATCGGCTCGGCGGTGGTGAAGTCCGGCTCGCCGATTTCCAGGTGGATCACGTCGTGACCGGCGGCTTGCAGCTCATTGGCCCGCGCCAGCAGCGCCATGACATGGAACGGTTCGATTGCGCGACTGCGGGCACTGTAGGACTGAGCCATTAGCCTTCCTTCAACGGGAAAAAAAAACCGATTCTACCCAAGCGCAGGAACGAGCGAGAACCTAAAGCGGTCAGACGCGTTAAGACCCTGGCCACAAACGACTCATGCGAGTGCGCAAGGTTTGACTAAAATCATTAATTGATCAGGTCTCCAGCACCACCAGTCAAGGCTTTGCAATCTTTTGCAAGCCCTTCGGGCCACTACCTCGACATCCGGGAGTAGCGCGGCCCGATTTGATCTGGTAAGTTCGCCCGCTTGCAGCCGCAGGGCCGGCAGGTGTCGGTGATGGAGCAATCCTGCGCAGATGGATTACAAGAGTAGAGGCGGTCCATTTCATGCCCACCCAAGCAAAGCAGCAAAATCAGTCGATCAGCGGCTTCGAACCCTACAAAGAAGTAAAGGGCGAGGAGTACATGGGCAAACCCATGCGCGCTCACTTCACCAAGATCCTGAACAAGTGGAAACAGGACTTGATGCAGGAAGTCGACCGCACGGTTGATCACATGAAAGACGAAGCGGCGAACTTCCCCGACCCGGCAGATCGTGCCAGTCAGGAAGAAGAATTCAGCCTTGAATTGCGCGCCCGCGACCGTGAGCGCAAGTTGATCAAGAAGATCGACAAGACGCTGCAATTGATCGAAGACGAAGAATATGGCTGGTGCGAGTCCTGCGGCGTCGAAATCGGCGTCAAGCGACTGGAAGCCCGCCCTACCGCCGACATGTGCGTTGACTGCAAGACCCTGGCGGAAATCAAGGAAAAGCAAGTCGGCAAGTAATCTCGACTTGAACGAAGAACGGAGCGTGCGAACGCTCCGTTTTTGTTTCTGATATTTGCCCCGACAGAACCCTGTGGGAGCGAGCCTTTGTGGCGAGGGGATTATCCCCGTTCGGCTGCGGAGCAGTCGCAAACCCGGTTGATGCGTTCTATCTGACGCATCGCGATGACAGAGTTTGGGGGCGCTACGCGACCCGACGGGGATAAATCCCCTCGCCACAAAGGCTCTCCCACAGGGACTTGCGTACGACCGGACAACATAGATCGCCCTTATGACTGCCACCCCCTACATCGGTCGCTTCGCCCCCACGCCAAGCGGCCACCTGCATTTCGGCTCGCTGGTCGCTGCGCTGGCTTCGTACCTCGACGCGCGCTCGGTGGGTGGGCGCTGGTTGATGCGCATGGAAGACCTCGATCCGCCAAGGGAAGAACCCGGCGCGCAAGCGGCCATCCTCAAGGCGCTGGAAAGCTACGGTTTCGAGTGGGACGGCGAACTGGTCCGACAGAGCGACCGGCACGACGCCTACGCCGAAGTGCTCAATCGCCTGTTCAATCATGGCCTGGCCTACGCCTGCACCTGTTCGCGAAAACAGCTTGAGCCCTATCACGGCATTTATCCGGGCCTGTGCCGCAATGCCGGCCACGGCACCGAAGACGCCGCGATTCGCCTGCGTGTGCCCGAGCTCGAATACCACTTCATCGACCGCGTGCAAGGCGAATACCGCCAGCATCTGGGCCGGGATGTCGGTGATTTCGTGATCCGCCGCCGCGACGGGCTCTACGCCTACCAACTGGCCGTGGTCCTCGATGACGCCTGGCAAGGCATCACCGACATCGTCCGTGGCGCGGACCTGCTCGACTCCACGCCACGTCAGCTCTATCTGCAAGAACTGCTGGGTTTCTCGCAACCACGCTATCTGCACATCCCGCTGATTACCCAGCCTGACGGCAACAAGCTCGGCAAGTCCTACCGTTCGCCGCCGCTGACCGAAGATCAGGCCACGCCTTTATTACTGCGTGCATTGCGCGCGCTCGGGCAGAATCCGGGCGCCGAACTGGCGTATGCCACCCCACGCGAAGTGCTGAACTGGGGAATCGTCCACTGGGATGCGCTGAAGATCCCGCGCACACTCACCTTGCCCGAAGCGCAACTACAGTGATCACACTTGCAGTGGCGCGCCCATCCGTTACCATCGCCGCACGTTTTCGGGCACGCGCATAAAAAAGAGAGGCCGGGATGTACATCTATCGCTTGGTCCTGCTCCTGGTAGTGGGGATTTATCTGTTCTCCCCGGCCATCATGGATTGGTGGATCGACGCCACTGGCGCCTGGTATCGCCCTTATCTGCTCTGGCTGATTCTGATCGTCGTGACCTTCATCCTGCAGAGCCAAAAAGATGCCGATGAGCTTTAGCCTGACCCAGATGATCCTGATCAGCGCCGCGTACCTGGCGGTGCTGTTCGGCGTGGCCTGGATCAGCGAACGGGGCATGATTCCCCGGGCGATCATTCGCCACCCGCTGACGTACACCCTGTCGCTGGGTGTCTACGCCAGTGCCTGGGCGTTCTACGGCACCGTGGGCCTGGCCTATCAGTACGGCTACGGCTTTCTCTCCAGCTATCTGGGCGTTTCCGGCGCTTTTCTGCTGGCGCCGGTGTTGCTGTATCCGATCCTCAAAATTACTCGCACCTATCAGCTGTCGTCGCTGGCCGACCTGTTTGCGTTCCGTTTCCGCAGCACCTGGGCCGGCGCACTGACCACGATCTTCATGCTGATCGGCGTGCTGCCGTTGCTGGCGTTGCAGATTCAAGCGGTTGCAGACTCCATCGGTATCCTCACCCGCGAACCGGTGCAGCATCGCGTGGCCCTGAGCTTCTGTGCGCTGATTACGCTGTTCACGATTTTCTTTGGCTCGCGCCATATCGCCACCCGCGAGAAACACGAAGGGCTGGTGTTCGCGATTGCCTTTGAGTCGGTGATCAAGCTGATTGCGATTGGCGGTGTTGGCCTGTATGCGTTGTATGGCGTGTTCGATGGCCCGCAACAGCTGGAACTGTGGCTGCTGCAAAACCAGACCGCCCTCGCCGCGTTGCACACGCCGTTGCAGGAAGGCCCGTGGCGCACGCTGCTGCTGGTGTTCTTCGCGTCGGCGATCGTGATGCCGCACATGTACCACATGACATTTACCGAGAATCTCAATCCGCGTTCGCTGGTCAGTGCGAGCTGGGGTCTGCCGTTGTTCCTGCTGCTGATGAGCCTGGCCGTACCGCTCATTCTCTGGGCCGGGCTGAAACTCGGCGCCACCACCAACCCTGAATACTTCACGCTGGGCATCGGCATCGCCGCCAACAGCAAGGCCTTGGCGTTGCTGGCGTATGTCGGCGGGCTGTCGGCAGCGAGCGGACTGATCATCGTCACCACCCTGGCGCTGTCCGGGATGGCGCTGAACCATCTGGTGCTGCCGCTTTATCAGCCACCGGCCGAAGGCAACATCTATCGCTGGCTGAAATGGACCCGTCGGGCCTTGATCGTCGCGATCATCATGGCCGGTTACGGTTTTTACCTGTTGCTGGGTGCCGAGCAGGACCTGGCCAACCTCGGCATCGTCGCGTTTGTGGCGACCTTGCAGTTCCTGCCGGGCGTGCTGTCCGTCCTTTACTGGCCGACCGCCAACCGTCGCGGCTTCATCGCCGGTTTGCTGGCGGGGATTCTGGTGTGGCTGGTGACCATGCTGCTGCCGCTGGTCGGCAATCTGCAAGGGTTCTACATTCCGCTGCTGAACATGATCTACGTGCTGGACGACACCAGTTGGCACATGGCCGCGATTGCGTCGCTGGCCGCCAACGTGCTGATGTTCACCCTGATTTCACTGTTCACCAACGCCAGTCCCGAGGAGGCCAGCGCTGCCGAAGCCTGCGCCGTGGACAACGTGCGCCGCCCGCAACGCCGTGAACTGCACGCCGCCTCGCCCCAGGAGTTCGCCACGCAACTGGCCAAACCCTTGGGCGCCAAGGCTGCGCAAAAGGAAGTCGAGCAGGCGCTGCGCGATCTCTATCTGCCGTTCGACGAGCGCCGGCCTTATGCCTTGCGCCGCTTGCGTGACCGGATCGAAGCCAACCTCTCGGGCCTGATGGGGCCGAGCGTCGCGCAGGACATGGTCGAGACGTTCCTGCCTTACAAGGCCGGCGGCGAAAACTATGTCACCGAGGACATCCACTTCATCGAAAGCCGCCTCGAGGACTACCACTCGCGCCTCACCGGTCTTGCCGCCGAACTCGATGCCCTGCGCCGCTATCACCGTCAGACCTTGCAGGAATTGCCGATGGGCGTTTGCTCGCTGGCCAAGGATCAGGAAATCCTCATGTGGAACAAAGCCATGGAGGAGCTGACCGGAATTGCCGCGCAGCGTGTGGTCGGCTCACGACTGAGCACCATCGCCGATCCGTGGAAAGAACTGCTGCAAGGCTTCATCAACCTGCCCGACGAACATTTGCATAAGCAACATCTGGCGCTCGATGGCCAGACCCGCTGGCTGAACCTGCACAAAGCGGCGATCGATGAACCGCTCGCACCGGGCAACAGTGGCCTGGTACTGCTGGTGGAAGACCTGACCGAAACCCAGATGCTCGAAGACAAGCTGGTGCACTCCGAGCGCCTGGCCAGCATCGGGCGACTCGCGGCGGGTGTGGCCCATGAAATCGGCAACCCGATCACCGGCATCGCGTGCCTGGCGCAGAACCTGCGCGAAGAACGTGAAGACGATGGCGAGCTGAAGGAGATCAGCGGGCAGATCCTGGAGCAAACCAAACGCGTGTCGCGCATCGTTCAGTCGCTGATGAGTTTTGCCCACGCCGGCAGTCATCAACACAGCGACGAGCCCGTCTGTCTGGCCGAAGTGGCCCAGGACGCCATCGGTTTGCTGGCCCTGAACCGACGCAATTTCGAAGTGCAGTTCTATAACCTGTGCGACCCCGATCATTGGGTCGAAGGCGATCCGCAACGCCTCGCCCAAGTATTGATCAACCTGCTCTCAAACGCCCGTGACGCCTCGCCTCCCGGCAGTGCGGTGCGGGTCAAGAGCGAAGCCGGCGAACACACGGTCGACCTGATCGTGGAAGACGAAGGCAGCGGTATTCCGAAGAACATCATGGACCGATTGTTCGAACCTTTCTTCACCACCAAGGATCCTGGCGAAGGCACCGGTCTGGGCCTTGCACTGGTCTATTCCATCGTTGAAGAGCATTATGGACAAATCACCATCGACAGCCCGGCTGATGTTCAAAGCCAACGCGGCACCCGTATCCGGGTGACCTTGCCGCGTCATGTCGAAGCGACGTCCGCTGTGAACTGAGACCGTCGAGAGTATCGAATCAATGCCGCACATTTTGATCGTCGAAGACGAAACAATTATCCGCTCCGCCTTGCGCCGCCTGCTGGAACGTAACCAGTACCAGGTCAGCGAAGCCGGTTCAGTGCAGGAAGCACAAGAACGCTTCACCATTCCCACGTTCGACCTGATCGTCAGTGACCTGCGCCTGCCTGGCGCACCGGGCACCGAGTTGATCAAACTCGGCCAGGGCACTCCGGTGCTGATCATGACCAGTTACGCCAGCCTGCGCTCGGCGGTCGACTCAATGAAGATGGGCGCGGTGGATTACATCGCCAAGCCTTTCGACCACGACGAAATGCTCCAGGCCGTCGCTCGCATCTTGCGTGACCGGCAATCGGTGCCGGCCAGCGGTGAACCTGCCGTCGGCAAAGCCGCCAATGGCGCGGCGAAACCGGGCATCGACAACAGCAACGGCGAAATCGGCATCATCGGCTCGTGCCCGCCGATGCAGGATCTGTACAGCAAGATCCGCAAAGTGGCACCGACCGACTCCAATGTCCTGATCCAGGGCGAGTCCGGCACCGGTAAGGAACTGGTGGCGCGCGCCCTGCACAACCTGTCCAAACGCGCCAAGGCACCGATGATTTCGGTGAACTGCGCGGCCATTCCGGAAAGCCTGATCGAGTCCGAACTGTTCGGTCACGAAAAAGGCGCGTTCACCGGCGCCAGCGCCGGACGTGCCGGCCTGG
Source organism: Pseudomonas sp. IT-P171 (assembly GCF_949767765.1). Classification (NCBI taxonomy): domain Bacteria; kingdom Pseudomonadati; phylum Pseudomonadota; class Gammaproteobacteria; order Pseudomonadales; family Pseudomonadaceae; genus Pseudomonas; species Pseudomonas sp. IT-P171. The sequence continues at coordinate 24,935 of NZ_CATKQN010000016.1, forward strand.
TGGAAGCGGCGGACGGCGGCACCTTGTTCCTCGATGAAATCGGCGAACTGCCATTGGAAGCCCAGGCTCGCCTGCTGCGCGTGTTGCAGGAAGGCGAAATTCGCCGGGTGGGCTCGGTGCAGTCGCAGAAAGTCGATGTGCGTTTGATCGCCGCGACTCACCGCGACCTCAAGAGCCTGGCCAAGATCGGTCAGTTCCGTGAAGACTTGTATTACCGCCTCCACGTGATCGCCCTGAAACTGCCGGCACTGCGCGAGCGTGGCGCCGACGTCAACGAAATCGCCAATGCTTTCCTGGCGCGGCAGAGCGCGCGGGTCAACCGCACCGACCTGAAATTCGCCGCGGACGCCGAGCAGGCGATTCGTCACTACTCCTGGCCGGGCAACGTGCGCGAATTGGAAAACGCGGTCGAGCGTGCGGTCATCCTGTGCGAGAGCCCGGAAATTTCCGCCGAGCTGCTGGGCATCGACATCGAGCTGAGCGGCCTGGAAGACGACGAGTTCATCGGCCTGCCCCCGCAACAGGGCAACGGCGCCGGCAACAACAATCATGAGCCGACCGAAGACCTGTCGCTGGAAGATTACTTCCAGCACTTCGTTCTCGAGCATCAGGACCACATGACCGAAACCGAGCTGGCACGCAAACTCGGGGTCAGCCGTAAATGTCTGTGGGAACGTCGCCAGCGCCTGGGTATCCCGCGGCGCAAGACCGGGGTGGCCAGCGAGAGCTGAGCGGGTAACACATGACTTTGTGAAAAAACTGTTACCTCAGCTTTTTCACGTAACAGAAGCCGGGGCTTACGGTAACGAAGCCCCGGTTTTTTTGGGCCTCGAAAAACCTGCTCAGGTGACGTAACCCCTTGTTTTGCTGGGCCTCACAAAAGTTGGCACGCACCCTGCTATATGTTTGGTACAACAACAATAACAAGCAATGCACAAGACAATAAAAATAAGACGAATCGACTCACGCACAATAAAAACAAGACGGCGAGAGGCGCAGCTAACTGATTCTTTTGGAGAGGCGTTGTATTTGGGGCTTGCCCCACGACCAGGCCGAGAACAACAAAAACTGTCCTGAGACAGAGCCTGAACTGGTTGGATCGCAAGATCACTGCAGCACAGCGACCAAAGCAATCCGTTTGCTCTTGGCTCCCGATTGGGAGGGTCATGAAGGAAAACTTCATGACGCGGGCACTCAACAAAAACAAGAAGCCCGAAACCAATAACAAAAATAGAACATGCAACTACTTCTTGGGGAGCTTCGGCTCCCCTTGTAGTTTCTGCTGTTTACCCCCCGTGCCAGGCATGCCCTTCAAGCGCTTGCGCAGCTTCCTACACCATCCCCCGACTAAATGCTAGAATCCCCGCCCATCATGCGGTCATTCTTCGTTATGGCCGAACATTCCTTCAAACAGTGCATCCCATGCTGAAGAAGCTGTTCCAGTCATTCCGTTCTCCCAAGCGTCATACGCAACACATCCGCAGCACGCCTGAAGTGCTTAACAGCGGCCAACATTCGCTGCAAAAGGCGCAATTCAGCCGTTATGCGGTGAATATCGTCGAACGCCTGCAGAACGCCGGTTACCAGGCTTATCTGGTCGGCGGCTGTGTGCGTGACATGATGCTCGGCATCACGCCAAAAGATTTCGACGTTGCCACCAGCGCTACCCCTGAACAGGTTCGCGCCGAATTCCGCAATGCGCGGATCATCGGTCGTCGCTTCAAACTGGTGCATATCCACTTTGGTCGCGAAATCATCGAAGTCGCAACCTTCCGCGCCAATCACCCGCAAAACGACGAAGAGGAAGACAGCAACCAGTCTTCCCGCAACGAGAGCGGGCGCATCCTGCGCGACAACGTCTACGGCACGCTGGAAGAAGACGCGCAACGCCGCGACTTCACCATCAACGCCCTGTATTACGATCCGGTCAGCGAACGTATTCTCGATTACGCCAACGGCGTACACGACATCCGCAATCACCTGATCCGCCTGATCGGTGACCCGAAGCAACGCTACCAGGAAGACCCGGTACGGATGCTGCGGGCCGTGCGTTTCGCCGCGAAACTGAATTTCGGTATCGAAAAACACAGCGCCGTGCCGATCCGCGATCTGGCGCCGATGCTGCGCGAGATCCCGTCGGCCCGCCTGTTCGAAGAAGTGCTCAAGCTGTTCCTCTCCGGCCACGCCGCGGACACCTTCGAGATGCTGGTCGACTTGCAGTTGTTCGATCCGCTGTTCCCGGCCAGTGCCGAGGCGCTGGAATACAACCCGACGTACACCCACACCCTGATCAGCGAAGCGCTGATCAACACCGACCTGCGGATCAAGCAGAACAAACCGGTGACCCCGGCGTTCCTGTTTGCAGCCCTGCTCTGGCCTGCCCTGCCGGCTCGCGTGTTGCGCTTGCAGGAACGTGGCATGCCGCCGATCCCGGCGATGCAGGAAGCGGCGCATGAGTTGATTGCCGAACAGTGCCAGCGGATCGCGATTCCAAAACGCTTCACCATGCCGATCCGCGAAATCTGGGACATGCAGGAACGCCTGCCACGCCGCAGCGGCAAACGCGCCGATCTGTTGCTGGACAATCCGCGATTCCGCGCCGGTTACGACTTCCTGCTGCTGCGTGAAAGCGCCGGCGAGCAGACCGATGGCCTGGGCGAATGGTGGACCGATTATCAGGACGCCAACGACAGTGAGCGTCGCGACATGATCCGCGACCTCAGCGGCAAGGACGACGGCGCCAGCGGTGCGCCGCGCAAACGTCGCCGCAGCGGCGGTGCCAAGCGCAAACGCGCGGCTGGCGCTCCGAGCGCTACGGGCGAGTAAGCATGGAACGCATCTACATCGGCATGGGCAGCAACCTGGCTGACCCCGCCGAACAATTGCGCAGCGCCGTCGAGGCGCTGGCGCAATTGCCGCAGACCGAACTGGTCGGGGTTTCAGCGTTTTATCAGAGCGACTCGCTGCTACCCGGCCAACCGCGTTACACCAACGCGGTCGCCGCGCTCGATAGCACGCTCGCACCGCTGGACCTGCTCGACGCGCTGCAAGCCATCGAAAACGGACAGGGCCGCGAACGCCTGGAACGCTGGGGGCCGCGCACGCTGGATCTCGATATTCTGCTGTTCGGCGATCGACTGATCGATGAACCGCGCCTCAAGGTGCCTCACTACCATATGCAGGAACGCGCGTTCGTTCTGTATCCGCTGGCCGAGTTGGCGCCGGCGGATTTGCGTTTGGCGGATGGGCGCAGCCTGAGTGAATTGCTCGCAGCCTGCCCGTTCGTCGGGCTGGAACGCCTCCCTCAAAGTTGACACAAAACCACTGTGGGAGCGGGCTTGCTCGCGAAGGCGGTGTGTCATTCAGTATTGATGCCGACTGATCCACCGCCTTCGCGAGCAAGCCCGCTTGTGTCGTGCATAAGATCTGCGGCTGCTGAATCGCATCAGTTACTCCGGTAACACCCCACGCGTAACAACGCGGTAACACACGCAATTGACTTCCCGAGTTCTCCTCACGACTATAGGCGTCCCGCTGCCGCCAACGCGGCATTGAAGGGCGCAATCCAGGCCTTAAAAGCACGACAACAGACCGTGCGCCTGTATTTAACGAAGAATCACGCGCGTTACTCGCAGTAGTTTCCACAGCGCCTGAATGAGGAACTTTTCATGCCAGCCATCACCCTGACCACTCTGCAAGGTCTCAAGCAAAAAGGTGAAAAAATCACCATGCTGACCTGCTATGACGCGACCTTCGCCCACGCCTGCAATGAGGCTGGCGTCGAAGTGCTGCTGGTGGGCGACTCCCTCGGCATGGTGCTCCAGGGTCACGACAGCACCCTGCCGGTGACCACCGCCGAGATGGCTTACCACGTCGCCGCCGTCAAACGCGGTAACACTGACGCGTTGATCCTCGCCGACCTGCCCTTCATGGCCTATGCCACCCTCGAACAAACCATGACCAACAGCGCCCTGTTGATGCAGGCCGGTGCGCACATGGTCAAGGTCGAAGGCGCGCTGTGGCTGGCAGACTCGATCCGTCTGCTGGCCGAGCGCGGTATCCCGGTGTGCGCACACATGGGGCTGACACCGCAGTCGGTGAACATTCTGGGCGGTTACAAAGTCCAGGGCCGTAACGAGAACCAGGCACGGCAGATGCGCGCCGACGCCATCGCCCTGGAACAGGCCGGTGCCGCCATGCTGCTGCTCGAATGCGTACCGAGCGAACTGGCTCAGGAAATTACCCAGGCAGTGGGGATACCGGTGATCGGCATCGGCGCCGGCAGCGGTACCGACGGCCAGGTCCTGGTGCTGCACGACATGCTCGGTCTGTCGATTACGGGCCGAGTGCCGAAATTCGTGAAAAACTTCATGAACGGCCAACCCAGCATTCAAGCGGCCCTGAACGCTTACGTCACTGACGTCAAAGCGGCGACTTTCCCTGGTATCGAACACGGATTCTCTGCATGAACACCGTTAAAACCGTACGCGAACTGCGGGCCGCCGTGGCCCGTGCCCGCAGCGAAGGCAAGCGCATTGCCTTCGTGCCGACCATGGGCAACCTGCACAGCGGTCATATCGCACTGATTACCAAAGCCAGCCAACGGGCGGATTTCGTGGTCGCGAGCATTTTCGTCAACCCACTGCAGTTCGGTGCCGGCGAAGACCTCGACAAGTACCCCCGCACCCTCGCGGCAGACCAGGAAAAGTTGCTCCAGGCCGGTTGCCACTTGCTGTTCGCGCCGACAGTCGAAGAAATGTACCCCGATGGCATGGCTGGCCAGACTCGCGTCAGTGTTCCGCAACTGTCCGAAGGCTTGTGCGGCGCCAGCCGTCCGGGGCATTTCGAAGGTGTGGCGACGGTGGTCAGCAAGCTGTTCAACATGGTTCAACCGGACCTGGCGATCTTCGGTCAGAAAGACTTCCAGCAACTGGCGGTGATTCGCGCGCTGGTGCATGACCTGAACATGCCGATCCAGATCATCGGCGAGCCGACGGTCCGTGCGGCCGACGGCCTGGCACTGTCATCGCGCAATGGGTTCCTCAGCGAAGAACAGCGGGCGGTTGCGCCGGTGGTGTATCGCACGCTGGCCTCGATTGCCGAAGCCATCAAACAAGGTGATCGCGATTATCCGGCGCTGATCGCGGCACAACAGCAGCAGCTCGAAGCCGCGGGCCTGCGTACCGATTACCTGGAAATCCGTCATGCGCTGACCTTGCGTCCGGCGACGACGGAAGATCGGGATCTGGTGATTCTGGTGGCGGCGTTCCTCGGCACCACACGGTTGATCGACAACCTGCACCTGAACCTCGACGCCACCGCATAAAACACCACAAATCCTTAGGAGCCGGCTTGCTGGCTCCTGCAGAGGGCTGCTCCCTTGCGCCCTGTATTGCTGCCCACAATGCCTTCGGGCAAACTGCCCGCCGTTCGATTCCGACCTGGGGAAACACTCATGCACGCCATCATGCTCAAGGCCAAGCTGCATCGCGCCGAAGTCACCCACGCAGTTCTTGATTACGAAGGTTCCTGCGCCATCGACGGCGAATGGCTGGACTTGTCCGGCATCCGTGAATACGAACAGATCCAGATCTACAACGTCGACAACGGCGAACGCTTCACCACTTATGCGATTCGTGGCGAAGAAGGCTCGCGCATGATTTCGGTTAACGGTGCCGCGGCGCACAAGGCCAAGGTCGGCGACCGTGTGATCATCTGCGCTTACGCTCACTACAGCGAAGCCGAGCTGCTCAACTTCAAGCCGCGCATGCTTTACATGGCGCCGGGTAACGAGTTGAGCCACACCAGCAATGCCATTCCGGTTCAGGTTGCCTGACCGAACCTTCTCTTCCGTTTGTCGGACCGTTCCCCACTTTATGTATAAAAAAGTACCGGGAACGGGTCAGACAAAGTCAAGACAGATCGCAGCGCGAGGTTTACTGTATTCGCCCTGCGCCATGAAATCGTGTCGACGCAGTTGACCGGACGCCCTCACAGCGCTCCGGGATTTTTAGTGTTCAAAAGGCCGTTCAAGTAAAAAGGAAACCCGCAGCGATGGCGTACTACCGCACTCCTCACGACGTGACCGCTCTGCCCGCCTGGCAAGCGCTGAATGACCACCGCCAAGCCATGCAGGATTTCAGCATGCGCGAAGCCTTTAATGCCGACCCGCAGCGTTTTACTCAATTCACCCTCAGCAGCTGCGGCCTGTTTCTCGACTACTCGAAGAACCTGATCAACGCCGAAACCCGCGATCTGCTGGTGGGCCTGGCCAACGAAGTCGACCTCAAGGGCGCGATCAAAGCGCTGTTCGACGGCGAGATCGTCAACTCCTCCGAAGGCCGTCCGGCCCTGCACACCGCGCTGCGTCGTCCAGTGGGTGAAAAGCTGTCGGTCAATGGCGTCAACGTGATGCCCGAAGTACACAAGGTGTTGAACAAGATTACCGACCTCGTGGGCCGTATCCACGACGGCCTGTGGCGCGGTTACACCGAGAAGCCGATCACCGACGTGGTGAACATCGGCATCGGTGGCTCGTTCCTCGGCCCCGAGCTGGTCTCAGAAGCGCTGCTGTCCTACGCCCAGAAAGGCGTGCGCTGTCATTACCTGGCGAACATCGACGGCAGTGAACTCCATGAGCTGACCATGAAGCTGCGTGCCGAGACCACGCTGTTTATCGTTTCGTCGAAATCCTTCAACACCCTCGAAACCCTGAAGAATGCCCAGGCCGCTCGCGCCTGGTACCTGGCTCAGGGCGGTTCGGAAGCCGAGCTGTATCGTCACTTCATCGCCGTTTCCAGCAACAACGCGGCGGCTGTGGCGTTCGGTATCCGCGAAGAAAACATCTTCCCGATGTGGGACTGGGTCGGCGGTCGCTACTCGCTGTGGTCGGCCATCGGATTGCCGATTGCCCTGGCCATCGGCATGTCGAACTTCAAGGAACTGCTGTCCGGTGCCTACACCATGGACCAGCATTTCCAGAGCGCGCCGTTCGAACAGAACATGCCGGTGCTGCTGGCCTTGCTCGGCGTCTGGTACGGCAACTTCTGGGGCGCGCAAAGTCACGCGATCCTGCCGTACGACCACTACCTGCGTAATATCACCAAACACTTGCAACAGCTGGACATGGAATCCAACGGCAAGAGCGTGCGTCAGGACGGCACGCCGGTGTCCACCGACACTGGCCCCGTCATCTGGGGCGGCGTGGGTTGCAACGGCCAACACGCGTATCACCAGTTGCTGCACCAGGGCACCCAACTGATTCCGGCCGACTTCATCGTGCCGATCGTCAGCTTCAACCCGGTCTCCGATCATCACCAATGGCTGTACGCCAACTGCCTGTCGCAAAGCCAGGCACTGATGCTCGGCAAGACCCGCGCCGAAGCAGAAGCCGAACTGCGTGAGAAGGGCATGGCCGAAGCGGACGTGCAGAAACTCGCGCCGCACAAGGTGATCCCGGGCAACCGTCCGAGCAACACGCTGGTGGTCGAACGCATCAGCCCGCGTCGTCTTGGCGCACTGGTGGCGATGTACGAACACAAGGTTTTCGTGCAAAGCGTGGTCTGGGGCATCAACGCCTTCGACCAGTGGGGCGTGGAATTGGGCAAAGAGCTGGGCAAAGGCGTCTACAACCGCCTGGTCGGCAGCGAAGAAACCCCGGCTGACGATGCGTCCACCCAAGGGCTGATCAACTACTTCCGCGGTCGTCACCGCGGGTGATTTGACAGTTCACTGCATTACCCTGTGGGAGCGAGCCTGCTCGCGATAGCGGTATGTCATTCAACGATGATGTTGGCTGACCCACCGCTATCGCGAGCAGGCTCGCTCCCACAGTTGTTTAGCACACGGCTTGAACCCTTCGGTCACTCGGCGCATCTTTATTACTTGTTTACCAAAACAAGAATAAGGAACCGTCATGTTCGATATCAGCACGTTCCCCAAAGCCGATGCCGTCCGCCGGGCCGCACAACTCAGTCAAGACGACTACAAGCGCCTGTACCGCCAATCCATCGAACACCCCAGCGAATTCTGGGCCGAGCAGGCTTCACGCTTTCTCGACTGGAGCAAACCCTGGGATACCGTCCAGCGCTATAACCTGAAAACCGGTGAAGCCAGCTGGTTTGCCGGTGCAAAGTTAAATGTCAGTTACAACTGCATTGACCGGCACCTGGAAAAACGCGGCGATCAGGTCGCAATCATCTGGGAAGGCGACGACCCCGCCGAGTCCGCCCAGATCACCTACAAAAAACTGCACCACAACGTCTGCCGCCTGGCCAACGTGCTCAAAAGCCGTGGCGTGAAGAAAGGCGACCGCGTGTGCATCTACATGCCGATGATCCCCGAAGCCGCCTACGCCATGCTCGCCTGCACGCGGATCGGTGCGGTGCATTCGGTGGTGTTTGGCGGGTTCTCCCCCGATTCTGTGCGTGACCGGATTCTCGATGCCGACTGCCGCACCGTGATCACCGCCGATGAAGGCGTGCGCGGCGGCAAATTCGTACCGCTCAAAGACAAGGTCGACAAGGCGCTGCAGAGTTGTCCGAATGTCAGCACCGTGATCGTGGTCGAGCGTACTCAGGGTGAAGTGAACTGGGTCGAAGGCCGCGACCTCTGGTATCACCAGGCTCTGCGCGATGTCAGCGACGATTGCCCGCCAGAACCGATGGACGCCGAGGACCCGCTGTTCATTCTTTACACCTCCGGCAGCACGGGCAAACCCAAAGGTGTGCTGCACACTACCGGCGGCTATCTGCTGCAAGCGGCGATGACCTTCAAATACGTGCTCGACTACCGCGACGACGAAGTCTTCTGGTGCACCGCCGATGTCGGCTGGGTCACCGGCCACAGTTACATCGTCTACGGGCCGCTGGCCAACGGCGCGACCACGCTGATCTTCGAAGGCGTACCCAGTTATCCAAGCAGTTCACGTTTCTGGCAGGTGATCGATAAACACCACGTCAACATCTTCTACACCGCCCCCACCGCCCTGCGCTCGCTGATGCGCGAAGGCCCCGAACCGTTGAAGGAAACGTCTCGCGCCAGCCTCAGATTACTCGGCAGCGTCGGTGAGCCGATCAACCCGGAAGCGTGGGACTGGTATTTCAATGTCGTCGGCGAACAGCGTTGCCCGATCGTCGATACCTGGTGGCAGACCGAGACCGGCGGCATCATGCTCAGCCCGCTGGTCAGCGCGCAGCGGATCAAACCCGGCTGCGCCACGCAACCGATGTTCGGCGTGCAACCGGTGCTGCTCGATGAAGTGGGCAAGGAAATCAAAGGCGCCGGCAGCGGTGTGCTGGCGATCAAATCCAGCTGGCCGGCACAGATCCGCAGCGTCTACGGCGACCCGCAACGGATGGTCGATACCTACTTCAAACCCTATCCCGGTTACTACTTCACCGGCGACGGCGCTCGCCGCGACGAGGACGGCGATTACTGGATTACCGGGCGTATCGACGACGTGATCAACGTTTCCGGTCACCGCATCGGCACCGCCGAAGTCGAAAGTGCCCTGGTGCTGCACGACAGCATCGCCGAGGCTGCCGTGGTCGGTTACCCTCACGACATTAAAGGCCAGGGCATCTATGCGTTTGTCACGCCCATGAACGGCACCGACCCCACCGACGAACTGAAGAAAGAACTGCTGGCCCACGTCAGCAAGGAGATCGGCAGCTTCGCCAAACCGGACCTGATCCAGTGGGCACCGGCCTTGCCGAAAACCCGTTCGGGCAAGATCATGCGGCGGATTCTGCGCAAGATCGCCTGCAACGAGCTCGACAGTCTGGGAGACACGTCGACCCTGGCCGATCCAAGTGTGGTTCAGGACCTGGTCGATAAACGCCTGAACCAATAAGCCCAGCGCGGCCAGCAATGGCCGCGTTTCATTTTCGCCACTGAGTCGCCATGGAATTCATCCGCAGCCGCATCGAAACCCAGGTCATGAGCCTCACCGGTCTGTCCCTCGGCAAGCTCGACCTGGAAAATCCCAAGGGCGACCCCGGCCTGTTCGGTCCCGATTCGGTGAGTTGGCAGGTTCACGGCGACTTCAGCAGCATGCTCATTGGCGGTATCAGCGCGCTGATGCTGCAAGCCCTGCACCCATTGGCGCTGGCCGGGGTCTGGGACCATTCGAATTTTCGCGAGGACATGCTCGGTCGCTTGCGCCGTACAGGGCAGTTTATTTCCGGCACCACGTTCGGTTCCCGCCGGGATGCGGACTGGCTGATCGAGAAAGTGCGCACCATCCACCTTCAAGTGACCGGCACCGCGCCGGATGGTCGGCCATACGCCGCGAGTGATCCCGATCTGCTGACGTGGGTGCATGTGGCCGAGGTCAGCAACTTCCTCGCGGCGCATTTGCGTTACCGCAATCCGCACCTGTCTGCGGCCGATCAGGTCCGTTACTACGACGAAATCGCTCTGGTCGCCGAACGGCTCGGTGCTCGTGACGTGCCCCGTTCGCGACAGGAAATAGCCGATTACCTTGAGCGCATTCGCCCGCAACTGCTGTGCGACGATCGCAGTCGCGAGGTGTTGCGACGGTTGTTGAACGCCCCGGCCCCCAGCCGTCTGGCCAAGCCGTTCGGCGGATTGATGATGCAGGCCGGTATCGACCTGCTGCCGGATTGGGCCAGTGACATGCTGGGCGTCCGCCAGAGTCCGCTGCAACGCACGCTGATCCGCGCCAGCGTCAACCGCAGCGCGCCGATGCTGCGCTGGGCAGTGCGTAATGGCTCGGTGCATCGGGCGAAGCGGCGGATGGGGTTGCCGACCTGAACTCCGGCCCTTGTGGCGAGGGGGCTTGCCCCCGTTCCACTGGCAAGATTTCGGAAACGCTCGAGATTTTGGGGCCGCTTCGCAGCCCAGCGGGCGCAAGCTCCCGCGCCACAGGCAATCCCCCTTGCCACAGTGTTAAACTCCCGCGCCAAATTCCCTCCCTCCTGCAAGGCGCTCAGCATGTCTTCCTTGAATCAGGCGCTGCGCGCCGCCCTCGATCATCGCCAGGACCTGCTTGCCGAACTGCATCAGCAAGGCACCGATTGCTATCGCCTGTTCCATGGCAGCCAGGAAGGCGCCGGCGGCCTGACCATCGACCGCTACGGCCCGCAACTGTTGGTACAGAGCTTTCACCAGGCCCTGGAGCGCGATGACCTGCTGCAACTGCACGAGGCGATCAATCAACACCTGGGCTTCGAAACCCTGCTGGTCTACAACGACCGCTCCCGGGGCAACTCGCGCATCGACCGCGAAGACACCGTTTACCGCGCCGACGAAGCCGCCCTGCAAGACCTGGTCGGCCACGAATGGGGCCTGAACTACCGGGTCCGCGGCCGTCACGCCGGTCAGGACCCGCTGCTGTTCCTCGACCTGCGCAACACCCGCGGCTGGGTCAAGGAACACAGCAAGCACAAAAGCGTGCTCAACCTGTTTGCCTACACCTGCGGCGTCGGCCTGAGCGCTGCGGCCGGTGGCGCGAGCGAAGTGTGCAACCTGGATTTCGCCGAAGGCAATCTGGCGGTTGGCCGCGAAAACGGTCTGCTCAATCCGCAGTTGCCGACCATGCAGTTCATCCAGTCCGATTACTTCCCGGCCATTCGCCAGCTCGCCGGCCTGCCCATCAGCCAGCGCCGCGGGCAAAAATTGCCGAGCTATCAACGCCTGGAACAACGTCAATACGACCTGGTGTTGCTGGACCCTCCGGCCTGGGCCAAGAGCGCTTTCGGCACCGTCGACCTGCTGCGCGACTACCAGAGCCTGCTCAAACCGGCGCTGCTGACCACCGCCGACAATGGCGTGCTGATCTGCTGCAACAACCTGGCAAAAGTCAGCATGGACGACTGGCGCGAACAGGTTTTGCGTTGCGCCGAGAAAGCCGGGAGGCCGGTGCGCGAGTGGACGGTGATGAAACCGGGCGGCGATTTCCCGTCCATGGATCAACAGCCACCGCTGAAAACCCTGATCCTGCAACTCTGAATCCCAAAGAAAATTTCAGATAAATCCTATAACGCAGGGTGGCTTCGGAACCGGATTCGCGTGCCATACTCCAACGCACTCCGATTCAGACAGATGAAGCCACACATGCCCAAAGGATTGATCCGCGCTATCGGCGCCCTGTTGACTGCTCTGGCCCTCTACAGCCTGCTGGGGTTTCTGATTTTGCCGGGCATCGCATTGCGGGTTGCCAACCAGCAACTGGCCAACTACGCCACGACGCCCGCCACGATTCAGCGAATCGAACTCAACCCCTTCAGCCTTGAAGTCACCCTGTGGGGCCTGATCATCGGAGAGCCGGGCAAGGAACAGATCGGCTTCGAACGCCTGTACGCCAACCTGCAGATCGACAGCCTCTGGACCAAGGCGCTGCATCTGTCGGATATCGAGCTGGACAAACCCAAGACCGAAATCCTCTTTGGCAAGGACGGCAAGCTCAATCTGCTCGGTCTGTTCAACATCCCCGCCAGCGAACCGACCCCGGCCGACCCGGACGCCAAACCTTTTCCGCTGCGCATAGAGCGGATCAAACTGGCGGACGGTGTCGTGCACTTCAAGGACGATCGCCCCAGCGAAGCCATCGAGTTCCTCTACGACAAACTCGATTTCGAGCTGAACAACCTCAGCACCCTGCCCGAAGACAGCGCCGACATGACCCTTGTGGCCATCGGCCCGAACGGTGGGCAACTCGACTGGACCGGCAATTTCAGCCTGATCCCGATCGCCTCCGAAGGTAAGCTGAAAATCACCGACGGCCAGATGAAAGCCTTTTGGCCTTATGTGCGCGACGCGCTGCCGCTGGTGCTGGAAAACGGCGTGCTGAACCTGAGCACCGACTACAAGCTCAACTTGTCCAAGGAAACCGAACTGCTGCTGAGCAACGTAGCGGTCAGCGTCGCGCCTTTCGCCATCAATGCCCCGGACGGTCGACCGCTGGCGAAACTCGCGCGACTGGACATCACCGACACCACCGTGGACCTGGCCAAACAGCAAGTCGTGGTCGGCAAGATTCGCAGCAATAAACTGGAAACCTGGGCGGCGCTCGAAGCGGACGGCCAACTCGACTGGCAGAAACTGTTCGCCAGCCAACCGTCCAAAGAAGCGACCAAGGCCAAAGCCGAGCCCGTAAGCACGCCGGCGGCCGCCGACTCGCCGAAAGCACCTGCCGCGCCGAGCAAGCCTTGGCAGGTAGTGCTCAAGGACGTGCAACTGCGCGATTACCAGGTGCACCTGGCTGATCGGAAAGCGCAACCCGCCGTGACGCTGGACCTGACCCCGCTGAACCTGGACCTGCAGAATTTCGACAGCCTCAATGGCTCGCCCTTTACCCTCAAGCTCGACACCGGCGTGGGCAAGCAAGGCAAGATCACCGCCGATGGCGAGGTCAATCTGGCCCCCGTCAGCGCCAGGCTCAACGTGCAGACCAAGGACATCGACCTGCGGGTTGCGCAGTCCTACATCAACCCGTTCATTCGCCTCGAACTGCGCAGCGGCATGCTTGGCAGCGACCTGGCAGTCAACCTGAAAAGCACCGAGCCGTTGGCGCTCAGCGTGACAGGACGCGCGCAAATCGATCAGTTGCACACCCTCGACACCCTGAAAACCCGCGACTTCCTCAAGTGGCAGCAGGTGGTGGTCGAAGGCTTGAATTATCAGCACGGCGACAGCCTGTCGATCGACCGGATCAACCTGTTCCAGCCCTATGTGCGCTTCATGATCAACGATGACCGCACCACCAACGTCGATGACCTGCTGATCCCGCAACCGCCCGACTCCGGGGCCAAAACGGCCGCCGCCAAACCCGCCGCCAGCAAGGACAAACCGCTGGGCATTCACATTGGCGGGGTTGCCATCAATGACGGCTCGGCCAACTTTGCCGACTTCAGTCTGACCCCGAACTTCGCCACCGCCGTGCAACAGCTCAACGGCCAGATCGGCACCATCGACAGCCGTCAGGCGAAACCGGCGACCGTGGACATCAAAGGCAAGGTCGATCGCTACGCACCGGTGACCATCAAGGGCTCGGTCAATCCGTTCGACCCAATGGCCAGCCTCGACATCGCTACCAGTTTCAAACGCGTCGAGCTGACCACGCTGACGCCCTACTCCGGCAAGTTCGCCGGCTACCGTATCCGTAAGGGCCGGCTCAATCTCGACCTGCATTACCTGATCACCAAAGGTCAGCTCAAGGCTGAAAACAAAGTGGTGGTCGAGCAGTTGCAGCTCGGTGAAAAGGTCGACAGCCCGGACGCCGTCAGCCTGCCGTTGAAACTGGCGATTGCCCTGCTCAAGGACGTCGACGGCAAGATTTCCATCGAACTGCCGGTCACCGGCGACCTCAACAATCCACAATTCAGCGTCATGCCGATTGTCTGGCAGACCCTGCGCAACCTGATCGTCAAGGCCGCCGCCGCGCCGTTCAAAATGATCGGCGGACTGGTCAGTGGCGGTGGCTCGGAAGACCTGGGCACGGTGTCGTTCGCACCAGGTTCCAGCGACCTGAGCAAGGAGGCCGAGGGCTCGTTGGTCAAACTGTCCCAGGCCCTCAAGGAACGTCCGGCGTTGCGCCTGGAAATCGAAGGCACCGCTGCCGCCAGCAGTGATGGTCCGCCGATCGCCGAGCAACGCCTGGAGCGGGAATACCAGTACAACTACTACAAAATGCTCCAGCGTCGCGGCGACAAGGTGCCGGCGCAGGCTTCGCTGCTGCAAGTACCGGACAGCGAGAAAGGCCCGCTGCTGGAAGGCATCTACCGCACTCGCCTGAAAACCCAGCCACCCGCCGAATGGAAGGATCTGGGCAAGGAAGAACGCACCGCGAAAATGCGCGCGGACGTGATCAAGTTCTGGAGTACCAGCGACGTGCTGTTGCGCCAACTGGGCCAGGACCGTGCCAGCAGCATCAAGGATTATCTGGTCGACAAGGGACAGTTGGCCGACGACCGCGTGTATTTCATCGACGCCAGCCTCGGCGAAGCGGAAAGTGACGGCAAGGTGGTGACACCACTGCATCTGGACGCCGAGTGATGATCAGACAATTGCTGTTCGGCCTGACCCTGGCACTCGCGGCCAGTCAGGCTTCGGCCGCCGATACCCTGCGTTGCGGCAGTCAGTTGGTCAGCGTCGGGGACAGGTCCAGCGAGGTGCTGCAGAAGTGCGGTGAGCCGGTCAGCCGCGATCTGTTGGGCTACAAGCGCAGTGCCAATCGCCGGGAAGAATTCCAGGTCGAGGAATGGACCTACGGACCCAGCGGCGGGATGTACCAGTATCTGCGGTTTGAAGGGAATCGGTTGAAGCAGATCACCAGCAAGCGCGGTAACTGAAGAGCAAAAGATCGCAGCCTTCGGCAGCGCCTACAGGGAATGTGGATCTCTGTAGGCGCTGTCGAAGGCAGCGATCTTTTTTTGTGCGCCCACAATAGAACAGGCCCCGAACACGAATGTCCGGGGCCTGTAATGGCCACATCCTTGTGGCCGTCGCATGAACTCTCAAGTCGCGGCGGACGTATGACTCGGCCCGTCTACCGCGTCTTCTCCCGGTCCAGGCGAGAAGTCTTGCCTTACTCGGCTTTCAGGCCGTCAGCGGAGACCGCTTTGACGCCTTTGATTTTCTTGGTGATGGCCACAGCAGTGGCTTTCTGAGCGTCAGTCACCGCGACGGTAGACGACAGGGAAACAACACCTTTGTTGGTTTCAACCTTGATGTCGGTACCAGGAATGCCTTTTTCGGTCACCAGGTCAGCTTTGACTTTGGTGGTGATCCAGGTGTCAGAGGTTGCTTCTTTGGCTTCTGTCACTTCACCAGCAGCCAGCACCATTGGGGACTGGGTAGCCTGGGTGGTTTGAGCAAATGCAGCGTTGGCCATGGTCAGGGTCAGCGCGGTAGCAGTAGCGGCAGCGATAGCGAACTTCTTCATACGAGTAACTCCTGTTTTTTCATAAAGTCTGCTGCATGTCTTGTCAGCAGGGTTACTGGGTATATTGCGAACGCTGTGCCAAGTTTGAGACAGATAAAAAATCGTTATAAATCAATGGTATATATAAATGTGAAATTTTCGGAATCATGCAAATTGCATGACTTTGAAAATATGTACATGCAAGTTGCGGGTTTTGGCGTGGGCCTAAGGCCATGAATTCTCGGGGTTTTCTTTTTTTCCTTTGGGCTATCAAAAAAAATGCCCCGTTTTTAACGGGGCATATTTCAAGCGAGGCAGAACAGGCTCTTAGTTAGCAACACATCCGCCTGGGGCATAGTCGGCATCGACCTTGGTCGTACACGCCCAGCCGGTTGTCGGGTCGCGGGTCAGCGTAATGGTCTTGCTAAGAACTGGCGCTGGCGCATTAAGAATCGTGCAACCGATAGTACCTTTGCCGTCAGAGGCTGTACCCGAAGCAGTGATCGTGCAATTGGTGGTAGGCGACGTGCCACCCACTTTGGCCAAATCCGGATTGAGCCCCTGATTCAGCACATCTTCAAAATTCACTTTTAAAGCAGAAATCTCAGCAAGCCCGGCCGTAACTTTGGCCCGGGCCTGATATTTCGAATAAGCCGGCAACGCAAATGTCGCCAGAATCCCGATGATCGCCACCACGATCAGCAGTTCGATCAGCGTAAAACCTTTTTGAGTATTCATAGACAAGCTCCATGCATGAGTCGACATCTCATGATCTGAATTAGCCGCAGCACAGCCCGTGCCAATCCGTTAATCCCCTGTTAACGGGGCGCGAGAACAACGCGGCGCTTTTGTCTGCACCCAAGGTCCGCACTAACTGACACTTTTTGTCACCAGAGCAGCGCTGGTTTGGCTCCTTGGGTTGACTAGGCTATAAGTCATGAACTGTCTGCGTCCGGTATCCCAATGAATGACATCGCCCTTAGCGGTCTGGCCAAGCAATTGGTCATGGCCGAACTGCTCACTGACAAAAGCGCGCAACAGGCGTATCAGCAAGCCCAACGCCAGAAACTCTCCCTGGTCAGTTATCTGGTGCAGAACAAACTGGTGAAAAGCCGTCAGATCGCCGAGATCGCCTCCGAGCATTTCGGCATGGCGCTGCTGGACCTCCACTGCCTGGACAAAGAGTCCCAACCCAAAGGGCTGGTCAGCGAAAAACTGCTTCGCCAGCACAACGCCCTGCCCCTCTGGCGGCGCGGCAACAAGTTGTTCGTCGGCGTTTCCGACCCGACCAATTACCAGGCCATCAACGATATCCAGTTCAGCACCGGGCTGAACACCGAAGCCATCCTGGTGGAGGACGACAAGCTCAGCGACGCCATCGAGAAATTTTTCGACAGCCACAATTCCGGCCTCGAAGACATGGCCGACGTCGACCTCGATGGCGTCGACATCGAGTCGATCGACGACCGCAACCAGGACGCCATCGCCGGGCAAGACGCCGACGACGCGCCGGTGGTGCGCTTTGTCCACAAGATGTTGCTCGACGCAATCAAGAGCGGCTCATCCGACCTGCACTTCGAACCCTACGAGAAAACCTACCGCGTGCGGATGCGCACCGACGGCATGTTGCGTGAAGTCGCCAAGCCACCGATTCAACTGGCCAACCGCATCGCCGCGCGCCTGAAAGTCATGGCCAGCCTCGACATCTCCGAGCGACGCAAACCCCAGGACGGGCGGATCAAGATGCGCCTGTCCAAGAGCAAGTCCATCGACTTCCGGGTCAATACCCTGCCGACCCTGTGGGGCGAGAAAGTGGTGATCCGGATCCTCGACCCGTCCAGCGCCCAAATGGGCATCGACGCCCTCGGCTACGAGCCGGACCAGAAAGACCTGTACATGGCCGCACTGAAGCAGCCACAAGGGATGATCCTGGTGACCGGGCCTACCGGTTCGGGCAAGACCGTGTCGCTCTATACCGGGCTGAATATCCTCAACACCGTGGACATCAATATCTCCACCGCCGAAGATCCGGTAGAGATCAACATGGAAGGCATCAACCAGGTCAACGTCAACCCCAAGCAGGGGCTGGGCTTTGCCCAGGCGCTGCGTTCGTTTTTGCGCCAGGACCCGGACGTGATCATGGTCGGCGAGATCCGTGACCTGGAAACCGCGGAGATCGCCATCAAGGCCGCCCAGACCGGTCACCTGGTGCTGTCGACCCTGCACACCAACAGCGCCGCGGAAACCCTGACCCGCCTGCACAACATGGGCATTCAGGGGTTCAACATCGCCACCTCGGTCAGTCTGATCATCGCCCAGCGCCTTGCGCGCAAACTGTGCAGCCATTGCAAGAGACCCATCGATATTCCCCGCGAGGCGTTGATCAAGGAAGGCTTCCCCGAGGAACGCATTGGCTCGTTCACGATCTATGAACCGGTCGGTTGCGACCAGTGCAACGTTGGCTACAAGGGGCGCGTGGGAATTTATGAAGTGGTGAAGAACACACCGGACCTGCAACGGCTGATCATGGCCGAAGGCAATTCGCTGGAAATCGATATCCAGATGCGCAAAGACGGCTTCAACGACCTGCGTACTTCCGGGCTGATCAAGGCCATGCAAGGCATCACCAGCCTTGAAGAAATCAACCGGGTCACCAAGGACTGAACATGGCAGTCAAAGCAGCGAAAATCAGCGTTTACGCCTGGGAAGGCACGGATAAAAAAGGCACGAAAATGACCGGCGAACTCAGCGGTCAGAACCCGGCGCTGATCAAGGCGCAATTGCGCAAGCAAGGCATCAATCCCGGCAAGGTGCGCAAGAAGTCCGCCGCGATTTTCAGCCTCGGCCAACGCATCAAGGCGCATGACATTGCCCTGTTCACCCGGCAGATGGCGACCATGATGAAAGCCGGGGTGCCGCTGTTGCAGTCGTTCGACATCATCGGCGAAGGCTTCGATAACCCGGCCATGCGCAAACTGGTGGACGACGTGAAACAGGAGGTCGCGGCGGGCAACAGTTTCGCCGCTGCCCTGCGTAAAAAACCGCAGTATTTCGATGAGCTCTACTGCAACCTGGTGGATGCCGGCGAACAGGCCGGCGCGCTGGACACCCTGTTGGAGCGCGTCGCGACCTACAAGGAAAAGAGCGAAAGCCTCAAGGCCAAGATCAAGAAAGCCATGACGTATCCCCTGGCCGTGGTGTTCGTCGCGATCATCGTCACCGGCATTCTGCTGGTCAAGGTGGTGCCGCAATTCGAGTCGGTGTTCAAAGGATTAGGTGCGCAATTGCCGGCGTTCACGGTGATGGTCATCGGTCTGTCGCAGTTCATGCAGGATTGGTGGTGGGTGATGCTGGGGGCTTTGATTGCTGCGATATTCGGTGCGCGCCACGCCTTCAGGACATCACAAGGCTTTCGCGACCGGACCGACACCTGGCTGTTGAAACTGCCGCTGATTGGCACGCTGATGTACAAGTCCGCCGTGGCCCGTTACGCCCGCACACTGTCGACCACCTTTGCCGCTGGCGTGCCGCTGGTCGAGGCGCTGGAATCGGTGGCGGGCGCGACCGGCAACATCGTGTTCAAGCGTGCGGTGCTGCGCATCAAGCAGGATGTGTCGACAGGGATGCAGCTGAATTTCTCCATGCGCACCTCCGGCATCTTTCCGAACATGGCGATCCAGATGACCGCCATTGGCGAAGAGTCCGGCGCACTGGATGACATGCTCGACAAGGTCGCGAGTTTCTATGAGGCCGAAGTCGACAACATGGTCGATAACCTCACCAGTCTGATGGAGCCGTTCATCATGGTGGTGCTGGGGGTTATCGTCGGCGGCCTGGTGATTGCAATGTACCTGCCCATTTTCCAACTCGGCAATGCGATCTGACATGCCCCTGAACGAAATCCTGACCCTGTACCCGCTGGCGTTTGTCGGCATTGCACTGATAGTCGGCTTGCTGGTCGGCAGCTTCCTCAACGTAGTGATCTGGCGCCTGCCGAAAATGCTCGCGCGGGAATGGCGACTGCAGGCCTATGAAATTCTCGGCTTGCCTGGCGAAACACCGCTCCCGACCTACAACCTGATGCTGCCCCATTCCCAATGCCCGCACTGTGGGCACCGGATCCGCGCCTGGGAAAACATTCCGCTGCTCAGTTATGTGTTTTTACGTGGGCGATGCGCAAGCTGCGCAACCCCCATCAGCAAACGTTATCCATTGACCGAACTGGCGTGCGGCCTGCTGTCAGCGTTCATCGCCTGGCATTTCGGTTTCGGTGGGCAGGCCGTGATGGTGCTGGTGTTGACCTGGGGTTTGTTGGCCATGAGCCTGATCGACGCCGAGCATCAGTTGTTGCCGGATGTACTGGTGCTGCCGCTGCTGTGGCTGGGATTGATCGTCAACAGCTTCGAGTTGTTCGTGCCATTGACCGAGGCACTGTGGGGCGCAATTGCTGGCTACATGGCGCTGTGGTCGGTGTTCTGGCTGTTCAAGCTGATCACCGGCAAGGATGGCATCGGCCACGGCGATTTCAAGCTGCTGGCCATGCTGGGCGCCTGGGGTGGCTGGCAGATTTTGCCGCTCACCATTCTGCTGTCGTCTCTGGTCGGTGCCTTTATCGGCGTTATTTTGCTGAGCCTGCGCAACGCTAAAGCCTCGACGCCGATCCCCTTCGGTCCCTATCTGGCGATTGCCGGCTGGATTGCGTTGCTCTGGGGTGGTCAAATAACCGACTTCTATTGGCAGTTTGTCGGTTTGAAATGAATACCCCTGTGGAAAAACCCTGGATTCTCGGCCTGACCGGTGGCATCGGCAGCGGCAAAAGCGCGGCTGCCCAGCACTTCATCGACCTGGGCGTGCATGTGGTCGATGCTGATCATGCGGCGCGCTGGGTGGTGGAGCCGGGGCGCCCGGCGCTGGCACAGATTGCCGAACATTTCGGCCCCGGCGTGTTGCAGGCCGACGGTCAACTGGATCGTGCGGCATTGCGCAAACTGATCTTCGAAGTGCCTGAGCAACGCCTCTGGCTCGAGGCGCTTTTGCATCCGCTGATCGCCAGGGAAATTGCCGATCACCTAGGCAAGGCACAATCGCCTTACGCGATTCTGGTTTCGCCGTTGCTGATCGAGTCCGGTCAATTCGCCATGACCCAGCGCGTGCTGGTGATCGATGCGCCCGAACAACTGCAGATCGAACGCACCCTGCAGCGCGACCAGACCAGCGAACAACAGGTCCAGGCGATTCTCAAGGCGCAATCCAGCCGCCAGGATCGCCTGAGCCATGCCGACGATGTGGTGGTCAATGACCGCGACCTCGCCTGGCTGCACAGCGAGGTCGAGCGCCTGCATCACTTTTACCTTACTTTGCGTGGAGGCCAGTCATGAGCCAGATCCCAACCGTCGATTGCCCAACCTGCGGCGCCCCTGTCGAATGGACCCCGGAAAGCAAATTCCGGCCGTTCTGTTCGGACCGCTGCAAACTGATCGACCTGGGCGCGTGGGCGTCGGAAGAACACAAGATCCCGGTGAGCCCGGATGCCGAAGACGAACTGTTCAGCGAAGACTTCGAACCACGTCACTGAGGCCGGGATTCAGGGCCGCATAAAGCCGTAGTCCTGACCGTCATCGAGGTTCTCGGCAAGAAACTGCAACTCATCCGCCAGATCCTCGATACTGCGTACCGCCTTGCTCTGCTGCACCACTGCACTGAGCAAGGCGCGCAAGCTCAACCCCGGATCAAACCCGACTTCCTGCGCTGCATCCAGACTGTGGCGCAACTCCTGCCTTGCCCATTCGTAGACACTCATTTCGATGCTCCTGAAGGTTTTGCGGAGCATGGATTCGTCGACGTTTTTTGGATTTGATGTGGATCAAGATTTCGGGTCGTCGTCCTTCCAGGGCGCCGAAAGGTAGCGTGTGCGGTTGAAGGTCTCCAGCCATTCCGGGCTGAATACCACCAGTGCGCTGACGACCATGCCGTTGATGAACGCTTCGGGAAAGATGATCAGCCACAGGTAACCGACAAAATCCTCCAGCCAATAGGGCATGACGAAAAGCTCGTTGAACCACAACAACCACAGGGCCAGCAACAGGCACAGCAAGGCCGATAGCGCCGCTGCGAAGAAGCCGGAAACGAAGATGTAAACGAAGGGGTTTCGTGGTTGCGCTCGCTCGACCAGGATGGCACAGCACTCGGTGACCAGCACGGGCAGCAGAATGAACAACGCGCCGTTGACCCCGACGGCGGCGAGGTCCTGGCGTCCGAGCAGGACCAGGCCTGTTTGTGCGACCAGTCCGCCGACGATTGCCATCGGCCAGTCCAGGAGCAGGGTCACTGCGGTCATGCCGATGAAGTGATAGGACACGCCGGTGTCGAAATCCCGTCGTACCAGCCAGAGCATGAACAGGGCGAATACGGTGCCGAACAGCAGGTGCTGGCGGCGGCTGTCGCTGAACAGTTCGACCCACGGGGCACGTGCGACGGCCCAGATCAGGGCTGGGACGTAGATCAGCCATCCGACGGCGAGGGTTTCCGGGGTCAGCAGTTCGGCGCCGATCATGGCTGGGCTTGCTCCTTTTTCTTTGCCGGGAGAGGACAGGTTTTCAGTCTACACCGCCGTTTGTGCCCCCAATCAACCCGAGCGATTATTACGCTTCCTGCAAAACTGAATCAGCCCCAGCCACCTTTATCACCCCCAGCGAAGGACTAGACTTCAAAGCATCAGAACCAACCCCGAGCCGACAAAAATGAAAACCCTGACCACCCTGCTTCTGAGCCTCATTGCCACGTCAGCCATGGCCGCCACCCACGAGCCAGCCGCCACCCCATACAACCCGGCGCAACCGCTGGACATCGCCAAGGTGGTTTCAGTGACCGACACCGCAACCGCGTGCGATGTCGTACCGGCAACCATGGTCTACATCGATCATCAAGGCCAGACCCACAGCGTGACCTACCCAGTCATGGGCAACTGCACCAGCAGCCTGTAAAGCCGGGTAACCCACGACTCACACGATCAGCCGTTTCGCCTGCAACGCCAAATCATGCAGACCGGCCAGACGCGCCATGATCCGTTCGACCACCTCGACCCTGGCCACCGCACCGCTTTGCAGTTCACCCATCGAGTGCAACGCCACGCCAGCCTTTTCCAGACCCAGACGGGTTGAACCGGATAGCTGCTGAAGCCCCTGGCGCGCCTGCTCCGCCGACTGTTCCAGCCCCGTGGCGATTTGCCGGATCTGCGCACTGGAGTCCGCCGCCTGACGGGAGAGATTGCGCACCTCATCGGCGACCACCGCAAACCCTCGGCCATGGCTGCCCGCCCTCGCCGCCTCGATCGCCGCGTTCAGCGCCAACAGGTTGGTCTGACGGGCGATGTCCTGAATGCTGCCGACAATCGCGCCGATGCGCATCGACTGACTGCCGAGCTCATCGAACACTTGATCCAGACGCTGCATGTAGAGGTTCAGATCCTCCAGCACACTGGCCGACGACTGCATGCTCTGCGCACTCGCCTTGACCCGATCACCGGCCGTGCGCGCCAGTTGATTGGCAAAGCGCATGTCCTCCTCGGTTTGCAGCACCGACTCGGTCAATTGCTCCAGCTTGACCTGCAAACCGATGTTGTACGACGGTTGTTCTTTTTCAATGGTCATAGCAGCGTCCAGGTGTAGCTGAGGATCAGGCGGTTTTCGTCGATATCACTGCGGTAGTTGGAACGGGCCATCACGTTACGCACCCGAATTCCGAGGCCCTTGAGGCTGCCGCTTTGCAGCACGTAGCCGAGGTCGAGATCACGCTCGCGATCCTTGCCCTCGAAGCCTTGCCCGGTATCGACATTGTTGCCGGAGATGTAGCGCACAGTGCTGGTCAGCCCCGGCACGCCGAGGGCGGCGAAATCGTAGTCGTAGCGCGCTTGCCAGGAGCGTTCATCGGTGTAGGCGAACTCGTAGGTGGGCACCTCATTGCCCAGCGGCGAGATGTTGGCAAAGACCCGTGGGAAAGCACTGTCACCGAACATTCCCTGATAACCGACATAAAACGTGTGGCCACCGCGCTTGGCGGACAACAGCGAGAAGAACGCCTGGTTATCGATGTTGCCCAGCAGCTTCTTGCCGTCTTCGCGCGAATCGTAGTAACCCAGGTTCGCGCCCAGAATCCAGTCCCCCATCGGTTCGCTATGCTTGAGACCGAGAAAGCGCTGGTTGTAGATATCTTCCAGTTGCCCGAACCAGGCACTGACCGAACTGCGTTTATCGTTGAAGGCGTAATCGGCACCGGCGAAATTGAAGCCGTCACTGCTGACCTGACGTTGCGGCACGTGGCCGAGCATGGCCTGCATCTTTTCGTCGCCGGCCTCGTTGCGCAGGCTGGTCGTGTTCAAGTGGCCACCCTGCAGGGTCAGGCCATTGATCTCGTTGGAACTGATGCTTGCGCCCTGATAGCTGGGCGGCAGCAGACGAATATCGCTGAACGCCAGCACCGGCAGATTGGGCTGCAACTCGCCCACTTTCAGCTCGGTTTTGGAGAAACGCACCTTCAGCGCCGCTTCGAGACGGCTGTAATCATTCGCCGCGCGCCCGTCATCTTTAACGGGCAGTAAACCGGTATTGACCCGATCCGGACTGCTGTCGAGCTTGAGCCCGAGCAAGCCGATCACATCCACACCGAATCCCACGGGGCCTTGGGTGTAACCGGATTTGACGTTGAGGATGAAACCCTGCGCCCACTCTTCAGCCTTCGACTGTTTGTTCGCCCCGACGATGTCGGAGAAGTCCCGACTGAAGTAGTAATTGCGTGCTTGCAAGGTGGCTGTGGTGTCTTCGATAAAGCCGCTCTCGGCCGCCATCGCCCCCGCGGAGAAACCCGAGACGAGCGCCATGGACAACACTGGACCGGTTGCTGGAAAAATCTGTTTCATCGTTTGTTCTCTTATTTTTATTGATCGACAGTTGGAAGTGCTTCAGCCGCCGCGCTTTCGCGACGGGCGTTTAACAACACATGGGTGACCATGCCGAAAATCAGGCCCCAGAAAGCTGCGGACAAACCCAACAGCGACATGCCCGACGCGGTGGTCAGGAAGGTCACCAGCGCGGCTTCCCGATCACTCGGCACCGCCATGGCGCCGGCCAACGCCCCGGCAATCGCGGCGAACAGCGCCAGCCCGGCGAGTGCCGCAATCAGTTCTTTGGGGAACGCCGAAAACAGTGAAACCAGAGTGGCGCCGAAGATCCCCAGCACCAGGTAACAGAGCCCGCCGACCACCCCGGCGACGTAGCGCTTGCCAGGGTTTTCATGGGCCTCGCGGCCGGTACAAATGGCCGCGGTGATCGCTGCCAGATTCAGTCCGTGACAGCCGAACGGGGCCAACAACGCCGTGCCCAAGGCACTGCTGGCGATGATCGGACCGGCCGGCGTGGCGTAACCGCTGGCGCGCAGCACCGCCATACCGGGCACGAACTGTCCGGTCAGCGCCACCATCACCAGCGGTAACGCAATGTTCAGGGTGGCGCTCAGGCTGAACTCGGGCGTGATCCACACCGGCGTGGCCAAGCCGATCACCAACGCTTCGCTGTGCAAATCGCCGGCGAGAAAGGCCATCGAGCAGCCCACCAGCAGCACCATCAACACCGCATAACGCGGCATTAATCGTTTGCAGACCAGGTACGTGGCAAACATCGCCAGCACCAGCAACGGCTTGCCCTGCAACGAAACGAACAATCCGGTGCCGAAGCTGAACAGAATCCCCGCCAGCATCGCCGCCGCAATCGCCGCCGGCAGTTTGCCGATGATCCGGTCAAACGCGCCCGACACGCCGACCAGGAAAATGATCAGGCTGCTGACCAGATAAGCCCCCACCGCTTCCGGCATGGAGATCCCCGGCAACAGCGCCACCAACAGCGCCGAGCCCGGCGCCGACCACGCGATGATCACCGGCACGCGGTAACGCAGGCTCAACCCGATACCGAGCACCGCGCTGCCGATGGAGATCGCCCAGACCCACGACGACAGCACTTCCCGCGACAACTGCGCGGTCTCGGCCGCCTGGAAAATAATCACCAACGGGCCGGCGTAGGAAATCACCGTGGCGATAAATCCAGCGACCGCCGCCGACAGGGAAAAATCCCGGACGAACGCCCTCATGAAGCTTCGCCGACAGACCCGCCCGCCGCACCATGACGTAAATCCGCCAACGACTGTCGGGTGCTGCGCTGACTGCTGATGGCGAACACGGTCATGGCGATCGCGGCCACCGCACCGGGCAAGGCGAACGCCATGAAGTTGAGTTGCAGCGGCAGGCTGATCCCGAGCAAGGCCCCGCCCAGCAGCGGTCCGACAATCGCGCCGTTGCGCCCGATGCCCGAGGCCCAGCCCAAACCGGTGGAGCGAATGGTCATGGAGTAGAACTGCGCGGCGCAGGCGTACAGCAGAATCTGCGAACCGATGGTGGTGGCGCCGGCAATAGCGATCAGCAAGTACAACACTGGCATCGGGCTGTTGAAGCCCAGCAAAGTGATCGACACGGCTGCCATGGCGAAGAACACCGCCAACACCCGCGGCAGGTTCAGCTTGTCACCCAGAACGCCGCCGCCCACCGCGCCGAAAATCGCGCCGAAGTTGAGCACCAGCAGGAACGACAGGCTCGAGCCCAGGCTGTATCCGGCGTTGGCCATCAGTTTCGGCAGCCACGAACTCAAGGCGTAGACCATCAGCAGGCAGCAGAAAAATGCCAGCCACAGCATCAGCGTGCGCAGCGCCCGGCCCTCGCGAAACAGTTGCAGAACGGGGGTGCCGGTGCCCTTCATTTCGCACATGTGCAGCTGATCGCTGGTCTGCGCGATGTACGCCGGATCCACCCGCTGAAGAATGGCGCGCGCCTCTTCATTGCGTCCCTGTCGCAGCATGAAACCCACCGACTCGGGCAGGAAGTACATGATCAGCGGCAACAACACCAACGGCAGCACCGCGACGTAAAACACCGACTGCCAGCCGAAGCTCGGGATCAGCACGATGCCCAGCCCCGCCGAGAGCATGCCGCCCACGGAGTAACCGCTGAACATGATCGCCACCAGCGTGCTGCGGATTTTCTTCGGCGCGTACTCGTTCATCAATGCCACGACGTTGGGCATCACCCCGCCGATGCCCAGTCCGGCGATGAACCGGCAAATCCCGAACTCGGTGGGGTTACGCGCAAAACCGTTGAGCACGGTGAAACCGCTGAAGAGCATCACGCAGATCGTGATGGCTTTCTTGCGGCCGATCCGGTCCGAGAGCGGGCCGAAAAACAGCGCGCCAAACATCATGCCGAACAGCGCGTAACTGCCCAGAGCGCCAGCCTGCAAAGGACTGAGCCCCCATTCTTTCATCAGCATCGGCAGCACGACCCCGTAAATCACCAGGTCGTAACCGTCGAAGATGATGATCAGCGCACACCAGAACAGCACCATCCAGTGGAAGCGGTTGAATCGTGCGTTGTCGATAACCTCATGTACGTCAATCTTGCGCATGGCATTTATCTCTTGTTGTTGTTTTTTTCAGAGCGTCGGTAAAGCGGCTAACGTCCCGTAAAGCCGAGGGTAAAGTTGCCAGGCGCGGGGCAATATCCGCTTTGCGCAGATCGCTATCCGTTTTGTGCAGGGCCCTGAATCGGGCGCGAGAAGGAGGGATGTCGCAGCAGGCTTTGCTCCTGCGCGACAAACAGTTTTCCTGGCGATTACTTTGGAGAGCCGGGGTCTATGGATGACCCCGACGACTTACACCTGCTGACCCTTGCGGCCGAACAAGTCAACGCACTGAAGCCCGATCACGGCCGGGCCTTCTCCAGTGCCTCACGCAGTTGCGCCGCCGTGGCGTATTCGTGCTCACCGACCACTTGACCGTCCTTGAGCTCCAGCCACAACACTTTATCCACGGCCCCGGGGTAGCGCGGCGCCACGCGTCCGTCACGGTCGAGCATCACGCGATAGGAATAATCGCGCATGGCCGGCACGGCGAACATCTTCGCGATCAGCCGGGGCATGCGCTGGATATCCGCGACAAATACCGCGTGCCGGGCCTCCAGATAGCCCTTGGGCTGGCCCTGCAGTGCCGCGTCGACCAGCTTCGCGGCGTCCATGCTGCGCGCCACCAGCAGCGTCTGAGTCTGATTGTCGAGCGTGAAGGCCTGATCGAACTGATCAAGCAAGGTCCACGGCGCCAGCCGCTCCCCCACCTCCAGCGCCTGAGCCCAAAGAGGCACAAGACTGAGCAATAACACGGGCCATAATTTCACGACATTCCCCTTCGTTGAGGCGCTTGAGCGCAATGAATCCAGTCTACACCGCCTGTATTGCACACCCCATCGCCGCGACAACGATCAAAGAAGCACCGCAGCTACCATCCGATCAGCGATGACGCCTGCCGGGGCATTACGTCCTCGTTTCAACGCAAAGCTTTCAGCTTGTCGCATTTGAACGCTAAGCTTGGGCCTATGGATGACTCAGATTATCTACGCCTGCTGACCATTGCGGCCGAGCAAGCCAACGCGTTCCTTTCCAATGCCCGCAAATGGGAGCGTGAGCGTTGGGTGTGCCAGCGCCTGCTGCAAGGCCTGAACATTCCTTACCGCGTCGACGAATTCGCTCCCGCCGGCGAACCGCCGGACGTGCTGTTTCGCGATGCGAATTTCGAAGTGTTTTTCGTGCTCGACGAGGGCCGGCGTCTCAATGATGAGTGGCGCGATGAGCTGCAGCGGCGACGCAGTGCGTTTTCCTTGAGTTCGCTGGTGCGCCGAGAAGCCAAGCCCAGGCGCATTCCGGCCAATGAATTCCTGCTGAGACTGGCGCCGACCTTGCGCAAAAAAGCGCACAACTACAAGGAACGCGGCATGGACCTGGGCGAACTGGACATCATCGCCTTTGCCAGCCTCAAGCGCGAAGTGCTCGACCTCAACAGCCATTTCCCGCCACCCACCGAATACTTGCGTCAGGGCTGGCGCTCGTTGTCACTGGTCGGTCCGACATTCGCCCGGGTTTTGTTTGCGCATCCCGACGCACCGGACTTCCTGCGCAGCAACCTCGGTCGCAGCATCGTCTTCGATGTCGGGATCAGCCTGTGAGTCCGCTGCAGGAACTGATCGCTGAAGTCCCGCAAACCGGCCGTGTACGCTGGATCGGCGTGCGCCCGCAACCGCATGTGCCGATGATCGAGCTGGAGGCCGTGGAAGCGCGTCTCGAGGCCGGCCTGACCGGCGATCGGGCCCGTCCCGGCGTACGCAATGCGCGACAGGTGACACTGATTCAATGGGAGCATCTGCCAGTGATCAGTTCGCTGATGGGCCGACCGGACGACAATCCGGTCCTGCCTGGTGATTTGCGGCGCAACCTCGTTGTCAGCGGGATAAATCTGTTCAGCCTCAAGGGTCGTCGCTTCAAAATCGGCCAGGCGATTTTCGAAACCACCGGTTGGTGCCAGCCTTGCGCACGCCTGCAAAACAACCTCGGCCCCGGCACTTTCCAGGCCGTTCGCGGACATGGCGGAATCACCGCCCGAGTGTTACAAAGTGGAATCATTCGGCTGGACGATACAGTCAGTGTCGAGCCGATTCCCGCCAGCGGCTATGCTCCGTTCAATGTGGGGTAAAAACCCCTGTAGCTTCTATCAATTCAGCAACGTCTACCCGATGACGAGGCCCGATATGACCAGCCGCCTGAACCCCGACGACCAGAAACATGTCGAAGAGTACCTGCACCTGTCCCAGCACCGAGTCGAGCGCCGGCCTTTCCGGCCGTGGATGCTCCTGGTGGTGGTGTTGGCAGTGACCATTGGCCTGGGCTTGTTGAGCCGATTTATCAGTTACCTGACGCTATGAGCTGCATCGCGCTCGCTCGGGTAATTGCACCGATTTCTTTTAGCCTTGCGAGATATCCCCATGACTCATCGTATTGTCATCGTTGGCGGCGGCGCCGGCGGTCTGGAGTTGGCTACCCGTCTGGGTAAGACTCTGGGCAAGCGCGGCACGGCCAGTGTGATGCTGGTCGACGCGAACCTGACCCACATCTGGAAACCGCTGTTGCACGAAGTCGCGGCCGGTTCCCTTAACTCTTCCGAAGACGAACTCAACTATGTCGCCCAGGCAAAATGGAACCACTTCGAGTTCCAGCTGGGGCGCATGAGCGGGCTTGATCGCGCGCAGAAGAAAATCCAGCTGGCGGCCACTTACGATGAGGCCGGCCTGGAATTGGTGCCGGCGCGTGAAGTGCCTTACGACTCGCTGGTGATCGCCGTCGGCAGCACCACCAACGATTTCGGTACCCAGGGCGCGGCGCAGCATTGCCTGTTCCTCGACACCCGCAAACAGGCCGAGCGCTTCCACCAGCAACTGTTGAACCATTATTTGCGCGCCCACGCCGGGCAGACGGATGTGGTGCAGCAGATCAGCGTGGCAATCGTCGGCGCCGGCGCCACGGGCGTCGAGCTGGCGGCCGAACTGCACAACGCCGCACATGAACTGGCGGCCTACGGCCTGGACCGGATCAAACCGGAGAACATGCACATCACCCTGATCGAGGCCGGTCCACGGGTACTGCCAGCATTGCCGGAACGGATCGGCGGCCCTGTGCATAAAACCCTGGAGAAACTCGGGGTCAACGTCATGACCAATGCGGCCGTCAGTGAAGTGACCGCGGATAGCCTGATCACCGCCGACGGCAAAGTGATCAACGCCAGCCTCAAGGTCTGGGCCGCGGGCATTCGTGCGCCAGGTTTCCTCAAGGACATCGACGGTCTGGAAACCAATCGGATCAACCAGCTGCAAGTGCTGCCGACCCTGCAAACCACCCGAGACGAAAACATCTTCGCCTTCGGCGACTGCGCCGCCTGCCCGCAGCCGGGCACCGATCGCAACGTGCCGCCGCGTGCCCAGGCAGCGCATCAACAGGCGTCGCTGCTGGCCAAATCGCTGAAGCTGCGGATCGAAGGCAAGCCGTTGCCTGTGTACAAGTACACCGACTACGGCTCGTTGATTTCGCTGTCGCGTTTTTCGGCTGTGGGTAACTTGATGGGCAACCTGACGGGTAGCGTGATGCTTGAGGGCTGGCTGGCGCGGATGTTTTATGTGTCGCTGTACCGCATGCACCAGATGGCGCTATATGGCGCATTCCGCACGGCAATGTTGATGCTGGGCAGCAAAATCGGGCGCGGGACTGAGCCGCGGCTGAAGCTGCACTGACACACATCCCTTGTGGGAGCGAGCCTGCTCGCGATAGCGGAGTGTCAATCGCCACATGAGTTGGCTGATACACCGCTTCGCGAGCAGGCTCGCTCCCACATTTTTCAATCACAACCTTGAGATCTGTGTCTTACTGTATCTCTCCCCGCGATTTCGCCCCTTCGGTTACAAACTCCCCCCTTGCGCGACACAGTAGCGATACACCTCGCCCGCTAAATGGCCACATCCGAGCAAGGCGTCCCGCCAGCTACGGTGATCGCCGCACTTACGTGGCGTCTTTTATCGAATGGTTGTGTCGTGCAACCCTGGAGAATTGAAATGTCCCGTACCACCAAAAACACTATCGGTTTGCTCGGTGCAGTCCTCGCTGGCGGCATGATGTTGACCGGCTCCGCTTTTGCTTCGCAGCCTTTGACCCAGGGCTACCTGCTTGCCTCGGCCGAACAGGTGGTGAAAACCCCTGAAGGTAAATGTGGCGAAGGCAAGTGCGGCGATGCATCGATGGCAAAAACCGACACCGACGGTGACGGCAAGGTGTCCCGCGCCGAATTCCAGAAAGTTGCGCCTAAGTCCAACTTCGACAAGATCGATACCAACCACGACGGCTTCATCGACGAGCAAGAGGCTTACGACAACGTCAAAGCCAACTTCGAAGCCAACGGCAAGAAAATGCCAAAAGGCCTGTTCGAGCACCTGAAAGACCAGGACGGCGCTTAAGCCTCC
>NZ_CATKQN010000017.1:0-44818 GCF_949767765.1 Pseudomonas sp. IT-P171
GCTTGAGTTTTGCAACACTGAGTCAAGCCCAGGTTTTCATTGCCCCTGTTTGGCCGCCACCACACGCCACACCTTGTTACCGACATCATCGGCCACCAGCAACGCACCACCCTGATCAAGCGCCACACCCACCGGACGCCCTTGCGCTTCGCCGTCGGCATTGAGGAAACCGGTGAGAAAATCCACCGGCACGCCTGACGGCTTGCCGTCGCTGAACGGGATGAACACCACTTTATAGCCCGCCTGCGGATTGCGGTTCCACGAGCCGTGCTCGCCGATAAACACGCCATTGGCGAAACCGGCGGGCATCGCGCGGGCGTCGGAGAACGCCAGGCCCAGCGGTGCGACGTGGGTGCCCAGCGCGTAATCCGGGGAGATGGCCTGAGCCACCTTGTCCGGGCGCGGCGGCTCTACACGGGTGTCGACGTGGTTGCCGTAGTAACTCCACGGCCAGCCGTAGAACGCCCCGTCTTTCACCGAGGTCAGGTAATCCGGCACCAGGTCGCTGCCGATTTCGTCACGCTCGTTGACCACGGTCCACAACTCGTTCGAGCCCGGCTTCCAGGCCAGGCCGTTGGGGTTGCGCAGACCGCTGGCGAACAGGCGCTTTTCTGCGCTTTTAACGTCGACTTCCCAAATCGCCGCGCGACCTTCTTCGGCCTCAAGGCCGTTTTCACCGACGTTGCTGTTGGAGCCGACGGTGACGTAAAGCTTGGTGCCCTCGGGATTGGCGAGGACGTTTTTGGTCCAGTGGTGGTTGATGCCAGCGGGCAAGTCGGTGACTTTTACCGGCGTCGCGCTGATTTCGGTTTGCCCCGTGGTGTAAGGCACCTTGACCACGGCATCGGCGTTGGCAATGAACAGCTCGTCACCCACCAACGCCATGCCGAATGGCGAAGTCAGCCCGCTCATGAACACCGTGCGGGTTTCAGCGTGACCGTCGCCATCGGCATCGCGCAATAAGGTGATGCGATTGGCGCTGGGCACATCGGCGCCGACCCGTCCCATCACAATGCCCATCGCCGTGCGCTTCGCCCAGGCCAGCGGCCCACTGCCGCCGTCCGTGGCGCCTTCGGGCATCGGCGGGTGATTGCTTTCGGCGACCAGCACATCGCCGTTGGGCAGCAGGTAGATCCAGCGCGGATGGTCGAGATCATCCGCCAGCGCCGTCACCTTGAATCCGGCAGGCGCCTTGGGCATGTCACTGCCCGACCAGCCGACTGCCTTGGACACCTTCAACGTGGGGATCAACGAAGTGATGGGTTCAGGCAACTGCGGCGAGGGGCCGACGCTGGCCTGGGGCGGCAGTTTGGACGATTCACCACACGCGGTGAGCAACGCGGCAGCGGTCATCAAGAGCGCCAGTCGGCGGGAAACAGTCATGGTTCGAACCTCGCAATGGCCATCCGTGGGCCAATTTAGGGGAAGGCAAAATCCCGTCGAGTATCGCGGCGTTGATCCGTCACAAACACCGCGCCAGTCACAAATCAATTTTGCCTGAATCGCACGAATGCACGCCCTCAATGCCGGGCACTATCCCAACCACTGGTTCCAGGCTAAGGCTGGTCACTTGTGGCGAGCGAGCTTGCTCGCGCTGGGCTGCGTAGCGGCCCCAAAAAGCTGACAGCCAATGCGGTTTTTGTGAGTGCTACGCACTCAAGCGGGAGCAAGCTCCCTCGCCACAGGTTTCTCTGGTTCAAGACTCTCTGGGTGTGAACAGCATTACGGTTCTACGCGGGATTCAACAACGCCTCGCGCAACAGCCTGGCCGCCGGCGAGTCCGGCACGCCTTTGCGCGATACCAGTTCATAGGGTTCGCTGCGCGAGGTGATGGGCAACGGCAGCGTGGTGGTGAAGCCGTAGCCGGAGCAGAACTTCGCCACGTCGGTCGACACCAGCGCGACAAGGGTCGGGTTTTCCTGAAGCAGCGACAAGGTGGCGAAGGCCGAGGTGGTTTCCAGCAGGTGCACCGGAAAACGCAGGTCGGCCTCGTGAAATTCCCGCTCCAGCAACAACCGCATCGGCATGTTGGCGCGGTAGACGACCCAGCGGTAATCCACCAGGTCCTTCAGCGATAGCTGCCGGGCATAGGCGAACGGATGTTGGGTGCTGGCGATCACCGCGAGGGTTTCCTCGACGAAGGTCGAGCTCTCGTACAAGTAGGGAGTGGTGCTGATGGTAGTACGGCAGATCGCCAGGTCCAGGCG
Organism: Pseudomonas sp. IT-P171; assembly: GCF_949767765.1. Taxonomy (NCBI): domain Bacteria; kingdom Pseudomonadati; phylum Pseudomonadota; class Gammaproteobacteria; order Pseudomonadales; family Pseudomonadaceae; genus Pseudomonas; species Pseudomonas sp. IT-P171. The sequence goes on from NZ_CATKQN010000017.1 coordinate 2,208, forward strand.
TCCGGCGTCGAGCTGGCTGAGCAGCGCGGCGCTGGTGTCCTCGACGATCTCGATGGACAGCTTCGGGTGGTCGGCTATCACCCGGCTGATCGCCGTGGTCAGCAGCGGAACGGCGCCCATGATGGTGCCGACCGACACGCGCCCGCCCTCGCCGCTCATGATGCCGATGATCTCTTCGCGCAGGTGCGCGAGGTCGGTCTGGATCAACCGCGCATACCGGATGACCGAGCGTCCGGCATCGTTCGGTTCAAGCCCGCGGTTAGTGCGGGTGAACAAGGACGTGCCAAAGGTGGTTTCAATTTCCTGCAGTGCCTTGCTCGCGCCGGGCTGGGTCAGCGCGACCTGCTTGGCCGCGCCCAGCAAGGAGCCGTGCTCATCCAGGGCGATCAGCAAACGAAGCTGCTTGATGTGCAGGCGGGACATGATCGAGTTCAGTGAGGGCGTCATCAGGGTTAACTAAAAGTTATAGAGGTATCGAAAGTTGTCAGTATCGAGGCTGGCCACGACGGCCCTATAGTCCACCCCACAACCAGGCAATGCAACGGGTTTGACCAGAGCGCTAACGCCCTCCTGCCCAAGACCGGTTGCAACAATAACAATCCTGTATAACTTGTGGTGAATCATGTCACTCATCAATTACGTCACCAAAATCCAGTTCGGCTATGACAGCCTCCAGCACCTGGCGGCCGAAGCCGAGCGCGCCGGCATCACCCGGCCGCTGATCGTCACCGACGTCGGCGTGCGCAATGCCGGCATCGTCGACAAAGTCATCGCTGCCCTCGGCGGCCTCACTCCGGCGATTTTCGACGCCACCCCGCCCAACCCGAACGAACACGCCGTGCGTGAAGCCGTGGCGCATTACCACCTCGGCGAGTGCAACGGCATCATCGCGGTGGGCGGCGGTTCCTCGATCGATCTGGCCAAGGGCGTCGCGGTCTGCGCCACCCACGACGGTCCTCTGCACAGCTTTGCGGTGATCGAAGGCGGGCTGGACCGCATCACGTCGGCCACCGCGCCGCTGATCGCGATTCCGACCACGGCGGGCACCGGCAGTGAAGTCGGACGAGGCGCCATCCTGATCCTCGACGATGGTCGCAAAGTCGGCGTCATCTCGCCTTACGTGGTGCCTCGCGTGGCCATCTGCGATCCGGAACTGACCCTGGGCCTGCCGCCCATGCTCACCGCCGCCACCGGCATGGACGCGATCGCCCACTGCATCGAAACCTTCATGGCGCCGGCCTTCAACCCCGCCGCCGACGGCATCGCCCTCGACGGCCTGTGGCGCGCCTGGGAACACATCGAACGTGCCACCGCCGAGCCTGGCGATCGTGAAGCGCGGATGAACATGATGAGCGCTTCGATGCAGGGCGCACTCGCCTTTCAAAAAGGTCTGGGCTGCGTGCACAGCCTCTCCCACGCCCTGGGCGGCATCAACCCGAAACTCCACCACGGCACGTTGAACGCGATTTTTTTACCGGTGGTCGTGCACTTCAATGCCAATGCTCCGACCGTCCGTGACGAGCGCAAACTCGAACGTCTGCGCCACGCGATGGGCCTTGAAGCCGGCGCGAACATCGGTGCGGCCATCGAAGACATGACCCGACGCCTGGGCCTGCCCACCCGCCTGAGCGAGATCGGCGTCGATCCGAGCCTGTTTGCCGGCATCGTCGAGGGCGCGTTGCACGATCACAGCCACAAGACGAACCCGCGCGAAGCCTCGTCTGCAGACTACCTGTCGATGCTCGAACAATCGCTGTAAGCAGCCGCTATCCAACAACAATAAATCAGGAGGCATCCGCGTCGTCGGCCAAGCCAACGCCAGCGGAACAATCATGAAGCCCACCGTCCTTATCGAACGGCAAGACGCCATTGCCATCGTCACCCTCAGTCATCCGGGAAAAATGAACGCCCTGACCCTGTCCATGTGGCAGGACCTGGGTGACGTCATGACCGAATTGTCCGCCGACCTCAGCGTGCGCTGCGTGGTGTTGCGCGGTGCCGGCGAACAGGCCTTTGCCGCTGGCGCCGATGTCGGCGAGTTTCCGGCCGTGCGCGCCAACCAGGCGCAAGCCAGGGTCTATGCCGATGTCACCTCGAAGGCGATGCGCGCGGTTGTCGATTGCCCGCACCCGGTGATCGCGATGATCCATGGCGTGTGCGTCGGTGGCGGCCTGGAAATCGCCGCGCTCTGTGACCTGCGTATCTGTGGCACATCCAGCCGCTTCGGTGCGCCGGTCGGCAAGCTCGGGCTGGTCATGTCCTATGACGAAATGGCCGGGCTGGTAGCCCTCGCCGGACGCTCGACGACCCTGGAAATTCTGCTGGAAGGCCGCATTCTCGACGCCCACGACGCCTACGTGAAAAACATCGTGACCCGCGTCGTGCCCGATGCCGAGGTCGAGTCAGAGACCCTCGCCACCGCCAAACGCATCACCCACGGCGCGCCCCTCGTTGCTCGCTGGCATCGCCAGGCAGCGCGACAACTGGAAGCGGGCGTTGCCCCCACCGTCGAACAGATCGACAGCAGTTACTCCTGCTACGACACCGACGATTTTCAGACTGGCCTGAACGCGTTCATCGCGAAAGCCAAACCACAATTCGAGGGTAAATAACATGGGACCGCTGACAGGAATGCGCGTGGTAGAACTGGCTCACATCATGTCCGGCCCGGTGTGCGGCATGATGCTGGCCGACATGGGCGCTGACGTGGTGAAGGTCGAGAAAGTCCCGGACGGTGATGATTCGCGCCGCTTCTCGCCGATCATGGCCAGCGGCGAATCCGCTTCGTTCATGGTGGTCAACCGCAACAAGCGCGGCATCGGCCTGAACCTGAAAACCGAGGGCGGACGCGACGTACTGCGCCGCCTGCTGATGGACGCCGACGTGGTCACGGAAAACTACCGTGCCGGCACCATGGAGAAATTCGGCCTGGGGTACGACACCCTGAAAACCCTCAACCCTGGCCTGATCTACTGCGCGATTTCCGGTTACGGGCGCAGCGGGCCGTTCGGCGAGAAAGGCGGTTTCGACCTGATCGCCCAGGGCATGAGCGGCATGATGAGCATGACCGGTGAAGCCGGGCGTGAGCCGGTCAAGGCCGGCTCGCCGGTGGCCGACATCAACTCCGGCATCCTTGCCGCCCTCGGCATCTGCGCCGCCTATGCCGCCAAACAGAAAACCGGGCTCGGGCAGATGGTCGACACGTCGCTGTTCGAAGCCGGCCTGCAACAGATGTACTGGCCGGCAGCGGCGTATTTCGCCGATGGCACCATCCTGCCGAAAATGGGCTCGGCCAACTCCACCAGCGCGCCGTACCAGGTGTTCCGCACGGCGGACGGCTGGATCAACATCGGCGCCGCCAACCAGGCCAACTACGAACGGCTGGTCGAAGCGCTGGCATTGCCGCAACTCAAGGCCGATCCGCGCTTCGCCAGCAACGCGTTGCGCATGGAGCATCGTCTGGCCCTGGTGGAAATTCTCAACGAAGTCCTGGTCGCGCGCACCACGGATGAATGGATGGTGTTGTTCGACAGCCTCGGCCTGCCTGCCGGGCCGGTCCTCGACATCGCCGCCGCCCTCGCCCATCCACAAACCAAGGCTCGCGGCATGGTCGTCGAGACCGAACACCCCACCGAAGGCCGGGTGCGCGGCATGGGCCTGCCGATCCACTTCTCCGACATGGACAACGCCCCGCCAACCACCAGCCGCCCTGCGCCGCTGCTCGGCGAACACACCCGCGAAGTGCTGAAGGAAAGCGGGTATGCGGAGAATGAAATCGATGAGCTGATCCGGAGCCAAGCAGTGGTGGCCCTGGCATAACGCAAAAACCTGTGGGAGCGGGCTTGCTCGCGAATGCGGTGGTTCAGTCAATACAGATATCGAGACTGATGGCCCCTTCGCGAGCAAGCCCGCTCCCGCAGGAACAGCGTTCGCATCATTGATCTGCTGTTTTTTAGAACAACTACAACAAAAACAAGAAGGTGAACATCATGAGCCGTATCTTGACCGAGTCTGTCAGCCGCCGATCATTTCTAGTGTCTGCCGGCGTCACCGTGGGTGGTGCATTTGCCGCCAACCTGCTGCCCTCCGGCGTCTTCGCCGCGACCAAACCCATCGTGCTGCGCTACACCAGCAGTCTGCCCGACACCCACCCGCTGAACATCCAGATGAAAGCAGCCTCGCTCGCGATCAAGGCCGAAACCAACGGCGCAGTGGACTTGCAGGTGTACGCCAACGGCGCCATGGGTGGCGACACCGACATGCTGTCCCAGGTGCGTGCCGGGGCGATCGATTTCATTCCGCTGCCCGGTGCGATTCTCTCGACGCTGGTACCGGCCATGTCAATTGAAAGCATGCCGTTCGCGTTCAAGGATTACGACAGTGTCTGGGCCGCGCTGGACGGCAAACTGGGCGAGCACGTACGGGCCAAAACCGAGAAAGTCGGCCTGATCCCGATGGAGAAAGTCTGGAACAACGGCTTCCGCCAGATCACCAGTTCGACACGGCCGATCAACACCCCGCAAGACCTCGCCGGCTTCAAGCTGCGCGTGTTGGTCAGCCCGTTATGGACCTCGATGTTCAGCGCCCTCGGCGCCTCGCCGACCGGCATCAGCATCAACGAAACCTACTCGGCCTTGCAGACCAAAGTGGTCGACGGCCAGGAAAATCCTTTGGTGGTGGTCGAGTCCGCACGCTTTTATGAAGTGCAGAAATACTGCTCCATGACCGACCACATCTGGGGCGGTTTCTGGATCGTCGCCTCGGGCAAGACCTTTCCAAAACTGCCCGCCGATGTGCAGGAAATCGTTTCCCGGCAGATCAACGCCGCCGCGCTGGTCCAGCGCCAACAGGTGATCGACCTCAACGCCAGCCTGGAACCCTCGCTGACCGCCCACGGCATCACCTTCAACAAAGTCGACCGTTCATTGTTCAGGACGGACCTGCAGTCGAAAGGCTTCTACACCCAATGGAAGGAAAAGTACGGCCCGGAAGCCTGGAGCTTGCTTGAGCAATACGCAGGTCAACTGTCCTAAGCCGGAGACAAGGTCATGAAAACTGAAATACCAATGACGGAAGTGTCCCCCGCTGAAGGAGTCAGCCCGCGCCAAACCACGTTTCGTCTCGGTCGTGCGCTGGACACCGGCCTGCGCTGGCTGACCGAGGGCAGCGCGGCGTTGCTGGTGGTGATCGAAGTCACACTGCTGTTCTGCAATGTGTTCTCTCGCTACGTGCTCAACCAGCCGATCGTCTGGGGCGATGAACTGGCTTCGCTGCTGTTCCTGTGGCTGGCGATGCTCGGCTCGGTGGTGGCGATGCGGCGCGGCGAGCACATGCGCCTCACCTCGTTCATCGGGCGGCTGCCCGTGGAAAAACGCGCCTTCGTCGACACCCTGGGCGCGGTGATCGTTATCACCTTTATCGGCCTGCTGTTCACCCCGGCCTGGGAGTACGTCAGCGACGAGTGGATCATCACCACCGCCGCCCTGGAAATTCCCAACGCCTTTCGCGTGTCCGCCATCGCCGTCGGCCTGAGCCTGATGCTGATGACCTGCGTCGCACGGTTGCTGACCAGCGCACGGTTGATCGACTTCTCGGTGTCGGTGGCGATGCTCGCGTCCCTCGGCGCATTGTTGTGGGTGGCCGAAGGCTGGATGCTGTTGATGGGCAACTGGAACCTGGTGATCTTCTTCATGATCGGCGTGATGGCGATGATCGTCATCGGCGTGCCCATCATGGTCGCGTTCGGCCTGGCGACGGTGGCGTATCTGTCGACCATGACCAGCACTCCACTGACCCTGGTGATCGGGCGGATGGACGAAGGCATGGCGAGCCTGATCCTGCTGGCCATCCCGCTTTTCGTGTTTTTGGGGGCGCTGATCGAGGCCATGGGCATGGCGCGGGCGATGATTCGCTTCCTGTGCTCGTTGATCGGTCATGTGCGCGGCGGTTTGTCGTATGTGCTGATCGGCGCGATCTACCTGATCTCCGGCATTTCCGGTTCCAAGGCAGCCGACATGGCCGCCATCGCACCCGCGCTGTTTCCGGAAATGAAGAAACGCGGCGAGGATGAAAACGAACTGGTGGCAATGCTCAATGCCTCCGGGGCGATGTCGGAAACCATTCCGCCCAGCCTGGTGCTGATTACCATCGGCTCGGTGACCGGCGTGTCGATTTCCGCACTGTTCACCGGCGGCTTCATGCCGGCGGTGGTGGGAGCGATTGCCATGGCCGCCGTGATCTGGTGGAAGAACCGCAAAGGCGAGGCCTCCACCGGCAAACGCGCCTCGGGCAAGGAAATCGGTCACTCATTGTTGCTCGCGATCCCTGCGCTGGCCCTGCCCTTCGTGATCCGCACCGCCGTAGTTGAAGGGGTCGCCACCGCGACCGAAGTCGCCGCCATTGGCGTGGCCTACACCTTCATCGTCGGTTTGCTGTGCTATCGCTGCTTTGACTGGCGGCGCCTGTACCCGATTCTGGTCAGCACCGCCTCGTTGTCCGGCGCGATCCTGATCATCATCGGCAGCGCCACCGCCATGGCCTGGGCGCTGACCCAGTCGGGCTTCTCCCATCAGTTGGCGCAGGTGATGTCGACAGTGCCGGGTGGTGCGATGGGTTTCCTGATCATCTCCGCCGTGGCGTTCATCCTGCTCGGCAGTTTCCTGGAAGGCATCCCGGCCATCGTGCTGTTCGGGCCGCTGCTGTTCCCGATTGCCAAGGCCATGGGCATCAACGACGTGCATTACGCCATGGTCGCGATCTTCGCCATGGGCCTGGGCTTGTTCGCCCCACCATTTGGCGTGGGTTTCTACGCCGCGTGCGCCATCGCCAAGGTCGACCCCAGCGGCGCCATGCGTCGGGTCTGGCCGTATCTCGGCGCGCTGGTCGTAGCGCTCGGGGTGCTGATTGCCGTGCCGTGGATTTCCATCGGTTTCCTGCCCAACGCCTGAATCACTTTTTGACTGTCAGCACTCAAACATGAGGTTTCCCATGAATTTCTCCACGCTCGAAGCCGGTACCGCCACCGAACGCCGACTGATCGTCGACCAGCCACGCACCATCTCGTTTCTCGGCGAGGACCTGCGCATCTATGCCACGCCACGCTTGGTCGACGACATAGAACAGACGTGCCTCGATTACCTGCTGACCTTCCTCGATGACGGCGAAAACACGGTCGGCGCGGCGGTGGATATCCGCCACGTCGGCGCCACGCTGCTGGGCATGTCGGTCAGCATCGTCGCCACGGTGACCCGCATCGAAGGTCGCAGTGTCACCTTCAACGTCGAAGTGCGCGATGACGTCGAGCTGGTCGCCACGGCCGCGCATACCCGCGTGGTGGTGAACGTCGCCAAACTGCGCAGCCGCGTGCAGGCCAAAGCCGAGGCCGCCGCCGCTGGCGAAGTCGAAGACGGCGTGCTCAGCCCTTCCCAATTCTCTGCGTCACGCTGAAAAGGGTCGAGTCATGATCACGCTGCACGAACGCAACGGTCTGCGGAACCTTGCCGCCGAGGATGCGCTGCCGGTTGTCGATGCTCACCATCATCTGTGGGACCTCGGCAACGGTCGCTATCCGTGGCTGCAGGACGAATACCACGAGGACTTTTTCCTCGGCGACTATCACAGCCTGTGCCGTGATTTCCTGGCGGAACAGTTCCTGGCCCTGACCGCCAAACAACGGTTGGTGGGGACCGTGCATGTCGAGGCCGAACGTGCGCGTGACGAGCAAGTCGCCGAGACACGCTGGCTGGAACAGGTGAACGCACGCTACGGCTTCCCGAATGCCATCGTCGCCCACGCCTGGTTCGATCGCGAAGACAGCGCGCAGATTCTTGCGGAACAAGCCGCCCGGCCACTGGTGAAAGGCATTCGCTCGAAACCGGTGACCTCGGCTTCACCGGACGTATCGATTGCCGGGGCCAAGGGCACGATGCAGGACCCGAAATGGCTGGAAGGATTTTCCCGGCTGGCCGCTCACGATCTGTCGTGGGACCTGCGGGTACCGCCATGGCACCTGGTCGAGGCGGCCGAGGTGGCGGCGATGTTTCCGCAGATCTGCATCGCGCTCAATCACACCGGTTTCGCCTGGGATCGCAGCCCGGCCGGCATGACGCGCTGGCGCAAAGGCCTGGAAGCGCTGGCCTTGCAGCCCAACGTGCACATCAAGCTGTCGGAGTTCGGCCTCAAGGATTCGCCCTGGAACTACGACGATAACCGGCTGGTGGTCCTGACCGCCCTGGAGATTTTCGGCCCCGAGCGCTGCATGTTCGCCAGCAACTTTCCGGTTGCCGGTTTGCGCGCCTCCTACGACACGATTGCCGACGGCATGGCCGCAATGCTCGCGCCCATGGGGCGAGCCGTGCAGGAAGCGGTGTTCGCCGGCAACGCTCGGCGCTTTTATCGTCTGGAGGAGCCGCATGGATAACTTGTCCGCCATCGATTGGCGCGCGCGCTTTCTCGCCAGCGGCGATGACGCGGACTTGCCCATCGTCGATGCGCATCAACACTATTTCGACATCGAAACCCATTACTACCCGTGGTTGAACGACCGCCCGTTGCGACCGTTTCGATATGGCGATTATTCGTCCATCTGCCGCAATTTCCTGCCGGCAGACTATCACCGGCTCACCGGCAGCCATCATGTCGTGCAGACGGTCGTGATCGAGGGTGAATGGGACCCGGAGACGCCGTTTGAAGAAGTGAGGTTTGTCGAGTCGCTGGCGAAAACCGAATCCACCCTGGGCGCCATGGTTGCGCAGGCCTGGCTGGATCGCGAAGACGCTTTTGATCTGCTGCGCCTGTACGGCGATCACCCGCTGGTGCGCGGCATACGCCACAAGCCAACGGTGACCAGTCTCGAGGCCTGGAGTGAAGATTTCGCCGAACCCGGCTCCATGCGCGATCCGCGCTGGCGCGACGGTTATGCCCGACTGGCCGAAAACGGCCTGCACTTCGAGTTGCAGGCGCCGTGGTGGCATCTGCCGGAAGCCGCCGAACTGGCCCGTGATTTCCCCGACGTAACCATCGTGGTCAATCACACCGCACTGCCCGCAGATCGTTCGGAAGAAGGCTTGGCCGGTTGGCGTAGAAACCTCGCGCTGCTGGCACAGGAACCTAATGTCGCGCTGAAGATTTCCGGCATCTGCATCCCGGGCGAGGCATGGCCGGTCGAGGCGAACCGTGGTGTGGTGAACGACGCGATTTCGATCTTCGACATCAGTCGCTGCGCGTTTGCCAGCAATTACCCGGTCGATGGCGTGGTGAACAGCCTCAGCGAAGTGTTCGACGGTTTCAAAACCATCGTCAGGGAGCGTTCCCCTGCTGATCGGCTGGCCCTGTTTCATGACAACGCCCGGCGTCTCTACCGCCTCGCTTGACCCGATTTGAACTGCTCATCAGGAGTCCAACATGTTTGAAGTTTCAGGCCACAACTACATCGCCGGCGCACGTTCGGCAAAAGGGACGACCACCCTGCAAAGCCACGACGCCAGCACTGGCGAAGCGCTGCCATACCGCTTCCACCAGGCGACCGCCGATGAAGTAAATGCGGCGGCACAAGCGGCAGCCACGGCGTACCCGACCTTTCGCAACCTGTCGGCCGCCCGCCGCGCCGGGTTTCTCGATGCCATCGCCACCGAGCTCGACGCGCTGGATGAATCATTCATCGCCCTCGTGTGCCGGGAAACCGCCCTGCCCGCCGGGCGCATCCAAGGTGAGCGGGCACGCACCAGCGGTCAGATGCGCCTGTTCGCCACGATGTTGCGCCGGGGTGATTTCTACGGCGCACGCATCGACCGTGCGCTGCCGGACCGCCAACCGTTGCCCCGTCCCGACCTGCGCCAGTACCGCACCGGGCTCGGTCCGGTCGCGGTGTTCGGCGCCAGCAACTTTCCGCTGGCCTTCTCCACCGCCGGCGGCGACACCGCGTCCGCCCTCGCCGCCGGATGCCCGGTGGTGTTCAAGGCCCACAGCGGCCACATGGCGACCGCCGATTACGTTGCGGATGCGATCACCCGCGCCGCCCGGAAAACCGGCATGCCCGAGGGTGTATTCAGCCTGCTTTACGGCAGCGTCGGTGAAGCGCTGGTCAAACACCCGGCCATTCAGGCGGTCGGCTTCACCGGTTCGTTGCGCGGCGGCCGCGCCTTGTGTGACATGGCCGCGGCGCGTCCTCAGCCGATCCCGGTGTTCGCCGAGATGAGCAGCATCAACCCGGTGTTGCTGATGCCCGAAGCCCTCAAGGCACGGGGCGAAAAGATCGCCGCTGACCTGAGCGCTTCCGTGGTGTTGGGCGCGGGCCAGTTCTGCACCAATCCCGGTTTGGTGCTGGGCATTCGCTCGCCGGAGTTCACGGCTTTCCTTGAGCGCTTCACCGGTTTGATGAACGAGCAACCAGCGCAAACCATGCTCAACGCCGGCGCACTGAAAAGCTACTGCCAGGGTCTGGATCACCTGCGCGCCCACCCCGGCATCACGCACCTGGCCGGCACCGAGCAACAGGGAAACCAGGCACGGCCGCAACTGTTCAAGGCCGACGCCAGCCTGTTGATCAATGGCGATGAGTTGCTTCAGGAAGAAGTGTTCGGCCCGACCACCCTCGTGGTGGAAGTCGCTGACCGCGCCGAATTGATCCAGGCATTGCACGGTTTGCGCGGTCAGTTGACCGCAACGCTGATGGTCGAAGATTCGGAAGTCGCCACCCAGGGCGACGTTCTGGCCCTGCTGGAACAGAAAGTCGGACGCGTCCTGTTCAACGGTTACCCCACCGGCGTGGAAGTCTGCGACGCCATGGTGCACGGCGGGCCGTACCCGGCGACATCGGATGCGCGCGGCACCTCGGTCGGGACGTTGGCGATCGATCGTTTCCTGCGACCGGTGTGTTTCCAGAACTGCCCCGACAGCCTGCTGCCGGACGCCCTGAAAAACAGCAACCCGTTGAGCATCGCCCGACTGGTGGACGGCATCAGCCACCGCGATGCGCTGTAGGTCAACGCGCTTCAACTGACACCCACTGACAGCCACACCTTCCGCGCCTGTTGAACACAGGCGTCGGATTCGCTCGTCCTGAAAACCGCTGTACCCACACAACAACAAAAACAGAGGAAGTCTCATGCAAGCTCAACGTCACCCGAAACACCGCTTGTGCAAATTGATGCTGGCCGTGACCGCTGCCGTGATGATCACCACCGCAGGCACTCAACTGGCCATTGCCGAAACCACGCCCGCCGCTACGACAGCCCCCATGCAATGTGCCACTGAAGCCACACCGCGCTACACCAAAACACCCACCGGTTACCTCATGGTGCTGCGCATGGGCGACAACGCGTTCAAGGAACTGACCAAACTGGCCATCGCCGAGAAGATTCCCAGCGCGTCCATCACGGGTATCGGCTTCGGCAACGTCAAGTTCGGTTTCTGGAACAAGGACAAGAAGGACTTCGACGCCAAGATCCTGAACAGCGTCGAGATGGCCAGCATCACCGGCTCGGTGGCGTGGAAGAACGGTCAGCCTTCGATCCATATGCACGGCGTTGCTGGTGATGCCACCTTCCAGGCCTATGGCGGCCACATCCTCGATTTCGAGGTCACCACCGGTTCGATGGAAATCACCGTGATCGTCCATCAGCGTCGCCTGGAACGCGGCATCGATCCCTGCATCGGCGCCAACGTGCTGGGTATCTGAATCAAGCCTCACGCTCCCGCCTGCCACGGCGGGAGCCACCCTCCCGATTCATATTACAAAAATAATTAGGGGCGTCTTACATGAGCAACAAGAACACGGTTGTAACCCTGGCGCTGGGCGCCATTGCACTCAGCACCCAGGCGCACGCCGACTTCCTGAGTGACAGCAAAGCGACGTTGGGGATGAGGAATTTCTACTTCAACAACGACAACCGCGATGGCCCGGCCGCCCCGTCGAAAACCGAAGAATGGGCGCAGGGTTTCATGCTCGACTACAAGTCGGGCTACACCGACGGCGCCGTCGGTTTCGGTGTCGACGCACTGGGCCTGATGGGGATTACCCTGGACAGCGGCAAAGGACGCCACGTCGGCAGCAGCATGATTCCTTCGGACAGCGACAACAGCGCGGTCGACGAGTGGAGCCGGTTGGGGTTGACCGGCAAGGTCAAAGTCTCGAAAACCGAACTGCGCCTGGGCACGCTGATGCCAAAGCTGCCGATCCTGGTGGCCAACGACGGCCGCCTGCTGCCGCAGACCTTCGAAGGCGGGCAGATCACCTCGGGCGAGTTCAAAGACCTGACCCTCACTGGTGGCCGCATCGAACACGCGACTGGCCGGGGTTCAAGCGATCAGACCGGGCTCGCGGTAACGGGTGGCACCCGTGAAAGCAACGCGTTCGACTTCGCCGGTGGCGACTGGAAAATCACCAAGGACCTGACCGCCCAGTATTACTATGCCAACCTCGACGACTACTACACCCAGCAGTTTTTGGGGCTGATGCACACACTGACGATCTCGGACAATCAATCGCTGAAAACCGACCTGCGTTACTTCAAGACCGATTCGTCCGGCAAAAACAGTTCGGGCACTTCAGGCTACCGGATCAGCGGCTACACCGAAGGCGCCGATGGCGAAATCGACAACCGGACTTGGAGCGCCGCACTGATTTACACCGCCGGCGCCCATGCCATCACCGCCGGCTACCAAAGCGTTTCCAGCGGCAGCAACTTCACCCAGCTCAGCCAAGGCAACCTGCCGGACAAAGGGGCCGGTGGCGCCAGTCTTTATCTGTACACCGACCGCCTGATCCAGACCTTCACCCGCGCAGGTGAACGCACCGCTTTCGGCCAGTATGCGTATGACTTTGCAGGGTTGGGCGTGCCCGGTTTGAAGGCGTCGGTCATCTACCTCAGCGGCGACAACATCAAGACCGTCACTGGCGACACGCAAAAGGAATGGGAACGGGATATCGGCCTGGATTACGCGATTCAGTCCGGCGCGTTCAAAGGCGTCGGGTTTGGCTGGCGCAACGGCAAGTCCAACAGTGAAGCGAGCCGAAACCAGGACCAGAACCGCCTGATCGTCAGCTACAGCATTCCGCTGCTTTGACGATGGGTGTTCGGAGGCTATGCCGGACGATCCCGACGTAGCCTCCGAGGGTTGATCTCAATCCCGCAATTGCGTCAGCGGCTGGTTCAACTGTCCCTGACGATCGTTTCCACCAGAGGGTTTCAGTGAAAGATTCTGCCTATCGGGCCACAACACTCCACCTATTAGCTGACTTCCCGACTCGGGTCTAACCTTAGTCTGCGCTGGCGTCATAAGCCGGCCGGATTAGCGCTGGAAAGGAGACAGGAATGAGCCCGAAGCTTGACTAGGCCGCCCGTGGGTCACCGCGCAGGCAACCTGATTGCCGCTGTTCAGAATTCCGTGTGGTCACCACAATCAGTTGATCCAACTGCTGGCCCTGCAGCCTGTGTCTTGATCTCGCTCGTCGCTATTTAACGCCCGCTCCGGGCCCGATAGCCGGAAGAACACGACCAAAAGGTAGCTCGCACATGGCAAATGAATCGAAATGCCCGTTCAATCACGCCGCCGGCGGTGGCACGACCAACCGCGACTGGTGGCCGAACCAACTGAATCTGAAGATCCTGCACCAGCACTCGTCCCTGTCTGACCCCATGGACGAGGGCTTCGACTATGCCGAAGCGTTCAAAAAGCTCGACTTTGCGGCGGTCAAGCGAGACCTGACCGCATTGATGACCGATTCGCAAGACTGGTGGCCGGCAGACTTCGGTCACTATGGCCCGCTGTTCGTTCGCATGGCCTGGCACGCCGCGGGCACCTACCGCACCGGTGACGGGCGTGGCGGTGCCGGCTCCGGTCAACAACGCTTCGCCCCGCTCAACAGCTGGCCGGACAACGTCAGCCTCGACAAGGCACGCCGGCTGCTGTGGCCGATCAAGCAAAAGTATGGCAACAACATTTCCTGGGCCGACCTGATCGTGCTGACCGGCAACGTTGCGCTGGAATCCATGGGCTTCAAGACCTTTGGTTTTTCCGGTGGCCGTGCCGACGTCTGGGAACCGGACGAGGACGTTTACTGGGGTTCGGAAAACAAATGGCTGGGTGGCGACACCCGCTACGACAAAGGGCAAAAACCCGTACAGACACCCGGCGATGTGCCACTCGTGGCCGAACCCGGGAGAAACGAAGACAGCCGCACGGATGAAGGACGCAATCTGGAAAACCCACTGGCCGCCGTGCAGATGGGCCTGATCTACGTGAACCCGGAAGGTCCGGAAGGCAATCCCGACCCCGTCGCTTCGGCCCTGGACATCCGTGAAACCTTCGGCCGCATGGCCATGAACGACGAAGAAACCGTGGCGCTGATCGCCGGCGGCCATGCCTTCGGCAAAACCCACGGCGCCGGGCCTGCCGACAACGTGGGCGCCGAGCCCGAAGCGGCCGGTCTTGAACAACAAGGCCTGGGCTGGAAAAACAACTTCGGCACCGGCAAGGGCCCGGACACCATCACCAGCGGACTGGAAGTGACCTGGACCACCACGCCCACCCGGTGGAGCAACAACTACCTGGAAAACCTGTTCGGCTTCGAGTGGGAACTGAGCAAAAGCCCGGCCGGCGCAAACCAGTGGGTCGCCAAAAACGGCGCGGGCGCCGGGACTATTCCGGATGCACACGACCCGTCGAAACGGCGCAACCCAACCATGCTGACCTCGGACCTGGCCCTGCGCTTCGACCCGATCTATGAACCGATTGCGCGACGCTTTCTGCAGAACCCGGATCAACTGAGCGACGCCTTCGCCCGCGCCTGGTTCAAGCTGATCCACCGCGACATGGGTCCTCTCTCCCGCTACCTCGGCCCGGAAATGCCCAGTGAAGAACTGCTGTGGCAAGACCCGATCCCGGACGTCGACCACGAACTGGTCAACGACAGCGACGTCGCCACGCTCAAGAGCAAAATCCTCGCCTCGGGCCTGAGCGTTTCACAACTGGTATCCACGGCCTGGGCGGCGGCTTCGACCTTCCGTGGCTCCGACAAACGCGGCGGCGCCAACGGCGGTCGTCTGCGCCTGGAGCCGCAGAAGTCCTGGCAAGCCAACCAGCCTGAGCAACTGGCGAACGTGCTGGCGAAACTCGAAAGCATCAAGAACGAGTTCAACAACGGCGGCAAGAAAATCTCGCTGGCGGACCTGATCGTGCTGGCCGGCAACGCCGGTGTCGAACAAGCCGCAAAAAATGCCGGTCACAGCGTCACGGTGCCGTTCACACCGGGGCGTGCTGACGCCTCGCAAGAACAGACCGATGTGGAATCCTTCGGCTTCCTCGAACCCATCGCCGACGGCTTCCGCAACTACCTCAAAACCCGCTACCGCGTTCCGGCCGAGCATCTGTTGATCGACAAGGCGCAACAACTGACCCTCACTGCGCCGGAAATGACCGCGCTGATCGGCGGCCTGCGAGTGTTGAATACCAACGTCGGACAAACGAAGCACGGCGTATTCACCCAGCAGAAAGAGGCGCTGACCAACGACTTCTTCAAGAACCTGCTCGACATGGGCGTGGAATGGAAACCGACCTCTGAGGCTAGCGAGGAGTTTGAAGGGCGCGATCGCAAAACCGGCGAAGTGAAATGGACCGGCACGCGGGTCGATCTGGTCTTCGGTTCGAATGCTCAGTTGCGCGCGTTGGCTGAGGTCTATGCCAGCAGCGATTCGAAGGAGAAGTTTGTGAAGGACTTTGTGGCGGCGTGGACGAAGGTGATGAATCTGGATCGGTTTGATCTGAAGTAACACGGCTGAAAACTGCAACGCCTCCCAAGTGGAGGCGTTGTGCTTTTTGCCGACTGGCAAAACGGACTAAGTGGGAGAGATCGTCGCCAGGGCACCGATCAAAAGGGTTAACAGCAGAAAACCACCCAGGAAAAGGGACATCTTGGCCATGGAGCCTCCTACGGAATGAGAATGCGGTGCAAGGGCTACTGCGAATGCGGACCGTGCTGTCATTGTGAGGCGCAGGCCTGATGCGTAACAGATGCAGATCACGCAGAAAAATACGGATCAGATCACCTGTCCTGTCAACGCCCTGCCGGGATTGCCGCTGCCGGGGATCCTTTGATCGAAAGATGGCGCTTGCGACGTTTCCGTCAGCAGTTGGTCCACCACTTGCGAAAGTGCAGCCTGGACATCGTCCCCACTGCCCAAGGCTCGCTGGTAAACACCCAGTTGTCGCTGCGCACTGGTGCCTTCGCGGAGCATTTGCCTGATGTGAGCAAAAACCGACTCTGCACCCAGTGTTCGCGCCGCATCGCCCAATATCTGTTCAGCCATGAACAGCCACTGCTCCATGGAGAACGGCCGGTCGTAGCCTTCAATAATGAACGACGCCCGGGTTCCGAAGCGTTTCGCCCGCCAGCGGTTTTCCTTGAGAACCCACTGGGATGCTTGTGAATAGGCAGATCCGGGGCGCGGTTGGTCAATGGCATACGCCACCACCAGCCGAAAAAACGAAGCAATGCACAACGCATCATCCAGCCGTGGACACGCATCCGTCATGCGCAATTCCAGGGTTGGATACTTCGCCGCCGGCCGCAAACCCCACCAGATATCGCCAGCCTGCCGAACAGTCCCGGTACGCATCAGCAGCGCAACGTAGGCGTCATAGGCGGCTTGATCTTCAAGGAACTCCGGAACGCCCATCCGCGGCCATTCATCACAAGCCGTTTGCCGGTAACTCGCGAAGCCGCTGTCGGTGCCGTCCCAAAACGGTGAAGAGCTGCTCAAGGCCAGCAAAAACGGCAGCCACGGCAAGACTTCGTTCATCACCCGAATTCGGTCCAGATGTCCCGGCACTTCAACATGCACGTGCAGACCGGACAGCAGGCTGCGCCGTGCGACGCGCTGGTAGTCTTCGAACAGTTGAAGAAAATGATCCTGCTCCGTGGCCTGTTGCAGACGCCAGTCCGCCAACGGATGGCTGCCGACACTGAGTAGTCCCAGGCCATAAGGATCAAGCGCTTTCCGCAAGGTTTGGCGAACGTTGGCCAGGTACTCCGCCGCTTGCGCAATGTCAGTAAATATTGGCGACGCGACTTCGACCTGCCCTTTAAACATCTCATAGGCAAAGCACGGGCCTAACGCCGCCTTGCACGCCTCAATCGCCGCGCCGGGCGGATCCTCCGACATGCGGCGGGTGCGCAGGTCAGTGATGAAGTATTCCTCTTCAATGCCGAAGTTCAGGTGTGGGTTCATCATTGCCCTCACGGGGTCTGCCTTGCGGTCTGGAATCCGTGATTGGGCGAGTGGCTGAAGACCTGCGCCATTGCCGGATTCAAGAATTAGCGTTCTTAAGGCTATGGCTGCATTTGGGCGTAGGAGTTCTTGTTTTTTTCGCAATGCGGCCCACGACACCTGTATTGCGGGCGCAGGCTGTGGAGTGAATGAAAAAGGGCGATTTCTTTGGGTCGCCCATTTTGTCGCGTGAGAAATAGATGAATCCCTTTCACACCGCAGGTACGCTCGTCACGGAAATACGTTGGTATCCAGAAAATAAATTCCGCCATCATCATTTAACAAGCAAGCGAGCGGGCTGACTCCATCTTCATTGAGGATGCTAGACCTGCAATATGGGGAAAGCCCACCACCTGAGTCTTCCCATGAGAAACATATTTTCACTAAGCCCCATAACGCTTTGGATGGCCAATTTTATAGGGAGTCAAATACCCTTCGACCCGCACACCACTCGAAGTGGTGCCAGATCATTATTACCTACTATGATTTTATTCTTGATCGACCATTTTGCACCTACTCAGGAATGATTTGCAACTCACTCCATAGTGGTTTCAGTCCTAGACTTTCCATATAAGTCCCATAGTCGACAAAGGCCTTAACCCCAATGTTTTCGTATAAAAACCATGAGGCCTCGCACTCTTGACATACGAACAAGCAAGTGTCGTTAGCTACAATTCTAGCCTTGACAACATCTCCCTGCTCACACCTTGGACACAGCATATAAAACTTCTCTATTTAACAGGATAGGCGGTAATGACCTGATTGGTCCCAGGCCGAACAATAATTTTAATACTCGTTTCTCCCGAAGTACCAATCGCTCGGCCCATCGGGACAACATATGCACCCGGATCACCTACCACGGGACTACCTTTCTTGAGCCATGCCTCATCGACAGCTCCTAAAATTTCTTTTCTGTCCATACTAAAGACGCTATGCGTTGTCTTGGCCGGATTCGGCTCCGCATGCTCTAAAACATGCAAAACTCTGTTTCCTTGAACCGATCCTTGTCCATAGTCTAGACCTGCTGGGGTTGTCCAAGTCCGGGTAGCTTTGTCAAATGTTAGCTCTACTGCACCACCTGTCGCTTTTACACCCTATTGTTTTCTATTGCGACTCTATTGCGACTTTTATTTCAAGCCCAGTCATCAGGAACTACGCCGTCCTTTTTTGCTTCAGTCTCAGGGATCGGCACATTCAGTTCTGGGATGGCTAGAAAAACAATTTTGTAAAATCGATTTATAGTCTGATTACGCCATTCGTCATCAGAGCAAAACTTTTGCAACTTGGACCTTGGAAGAAATATTTCACATTCCCCCCCCATGTGCCCCCCATATTGAAAGCCGATGCAAAAATACCCTTCACTAGTGCTCTTCAACCAATAACCAAGTGGCAAATCAATTTCCATTGAACAACTCCCTCACAGCCTTTACAGCGACTTGATCAATTCGCAACTGCCCGGGAATGACAGCCTCTGGTACGCCACCAGAAGTATACCCCCCAGGAACCCAATAACCAGGAAATGCACCAACTTCATTCCCTGACGGCATGCGAACATTTGGCTTAGCAATTACCTCTGCCTGAGCCTTATCCAGATAACCAGCAGGCAAGCTAAGTTTCGTTTCCACGGCGCGAATATTCCCACCTGTCGACTTGTAAAGCTCATCCAAATAGCTTTTCGGAAACACAAACGAGTTCTCAGGGCCAACTTAAAGACACTATGCGTTGTCTTGGCCGGATTCGGCTCCGCATGCTCTAAAACATGCAAAACTCTGTTTCCTTGAACCGATCCTTGTCCATAGTCTAGACCTGCTGGGGTTGTCCAAGTCCGGGTAGCTTTGTCAAATGTTAGCTCTACTGCACCACCTGTCGCTTTTGCACCAACACTACTACCGGACCTTCAAGTGTTCCTTGCTGCCAGCAAACGCGACGTGCTTACCATCCCAACATACGAGGCGCCGTAATCACGTAGACATCATGCACGGCCTGTTCCGTGCGCACGAATTCAGCCGCTACTCGATTGTTTTGTTCGGCCGTTCTCTGATCGACTGGGGGATCAACTCCGTCCCAAATACAATCCAACCGCGCCTCAAATCCAGGGGCATGCCAAATGCCTCCTTCGATTCGAGCGACCACTAACCCGCGCTGTGCAGCGCGTTCACAAATAGCAACTGCTGCATCGGCTGAGACCTTCATCACAACGCTTCCACCAAGATTGAAGAAGTCATCGGATGAGTCGTAGCGCTGCTGAAGATCAATGATCATTTTCACTTCCACTTAATTCGACTATCCGGAATCCACCCTGGGTCATTTTTGCCGCTTATCTGCACGACTTCGCCAGTCCGGTCGTTAACTACAACATACCCGTTCTTTGAGCCATACACGGATGCCGGATCACTTCTCGCCAATCCATCTGGCGTCTTCGACGCAGATCGGTTGTCAGCAGTAGTTCCCACTGGCCCTTCATCAATGACGTCCTGGACCTCTTGCTGAGTCCACCCTCGAGCTTCAAGTTGACCGCCAATTTTGCCGTCAATAGTAATTTTGCCCGTCTTTGTGGCTTCTAATCCTTCCGAAGCGGCCTCTTTTGCACCGTCAGCATTGGTACTTTCGTTATAGACCGCCCCCGGATTCAGCTGATGCCCCGGCGTCACATAAACATTACCGCCTTGCTGACCATCCAATTGGCTTCCACCGGTATGGGGCGTTGTGGAGGCCTGCCCGCCCTCCGCATAACCGCCGCTACTCGGGTTTTGCTTGCCCGCCTCAACCAACAGACCTTCGTACTTCTTCAACCTCGGGTCAAGCACATGAATCGGAAGCCCAAGGTTGGTAAGCGCGACATCTACGATCAGCTTGACCATCTCAGCACGCTGATTGACATCGCGCACGTTCGTCTCAATAGAGTCTATCGCGCTCGACACTGCCGCCTGCATCTCTGCTTGCCGTTCAGGAGGCAGTTGCGTGGCCGCGAGCGAAGTAGCCAACGCCCCCAACAGCACAGTACCCGCCACCGGTACGAAGTTTTGCTGGGTCTGTTGTAGCAAATTCATCCGGTACATCACCGCAAGAACCTGCATTGCCTTGTCGGGATCCTGCCCCGCCATATCCGTCAAACGCTGGGCGACAAGCTCGACATTCTTGTCTTGCCCGCCCGGTGCGACTACGCCAAGAAGTGCCTTGACGGTGTTGGCGCGGGTTTGTTCATTGCGGTTGCCCAACCGACGCATCAGCTCGCGATCAAGCTGCTGACCTCGCACTTTTTCGGTATCGGTTCCGCTACCCAATGCTCTCCCGACACGGAACAAATCAGCAAGCTTGTGCAGCGCTTCTTCGCTGTTCTCCCCATAAGAGGGTTTACCGATTCGAAGCGAAAGGTGAAGCGGATCAGAGCAAAACCGTCGATATGGCGCGTCGATCATTCCCGCGCCACATCGCCTTGGGAGGGCTAAATCATCGGCGAACTGCTGACCACGCGCAGTGCCAACCCTTCATAAGCATCCAGCGTAATCGTGAACTCCCCTTCAGGCGTCAGATCACCCTCGACCCGCTCATTGATGATATCGACCACCGGCCCCGGCGCAATATTGGGCAGGTGCAGGGTCTCGGTGATCGCTGTGGAACCGAAGTTCAGCGCGGTGATCTGGGTGCCTTTGCCGGCCGGCAGTTCGTGGACCATGATCAGCAACCCCGGATGCTCGACATCCGGGATCAGGATCTGACGGCTCGCGGCAATATCATAGGAACGGCGCGCCGCCAGGATTCGCTTCAGCTGCGAGGCAAAGGAGTCATGGTCTTTCAGTTGACTGGTCAGGCTGCCGTAAAGCGTTTTCGGGCGCGGCATCTGACCTTCCGACAGCTCCGCTTCCGGATTGAGATCAACAAGATCGTAGGCGCCGCGATGAATCCAGCGCGTGTCGCCATCGAGCATCAAAGGTGCGACCTGCTCTGCCGGCAACGGCAGTGCGCCGACGAGGTCCCAACCCGACAACGCGAACACGCCGGGCTGCATCGCGTTGTACATCACCAGCAGCACATGAATCTGGCGGATCTGCTGGATATCCGCTGCGGTAATGGCATCGAGGTCACGAATCCCCAGCGCTGCCGTGATGATGCTGGCGGTGGTGCAGGACACGCCGTTGGTGACGAATTTCAGGTTATACGGTGCGTGTTCGCCGGCCAGGCGTTCGTACATCTGCTCGCGAATGTGCTCGCGCAAGATGTTGCCGGGGAAGGTCTGGCCCTGATAGAGGAAAGTGTCATGGGCGTGCAGCGTCCAGAAATGCACCAGTTCGAGGGTCAGTTCGTCATGGTTCTGCAAGGCGTGGATCAGCGAGCCCGGGTCGATGCCCAGGGTGTGCATCTGGCGCAGCATCAAGCGCAGGAATTCGGTATCGCCCATCAGCAACGCATGCTGGTAAGCGGGTCGGGTGATGAAGTCATAGGAAAGATCGGCCCCGCCGTGGGACATGGCGGCGATATCGTCAACGGTCAGGTTCAGTTCCTGAAAACTGAAACCGCCCGCCTTGCGAATTGCCCCGGCCAGCAACTGGTTGCCGGTGATCGACAAGGGATGACTTTCCGACCAGGCGGTGCCATCGAGCTTGCGTTCAACGCCGAGAAAACCGTTGGCGTCCAGACGCAGGATTTTCGCCCCCATCACGTCGATGGCGTGCAGCGCGTCGCCGATGATCATCTGCTGCGCGGCGAAGGTCGGGTCCAGCCAGTTCAGCGACGGTTGCCCTTCCTTGAAGTAATGCAGGTAAACCCAGCGTCGCGGTTTGCCATCGACCCCGATCACGACCGGTGTCGCACTCCAGTCGGTTTCCTTGACTCCGGGCTCGAAGAAAATCACCCGCTGCAACTGGCCGACGATGTAATGCTTGTCGCGCAGCACATCGACCTGCTGCGGACTGAGGTTCTGCGCGTCGCGGCCCTCGAGAACATCGGGCAGCAGCGGCCAGTCTTCCTCGCGGATTTCCACCATGTGGTAGAGCCCCGGATAGTCTTCATACGCCATCTCGGCCAGGCGAAAGTCCGCGCCTTTGCCGGTGTGCGACGGGATGACGTCGTCGATGATCACCGCATTGTGCGCAGCAGCCATGCGCACCAACGCTTGCAGCTGCGCCTCGGTGCCCAACTGTGGATCGATGTCGAAACTGATGCGGTCGAAGTTGCCGTCAATGGTGGGCGTGTGTTGGGTGCCCGACAGGCCGCCAGACCTTTTCAGCGGGCCGTTGTGAATGCCCTGGATACCGATTCTCGACAAGGCGTGCCATAAGGTTTCGTCCCCCAGGGCTTCGAGCACCGTACCGTTTTCCCGGGTGACAATCGACGCCGGGTACGCGGTGAACCACACCGAAGCGAGGGCCGAGGCGTCACGGGGCCGGGTATGCGCATAGGGCTGTTGCCACAACCGGCCTTGCCCCGAGTAGAGCCTGGCCCGTTGTCTTGCGGCATGCAGCATCGATTGTTCGACCAGCCAGTCCACATGGTTTTTCTCAGCTGCCGTCATGGAAACAATCACCTCTCGTCATGAAAAAATGGCATCCGCCCTTCTGCACCAAAGGCACTGCTCGTTTTCATATGAGGCCATGACGTGGCATTCGTTGCATCGTGCTGCGTGATCACGCTCCGGGTTGCAGTTGGCACCAAGCTCCCAGCGCATCGATCTGCGGACGGCCGAAGAGATAACCCTGACCCCACTCGCTACCGCAGGCAGTGGCAAGGGCGCGATCGGCTTCGGATTCAATCCCCTCGATGATCACGCACGGCGCCAGCGTCTTGCACAGCTGCACCAGATGACCGAGGGTCTGGGCGCTGTTGGTCTCCAGGCGTGCGCGCTGGAGGTAGCCCTGATCGATCTTGACGATATCCGGCCGGGTCTGCCGGATGAATTCCAGCGTACCCAGGCCCGAGCCAAAATCATCGATGGCCACCCGGCAACCCATCTCCCGCAGGCACAACACGAATTCGATCGCCGCCGAGGTGCTTGGCGGCGTGGCGCTTTCGGTCACTTCAATCACCAGTCGCGCGGCCACCGAAGGGGTGTCGCGCAATTGCATGAGAATCGGTTGCCAGTAGTGGTCAACGATGGCGCTTTGCGCGGAGATGTTGCAGCCCAGCCGCAGGTGTTCGTTTTGCAGCAGACGTTCAATCACGCAGCTCACCACGCTGCGGTCAAGCTCACGCATCAACTGATGCTTTTCCAGCATGGCGAAAGGATAAACCCCCTCGCCCTGTGCATCGATATGCCGCAACAGCCCTTCCTGGTACAGCACCCGGCGACTGTCGGGCAACCAGACGACCGGCTGAAACGCCAACACCAACTTGCCCTGTGCCAGTTCATTGTAAAAATTCTTCACTCTGTGCATGTCACATCCGTAGACAAAGCGGCGTCCTGCCGCCGGGTGAATATGGCGACGCCACGCGGCGCTCCTGCAACTGCAGCGTTGACTGCCGGCCATAATCGACGCTCGCCGACCGGTCAGGAAGTGTTCCCGGATACCTTTCGCTTGTCCTTGGAAACGTGTCGGTTGTGTTAATCGACTGTGACCATTTGTTTATTGCGATCATGCGCCGGCTTGCGCGACATCAATTAGCCATTACGCCGGGAAGAATCATGCACAGAATGACCAGCACCGGTTTTCGGGTGCTCGCCGACGTCTTGACCGACGCCGGCGCCAACGTGGAAACCTTGCTCGAAGAGTTCGGCAGCAGCAACGAGGAGGTCTGGGCAAACCCCAACGGCGTCAGGCTGGAGCTGGTCTATAAGGTGATGGCTGAAGCGGAAAAACGTACCGGTAACCCGGACATTGGTTTGCTGGCTTATGCCCGCGCGCATCCGGCGAACCTGGAGGTGCTGGGCTACGCCGTGATGTCTTGCGCCACGCTGGGCTCCGCGCTGCATCGGCTGGTGGATTATCAATCGCTGATCTGCAATGGCTTCTATATGTGCCTGGACCAGGAACCGACAGCGCTGAAGCTGATCGGCTTCGACATCAGCGCCCAGCCGTCGCTGACACCCCGGGCCTTCATCGATGCCGGTGCCGCGCAAACCGTGGGACTGGTGCACTGGCTGTTGCCCAAGCGCAAGCCGCAACCCGTGGCGGCGACCTTTACTTACCCCAAACCAGCGGATACCACCCGGCTGGAACACTTGCTCGGGAGCAACCTGTCATTCGGCGCGTCTTACAACAGCCTGACGTTCAGCCTCGACGACTGCTCGATTGCATTGCCGACGGCCGATCCTGCACTGGATGTCCTGCATGTCGAATACGCCCGCACACGCTTGAACCTGCTGCTCAACGGCTCAATGACCGAACGTGTTCGACAGGTGCTTTCCGAGCGGCTGGCCCAAGGCGTGCCCAGCGACCTGAACCGGATCGCCCAGGCGGTCGGCGTGAGTGCACGCAGCCTGCAACGGCGCTTGAGCAATGAAGACATGCACTTCTCGGCACTGCAGGATGAAGCGCGACTGATGCTCGCGCATAACTTCCTGCGCAATTCAGCGCGCAGTGTGAAGTACATCGGCGCGCTGCTGGGTTTTCGCGATCAGAGCAGCTTTCATAAAGCCTGCATACGCTGGTTCGGCATGACGCCTGGACGCTACAGGGAAGTGTCCTGACCACCTGCCGGCCTATTCAGACACTGCGACCTGATTGCGCCCGCGCGCCTTGGCTCGATACAGCGCCTTGTCCGCGTTGTTGATCAAACTGTGCAGATCGTTATCGTCGGCATTCATCGAGGCGACACCGCCGCTGGCCGAGATACGATGGACCGGCCCGGTCATCAGGCCGGCGATCGACTGGATGAGCTCCTCGGCAATGTGCTGTGCGACTTCAATCGACGTGTCCGGCAGCAAAACGGCAAACTCCTCCCCGCCCAACCGCCCGTACACGTCGGTTTCGCGAAACGAACGGCTGATGACGGCCCCCATTTGCCGCAGCACCTGATCCCCGACCTGATGCCCGTAGGTGTCATTGATGTGCTTGAAGTGATCCATGTCCAGCATGACGGCACACAGCGGCAACTGGTTGTTCTTGCAGTGGCCATATAGATGCTGCGCGTGCTCGAAAAAAGCCCGGCGATTCATCAGGCCCGTGAGTTCATCGGTCTGGGCGGCACGCGTGGAAACACTGTGTGCCTGCTCCATTTCACGGGTTAGACGGAAGGCGGTTTCCAGTGCGTCGGACAGGTTGCGCGTCGCGCTGAATACAAAGGAGGCGAACACCAGCACCGCCACTCCCATGCCGACCTGCAAGGACGAGGCTTGAAACAACAGCCAGATCGTACAAGGAAGCAACACCAGGGAAATGGACACGATCGTCATGTAGCGATAGGCCGAGTAACAGGACACCGCACTGACCGACATCCCGACGCAAAACAGCATGACCAGCGCCTGGGCCAACAGGTCATCGGCTGGCATGACCATCAGCGCGCCCCCGCCCCAGATACCGGCGGACAATACGAGCGTGACCCAATACGTGCGCTCCCAGCGCTCAGGGGTGCGCTCACTGGGGGGGCTGCGCAAATAGGCGATGAACATCGAGATCCGCAACAGCGACGACGCTGCCAGTATCGCGATCCACCACGCGATGACCGTGTGATCAAAACGCTCCCAGCACAGCCAGCACAGCATCAACACCGCGAGAAAGCTGCCGAAAACCGCCGAGACCGACTGGCGGAACAGCTGGTGCAATCGGTCCGTGCGCACCTGACTGACGATTAAATCTTCCGTTTCGAACCGCAATCCAAGGCCATCCATTTCATCCGCCTGATCGTGATGCTGCGACGAATGCGATTGTGGCACATTGCTTAGGGCTACTCACTCGGTGATCGGACGGATCCTCTGAATCGCTGCAGGCAGCAATGTCTCAAGTCAGGCTTTCATTTCCGCCGCCAGCAGATTCACCAGCGCTGCGGCCGGCAATTCACGCGCCAGCGGTGCGCCCTGCCCGGCCCACTGCACGGCAAAATCAGTGTTTGCCTGCGCGGTCGCGGCAGCGTTGAGCGCCTTGTTGGCGTCATAGGTCAGCGGATAGTCGGGCAGTGCCGTGGCAGCCGTCGCAAGGAGGGTGAAGTTGCGATTGACCATGCCACGGGCAGGACGGCCGGAAATCACACTGGTGACTTTGGTTTGGTGTGCGCGCGGCCCCTTCAAGGCCTCACGGTAAGCGCTGTTGGCGGAGGATTCAGGACAGAGGATAAATGCCGTGCCCAGCTGCGCTGCACTGGCGCCCAGTTGCATGACCGCCTTGATGCCTGCGCCGTCCATGATGCCACCCGCCGCGATCACCGGCAGTCTGCAAGCGCGGGTCAACACACGCACCAGCGCAAACGTGCCCATTTCCGTGTCCTGCTGCGGGTCGAATACACCGCGATGGCCCCCGGCTTCGTAACCTTGAGCCACCAGCGCATGCACGCCGGCGTGCTCCGCCAACTGCGCTTCGGCCAGGCTCGTTACGGAGCACAAGAGCACGATGCCGGCGTCCTTGAGCGCATCGACGGCGGATTGTGGGGGCAATCCAAAATGGAAGCTGACCACCGCCGGTTTTTCTTCCAGCAGCATCTGCAGCATGTCCGGGTCTTCGACGAACGAGGTGTAGATCTCGCGCAGCGACGACGGCGCAGCGGCGCCGAACTCGGCAAAAAACGGTGTCAGGAAACTCAGCCATTGAGCCTCTCGGGCGCTGTCATGCACGGCAGGCTGGTGGCAGAACAGGTTCACATTGAAGGGTTTATCCGTCAGTGCCGCCGTCTCTCGAATCATGGCCCGCGCCTGCTCGACGCTGCTCGCCCCGATGCCGATGGAGCCCAGACCGCCGGCACTCGACACCGCTGCCGCGAGCCTGGGTGTGGAAACGCCCACCATGGGGGATTGAAGGATCGGCAGTTGAATGTTCAAAAGGGACAGCAGTGGACTGGACATGACAGCACCTGTACGTGATGAGTGTGAGTAAAACCGATGGTGCCTGAGCACTCGGCGCTGCCCGGCGCTACAGTTCGCCGGTCAGGAATTGCGCCCGTCCCCGGCCGAAGGACCAGTCCGAATCGGCATTTTCCACCAGCGAAACAATCAGGTCATCGGGCGACAAGCCGCAATCGGCACGTAGTCTCTCGGCCAGCAAGCGGTAAAACGCGGCCTTCTGCGCTTGTGAGCGCGGTCGCGAAATCACCGTCAGCAACACCACATTGGCCGAGCGCGTGTAGCCCAATCCCGTGTCGTGCAGCACCAACTCACCGGGACGGTGTTGGGTGACGCATTGATAGCGATCACTGGCGGGCACTTCAAAGGCCTCGACCATCGCCTGATGGGTCGCGTCCAGAAGCGTCTTGAGCTGCTCGTCATTGCGCCCCTGGAGGATGTCGAACTTGAGCAACGGCATAGCGATTCACCTGTGCGAAAAAACCGGGGGCGAGAAATTCGCCCCCCCTGGGAAAAAAGATGCCGTGCCAGCCCGTGCCAACACGTCACCCAACCCCAAACCTGTGGAGCAGAAACCGTATTACTTGGACGTCGGCATGGCGAACTCAGCGCCCTTGGCGATGCTGTTCGGCCAGCGTTGCATGATCGACTTCTGCTTGGTGTAGAAGCGCACGCCCTCTTCGCCATAGGCGTGTGTGTCACCGAACAGCGAACGCTTCCAGCCGCCGAAGCCATGCCACGCCATCGGCACTGGAATCGGCACGTTGATGCCAACCATGCCGACCTGAATGCGGCTGGCGAATTCACGGGCGATGTGGCCGTCACGGGTGTAGCAGGCGGTGCCATTGCCGAACTCGTGGGCGTTGACCAGATTGACCGCCTCGGCAAAATCCTTGACGCGCATGCACGCGAGCACCGGGCCGAAGATCTCCTCTTTGTAGATTTTCATCTCGGGCGTGACATGGTCGAACACCGTGCCACCGAGCCAGAACCCTTCGGCACAGTTCGCGCCAGCCTGAGCACCGTCAAAACCACGGCCGTCGACCAGCAGTTCTGCGCCTTCTTCAATGCCTTGTTCGATGTACCCGGTGATGCGCTGCAACGCGACTTGCGACACGATCGGGCCCATCTCCGCGGCCAGGTTCATGCCCTCGAGGACTTTGAGCGCGCGGGTGCGTTCCACCAGTTTGGGCATCACCTTGTCCGCGACATCCCCGACAAAAACCGCCACCGAGATCGCCATGCAACGCTCGCCGGCAGAGCCGAATGCCGCGCCGATCAGCGCGTCCACCACTTGATCGATGTCGGCGTCCGGCATCACTACCATGTGGTTCTTCGCGCCCCCGAGCGCCTGCACACGCTTGCCGTGGCGGGCGCCCGTTTCATAGATGTAATTGGCAATCGGCGTTGAGCCGACAAAACTCACGGCTTTGACGTCCGGGTGATCGATCAGCGCATCCACCGCTTCCTTGTCGCCCTGCACGACGTTAAACACGCCGTCGGGCAACCCGGCTTCCTTGAACAGTTCGGCGATCAGCAACGAGGGCGACGGGTCGATCGGGCTTGGCTTGAGCACGAAGGTGTTGCCGCAGGCGATGGCCACCGGGAACATCCACATCGGCACCATTACCGGGAAGTTGAACGGGGTGATGCCGGCCACCACGCCCAGCGGCTGGCGCATGGTCCAGTTGTCGATGTTGGTCGAGACCTGCTCGGTGTAGTCACCCTTGAGCAATTGCGGGATGCCGCAGGCGAACTCGACGACCTCGATGCCGCGTGTCACTTCACCCTGGGCATCGGTGAAGACCTTGCCATGCTCGGCGGTGATCATGCGCGCCAGGGTGTCGCGGTGCTCGTTGAGCAGCGCCAGGAACTTGAACATGATGCGTGCCCGACGCAGTGGCGGCAGCGCCGACCAGGCCGGAAAAGCCTGTGCCGCCGACTTCACCGCTGCGTCGACTTCAGCGGCATTGGCGAGCGCAACTTTGCCGATGACGGAGCCGAGGGCGGGGTTGGTGACGTTCTGCGTGCGGCCCGAAGAACCGTGCGTCACGCGGCCGTGAATGTAATGTGCGATGTCTGCTGGCTGGGTGCTCATGGCGGGTGTCCCCTGGTGGTGGATAAGGACCATCTCTTTTTGTTGTTCGGGATTGCCAGGCGGTCCTGTCGGCGCGCCTCAGGGTCAAAGTAGGCCAGCCTTTGGATCATGTAAAATGATGATTAATGATTCTGGTGATCACAAATGGTGAAGCTGTTTTGATGGCGAGGGAGCAAGCGCCCTCGCCACGGGCGGGCAGTTATTTGTCTTGAACAGCTTTTTGCAGCCATTTCGCCCGCTCCGACAGGCGCCGCCTCCAGTCCTCGGCCAGGCCACGGATGGCGGCCAGCGCGAGCAGGTCGTCGATCACCGGCCGGTGCGACAGCTGCACCTGCCAGAACTCATCGATGGAAAAGCGCTGCGTCTGCCGTTCCAGCAGTTCAATCGTGTCCCCGGCCTCGATAAATCCCGGTTGAAGCACCCGGTAATACCAACCGGTGATGCGCTCTTTGGCGACATGCATCGACATGCGTTCGGCGTCAAAACGATGGTTGATTTTCCAGCACGGGCTGCGTGGCTGAGAGACTTGCAACACCGTACTGCCCACCTGGAACACGTCGCCGATGTGCACGTTTCGCTCAGAGAGCCCGAGCGCTGAGAGGTTTTCCCCGAGGCTGCCCGGGATCAGTTCCGGGGCACAATGTGCAAAGGCCTGCGCCAGGCGCTGATAGTTTTCTGCCGCATAGTGATGAACTGCTTTTTCCGGACCGCCGTGAACCCGGCGATCGGCGTGCTCATCTCCGACAATCCCCTGGACCTCCACGCGAGCGGGGCCGGCACGTCGCTGTTTGAAGATGCCTGAACGTTGCCCTTCAGGCATCAGGACGCCCATGCCGCCGGCAAAGACATGGTCAATTCTTGAAGTCAGGTTCATCGTCCGGCAGCGCTCATTCGTCTGTTTTGTTGACTTTACTAACCGTCGACAATGATCGTAAAATGATGACTCGTGATGCTATTCATCACTTTTTATGATAGGTGGCAAAGATCATGGAAATGCGCCAACTGAAGATTTTCTGCGCGGTTGCCGAGCTTGGCAGCTTCACTGCGGCCGCCGTCAATGTGAATACGGTGCAGTCCAATGTCACCATGCGGGTGAAGGAGCTGGAAGCCGAACTGAACCGGGAACTGTTCATCCGCAAAAAGTCCGGGGTGGTGCTCACCTCGGCGGGCCAGACCTTCCTCGGGTATGCGCGGCGCATCCTGCAACTGACAGAAGAGAGTCGCAACGCCCTGATGGATACCGGTACTCCGGCGGGCCTGCTGCGGTTGGGCTCAATGGAAACCACCGCCGCCATCCGCTTGCCACAAGTGCTGACGAAGTACCGCGAGAAATACCCCGAGGTTCAGTTGTCGCTGTTGACCGGGACCACTTCCGAACTGATCAAGGCGATTGAAGCGCATCGACTCGACGGCGCATTCGTCGGCGGATTCCACCAGAATTCGGCGCTGACCCAGGAAGAGGTTTTCCAGGAAGAACTGGTGCTGGTCAGCAGCAATCAGTTCCCGTCACTGCCGGCGCTGATCGAGAAAATCCCGCAGCAAACCGTACTGGTCTTCCGCACCGGCTGCTTCTACCGCTCCACCCTGGAAAACTGGTTTTATCAGGTCGGGCTGGTGCCCAACCAGATCATGGAACTGGGCACCCTCGACGGTATCCTGTCGTGCGTCGCCGCCGGCATGGGCGTGACCTTGCTGCCCAAGGCCATCGCGGAAAATTGCAGCGTACGGCATGCCATTCGTTGCCACACGCTCCCGCCGGAATTCGCCAACGTCTCGACCGTCTTCATCCGCCGAAACGACACGATGATCACCTCGGCCATGAGCGCGTTCATCGGCCTGGCACAAAACCAGATCGCCCGGCCGGCGGTGGCGTGAATAGCCGGCAATGACCAGAATGTTGTTCACTTAAGAAAATCTTCAGACAGGCAAGAAATCTGTGGTGAGGGGATTTAGCGAAACGTCGCACCGCCCCGTTGGGTCGCGAAGCAGCCCAGCATCCGGCCAAATAGATTGAATTGTCCGGATTGGCGACTGCTTCGCAGCCGAACGGGGATAAATCCCCTCGCCACAATTGTGTGGAGCCCGCACTTAAGTGATCAGCATTAGGCTTGAGCGGCAAAGTTGACGGCTTCACCCTCCTCCATTGGCAACCGGCTTGTTGTCATCGGCAGCCCGGAGGCCAGCTCAACCACGCGCTCGGCCGCCGGGACGACACTGTGAATCTTGCCCACCCCCTGCCCCGCGTACAGCGACAGCTTTTTCGCCATCCGCGGTTTGTCGATCGCCCGGGCGCCGCCGCCGATGAAGCGCAGCAGGTTCCACTTGTCCCGATTGGGGATCACCCGGTGAGGCGTACCGTAGGTCCAGCCGAACGAATAACCGGTCCGGTACTCGGTGTCATCCGTCGTCGCTTCCACGATCTTTTGTTTGTAGAGCGGGTGCGCATTCGACTCGTCGGTGGCGATAAACGCCGTGCCCACCACCACACCTGACGCACCGAGCGACATCAGCGCCCGGACATCATCGCCCGCCACGATACCGCCCGCGGCCAGGACCGGTCGCCCCTCCGAAACACCCAGGATTGAGGACAACAGCGGCATGATGCCGATGGTGCCTCGGTTCAAATGACCGCCACTTTCACTGCCTTGCGCCACGAGAATGTCGGCGCCTTGTGCAATGGCAATCCTGGCAAGTTCAACCGACCCCACCTGCACCATGACCGTCAGCCCCGCGTCCTTCGCTCGGGGAATCATGTCGGCGGAATAGGCCTCGGCGTAAAACAGTGAAAGCAGTCGCGGTTTTTCTTCCAGCACCACCTGAAACTGCGCTTCGAAAACGTCCGGGCCGCCGAACTGTGGAACAAGGTTCACACCAAAAGGCTTATTGGTCAGTGCACGGGTTTCCTGTATCCACCGGCGCAAGGTCAGCGGCGGCAGACGCAAACCGCCCAGCACCCCCATCCCCCCGGCATTGGCCACCGCCCCCACGAGCTGCGGGCCGGAAATGGCTGCCATGCCACCGAGAAAGATCGGGTACTTCACGCCGCACAGTCGAGTGATGGCGTTTCCTGCAAAATCGGATCTGGCTTCGTTCATGACTCACAGCTCCACATGTTTTCCAAGCATCCGCTTGAGCGTGTTGTTCTTCAGGAGAAAGTGATTCTTGACCGCACCGAAGACATGCAAGGCCAGCCCCGCGAGAAACGCAGAAGCGCCGATATCGAACAGCACATCAACGACATGTTTGAGTCCGGCGTGAGTGGGCAAGAGCGTTGGAATGGAGAATCCTCCAGGCAAAACCACGGCCTCGCCGCCCGCCGAACGGGAAGCCCAGACTGCTATCGGCAGCAGCACCATCGCCAGGGCGAGCGCTACCGCAACCGAACGGCTGATGATGACCTCGATGGGATTCGGCGTGCCCACGGGCAGCGGATGGTAAGAGGTGATCCTGGCCCAGAATCGATAGACCGACACCAGAAACAGAATCAGCCCCACCAGGTTTTGCATGTGGGCAAGCGGCATCCGCGCGGCGTCGCTGGAGGCCTGGTCGATCATCAGCTGCAAGCCGACGATCGCCAGCAGCGACAGCGCCACGACCCAGTGCAGCGCCACGGTGATGGGTGAAAACCTTAAGCCATTGTCTCGAAGTTGCATGGCAGACTCCTTTTGGCAGAGTGCGCAAATCAGGATAGGAAAATGACGGGCTGTGTCTTAATGATTGACAGCCTGCGAGGCCCCGAGGCCGGTCTGGGCACGGATGAGCTGGTCATCGAAACGCTCCCGCTCCAGCGTGGCCTCACTGCTGCGATCGGTGACCGAGCCAAGCCAGGTAAAGAAGAACGCCACGTTCATCGAGATGATCGCCGGGTAGTCGAAGGGGAAAATAGCCTCGGGGTTGCCCAGCACCTTGACCCACACCGCCGGCGAGAGAATCACCAGGCTGACCGAGCTCACCAGTCCGGCGATGCCACCGATCAATGCCCCTCGCGTCGTCAGCCCTTTCCAGTACATCGAAAGCGCGAGAATCGGGAAGTTGACCGAGGCTGCTACGCCAAACGTCAGCGCCACCAGGAAGGCGATGTTCTGGTCCTTGAACAGGATGCCCAGCACCACCGCAACGATACCGATGCCGACCGAAGCGATCCGCGAAACACGGCGCTCGTCTTTCGCTTCGGCCCGGCCTTTCTTGAAGACCATGACGTAGAGGTCATGGGAAATCGCCGAGGTCCCCGCCATCGTCAGTCCGGAGACCACCGCCAGGATCGTGGCAAACGCAACCGCGGAGATGAAGCCCAGTAACAGGTCGCCCCCCACCGCTTTGGCCAGGTGCATCACCGGCATGTTGCCACCGCCGATGAGCTTGCCACCCAGAATGCCGGACTCGTAGAACGCCGGATCGCGCCCGACGATCACGATCGCCGCCAGCCCGAGCACCGCTACGATCAGGTAGAAGAAGCCGATGAAACCCGTCGCGATGAACACCGATTTGCGCGCTTGCCGCGCATCCGGCACGGTGAAAAAACGCATGAGGATATGCGGCAATCCGGCCGTGCCGAACACCAGGCCCAGGGACAGCGAGATCAGCGCCAACGGATCGGCCACCAGTTTGCTGGGCAGCAGGATCAGTTCACCATCGTGATGAGCGGCCACCGCCTGAGTGAACAACTGTTCGAAGGAAAACCCGAACTTGCTCAGCGCCAATACCGCCAGCAAGGTTCCGCCCACCAGCAACAGCCCGGCCTTGATGATCTGCACCCACGTGGTGGCGACCATCCCGCCAAACGTGACGTAGACCGCCATCAACAACCCGACCGCGATCACCGCATAGTTGTAGGGCAGACCGAACAGCAGCTGGATCAACTGCCCTGCGCCCACCATCTGCACCACCAGATAGAAGCACACCACGGTCAACGAACCGAAGGCTGTCAGGGTGCGAATCCGGTTTTGATCGAGTCGAAAAGACGCAATGTCCGAGAGCGTAATACGCCCCAGATTGCGGATGCGCTCGGCAAACAGGAACAACAGCAATGGCCAGGCAACGAAGAAGCTGATCGAGTACAGCACCCCATCGAAGCCGTTGAAGAAAATCATGCTGGTGACACCCAGTAACGCAGCCGCCGACATGTAGTCCCCGGCCAGCGCCAGGCCGTTCTGGAAGCCTGTGATGCCGCCGCCGGCGTTGTAGAAATCGTCCATCGACTTGGTCTTGTTGGCCGCCCAGTAAGTAATGCCCAACGTCGTCAGCACGAAGACGAGGAACATCGCAATGGCGGTGATGTTGAGGGGTTGTTTTTCAACCGCCTGCAAGGTGTCGGCCGCCGAGGCGCACGTGGCTGCCGCGCTCAGGAGAGCAGGAACAATGAGGTAGCGAAGAAGGGTTTTCATACGATGGCTCCTTCGCGAATTTCTGTGGTGAGTGCGTCGAACTCACCATTGGCCCGAAGGATGTACAGGCCCGTAAACAACCAGGCCCCGACGATGAAGGCAACGCCAAGCGGCCAGCCTATGTTGATGACGCTGGTCGCAGAAAGCTTCTGCGCCAGCAGGTGCGGCGCGAACGCGGCGATGAGGATGAACGTGAAGTAAGGAACGAGGGTGGCGGCGACAAGACAAGCGACGAACCTTCGCTGCCTTGAGACCAATTCCTGATACCGGGGATGGTTGCGAATTCTGGCTGATTCGAGTGCATGGTTCACGTTGACTCCGTGTAGCAGTGGAAGCGTTTATTGTTGTTCCACAGCCTCAATTCGAAGACTCGATTTGCCACTGGCTGCGGGGTATTTGCACCCTCAACCTATGCCTGGCACCGAATCATGTAAAACGATCATTAATGATGCTTGTGATCTGTTTTGATGAACCAGCCATTGCCTATTCTTGCCATTGCGATTTGCGAAACCCAATCTCCTCAACGTGTATTATTCGAGTCAGTTATTGCTTTTAGAGATAGGTGAATTCGATGGATATGACGGACCTCAAGGTGGTTGACGCGGTCGCGCGGCACGGCAGCATGAACAAGGCGGCCAGCGAACTGAATACCGTGCAGTCGAACGTGTCGGCAAGGATTCGAGCGCTGGAAGAGGAGCTGGGGGTGGCGCTGTTTCAACGCAGCGCCCGAGGTGTCCAGATCACGCCGGCCGGGCGGCGGATCCTGCCCTTCGCCGCGCGCCTGTCGAAGCTGCTCTTCGATGCCTCCAGCGCCGCGCGCGACGATGGACACCCAAGGGGCGTATTCGAGATCGGTACGCTGGAGACGACGCTGGCGCTGCGTCTGCCACGACTGATCGCCAGGTTCGCCAAGGCCTACCCTGACGTTCGCCCGCTGATTCGCACCGGCACCACGTGCAGCCTGATCCAGGGGGTCATCGACTGTAAGCTCGAAGGCGCGTTTGTGGTGGGACCGGTCAATCACCCGGAGTTACTGAGTGAACCAGCCTTCCGCGAAGAGCTGGTTTTAGTAACGTCTACCGCGATCAATCGCCTGGACGAAGTCGCCTCCGTCGACAATCTGAAGACCGTCGTCTTTCGAATCGGTTGTTCCTATCGCCAACGCCTGGATTCCCTGCTGACCCGGTTGGGCGTCCCGGCGCCCGAGCCACTTGAGTTCGGATCGATCGAAGCCATCGTTGCCTGCGTTTCCGCCGGCGTCGGCGTCACGTTGTTACCCAGAGGCGTTGTCGCCAGTGCGTTGCGCGACGGGTTGGTCAACGTGCATAAGCTGACACCGGATATCGCCGACGTAGAGACGGTATTTGTCCGGCGCATCGATGGCTATTTTTCCAGCGCGCTATCGACCTTTCTGGACAGCGTGCGACTGGACGGGGTGCCGGCACTCGACCCCATGTAGCGATAGCTGATCCAGCCGTTCATTCCGGCGCAGAGCAGTAACAGCGCGGCCGTCACCAGGAACACATGATGCAAGCCGAGATGAGCGCCAATCTGCCCACCGATCAGTGGCCCGATCACCTGCCCGGAAAACTGCGCCGATTGCAGATAACCGAGGATTTTCCCGGTGTTGTGCTCTTCGACCGAATGCCGGATCAGCTTGGCAATCGCCGGCAGCAGGCCTGCAAGGGTCATCCCCATGACACCGCGCAAAACCGCCAGTTGCCACCATTGCGTGACGAAGGCCTGGGGCACCATGACCAGCCCCGTCAACAGCAGACAGCCGATGATCACGTTCCAGCTGCCGACCCGGTCTGCCAGCGCCCCCAGCTTGGCGGCGGTCAAAATACTGCCCAGCGCTGAAGCGGCCATGACAAAACCCGCGACACGGGCCTGACGATCCAACGGCACGCCGAGGTCGCCGATGTAGACGGTGATGATCGGCTCGATCGACATATTGGCCAGGAGCACCATCATTGCGGTCACGAGCAGTGCGCCGATGACCGGCCATTTCGAACCCGTCTCCTCAGGCTGGTTTTTCTTGCCCCGCTGTCTCGCATCCGCCACACGATCGAAGTCCTCGCGCACCAGCAGGATGGTCGCAAAGGCAGCGACCGCGATCATCCCGCCACCGACGAAAAACGTGCCGCGGATACCCACGAACTCCGGCAGGAAACCGCCCACCAACGGCCCGATCAGGTTGCCGGACAAGGCGCCCGTGGACAAAACCCCCAAGGCCCAACCGGCCCGTTCCCGTGGAACCTGGGAGCCGATCATGACAATCGAGGCGGACGCGTAGCCACCGATGAGGCCAGCGAAGAGGCGCAGTGCGACCAGTTCGGTCACGTTGTGCGCCAGCCCGATCAGCGACATCACAACGGCCATGCCGATGGCCGCTCTGACCAGCATGGGTTTGCGGCCATAGCGGTCAGCCAGGCGCCCCCAGATCGGGGCCGTCACAGCGGTCCCCAGGAACGTCGCGCCGAAGGCCACCGCCGACCATTGCACCACGTCAGCCTGCGCCGTAACGCCCAGTTGCTGGACGTACAGCGGCAAGAAGGGCAACAACATGCTCAGGCTGACCAGCGTAGTGAACGAGCCGAAAACACACACGGCCAGGTTTCGGCGCCAGTACTTCTGGTTACGATCGGAATAATTCACGTGCAATGGCGTTCCGCTTTGATCGAATGGAAAGTCGCTCTCAAGACAGGTAAACCCTACGCAGGCGCAGATATCTTAAGAAGCGAATTAATTCGATCAGGGTTATCTCAATTAAAGATAACCATCCGAAAACGCCCGGACTTCAGCTCTGGGTCGCAGGCGCGCTCGAATGCACCAATGAAACGGGCTCCGGCGCCGGCTCGTCGTCCAGCTTGATGAACATGGCCAATATCGGCCCCATCAGCACCACGGCGATCGACGCGCCGAATGCCACTGACCAGTTATTGCCGGTGATGTCCAGCAACCAGCCGATCACCACCGGCGACACCGCACCGGCCAAGGCCATGCCGGTGAAGGTGCAGGCGCTGGAAGTCGCGGAGTGGGCGTGGGACACCTCGGTGCCAATCACCCAGAGCGGCGAGTCGGCCAGTTCCGAGCAGAAGAACGAGAAGCTCAGGCCGCAGGCGCAGATCATCAGGTCGTGGGTGAACATCAGCGGAATCAGGCCAATGATCGAGGCCAGGAAGCCGAAGATGATCAGGTCGCGACGTGAGCGCAGGCGGTTGCCGGTGACCTTGAAACGCCAGTCCGAGAGCATGCCGCCGACCGCAGTGCCGACCGTTCCGCCGAGCAGCACGAAGGTCGAAAACATGGCGGTGTGGGTCAGGTCCATGCCGTAACGCTGGGTGAAGAACGACGGAATCCAGTTGAGGAAGAACCACAACACCCAGCCGTGGCAAAAACAGGTGGCGGCCGCCGGCCAGACCCTGCGCAGCATCTGCGGCCAGTTGACCGGAGCGGCGACCACAGGCGCCACCGGTGCAGCGGCCGTGGCCTCGACCAGTTTCTTCGACTCGCTGAGGCTGAAATACATCACGAACATGTAGATCAGTGTCACCACGCCGAGGATGACAAAGGTCATGCGCCAGGAAAACTGGATGATCATGAACGTCACGATCAACGGTGCCAGTGCGTTGGCCAGGCGTCCGGACGCATGCATCATGCCCTGGGCCGTGCCGCGCTGAGTGATGGGGATGGCGCGAGCGATCATGCGCGCCGCGGTCGGGTAGATCGGCGCTTCGCCGATGCCGACCACGAAACGGGCAATCACCAGCACCACCAGACCGCTGACCAGGCCCGTGGCAATGGTCGCGACCGACCAGATAATGCCGTAGAGCAACATCGCCTTGCGCGAACCGATCCGGTCGCTGAACCAGCCGCCGGGAATCATGAAGCAGCTGTAGGCGATGGCAAACGCGGAAAACATCATGCCCAGATTAGTGTTGCTGAAACCCAGCTCTTTACTGATCGTCGGTGCGGCGACCGCGAGGTTGGTGCGGTCCACGTACATGATGAAGGCCATGACGCACAGCAACACGAAGGTCAGCGTTGCCCTGCGTTTTTGCGCAAGCGTAGTCGGAATCATTTTTTTCCACCTTTTTTTATAGTTGTAGTGGGCAGGCGGTCATCCCGGACCGCCTGTCATGACGTTACTTGAAGAAGCCGCTGAGCACCTCGTAGGTCTCGTCCGGGCACTCTTCCTGCAAGTAGTGCCCCGAAGGCACCGTGGCGGTCTGCACAATGTTGGTGGCGTAGCGGCTCCAGATTTGCGCGGCGTTGTGGTTGCGGCCAACACCGCCCTTCTCGCCCCAGAGGATCAGCGCCGGGTTATCGATACGCCGGCCGGCGTCGAAGTCAGCGGTGTCCATGTCCAGGTCGATGCCGAACGTGGCGCGATAGTCTTCGCACATGGCGTGGGTGGTGGCCGGGTTCTTGATGCAGCGGATGTAATCGGCAAGTGCTTCGGGTCCGAAGAAGCTGGTGCCCTGGTCGGTCTTCGACAGTTTGCGCAGGATGAAGAACTCCGGGTCGGCATTCATCATGCGCTCCGGCGTCGGCGCGTCCTGGGTCATGAAGAACCAGTGCCAGGAGAATTTGCCCCACTGACGCGTGACGTTGTTGAGCAAGTAATGCTGCGGCAGCATGTCGACGAAACCCGCTTTCAACACCTTGTCGCCGTGGTCCAGGCACATGCGATGCAGCACCCGCGCACCTCGGTCATGGCCGGCGGCATAGAACTGCTCGAAGCCCAGCGACTGCATGACTTCGACCTGATCCTGGGCCATGGCACGGAACGAATACGCCGAATGATCACCGCCGCCCTCCGGTTTGGAGCTGTCGCCATAGCCGCGCAAGTCGGTGCAGACCACGGTGAAGTCCCTGGCCAGGCGCGGTGCGATCTTGTGCCAGGACAGGTGATTGAACGGGTTGCCGTGCATCAGCAGCAAGGGCGGGCCTTCGCCACCCACGACAGTAACGATGTCAGCGCCGCTGGTTTTGGTGATGGTTTTGGTGAAATTCTCGAACATGGTCTCAGCCTCTATGGGTATGCCTGGCCTGGGCGTTACGCCCTGCTCTTGTTGTTCGTGGAGGGCTCAGCGTTTGAGCTTGCGCGCGGCAGCGTTATCGCTGGCCACGCGGAACGCAGCAGC
Source organism: Pseudomonas sp. IT-P171 (assembly GCF_949767765.1). Taxonomy (NCBI): domain Bacteria; kingdom Pseudomonadati; phylum Pseudomonadota; class Gammaproteobacteria; order Pseudomonadales; family Pseudomonadaceae; genus Pseudomonas; species Pseudomonas sp. IT-P171. The sequence goes on from NZ_CATKQN010000017.1 coordinate 42,032, forward strand.
CATGGCACCGACGTCGGCGATGCCTTTGCCGACGATGTCGTACGCCACGCCATGGGCCGGGGTGGCATAGACGGTCTTGAGGCCACCGGTCAGGGTCACGCCGGACGAAAAGCCCAGCAGCTTGGTCGCGATCTGGCCCTGGTCGTGATACATGATCACCACCGCGTCAAAATCGCCGTTGCGCGCCTTGATGAATACCGTGTCGGAAGGAAACGGCCCTTCGCAGGCCAGGCCTTTCAAACGCAAGGCTTCAAGGGTCGGGCGAATGATCGTGATCTCTTCGTCACCGAACAGACCGTTCTCGCCGCCATGGGGATTGAGCGCGGCGACACCGATTCGCGGGGCGTCGTTGCCCAGTGCGCGCAAGGTGTCGTGGGCCAGTTGCAATGCGCCTTCGATGCGATCCGGCTGCACCATGTCGACGGCCTTGCGCAGGGCCACATGGGAGGTCACGCGGAAGGTCGAGAACTGCGGGATGATGTTGACCTCACCGAAGTAACCGACGTGCTCGGTCCAGGCCGCAAACATCTGGTGCTCGTCGTGATAATGCCAGCCACCGCGATGCAGGCCGGCCTTGTTCAGCGGCGCGAAACAGATGCCGTCCAGCTCACCGGCCAGGGCCATGTCGGTCATGATCTTCAGGGTTTCGCCGGTCAGCCGACCCGATTCTGCGTTGACCACGCCACGTTCATACAAGGCCGGGTCAACGTTGTGCAGATCGATCAGCGGCACGGCCGCCTGGGTGTGGTCGGCCTCGCTCAGGTGGGTGATTTTCCGGTAGGGAATGCGCCGATCAGCATCGCGCATGCCCAGTTCGAGCACCCGCTCGTCACCAATGATCACCACATCCGCCCGCTCACGTGCCTCAGGTGTCGACAACAGCTTGACGACCAACTCAGGGCCAATGCCGGTTACATCGCCGAGCATAAGTCCAATCAGGGGTTTCATCAGATTCTCTCCAGTCCGGTCAAGATGTGTCTTTCTTGTTATCGGGAGCGCCTGGGAGTAAGCCCGGGTTTGCGGGCCGACGCCTGGGTGCAACCGCTGTGGTCATCCTAGGCCGACGGGGTGTGCCTTCAAGGTGCAAAACGTGGGGTGGGCGTTCACAGACTGTGGTTTGAGCGGGGTCACCCAGACCTTATTTTCTGAGGGATCGTCTTCTGTGAAGGGACGCCGGATGGTAAAACTCATGGCGCAGCGCTTTGTTTGAAGCGCCTCGAAAAGGACCGCCTCGGTGAAGTCACCCGCCACACCCGATTCACGTACTGCAGCCGAGTCGGGCCTGAGCCTGCAAACCCGGATGATTGCGCTGGTGGCCACTGCCGCTATGGTTGCAACCGTTCAACGAACAATTCCGTATTATCGGAAGCGACGGTCAGCCTCTCGCTTTTGTGCCCTATTACATCAGGGATGAGGCCGGTCAGGTTGACACCGGATTTTCCGACGAATCAGGGCATACGCCACGTATTGCAACAAAAAAACAGGAAACACTGGAAATTACGACCGGCGTGGCGGCACTGGAAAAGTGGGGTGACGCATGACTGAGTTCTCCTGCAAAATTCCGACAAGTCAACAAGCCGGCACGGTGAGCAATGTCTCTGGCTACCCAATGCCTGCCAACATTCACATGTTTGTTGTCGTCGATGAGATCGGTAAAGATGGCTTTCTGGTGAGAAGAATTTATGCCTCTCCAGACAACCCTCACTTAATTGCCAAAAATCGCCGCGGTTGGCATTGAAACAGGTCCTGGAGCAGTCGTCAGTGGTGCGGTTGGAGGGAGTGACTTAGAAAGACTGGCGTATTACGCAAGATTTGAAGCAACGGATGAGTGGATCAAAGCCTTGGACCTAATGTATGACGTTGAATGAATTATTCCATTCAGGTCTGCTTCGAAGCCCAACGGGGAGCTCCTCTGGTTATCACGAAAAAGCAGTAATCAAATTTTCAATAAGCCGTCCGCAATTGTGCCCGAAAAACTCGCCTCCACCGGCCCAACGAGCAACGCCGCCCCCGCGCCATCCCATTGAACGATTACAGTCCCGCCATCACACTCAACCTCAACGGATTCATCCAACAAGCCCCGACGAATCCCATTAACAACAGCCCCACAACAGCAAGAACCCGAACCAAGCGGAATCCCGCCCCCGCGCTCCCAGATGCGCAATCGAATGTGTTTGCGGTCAATGATCTGAACGAAATGCACGTTCGTTTTGAGTGGAAACAACGGATCGGTTTCGATGACGGGGCCAATTGCCGCGATATCAATCGCCGTCAGATCATCCACAAAAAAAGTGCAATGCGGATTGCCCATGCTGCATGCGGTCGGGCCACCTTCCAGAGGCAGCACGAGCGTGTCCATTTCCTGAGCCAAAGGAACATCCGACCAGGTAAAAAGCGGCGCTCCCATGCTGACCGAAATGGCGCCGGTGGAGGTTCGTTCACAGCTCAGCAATCCACGGTTGGTGCGGAGCGCTATCGAGGTGGAATTGGCTTCACGCATCAGCCTGTCCGCGGCACCGCGGGTTGCGCTGCCACACACATCCAGCGGCGAGCCGTCGGCGTTCCAGAACTCCAGGCGTGCGGCGGCGTCATCGCAATCGAGTAGCACCGCGAGCTGATTGAATCCGATGCCTCGGTTGCGATCGCCCATTCGCCGAGCGATGGCGCTGGTCACTGGGTTGGCGGAGTTTCGTGCGTCGACAATCACGAAGTCATCGCCATTGGCGTGCATCTTGTGAAAACTCAGCGGCATAAACAGATCCTGGCGAGGCGGCAAGTGGGATGGAT
>NZ_CATKQN010000018.1:0-36643 GCF_949767765.1 Pseudomonas sp. IT-P171
CGGGTGCAATCAGGTGTGAGATTGCAGGTAATTCTCAAGACCGATCAACTTGATCAGACCCAACTGCTTCTCGAGCCAGTAGGTGTGATCTTCTTCGGTATCGTTCAACTGAATGCGCAGCATCTCGCGGCTGACGTAGTCCTTGTGCTGCTCGCAGAGTTCGATGCCCTTGCAGAGTGCGGCACGGACTTTGTATTCCAGACGCAGATCGGCAGCGAGCATGTCCGGTACCGTGGTGCCGACATCGAGATCGTCTGGACGCATGCGTGGCGTGCCTTCCAGCATCAGGATCCGGCGCATCAGGGCATCGGCGTGCCCTGCTTCCTCTTCCATCTCGTGGTTGATTCGTTCGTAGAGCTTGGTGAATCCCCAGTCCTCATACATCCGCGAGTGAACGAAATATTGATCACGGGCGGCCAGTTCGCCGGTCAGCAACGTGTTGAGGTAATCGATTACGTCTGGGTGGCCTTGCATCGCCCTACATCTCCCTGCTTGAAAGTCTGTAGTTTGAACCACAGCGACTGTTTGGTCACTGTGTTAGCGCGATAAAAGCGAAGATATTCTGAGAAAAGTGGTTTAAATAGCGCAAAAACCGCCCAGATGAGGGCGGTTCTGCTTCTCGTTTAGACTTCGTTAAGCTGTACGTTAAGAGCCTTTGCGATTGCTTCTCCATACGCCGGGTCGGCCTTGAAGAAATGCTGCAATTGGCGATCAACCACATCGCTTGAAACACCAGACATCGCCCCGGCAATGTTGTTGACCAAGAGCGCCTTCTGTTCATCATTCATGAGCCGGAACAGCGCACCGGCATGGCTGTAGTAGTCGTTGTCTTCGCGATGATCGTAACGATCAGCCGCGCCATTCAATGCCAGAGCTGGCTCAGCATAGCGAGACGCTTGTTTTGGCGAATCGACGTAGCTGTTCGGCTCATAGTTCGGCGTAGCGCCGCCATTGCTGCCAAAGGCCATGGAACCATCACGCTGGTAGCCGTTGACCGGGCTGCGAGGCGCATTCACCGGCAGCTGCTGGTGGTTGGTGCCTACACGGTAGCGGTGCGCATCTGCATAAGCGAACACGCGGCCTTGCAGCATGCGGTCTGGCGACAGGCCGACACCCGGCACCATGTTGCTCGGAGCGAACGCCGCCTGCTCGACTTCAGCGAAGTAGTTCAGCGGATTACGGTTGAGCTCCAGCTCCCCGACTTCGATCAGTGGAAACTCTTTCTGCGACCAGGTCTTGGTCACGTCGAAAGGGTTCTCGTGGTGCGCCGCAGCCTGGGCCTCAGTCATGATCTGAATGCATACGCGCCATTTAGGGAAATCACCGCGCTCAATTGCACCAAACAAGTCGCGCTGAGCGTAATCCGGATCGGTACCCGCCAGGCGTGCAGCCTCTGCCGGCGCCAGGTTCTTGATACCTTGCTGGGTCTTGTAGTGCCACTTCACCCAGTGACGCTCGCCGCTGGCGTTGATCAGGCTGTAGGTGTGGCTGCCGAACCCGTGCATGTGACGGTAGCCGTCAGGAATGCCACGGTCCGAAAACAGGATGGTGACCTGGTGCAGCGCCTCAGGCGAGTGCGACCAGAAGTCCCACATCATCTGCGCGCTTTTCAGGTTGCTCTGAGGCAGGCGTTTTTGAGTGTGGATAAAGTCCGGAAATTTGAGCGGATCGCGAATGAAGAACACCGGCGTGTTGTTGCCTACGATGTCCCAGTTGCCTTCCTCGGTGTAGAACTTCAGGGCGAAGCCACGTGGATCCCGCTCTGTATCGGCCGAACCGCGCTCACCGCCTACGGTGGAAAACCGCAGGAACGTTGGGGTTTGCTTGCCAACCGATTCAAACAGCTTGGCACTGGTGTACTCGGTGATGTCACGCGTGACGGTGAACGTACCGTAAGCACCCGAGCCTTTGGCGTGCACGCGGCGCTCCGGGATGTTTTCACGGTTGAAGTGCGCAAGCTTCTCGATCAGGTGGAAGTCGTCGAGGAGCAATGGGCCACGAGGGCCGGCAGAACGAGAATTCTGGTTGTCGGCGACAGGAGCGCCACTGGCGGTCGTAAGTATTTTATTTTGGCTCATGCGATCTCTTCCTCTGTCAGTCTTTAACTGCCGGCTAATCGGCTGAGAGGGAGTATCGATCAGAAACGTTACACCTACTAATTCATTAACCTGCAGGCTTCGATAGAAAATAACTAACGAAGCGAGCCGTTAAGGGCAAAACTTTTCAATCGCCCACAAAAAACCGGGCACAGGGCCCGGTTTTTCGTTTCAGACTGACGTCTTACTCAGCGGATACAGCTTCACCGCCGGTAGCACGATCAACCAACTCGACGTACGCCATAGGCGCGTTGTCGCCAGTGCGGAAACCGCACTTGAGGATGCGCAGGTAGCCACCCTCACGGGTAGCGTAACGCTTGCCCAGGTCGTTGAAGAGCTTACCAACGATAGCTTTCGAACGAGTACGGTCGAAAGCCAGACGGCGGTTAGCCAGGCTGTCTGTCTTGGCCAAAGTGATCAGCGGCTCAGCAACGCGACGCAGTTCTTTAGCTTTCGGCAGTGTAGTTTTGATCAGCTCGTGCTCGAACAGCGACACTGCCATGTTTTGAAACATGGCCTTGCGGTGCGAGCTAGTGCGGCTCAGGTGACGACCACTTTTACGATGACGCATGGTTCATTCCTTACCAAACACGACGTTCGGTGATTACGACGATCAGGCAGTCGCCTTGTCGTCCTTCTTAAGACTTGCAGGCGGCCAGTTGTCGAGGCGCATGCCGAGGGACAGACCGCGGGAGGCCAGAACGTCCTTGATTTCAGTCAAGGATTTCTTGCCAAGGTTCGGAGTCTTCAACAGCTCTACTTCGGTACGCTGAATCAGGTCACCGATGTAGTAGATGTTTTCCGCCTTAAGGCAGTTAGCCGAACGTACAGTCAGTTCCAGATCGTCAACCGGGCGAAGCAGGATCGGATCGATCTCGTCTTCCTGCTCGACAACCACAGGCTCACTGTCACCTTTAAGGTCGACGAACGCAGCCAACTGCTGTTGCAGGATGGTTGCAGCGCGGCGAATAGCCTCTTCAGGATCCAGGGTACCGTTGGTTTCCAGATCAATAACCAGCTTGTCCAGGTTAGTACGCTGCTCGACACGGGCGTTTTCCACCACGTATGCGATACGGCGAACCGGGCTGAACGAAGAGTCAAGCTGCAAGCGACCGATGCTGCGGCTTTCGTCTTCATCGCTCTGACGCGAGTCTGCCGGTTCATAACCACGACCACGAGCTACGGTGAGCTTCATGTTCAGGGCGCCGTTAGACGCCAGGTTAGCGATTACGTGATCGGGGTTAACGATCTCGACATCATGATCCAGCTGAATATCGGCAGCGGTAACCACCCCCGAACCCTTCTTCGACAAGGTCAGCGTAACTTCGTCACGACCGTGCAGCTTGATAGCCAGACCTTTAAGGTTCAACAGGATTTCAATTACGTCTTCCTGTACGCCTTCGATGGCGCTGTACTCATGGAGTACACCGTCAATCTCGGCCTCGACTACTGCACAGCCGGGCATTGAGGACAACAGGATGCGTCGCAGCGCGTTGCCCAGGGTGTGGCCGAAACCACGCTCGAGAGGCTCGAGAGTGATCTTGGCGCGGGTTGGACTGACAACCTGCACATCAATATGGCGGGGTGTCAGGAACTCATTTACCGAAATCTGCATGGATGCACCTATTTTCTAGCCCTTACTTGGAGTAGAGCTCGACAATCAGGCTTTCGTTGATGTCGGCGGACAGATCACTGCGAGCTGGAACGTTCTTGAAAACGCCCGACTTCTTCTCAGTGTCTACTTCTACCCATTCTACGCGGCCACGTTGGGCACACAGATCGAGAGCTTGGACAATGCGAAGTTGGTTCTTTGCTTTCTCGCGAATCGCGACCACGTCACCAGCACGAACCTGGTACGACGGCACGTTTACGGTCTGACCGTTAACGCTGACGGATTTGTGCGATACCAGCTGACGGGATTCGGCACGAGTAGAGCCAAAACCCATACGGTATACAACGTTGTCCAGACGGCATTCGAGCAGTTGCAGCAGGTTCTCACCAGTTGCACCTTTCTTGCCAGCAGCTTCTTTGTAGTAGCCGCTGAATTGACGCTCGAGAACGCCGTAGATACGACGGACCTTCTGCTTTTCACGCAGTTGGGTGCCGTAATCGGACTGGCGACCGCGGCGTTGGCCGTGGATACCAGGTGCTGCTTCAATGTTGCACTTCGATTCGATCGCGCGCACGCCGCTCTTCAGAAAGAGATCGGTGCCTTCGCGACGAGCGAGTTTGCATTTTGGACCAATGTAACGAGCCATTCTTTACAATCTCCTGGATTACACGCGGCGCTTCTTCGGCGGACGGCACCCGTTGTGCGGGATTGGCGTCACGTCGGTGATGCTGGCGATCTTGTAGCCACAGCCGTTCAAAGCGCGGACTGCAGATTCACGACCTGGGCCTGGACCTTTGACGTTAACGTCGAGGTTTTTCAGACCGTATTCCAGCGCAGCTTGACCAGCACGTTCAGCAGCTACTTGAGCAGCAAACGGGGTGGACTTGCGGGAACCGCGGAAACCCGAACCACCGGAGGTAGCCCAGGAAAGAGCGTTGCCTTGACGGTCGGTGATGGTCACGATTGTGTTGTTAAAAGAAGCATGGATGTGGGCGATGCCATCAACCACTGTCTTTTTAACTTTTTTACGAGGACGAGCAGCAGGTTTAGCCATGATTAATTTCCTGTCGATTCGCTGGGGCGATTACTTGCGGATCGGCTTACGCGGACCTTTACGGGTACGCGCGTTAGTCTTGGTACGCTGACCGCGCACTGGAAGACCACGACGATGACGCAGACCGCGATAGCAACCGAGGTCCATCAAACGCTTGATTTTCATGTTGATTTCGCGACGCAGGTCACCTTCAGTGGTGAACTTCGCCACTTCGCCACGCAGCTGTTCAATCTGCTCGTCGCTCAGATCCTTGATCTTTGCGGCTGGGTTTACCCCAGTCACTGCACAGATCTTCTGTGCAGTAGTGCGACCAACACCATAGATGTAGGTCAGCGAGATAACAGTATGCTTGTTATCTGGAATGTTAACGCCTGCAATACGGGCCATTCAGTGGGACTCCAATTGACAGCTACCTACGCCCCGGAAGCCAAGAAATAGGGCGCGAGATAATATCGCTGTAATAACAAATAATCAACCCGGTAGCGCACTAGCTACCGGGCTTGAAGCACAATCACACTCAGCCTTGGCGCTGTTTGTGACGCGGTTCCGCGCTGCAAATTACTCGAACAACACCTTCGCGGCGAATAATCTTGCAGTTACGGCACAGCTTTTTCACCGATGCACGAACTTTCATCACCAACTCCTCGAACCTTATGGGTACTCAGCGCAACATGCCGCTGCCGTAACCCTTCAGGTTGGCTTTCTTCATCAGGGATTCGTACTGGTGCGAAACGAGGTGCGATTGTACTTGGGACATGAAGTCCATCACAACCACGACGACGATCAGCAACGAGGTCCCGCCAAGGTAGAACGGTACGTTTGCCGCAACCACCAGGAACTGGGGAAGCAGACACACGGCCGTCATATATAGAGCACCGAACAGGGTTAAACGAGTCAGAACGCCATCAATGTAGCGTGCCGACTGCTCACCTGGACGGATGCCCGGAATAAAGGCACCGGACTTCTTCAGGTTTTCCGCTACGTCTTTCGGATTGAACATCAACGCCGTATAGAAGAAGCAGAAGAAAATAATCCCTGCACTAAACAGCAGAATATTCAACGGCTGACCAGGAGCGATCGACTGCGAGATGTCCTGCAACCAGCCCATACCTTCAGACTGACCGAACCAGGTACCCAACGAAGCCGGGAACAGCAAAATGCTGCTCGCGAAAATAGCCGGAATAACACCGGCCATGTTCACCTTCAGCGGCAAGTGGCTAGTCTGCGCAGCGAAGACCTTCCGGCCCTGCTGACGCTTGGCGTAGTGAACAGCAATACGACGCTGGCCACGCTCAATGAACACCACAAAACCGATAATCGCTACTGCCAGCAAACCGATGGCAACCAGGGCAAAAATGTTGATATCACCCTGACGTGCAGACTCGAAAGACTGCCCGATCGCTCTCGGAAGACCGGCGACGATACCTGCGAAAATCAACATCGAGATACCGTTGCCAACACCACGCTCAGTAATCTGCTCACCCAGCCACATCATGAACATCGCACCAGCCACAAAAGTGGATACCGCGACGAAATGGAAGCCAAAGTCACCAGTGAACGATACGCCCTGCCCCGCCAGACCAATGGACATGCCAATTGCCTGAACGAGAGCGAGGACGACAGTGCCGTAGCGGGTGTACTGGGCAATCTTGCGACGCCCAGCTTCACCTTCCTTCTTCAACTGCTCCAGCTGCGGGCTGACGGCTGTCATCAGTTGCATGATGATCGATGCCGAGATGTACGGCATGATCCCCAGTGCAAAGATGCTCATCCGCTCCAGCGCGCCGCCGGAAAACATGTTGAACAAGCTAAGAATGGTCCCCTCATTCTGTCGAAACAGGTCCGCGAGTCGGTCCGGGTTGATACCTGGAACCGGGATGTGTGCGCCTATTCGGTAGACGATAATCGCCAGGAACAGAAAACGCAGACGAGCCCAGAGTTCAGACATACCGCCTTTGCCGAGCGCAGAGAGAGCACCTTGCTTAGCCATTTATTCCTCGAACTTGCCGCCAGCTGCTTCGATAGCCGCACGCGCACCTTTGGTGGCGCCGATTCCCTTTCCGATGGTAACAGCGCGAGTCACTTCGCCGGACAGCATGATTTTCACACGCTGTACGTTGACGTTGATCACGTTGGCATCTTTCAAGGACTGCACGGTGACGATGTCGCCTTCCACTTTAGCCAGCTCGGACAAACGCACTTCTGCGCGATCCATGGCTTTCAGGGAAACGAAACCGAACTTCGGCAGGCGACGATGCAGCGGCTGTTGACCGCCTTCAAAGCCTGGAGCAATGGTGCCACCGGAGCGGGAGGACTGACCTTTGTGGCCACGGCCACCGGTCTTGCCCAAACCACTACCGATACCACGGCCCGGACGATGCTTTTCGCGACGGGAACCCGGCGCTGGACTCAGATCATTGAGTTTCATCGATTAACCCTCGACACGCAGCATGTAGTAAGCCTTGTTGATCATCCCGCGATTCTCGGGAGTATCAAGTACTTCTACAGTGTGACCGATGCGACGCAGACCCAGACCCTTAACGCACAGTTTGTGGTTAGGGATGCGGCCGGTCATGCTTTTGATCAGCGTAACTTTAACGGTAGCCATGATCAGAAGATCTCCTTGACGCTTTTGCCACGCTTGGCGGCAATGGATTCAGGAGACTGCATAGCTTTCAAACCTTTGAAAGTGGCGTGAACCACGTTTACCGGGTTAGTCGAGCCGTAGCACTTGGCCAGAACGTTCTGAACGCCAGCAACTTCGAGGACAGCACGCATAGCGCCGCCAGCGATGATACCGGTACCTTCAGATGCAGGCTGCATGTACACCTTCGAAGCGCCGTGACCGGACTTCATTGCGTACTGCAGAGTGGTGCCGTTCAGATCAACTTGGATCATGTTGCGACGAGCAGCTTCCATTGCCTTCTGGATCGCAGCAGGCACTTCACGTGACTTGCCACGGCCGAAGCCAACACGCCCTTTACCATCACCAACCACGGTCAACGCGGTGAAAGTGAAGATACGGCCGCCTTTAACGGTTTTGGCTACGCGGTTAACTTGAACCAGCTTCTCGATGTAGCCTTCGTCGCGCTTTTGGTCGTTATTTGACATAACTTAGAACTCCAGCCCAGCTTCACGAGCAGCATCAGCCAGCGCTTTAACGCGGCCGTGGTACTTGAAGCCAGAGCGGTCGAAAGCCACTTGCGAGACGCCAGCGGCCTTAGCACGCGTAGCGACCAGCTGGCCAACCTTAGTGGCCGCGTCGATGTTGCCAGTAGCACCATCACGCAGTTCTTTATCCAAAGTCGAGGCAGATGCCAGAACTTTGGCGCCGTCGGCCGAAATGACCTGGGCGTAGATGTGCTGCGACGAGCGGAACACGCAGAGACGCACGACTTCGAGTTCGTGCATTTTCAGGCGTGCTTTGCGAGCGCGACGCAGTCGAGTAACTTTTTTGTCGGTCATTTGCTATGCCCTACTTCTTCTTGGCTTCTTTACGACGGACGACTTCGTCCGCGTAGCGCACACCTTTGCCTTTGTACGGCTCTGGTGGACGGAAGTCGCGGATCTCGGCGGCCACTTGACCTACCAGCTGCTTATCGATGCCCTTGATCAGGATATCGGTCTGGCTAGGAGTCTCAGCGGTGATGCCTTCCGGCAGTTCATAATCCACTGGGTGCGAGAAGCCAAGAGCCAGGTTCAGCACTGTGCCTTTTGCTTGCGCTTTGTAACCAACACCGACCAGCTGGAGCTTACGCTCGAAGCCTTGGCTTACGCCTTGGACCATGTTGTTTACCAACGCACGAGTGGTACCAGCCATTGCGCGAGTTTGTTGATCGCCATTGCGAGCAGCGAAACGCAGCTCACCAGCTTCTTCAACGATCTCAACGGACGAATGGATGTTCAGTTCGAGAGTGCCCTTGGCACCCTTCACCGAAAGCTGTTGGCCTGCGAATTTGACTTCGACACCGGCTGGCAGCTTAACGGGGTTCTTAGCGACGCGTGACATGCTTATCCCCCCTTAGAACACAGTGCAAAGAACTTCGCCGCCGACACCGGCAGCGCGCGCAGCACGATCCGTCATCACACCTTTGTTGGTGGAGACGATAGACACACCGAGACCGCCACGAACTTTTGGCAGATCATCGACGGACTTGTACTGACGCAGGCCTGGACGGCTAACGCGCTTCACTTCCTCGATGACCGGACGGCCTTCGAAGTACTTCAGCTCGATGGACAGCAGTGGCTTGATTTCGCTGCTGATCTGATAACCCGCAATGTAACCTTCGTCCTTCAGGACTTTGGCAACAGCCACCTTCAAAGTAGAAGATGGCATGCTTACGACGGACTTTTCAGCCATCTGGGCATTACGGATTCGAGTTAGCATGTCCGCTAACGGGTCCTGCATACTCATGGGCTAGACGCTCCTAATACACAAAAAATTAGCCTTGCGGCTACTACGTGTCGCCGAGTACATCCGCGCGAAAAAAGCACGGGCTCAGGCGAGCCGGGTATTCTAGACACACCCCACAAATGAATCAAGCCCCAAAAGGGGCTTGATTCAAGTTCAAGGTCACCGGCGGTCAGGATCTTGCGATCCCGAACACCGAGACTTTGACAGTGCTTACCAGCTGGCTTTAACCAGACCAGGTACGTCACCACGCATGGCCGCTTCACGCAGTTTGTTACGGCCGAGGCCGAACTTGCGGTAAACGCCGTGTGGACGACCGGTCAGGCGGCAGCGGTTACGCATGCGCGAAGCGCTTGCGTCACGTGGCTGCTTCTGCAGAGCGACTGTAGCTTCCCAACGTGCTTCTGGACTTGCGTTCAGATCAACGATGATAGCTTTCAGTGCTGCACGCTTTTTGGCGTACTTGGCAACCGTGAGCTGACGCTTCAGCTCGCGGTTTTTCATGCTCATCTTGGCCATTTTCCTACTCCAATCAGTTGCGGAACGGGAATTTGAAAGCACGCAACAGGGCGCGACCTTCGTCATCGTTCTTGGCAGTGGTGGTCAGGGTAATGTCCAGACCGCGGAGAGCATCGATCTTGTCGTAGTCGATTTCCGGGAAGATGATCTGCTCTTTAACGCCCATGCTGTAGTTACCACGACCATCGAAGGACTTGGCATTCAGGCCGCGGAAGTCGCGAACCCGAGGCAGGGAGATCGACAGCAGACGATCCAGGAATTCATACATACGCTCACGGCGCAGGGTCACTTTGACGCCGATCGGCCAACCTTCACGGACTTTAAAGCCAGCGATGGATTTCCGAGCGTAGGTCACAACGACTTTCTGGCCGGTGATCTTTTCCAGGTCAGCAACAGCGTGCTCGATGACTTTTTTGTCACCGACCGCTTCGCCCAGACCCATGTTCAGGGTGATTTTTGTAACGCGTGGAACTTCCATCACGTTCGAAAGCTTAAGTTCTTCCTTAAGCTTCGGTGCGATTTCCTTCCAGTAAATCTCTTTTAGTCGTGCCATGGTCTCATCTACCTAGCAGTGTTCAAGCATCAACCGCTTTTTGGGTCGACTTGAAGACACGAATTTTCTTGCCGTCTTCTACTTTAAAACCAACGCGATCAGCCTTGTTGGTTTCGCCGTTGAAAATGGCGACGTTAGAAGCATCCAGTGGAGCTTCTTTTTCGACGATACCGCCTTGCACGCCCGACATAGGGTTAGGCTTGGTATGACGCTTTACCAGGTTCAGACCGCCAATAACCAGACGGTTGTTAGCGAGAACCTTAAGCACCTTACCGCGCTTACCTTTGTCTTTGCCGGCGATCACGATGATCTCGTCGTCACGACGAATCTTTTGCATGTCGGATCTCCTTACAGCACTTCTGGGGCGAGCGAGACGATCTTCATGAACTTCTCAGTACGAAGTTCACGGGTCACTGGCCCAAAGATACGGGTGCCGATCGGCTCTTGCTTGTTGTTCAGAAGAACAGCAGCGTTGCCATCAAAGCGGATAATGGAGCCATCAGCACGACGTACGCCGTGACGAGTGCGGACTACAACAGCAGTCATCACTTGGCCTTTTTTCACTTTACCGCGAGGAATTGCTTCCTTCACGGTAACTTTGATGATGTCACCGATACCAGCGTAACGACGATGGGAGCCACCCAGCACCTTGATGCACATAACGCGGCGTGCGCCGCTGTTATCGGCCACATCGAGCATGGATTGAGTCTGAATCATATAATTTCTCCGACCCCTAGTCCTTAGACTTCCACAGCGCGTTCGAGAACATCAACCAGCGCCCAAGACTTGGTCTTGGCCAAAGGACGAGTTTCACGAATAGTGACTTTGTCGCCGATGTGGCACTGATTGGTTTCGTCGTGCGCGTGCAGCTTAGTCGAACGCTTAACGTATTTACCGTAGATCGGGTGCTTTACGCGACGCTCAATCAGAACGGTGATGGTCTTGTCCATTTTGTCGCTGACAACACGGCCAGTCAGCGTACGGACGGTTTTTTCGGCTTCAGCCATGATTACTTACCTGCCTGCTGTTTGAGCACAGTCTTCACGCGAGCGATGTCACGCTTAACTTGCCGGAGCAGGTGAGACTGCCCCAACTGGCCAGTTGCTTTCTGCATACGCAGATTGAACTGGTCGCGCAGCAGGCCGAGCAGTTGCTCGTTAAGCTGCGGCGCGTCTTTTTCACGAAGTTCGTTCGCTTTCATCACATCACCGTCCGTTTAACAAAAGCGGTGGCGAGCGGCAGCTTTGCAGCAGCCAGGGCAAAAGCCTCACGCGCCAGCTCTTCAGAAACGCCCTCGATTTCATACAGGACTTTGCCTGGCTGAATCTGGGCAACCCAGTACTCCACACTACCCTTACCTTTACCCATCCGAACTTCGAGGGGCTTTTTGGAAATAGGCTTGTCCGGGAATACACGGATCCAGATCTTGCCGCCACGTTTAACGTGACGGGTCAGTGCACGACGCGCTGACTCGATCTGACGAGCGGTGAGACGACCACGAGCTACAGACTTCAGCGCGAACTCGCCGAAGCTGACTTTGCTACCGCGCTGAGCCAGACCACGGTTGTGGCCTGTCATCTGCTTGCGGAACTTCGTACGCTTTGGTTGCAACATTTGGCGTACCCCTTACTTAGCAGCTTTTTTACGAGGCGCTGGTGCTTGTGGTTTCAGTTCTTCTTGGCGACCACCAATTACTTCGCCCTTGAAGATCCAAACCTTTACACCGATCACACCGTAAGTGGTGTGAGCTTCGTAGTTGGCATAGTCGATGTCGGCACGCAGGGTGTGCAGTGGCACACGACCTTCGCGATACCATTCAGTACGTGCGATTTCAGCACCGCCGAGACGACCGCTCACTTGGATTTTGATGCCTTTGGCACCAATGCGCATGGCGTTCTGTACAGCGCGCTTCATAGCGCGACGGAACATTACGCGACGCTCCAGCTGCTGAGCTACGCTCTGCGCAACCAACATACCGTCGAGCTCCGGCTTGCGGATTTCTTCGATATTGATGTGCACAGGCACACCCATTTGCTTGGTCAGGTCCTGACGCAGTTTCTCAACATCTTCACCTTTCTTCCCGATAACGATACCTGGACGAGCGGTGTGGATGGTGATACGTGCAGTTTGAGCCGGACGATGGATATCGATACGGCTTACGGACGCGCTTTTTAGTTTGTCTTGGAGATACTCACGCACCTTCAGATCAGCGAACAAATAGTCCGCATAAGTCCGACCGTCTGCGTACCAGACGGAGGTGTGCTCCTTGACGATTCCCAGGCGAATGCCAATGGGATGTACTTTCTGACCCATCTCTTCGACTCCGTTACTTGTCAGCAACCTTGACAGTGATATGGCAAGACCGCTTGACGATGCGATCAGCACGGCCTTTGGCACGTGGCATGATTCGCTTCAGCGAACGCCCTTCGTTGACGAAAACGGTGCTGACTTTAAGGTCATCAACGTCTGCGCCTTCGTTATGCTCGGCGTTGGCTACGGCCGACTCCAGCACTTTCTTCATGATCTCGGCGGCTTTCTTACTGCTGAAAGCCAACAGGTTGAGCGCTTCGCCCACCTTCTTCCCGCGGATCTGGTCGGCGACCAAGCGGGCTTTCTGGGCGGAGATTCGAGCGCCCGACAACTTAGCGGCTACTTCCATCGTTCCTTACCCCTTAACGCTTGGCTTTCTTGTCTGCCACGTGCCCACGATATGTGCGGGTACCGGCAAACTCGCCCAGTTTGTGGCCGACCATGTCTTCGTTCACGAGAACTGGAACATGTTGACGACCGTTATGCACTGCAATGGTCAGACCGACCATTTGTGGCAGGATCATCGAACGACGCGACCAGGTTTTAACTGGTTTGCGATCGTTCTTTTCCGCCGCCACTTCGATCTTCTTCAGTAGGTGAAGATCAATAAAAGGACCTTTTTTCAGAGAACGTGGCACTGTCGTATCCCTCTATTTACTTGCGACGACGGACGATCATTTTGTCGGTACGCTTATTACCACGAGTCTTCGCGCCCTTAGTCGGGAAGCCCCATGGCGATACCGGATGACGACCACCAGAGGTACGACCTTCACCACCACCATGTGGGTGGTCAACCGGGTTCATGGCAACACCACGAACGGTTGGGCGAACGCCACGCCAGCGTTTGGCACCAGCTTTACCCAGCGAACGCAGGCTGTGCTCGGAGTTCGAGACTTCACCCAGGGTCGCGCGGCATTCAGCCAGCACTTTACGCATCTCACCAGAACGCAGACGCAGGGTCACGTAGACACCTTCACGAGCGATCAGCTGAGCCGAAGCACCAGCGGAACGAGCGATTTGCGCGCCTTTACCTGGCTTCAATTCGATGCCGTGTACGGTGCTACCAACTGGAATGTTACGCAGTTGCAGAGCGTTGCCCGGCTTGATCGGTGCCAGAGCACCTGCGATCAGCTGGTCGCCAGCACTCACGCCTTTAGGGGCGATGATGTAGCGACGCTCGCCATCTGCGTACAGCAGCAGAGCGATGTGAGCAGTACGGTTTGGATCGTATTCGATACGCTCGACAGTGGCAGCGATGCCATCTTTGTCGTTGCGACGGAAATCGACCAGACGATAATGCTGCTTATGGCCACCACCGATGTGACGAGTGGTAATACGACCATTGTTGTTACGACCACCAGTCTTCGATTTTTTCTCGAGCAGCGGTGCGTGAGGAGCGCCTTTATGCAGCTCCTGGTTGACCACCTTGACCACAAAACGGCGGCCAGGGGAAGTCGGTTTGCATTTAACGATTGCCATGATGCACCCCTTCCTTACTCAGCACTGCTGCTGAAATCGAGATCTTGGCCTGGCTGAAGGGAGATAACTGCCTTCTTCCAGTCATTACGCTTGCCCAGACCGCGAGCAGTGCGCTTGCTCTTACCCAGAACATTCAGGGTAGTAACACGCTCTACTTTCACGCTGAACAGGCTTTCGACGGCCTTCTTGATTTCCAGCTTGGTTGCGTCAGTTGCAACCTTGAAAACGAACTGGCCTTTCTTGTCAGCCAGAACCGTAGCCTTCTCGGAAACGTGCGGGCCAAGCAGAACTTTAAATACGCGTTCCTGGTTCATCCCAGCAGCTCCTCGAATTTCTTCACGGCCGACACAGTGATCAACACCTTGTCGTATGCGATCAGACTAACTGGATCGGAACCTTGCACGTCACGTACATCAACGTGTGGCAGGTTACGAGCAGCCAGGTACAGGTTCTGATCAACTACTTCAGACACGATCAAGACGTCAGTCAGGCCCATGCCGGTCAGTTTGTTCAGCAGATCTTTGGTCTTCGGTGCATCAACAGCGAAGTCCTGAACCACAACCAGACGATCAGTACGCACCAGCTCAGCAAGGATGGAACGCATTGCTGCGCGATACATCTTCTTGTTCAGCTTCTGGGTGTGATCCTGAGGACGAGCTGCGAAAGTGGTACCGCCGCCACGCCAGATTGGGCTACGGATAGTACCGGCACGAGCACGGCCAGTACCTTTCTGACGCCATGGGCGCTTACCGCCACCACGAACGTCGGAACGGGTCTTTTGCTGCTTGCTACCTTGACGGCCGCCAGCCATGTAGGCCACGACTGCTTGGTGAACCAGCGTCTCGTTGAATTCGCCGCCAAATGTCAGTTCGGAAACTTCGATCGCTTGAGCGTCATTTACATTTAATTGCATGTCAGCTTCCCCTTAACCGCGAGCCTTGGCTGCTGGACGTACAACCAAGTTGCCGCCAGTAGCGCCAGGAACAGCACCCTTGACCAACAACAGATTGCGTTCAGCGTCCACGCGCACTACTTCGAGGGACTGCACGGTCACGCGCTCAGCGCCCATATGACCGGACATTTTTTTGCCCTTGAATACACGACCAGGAGTCTGGCACTGGCCGATAGAGCCTGGAACGCGGTGGGACACGGAGTTACCGTGGGTATTATCTTGCCCGCGGAAGTTCCAACGCTTGATCGTACCCTGGAAGCCTTTACCCTTGGACTGACCGGTTACATCAACCAGTTGACCAGCGGCGAAGATTTCAGCGTTGATCAGATCGCCGGCCTGGTACTCGCCTTCTTCAAGACGGAATTCCATTACGGTACGACCAGCGGCTACGTTCGCCTTAGCGAAGTGGCCAGCCTGAGCAGCTGTTACACGCGAAGCACGACGCTCGCCTACAGTGACTTGCACTGCACGATAGCCATCGGTCTCTTCAGTTTTGAACTGGGTGACGCGATTCGGCTCGATCTCAATGACCGTGACCGGAATGGAGACACCTTCTTCGGTGAAAATACGGGTCATACCGCATTTACGACCGACTACACCAATAGTCATGTTGTAAACCTCATGAGTGTACGGGGCTTTCACCCGCTATGGCCGCCCATTTCAGAGCGTTACACGACTAAGACCGAGTCTTAGCCGAGGCTGATCTGCACTTCCACACCGGCCGCAAGATCAAGCTTCATAAGAGCATCAACGGTTTTATCCGTTGGCTGGACGATGTCCAGAACGCGCTTATGAGTACGGATCTCGTACTGGTCACGCGCGTCTTTGTTGACGTGCGGGGAGACCAGAACGGTGAACCGCTCTTTACGGGTAGGCAGTGGAATTGGACCACGCACTTGAGCACCAGTACGTTTCGCGGTTTCCACGATTTCCTGGGTGGATTGGTCGATCAGGCGATGGTCAAAAGCCTTCAACCTGATACGGATTTGCTGATTTTGCATTGGATTTCAGACTCCGGCTGCTATTCCCACCGGGCGCAATACGCCCGTTAAAAGGAGGCGCAATTCTATAGACGCCCCAGATAGGTGTCAACCCAATAAAAAAGCCCCCGCTAAGCGGGGGCTTTTTCAACTCATCAAAGCTTACTCAAAAAGAGCTTACTCGATGATTTTGGCTACGACGCCAGCGCCGACGGTACGACCGCCTTCACGGATAGCGAAACGCAGACCGTCTTCCATTGCGATGGTCTTGATCAGGGTGACAACCATTTTGATGTTGTCGCCTGGCATTACCATTTCAACGCCTTCCGGCAGTTCGCAGTTACCAGTCACGTCAGTAGTACGGAAGTAGAACTGTGGACGGTAGCCTTTGAAGAACGGAGTATGACGACCGCCTTCTTCTTTGCTCAGAACGTAGACTTCAGCTTCGAACTTGGTGTGCGGCTTAACCGAACCTGGCTTAACCAGAACCTGGCCACGCTCAACATCGTCACGCTTGGTACCACGCAGCAGAACGCCGCAGTTCTCGCCAGCACGACCTTCGTCGAGCAGCTTACGGAACATTTCAACACCGGTGCAGGTGGTGACGGTAGTGTCACGCAGACCAACGATTTCCAGTGGATCCTGAACCTTGACGATACCGCGCTCGATACGACCAGTTACAACAGTACCGCGACCGGAGATCGAGAATACGTCTTCGATTGGCATCAGGAACGGCTTGTCGATAACACGAACTGGATCCGGAATGTAGCTGTCCAGAGTCTCAACCAGTTTACGAACGGCAGTGGTGCCCATTTCGTTGTCGTCTTGGCCGTTCAGAGCCATCAGAGCCGAACCGATGATGATCGGAGTGTCGTCACCTGGGAAGTCGTAAGTGCTCAGCAGGTCGCGCACTTCCATCTCAACCAGTTCCAGCAGCTCAGCGTCGTCAACCATGTCAGCCTTGTTCAGGAAGACAACGATGTACGGAACGCCAACCTGGCGGGACAGCAGGATGTGCTCACGGGTTTGTGGCATCGGACCATCAGCGGCCGAGCAAACCAGGATAGCGCCGTCCATCTGAGCAGCACCGGTGATCATGTTCTTCACATAGTCAGCGTGACCTGGGCAGTCAACGTGAGCGTAGTGACGGATCAGCGAGTTGTATTCAACGTGCGCGGTGTTGATGGTGATACCACGAGCCTTTTCTTCTGGAGCGCTGTCGATTTTGTCGAAAGCAACAACAGCCGAACCGAAAACTTCGGAGCAGACGCGAGTCAGAGCAGCAGTCAGAGTGGTTTTACCATGGTCAACGTGACCGATGGTGCCAACGTTGACGTGCGGTAGGGAACGATCAAATTTTTCTTTAGCCACGACAATTAACTCCTAGCCTAAAGGGGCTGAATCAGCCTTGTTTTTTGGTAACGGTTTCGACGATGTGCGACGGAGCCGTATTGTATTTTTTGAATTCCATAGAGTAGCTTGCGCGACCTTGGGACATGGAACGGACGTCGGTCGCATAACCGAACATCTCACCCAGCGGAACTTCAGCACGAATTACTTTGCCGGAGACCGTGTCTTCCATACCCAGGATCATGCCGCGACGACGGTTAAGGTCGCCCATCACGTCACCCATATAGTCTTCAGGCGTAACAACCTCTACCGCCATGATCGGCTCAAGCAACTCACCACCGCCCTTCTGGGCCAGTTGCTTGGTCGCCATGGAAGCAGCCACCTTAAACGCCATCTCGTTGGAGTCGACGTCGTGGTAGGAACCATCAAACACGGTAGCCTTCAGGCCGATCAGCGGATAGCCGGCAACTACGCCGTTCTTCATCTGCTCTTCGATACCCTTCTGGATAGCCGGGATGTATTCCTTAGGAACCACACCACCCACTACTTCGTTCAGGAATTGCAGACCTTCCTGACCTTCGTCAGCAGGAGCAAAACGAATCCAGCAGTGACCGAACTGGCCACGACCGCCGGACTGACGAACGAACTTGCCTTCAATTTCGCAGCTCTTCGTGATGCGCTCACGGTACGAAACTTGAGGCTTACCGATGTTGGCTTCGACGTTGAACTCACGGCGCATCCGGTCTACCAGGATGTCCAGGTGCAACTCGCCCATGCCGGAGATGATCGTTTGACCAGTCTCTTCATCAGTCTTGACGCGGAAAGATGGATCTTCCTGAGCAAGTTTGCCCAGAGCGATACCCATTTTTTCCTGGTCGTCCTTGGTCTTAGGCTCAACGGCAACCGAAATAACCGGCTCCGGGAAGTCCATGCGAACCAGGATGATTGGCTTGTCAGCGTTGCACAAAGTTTCACCCGTGGTGACGTCCTTCATGCCGATCAAGGCCGCGATGTCACCAGCGCGTACTTCCTTGATTTCTTCACGGGCGTTTGCGTGCATTTGCACCATACGACCCACGCGCTCTTTCTTGCCTTTAACCGAGTTGATCACGCCGTCGCCGGAGGCCAACACGCCCGAGTAAACGCGGACGAAGGTCAAGGTACCCACGAATGGGTCGGTAGCGATCTTGAACGCCAGAGCCGAGAACGGCTCGCTGTCGTCTGCGTGACGCTCCATTTCCTTGGTCTCGTCATCCGGGTCAGTACCCTTGATGGCAGGAATGTCGGTAGGAGCAGGCAGGTAGTCGATAACGGCGTCGAGAACCAGGGGAACACCCTTGTTCTTGAAGGAAGAACCGCAAACAGCCAGAACGATCTCGCCAGCGATAGTACGCTGACGCAGAGCGGCCTTGATTTCCGCGTTGGTGAGTTCTTCACCTTCGAGGTACTTGTTCATCAGCTCTTCGCTGGCTTCGGCTGCAGCCTCAATCATGTTGCCGCGCCATTCGTCAGCCAGTTCCTGCAATTCAGCAGGGATAGGCTTGCGAACAGGAACCATGCCTTTGTCGGAGTCATTCCAGTAAACAGCTTCCATGGCCATCAGATCGATCTGACCCTGGAAATTGTCTTCGGAACCGATAGCCAACTGGATTGGCACCGGGGTGTGACCCAGACGCTGCTTGATCTGACCGATCACGCGCAGGAAGTTCGCACCAGCACGGTCCATCTTGTTTACGTAAACAAGACGTGGAACGCCGTATTTGTTGGCCTGACGCCATACGGTTTCCGACTGAGGCTCAACACCCGAGGTACCGCAGAACACAACAACCGCGCCGTCGAGAACACGCAGGGAACGTTCAACTTCAATAGTGAAGTCAACGTGGCCCGGGGTGTCGATGACGTTGAAGCGGTATTGGTCTTTGTGCTGCTTCTCGGAACCCTGCCAGAAGGCGGTAATGGCAGCAGAAGTAATGGTAATACCACGCTCCTGCTCCTGCACCATCCAGTCGGTGGTCGCGGCGCCGTCATGCACCTCGCCCATTTTGTGACTTTTGCCAGTGTAAAAAAGGACGCGCTCGGTGGTGGTGGTTTTACCAGCATCCACGTGAGCTACGATACCAATGTTACGGTAGCGATTAATCGGTGTTGTACGAGCCATAAAGCCCTCGCAAAATTAGTGACGCTAAAATTAGAAGCGGTAGTGCGAGAAAGCCTTGTTGGCCTCAGCCATACGGTGCACGTCTTCACGCTTCTTAACTGCAGCACCTTTACCTTCAGCAGCGTCCAACAGTTCGCCAGCCAAACGCAGAGCCATAGACTTCTCGCCGCGCTTACGGGCGAAGTCTACCAACCAGCGCATTGCCAGAGCGTTACGACGGGACGGACGAACTTCGACCGGAACCTGGTAAGTAGCACCGCCTACACGGCGCGACTTTACTTCGACCAGCGGAGCGATGGCGTCGAGAGCTTTCTCGAAGATTTCCAGGGGGTCGCTGTTCTTGCGTTCTTTAACCTTTTCCAGCGCGCCATAAACGATACGCTCGGCAACGGCTTTCTTGCCGCTTTCCATCACGTGGTTCATGAACTTGGCCAGGATCTGGCTGCCGTATTTTGGATCGTCAAGCACTTCGCGCTTGGCTGCTACGCGTCTTCTTGGCATGGATAAGCCCTCAAACGGTCTTCAGGTTCGCTCGGAATCGGTGCCCTTTCGGGACGCCTCCGACCTTACTCTTATCGACTCAGAAAAATAGATGATTCAGTTTTTACAAAAAGCCACTACTACTTAGGCTTCTTGGTACCGTACTTCGAACGACCCTGGTTACGACCTTTAACGCCGGAAGTATCCAAAGAACCGCGAACGGTGTGGTAACGAACACCTGGCAAGTCTTTTACACGGCCGCCACGAATCAGTACGACGCTGTGCTCTTGCAGGTTGTGGCCTTCACCGCCGATGTACGAGGAAACCTCGAAACCGTTGGTCAGACGCACACGGCATACTTTACGCAGTGCCGAGTTAGGTTTTTTCGGCGTAGTGGTATACACACGGGTGCATACGCCACGACGTTGCGGGCAGTTCTGCAGCGCAGGCACGTCGGATTTCTCGACGATACGCTTACGCGGCTGACGTACCAGCTGGTTGATAGTTGCCATCTACTAGCTCCACTGTTGTCTTGCGACGCTATTGTCTTGCAAGAAAAGCAAAATGGCAGGAACGAATTCCCGCCAAATTTAGGGGTACAAGAGTCTAAAGAGGATCTTGCCCCCAGTCAAGGCAAGGCCCCGACCTCCCCACTCATCCAACCTCGACAATTTGTCTCGATTCGATGAACGGAATGGCCAGGGCCTCACACTCATTTATCGCAGAACTCAGTTACCGCTCGAGTTCAGCGCTTCGGTCAGTGCAGCTTCCACTTCACTGGCGCTTACGCGCAACGGTTTGTCAGCATCACGGCGGCGCTTACGCTCGCTGTGATAAGCCAGACCGGTACCCGCCGGGATCAGACGACCCACGACGACGTTTTCTTTCAGGCCGCGCAGGTAGTCGCGTTTGCCGGTTACCGCCGCTTCGGTCAGTACGCGAGTGGTTTCCTGGAAGGAAGCCGCCGAGATGAACGATTCGGTGGACAGCGATGCCTTGGTGATACCCAACAGTACGCGAGTGAACTTGGAAACGAATTTCTCGTCGCCAGCCAGACGCTCGTTCTCTACCAGAACGTGAGTCAATTCCATCTGGTCGCCCTTGATGAAACTGGAATCGCCGGATTCAGCGATCTCAACTTTACGCAGCATCTGACGCAGGATGGTCTCGATGTGCTTGTCGTTGATCTTCACGCCTTGCAGACGATAAACGTCCTGGATCTCGTTCACGATGTACTTGGCCAGCGCACTCACACCCAGCAGACGCAGGATGTCGTGTGGATCGCTCGGGCCGTCGGAGATAACTTCGCCGCGGTTTACCTGTTCGCCTTCGAAGACGTTCAGGTGGCGCCACTTCGGAATCAGCTCTTCGTACGGATCGCTACCGTCGTTCGGGGTGATAACCAGACGGCGCTTGCCTTTGGTCTCTTTACCGAACGCGATGGTGCCGCTGACTTCAGCCAGAATCGAGGCTTCTTTCGGACGACGGGCTTCGAACAAGTCGGCAACACGCGGCAGACCACCGGTGATGTCACGGGTCTTCGAAGTCTCTTGCGGAATACGAGCGATAACATCACCGATCGCGATTTTCGCACCGTCCGCCACACCGACAAGGGCGTTGGCAGGCAGGAAGTACTGAGCAATTACATCGGTACCCGGCAGCAAGAGATCCTTGCCGTTGTCATCAACCATCTTCACAGCAGGACGGATATCTTTACCGGCAGCTGGACGGTCTTTGGCGTCGAGTACTTCAATGTTGGTCATACCGGTCAATTCGTCAGTCTGACGCTTGATCGTGATGCCTTCTTCCATGCCCACGTAGGTCACGGTACCTTTCATTTCGGTAACGATTGGGTGAGTGTGCGGATCCCACTTGGCCACGATTGCGCCAGCGTCGACCTTGTCACCTTCCTTAACCGAAATCACAGCACCGTACGGCAGCTTGTAGCGCTCGCGCTCACGACCGAAGTCATCAGCGATTGCCAGCTCACCGGAACGGGATACAGCTACCAGGCAGCCATCCACTCGCTCAACGTGTTTCAGGTTGTGCAGACGGACGGTACCGCCATTCTTCACCTGAACGCTGTCGGCTGCGGAGGTCCGGCTTGCCGCACCACCGATGTGGAACGTACGCATGGTCAGCTGGGTACCCGGCTCACCGATGGACTGGGCAGCGATAACGCCGACCGCTTCACCGATGTTCACCTGGTGACCACGAGCCAAGTCACGGCCATAGCACTTGGCGCAGATGCCGTAGCGGGTTTCGCAGCTGATCGGCGAACGCACGATCACTTCGTCGATGCTGTTCAGCTCGATGAACTCGACCCACTTCTCGTCTACCAGCGTGCCGGCAGGAACGATAACTTCTTCGGTACCTGGCTTGAATACGTCACGGGCAATGACACGACCCAATACGCGCTCACCCAATGGCTCAACAACGTCACCGCCTTCAATGTGCGGAGTCATTACCAGGCCATGCTCGGTGCCGCAATCGATCTCGGTCACAACCAGATCCTGCGCCACGTCTACCAGACGACGAGTCAGGTAACCGGAGTTCGCAGTTTTCAACGCGGTATCCGCCAGACCTTTACGAGCACCGTGAGTCGAGATGAAGTACTGAAGTACGCTCAAACCTTCACGGAAGTTCGCAGTAATCGGCGTTTCGATGATGGAACCGTCCGGCTTGGCCATCAGGCCACGCATACCGGCCAGCTGACGGATCTGCGCAGCAGAACCCCGTGCACCCGAGTCGGCCATCATGTACATCGAGTTGAAAGACTCTTGGTCGACTTCGACGCCATGACGGTCGATGACTTTCTCTTTCGAGAGGTTGGCCATCATCGCCTTGGAAACTTCGTCGTTCGCCTTGGACCAAAGGTCGATCACTTTGTTGTACTTCTCGCCCTGGGTTACCAGGCCGGAGGCGTACTGACTTTCGATCTCTTTCACTTCGTCGGTGGCAGCACCGATGATGCGGGCTTTTTCATCCGGGATAACGAAGTCGTTAACACCGATGGAAACGCCGGAAATGGTCGAATAAGCAAAACCGGTGTACATCAACTGGTCAGCGAAGATCACGGTCTCTTTCAAACCAACCACGCGATAGCATTGGTTGATCAGCTTGGAGATCGCCTTTTTCTTCATCGGCTGGTTGACGACGTCGTACGACAGGCCAGGTGGAACAACCTGGAACAACAGCGCACGGCCGACAGTGGTGTCGACGATACGGGTGTTCTTGACGCTGCCACCGTCACGATCGTTAACGGTTTCGTTGATCCGCACTTTGACCTTGGCGTGCAGTGCGGCTTCGCCGGCACGGAACACACGGTCAACTTCCTGCAGATCCGCGAACACACGACCTTCGCCCTTGGCGTTGATCGCTTCACGAGTCATGTAGTACAGACCCAATACAACGTCCTGCGAAGGAACGATGATTGGCTCACCGTTGGCTGGCGACAGAATGTTGTTGGTCGACATCATCAACGCACGCGCTTCCAGCTGGGCTTCCAGCGTCAGCGGTACGTGCACGGCCATTTGGTCGCCGTCGAAGTCGGCGTTGTACGCAGCACAGACCAGAGGGTGCAGCTGGATAGCCTTACCTTCGATCAGTACTGGTTCGAACGCCTGGATACCCAGACGGTGAAGGGTCGGTGCACGGTTGAGGAGAACCGGGTGTTCACGGATCACTTCAGCGAGAACGTCCCAAACTTCCGGCAGCTCGCGCTCGACCATCTTCTTGGCTGCTTTGATGGTGGTCGCGAGACCACGCATTTCCAGCTTGCCGAAAATGAACGGCTTGAACAGCTCGAGAGCCATTTTCTTCGGCAGACCGCACTGGTGCAGACGCAGGGTCGGACCTACGGTAATTACCGAACGGCCGGAGTAGTCAACACGCTTACCGAGCAAGTTCTGACGGAAACGACCCTGCTTACCCTTGATCATGTCAGCCAGGGATTTCAGAGGACGCTTGTTCGAACCGGTGATGGCGCGACCACGACGACCGTTGTCGAGCAGTGCGTCGACGGCTTCCTGCAACATACGCTTTTCGTTGCGCACGATGATGTCCGGAGCGGACAGATCCAGCAGGCGCTTCAAGCGGTTGTTACGGTTGATCACTCGACGATAAAGATCGTTGAGGTCGGAAGTCGCGAAGCGACCGCCATCCAGCGGGACCAGTGGACGCAGATCTGGCGGCAGAACCGGCAGAACGGTCAGCACCATCCATTCTGGAAGGTTGCCGGAACCCTGGAAGGCTTCCATCAACTTCAGACGCTTGGACAGCTTCTTGATTTTGGTTTCGGAGTTGGTTTGCGGAATTTCTTCACGCAGACGGCCAATCTCGTGTTCCAGGTCGATAGCGTGCAGCAGTTCGCGGACAGCTTCGGCACCCATGCGGGCATCGAAATCGTCGCCGAACTCTTCCAGCGCTTCGAAATACTGCTCGTCGTTCAGCAGCTGACCCTTTTCAAGGGTGGTCATGCCTGGATCGATAACGACATAGCTCTCGAAGTAGAGAACGCGCTCGATATCACGCAGGGTCATGTCCATCAGCAAACCGATACGCGACGGCAGCGATTTCAGGAACCAGATGTGGGCAACTGGCGAGGCCAGTTCGATGTGCGCCATGCGCTCACGACGAACTTTAGCCAGCGCGACTTCAACGCCGCACTTCTCGCAGATCACACCACGATGCTTCAAGCGCTTGTACTTACCGCACAGGCACTCGTAATCCTTTACCGGGCCAAAGATCTTGGCGCAGAACAGGCCGTCACGCTCAGGTTTGAACGTACGGTAGTTGATGGTTTCCGGCTTTTTAACTTCACCGAACGACCACGAACGGATCATCTCAGGCGATGCCAATCCAATACGGATGGCGTCGAACTCTTCGACTTGACCCTGGTTTTTCAGCAAATTCAGTAGGTCTTTCAAGGCCTTTCCTCCTGGCGGAGCAGAGAGCGGGCAATCCTGCCCCGCTCTCGATTCGCGTCACGTGTTATTCGGTTTCCAGATCGATATCGATGCCGAGGGAACGAATTTCCTTGATCAACACGTTGAAGGACTCGGGCATGCCCGGCTCCATACGGTGATCGCCATCCACGATGTTTTTGTACATCTTGGTACGGCCGTTCACATCGTCCGACTTCACTGTGAGCATTTCTTGCAGAGTGTAAGCAGCACCGTATGCTTCCAGTGCCCAGACCTCCATCTCCCCGAAACGCTGACCACCGAACTGCGCCTTACCACCCAGCGGCTGCTGGGTAACCAGGCTGTACGAACCGGTAGAACGAGCGTGCATCTTGTCGTCTACCAAGTGGTTCAGCTTCAGCATGTACATATAGCCAACAGTAACCGGGCGCTCGAACTTGTTGCCGGTACGGCCGTCGGTCAGCTGCATCTGGCCGCTTTCTGGCAGGTCTGCCAGTTTCAGCATGGCCTTGATTTCGCTTTCCTTGGCACCGTCGAACACTGGAGTGGCCATTGGAACGCCGCCACGCAGGTTCTTCGCCAGATCCAGGATTTCCTGGTCGGAGAAGCTATCCAGATCTTCGTTACGGCCGCCGATCTGGTTGTAGATCTCGTCGAGGAATTTACGAAGCTCGGCGACTTTGCGCTGCTCTTCGATCATCCGGTTGATCTTCTCGCCCAGACCTTTGGCCGCGAGGCCGAGGTGGGTTTCAAGGATCTGACCAACGTTCATACGCGAAGGTACGCCCAACGGGTTGAGGACGACGTCGACCGGGGTGCCATTGGCATCGTGCGGCATGTCTTCAACCGGCATGATCACGGAGACCACACCTTTGTTACCGTGACGACCGGCCATCTTGTCGCCCGGCTGGATGCGACGACGGATTGCCAGGTAAACCTTGACGATTTTCAGCACGCCTGGAGCCAGGTCATCGCCCTGCTGCAGTTTGCGCTTCTTGTCTTCGAACTTGTCGTCCAGCAGACGGCGGCGATCAACGATATAGGCCTGAGCCTTCTCGAGCTGCTCGTTCAGAGCATCTTCAGCCATGCGCAGTTTGAACCACTGACCATGCTCAAGACCGTCGAGAACTTCGTCGGTGATGTCCTGACCTTTCTTCAGACCGGCGCCGCCTTCGGCTTTGTGGCCGACCAGAGCGGAACGCAGACGTTCGAAAGTGGCGCCTTCAACGATACGGAACTCTTCGTTCAGATCCTTGCGGATCTCGTCGAGTTGAGTCTTCTCGATCGACAGTGCACGAGCATCACGCTCAACGCCGTCGCGGGTGAAGACCTGTACGTCGATGACAGTGCCCTTGGTGCCGGTAGGCACGCGCAGGGAGGTGTCTTTAACGTCGCTGGCTTTTTCACCGAAGATGGCACGCAGCAGTTTTTCTTCCGGAGTCAGTTGGGTCTCGCCTTTCGGAGTGACCTTACCAACCAGGATGTCGCCTGCGCCAACTTCAGCACCTACGTAAACGATACCGGCTTCGTCCAGCTTGTTCAGTGCAGCTTCACCCACGTTCGGGATGTCTGCAGTGATTTCCTCTGGCCCAAGCTTGGTGTCACGTGCCACACAGGTCAGTTCCTGAATGTGGATCGTGGTGAAGCGATCTTCCTGAACCACACGCTCGGACAGGCAGATGGAGTCTTCGAAGTTGAAGCCGTTCCATGCCATGAACGCGATACGCATGTTCTGACCCAGAGCCAGCTCACCCATATCGGTGGACGGACCGTCAGCCATGATGTCGCTGCGCTGAACCCGATCACCTTTACGCACCAGCGGACGCTGGTTGATGCAGGTGTTCTGGTTGGAGCGGGTGTACTTGGTCAGGTTGTAGATGTCGACACCAGCTTCGCCGGTTTCAACTTCGTCATCAGCAACACGAACCACGATACGGCTGGCATCGACGGAATCGATAACGCCGCCACGACGAGCCACGACGCAAACGCCGGAGTCACGAGCTACGTTACGCTCCATGCCAGTACCTACCAGCGGCTTGTCAGCGCGCAGGGTTGGTACAGCTTGACGCTGCATGTTCGAACCCATCAACGCACGGTTGGCGTCGTCGTGCTCGAGGAACGGGATCAGCGACGCTGCAACCGAAACTACCTGCTTCGGCGATACGTCCATCAAGGTGACGTCTTCCGGCGCCTTGACGGTGAACTCGTTCAAGTGACGAACAGCTACCAGCTCGTCGATCAGGACTTTCTTGTCGTTCATCGTGGCCGAAGCCTGAGCGATCACGTGATCAGCTTCTTCGATGGCAGACAGGAACACGATCTCGTCGGTGACCAGAGCGTCTTTCACCACGCGGTACGGGCTCTCGAGGAAGCCGTACTGGTTGGTGCGCGCATAAGCGGCCAGGGAGTTGATCAGACCGATGTTCGGACCTTCCGGCGTTTCAATCGGGCATACACGACCGTAGTGAGTCGGGTGTACGTCACGCACTTCAAAGCCAGCACGCTCACGGGTCAAACCGCCAGGGCCGAGTGCAGACACACGACGCTTGTGGGTGATCTCGGACAGCGGGTTGTTCTGGTCCATGAACTGGGAAAGCTGGCTGGAACCGAAGAACTCTTTCACCGCCGCAGCCACTGGCTTGGCGTTGATCAGGTCTTGCGGCATCAGGCCTTCGCTTTCAGCCATCGACAGACGCTCTTTGACCGCACGCTCAACACGTACCAGGCCAACGCGGAACTGGTTCTCGGCCATTTCGCCTACGCAGCGAACACGACGGTTACCCAGGTGGTCGATGTCATCGACGATGCCTTTACCGTTACGGATGTCGACCAGAGTCTTCAGTACCGCGACGATGTCTTCTTTGCACAACACGCCCGAACCTTCGATCTCGGTACGACCGATACGACGGTTGAACTTCATCCGGCCGACCGCAGACAGGTCATAGCGCTCAGGGCTGAAGAACAGGTTGTTGAACAGGGTCTCGGCAGCGTCTTTGGTTGGCGGCTCGCCTGGACGCATCATGCGATAGATCTCGACCAGCGCTTCCAATTGGTTGCTGGTGGAGTCGATCTTCAGGGTGTCGGAGACGAACGGACCGCAGTCGATATCGTTGGTGTACAGAGTCTCGATGCGAACAACCTGGGCCTTGGCGATTTTTGCCAGGATCTCGGTGTTCAGCTCGGTGTTGCACTCTGCCAGGATTTCGCCGGTTGCCGGATGCACGATGGCCTTGGCGGTAGTGCGACCCAGAACGTACTCCAGAGGCACGTCAAGGGTCTTGAGACCGGCTTTTTCGATCTGGTTGATGTGGCGCGCAGTAATACGGCGACCAGCCTCAACGATGACCTTGCCCTTCTCGTCCTGAATATCAAGAACAGCGATTTCACCACGCAGACGCGAAGCAATCAGTTCCAGACTGAGGGTTTCGCCGCTCAGGTGGAAAACGTTGGTGGTGTAGAACGCGTCGAGCACTTCTTCAGTGGTATAGCCGAGCGCGCGCAGCAGTACCGATGCAGGCAGCTTGCGACGACGGTCGATACGCACGAACACGCAGTCTTTCGGGTCGAACTCGAAGTCCAGCCACGAACCGCGGTAAGGAATGATGCGCGCGGAGTACAGCAGTTTGCCGGAGCTGTGCGTCTTGCCACGGTCGTGGTCGAAGAACACGCCCGGGGAACGGTGCAGCTGGGAAACGATTACACGCTCGGTACCGTTGATTACGAAGGTACCGTTCTCAGTCATCAGGGGGATTTCACCCATGTAGACTTCTTGCTCTTTGATGTCCTTGATCGCTTTGTTCGACGATTCTTTGTCGAAAATGATCAGGCGCACTTTTACCCGCAAAGGTACGGCGTAAGTTACACCGCGCAATACGCATTCTTTGACATCAAATGCCGGTTCGCCCAGGCGATAACCGACGTACTCCAGCGCAGCATTGCCGGAGTAGCTGATGATCGGGAAAACGGATTTGAAGGCCGCATGCAGGCCCACGTCGCGGAACTGATCTTTAGTCGCTCCCGCCTGCAAGAATTCACGATACGAATCCAGCTGGATTGCCAGGAGATACGGCACATCCATGACGTCCGGCAACTTGCTAAAGTCCTTGCGGATACGTTTTTTCTCAGTATATGAGTAAGCCATCAGCGTTCCCCAGCTTGGTCACCTGCTTGTTTGGCCCCTCCCGACGGGAGCAGCCAGAAAATCGTGCAAACCCCATGGTTTGCGCCACCGCATCGGGTGGTTACAGCTCGTTACCAGCACCGACCCAGTCGGTTGCCAATAACGGAAAAAGGCCGGTGGCAAGAGCCACCAGCCATCAGCCTTTCGCTTAACGCTCGGGCTGGAGGAGCAAAGTCGATGCTTACTTCAGCTCGACTTTAGCGCCTGCTTCTTCCAGAGTAGCTTTGGCTTTGTCAGCTGCGTCTTTGGCAACAGCTTCCAGAACCATGGCAGGAGCGCCGTCAACTACAGCCTTGGCTTCTTTCAGGCCCAGACCGGTCAGTTCACGTACTGCCTTGATCACGTTAACTTTCTTCTCGCCAGCTTCGGTCAGCATGACGTTGAATTCAGTTTGTTCTTCAACAACGGCAGCAACAGCGGCTGGACCAGCGGAAGCAGCGGCAGCGGAAACGCCGAACTTCTCTTCCATGGCCTTGATCAGCTCAACGATTTCCAGAACGGATTTTTCGCCGATTGCTTCGATGATTTGGTCGTTAGTCAGAGACATGACTATAAATTCCTGTATTGGGGTGACAGCCTACGCGGCCATCGAAATAAACAATAAACGCTGAAAGGAGTCGCTCAGCCTTAGGCTGCGGCAGCTTCTTTCTGGTCGCGAAGGGCCGCCAGAGTACGAGCCAATTTGCTGGTTGCGCCTTGAATCACGCTCATCAGCTGAGAAATTGCTTCGTCACGGGTCGGCAGACTTGCCAGTACGTCGATCTGATTAGCTGCGAGGAACTTGCCCTCGAACGCAGCTGCCTTGATCTCGAACTTATCCTGACCTTTTGCGAATTCTTTGAAGATACGAGCAGCAGCGCCCGGATGTTCTTTAGAGAATGCAATCAAGGTCGGGCCAGTGAACACGTCGTTGAGCACGTCATATTGAGTGCCGGCAACGGCGCGCTTGAGCAGGGTGTTACGTACAACACGTACGTAAACGCCAGCTTCACGAGCCTCTTTACGGAGTCCGGTCATAGCGCCTACTGTCACACCGCGGGCATCAGCCACAACAGCAGACAGGGCAACATTGGCAGCCTCGTTGACTTCAGCGACGATGGCCTTCTTGTCTTCGAGTTTAATTGCCACGGGTTTAACTCCTGCTTGTTACCGTTTCATCCAACCGAAGCCGGATGTCGTTTTGGTGTCTGATTCGGTAAGGAACCGGGAGCACCATCTGCGTAGGCTTGAGGTTTAAGACTTGCGTCGCCTACGGTCTTGGATAGCCCCCGCCAGGCAGGGACCCCAATCTTTCAATTGGCGCAATCGCTTGCGCCAACCTGTGTCTTACGCGTCGAGCGAGCTTTGGTCGATGACCAGACCTGGGCCCATAGTGGTGCTCAGGGTAACGCGCTTGACGTAAATGCCTTTCGAGGAAGCTGGCTTGATACGCTTCAGATCAGCGATCAGGGCCTCAACGTTTTCCTTCAGCTTGACGGCGTCGAAGCCGATCTTGCCAACGGAAGTGTGGATGATGCCGTTTTTGTCGGTGCGATAACGAACCTGACCAGCCTTGGCGTTCTTAACCGCGGTAGCTACGTCTGGGGTTACGGTGCCGACTTTAGGGTTAGGCATCAGGCCACGTGGACCGAGGATCTGACCCAACTGACCTACAACGCGCATTGCATCCGGGGATGCGATAACTACGTCATAGTTCAGGTCGCCGCCTTTCATTTCGGCAGCCAGGTCGTCCATGCCTACACGGTCAGCGCCGGCAGCCAGAGCGGCCTCAGCAGCTGGACCTTGGGTGAACACAGCAACGCGAACAGTCTTGCCAGTGCCGTGTGGCAGCACAGTAGCGCTACGAACGACCTGGTCGGATTTACGCGGGTCAACACCCAGGTTCACAGCAACGTCGAACGACTCGCTGAACTTGACAGTCGACAGCTCAGCCAGCAGGGCAGCAGCGTCTACAAAGTTGTAGGCCTTGCCTGCTTCGATTTTGCCGGCGATAGCCTTTTGACGCTTGGTCAACTTAGCCATTACACACCCTCCACGTTAAGGCCCATGCTACGAGCAGAACCGGCGATGGTGCGCACGGCTGCTTCCATATCAGCTGCAGTCAGATCCGCGTTTTTAACTTTCGCGATATCTTCCAGCTGAGCACGAGTTACGGTGCCAACCTTAACGGTGTTCGGACGAGCGGAACCGCTAGTCAGACCGGCCGCCTTCTTCAGCAGAACCGAAGCAGGGGTGGATTTGGTTTCGAAAGTGAAGCTACGGTCGCTGTAGACAGTGATGATCACTGGAGTCGGCAGACCTGGCTCAATACCCTGAGTACGGGCGTTGAAGGCCTTGCAGAATTCCATGATGTTCACGCCGTGCTGACCCAGAGCAGGACCAACAGGTGGGCTTGGGTTAGCCTGAGCGGCCTTCACTTGCAGCTTGATGTAAGCGGTAATCTTCTTGGCCATGAGGCACTCCAATTACGGGTTCGAACGCCTCGAAAGGCTCCCCGGTTACTTGCGCGTTTATCCCAGTGACGACAAAACCCCACAGCCTAGGGCTGCGGGGTTGGGATGCTTGCCCAGCTAGACCTTTTCGACCTGGCTGAACTCGAGCTCTACCGGAGTAGAGCGACCGAAAATGAGCACTGCCACTTGGATCCGGCTCTTCTCGTAGTTAACTTCTTCAACCGTGCCGGTAAAATCGGCAAACGGCCCGTCATTGACACGTACCGACTCGCCCGGCTCGAACAACGTCTTCGGCTTCGGCTTGTCACTACCATCAGCAACACGACGCAGAATCGCTTCTGCCTCTTTATCTGTGATCGGTGCAGGCTTATCAGCAGTACCGCCGATGAAACCCATCACCCGAGGAGTATCCTTGACCAAGTGCCAAGTACCCTCGTTCATGTCCATCTGAACCAGCACATAACCTGGGAAGAACTTGCGCTCGCTTTTGCGCTTCTGGCCATTACGCATTTCAACCACTTCTTCAGTGGGAACCAGAATTTCGCCAAAGCCATCTTCCATGCCAGCCAGCTTTACGCGCTCTACTAACGAGCGCATGACATGCTTCTCGTAACCGGAGTAAGCATGCACAACGTACCAACGCTTAGCCACGGGACACCCTTAGCCGACAATCAAGGAAACAAGCCAGCCGAGCAGGGAATCAAGCCCCCACAACAGCAACGCCATAACCAGAACAACAGCCACAACAATCAACGTGGTCTGCGTGGTTTCTTGGCGAGTTGGCCATACGACTTTACGAATCTCGGTGCGAGCTTCCTTAACCAGTACGAAGAAAGACTTGCCCTTGACCGTCTGCAGGCCTACAAAGGCAGCTACAGCGGCGATGACAAGTAATGCAAGTACGCGGTACAGGATCGGCGAAGCAGAGTAATACTGATTGCCAACAACGCCAACAACCACCAAAGCGACTACTACTAGCCACTTGAGCAGATCGAAGCGAGAGCCTTGAGCTTCAGCTTTAGGAGTCATCTATGAAGATCCTGTGAAAAGAAAGCCAGACACACCAAGTGAATCTGGCAGGTCAGGAGGGAATCGAACCCCCAACCTACGGTTTTGGAGACCGTCGCTCTGCCAATTGAGCTACTGACCTAAAACAAAATCAGGCCGACCATTATGCCGGCCCGAAAAAGACATTACAACAACTTACTCGATGACTTTGGCCACAACACCAGCGCCGACGGTACGACCGCCTTCACGGATGGCAAAACGCAGACCATCTTCCATCGCAATGGTTTTGATCAGTGTAACGGTCATCTGAACGTTATCACCTGGCATCACCATCTCAACACCTTCTGGCAGCTCGCAGTTACCAGTCACATCAGTCGTACGGAAGTAGAACTGCGGACGATAACCCTTGAAGAATGGCGTATGACGACCACCCTCCTCCTTGCTCAGAACGTAAACCTCAGCAGTGAACTTGGTATGCGGCTTGACGGTGCCCGGCTTGACCAGAACCTGGCCACGCTCAACATCATCACGCTTGGTACCACGCAGCAAAACGCCGCAGTTCTCGCCAGCACGACCTTCGTCGAGCAGCTTGCGGAACATCTCAACACCAGTACAAGTAGTTTTGACAGTGTCACGAAGACCAACAATCTCAACTTCTTCCTGAATGCGGACAATGCCACGCTCAACACGACCAGTCACAACAGTACCGCGACCGGAGATCGAGAACACATCCTCGATCGGCATCAGGAACGGCTTGTCGATAGCACGCTCAGGCTGCGGAATGTAGCTATCCAGAGTCTCGACCAACTTTTTGACGGCAGTGGTACCCATCTCATTGTCATCTTGACCGTTCAACGCCATCAGCGCAGAACCAATGATGATCGGAGTGTCATCACCTGGGAAATCGTAGGTGCTCAGCAGGTCGCGCACTTCCATCTCAACCAGTTCCAGCAGCTCGGCGTCGTCAACCATGTCAGCCTTGTTCAGGAAGACAACGATGTACGGAACGCCAACCTGGCGGGACAACAGGATGTGCTCACGGGTTTGAGGCATCGGACCATCAGCGGCCGAGCAAACCAGAATCGCACCATCCATCTGAGCTGCACCGGTGATCATGTTTTTTACGTAGTCGGCGTGACCAGGGCAGTCAACGTGTGCGTAGTGACGCACGGCCGAATCATATTCAACGTGAGCGGTGTTGATGGTGATACCACGAGCTTTTTCTTCAGGGGCGCTATCGATCTTGTCGAAGTCAACCTTTGCCGAGCCGAAAACTTCGGAGCAGACGCGGGTCAAGGCTGCAGTCAAAGTAGTTTTACCGTGGTCGACGTGACCAATGGTACCCACGTTGACGTGCGGCTTATTACGTTCGAACTTTTCCTTAGCCATCAAAATCACCCCTAGGAGAAGAATTGAGCAGGTCAAACAAGCCATTAAAACAAAGGCAGATATTTTCATATCTGCCTTGTTATATGGAGCTCTTGAGCGGATTTGAACCGCTGACCTCACCCTTACCAAGGGTGTGCTCTACCAACTGAGCTACAAGAGCGTAACACTGTGCAGGACCTGCAAACTTGGAGCGGGTAGCGGGAATCGAACCCGCATCATCAGCTTGGAAGGCTGAGGTTCTACCACTAAACTATACCCGCGGAGCTTGCAGCTCTCGCTAAAAATGGTGGAGGGGGAAGGATTCGAACCTTCGAAGTCGTAGACGTCAGATTTACAGTCTGATCCCTTTGGCCGCTCGGGAACCCCTCCTAAGCGAGCCGGCATTCTATATCATGCCAGCCTTCTGTCAAGCATTTTCTCATTAAAAACCTGAGGTTAGCTGCGTTGACCTCGCTTTGCACCGTAGACCTTTAAAGGTCTTCACTGCGAAGCGGGCGCCATTCTATGCAAACTATTCAGCGGGTGCAACCCCCTCGCATGGCATTATTTTATGTTTTAACTCATTGAATTCTCTAGAAAGGTTTTGCAGCTGCAGATCATCCAGCCATCGCCGACTTTCTGGGGCCACACGCACCCAGTAACCAGCAAGCTCGGGGAGATCCTTTGGCAGGGGCTGATATTTGATCTCCATGCCATTCAAGCGTCGCTCAACAGCCTGAAGGGCCTCTGGGCGAACAAAACCACCCAAATACAAACAGCTATTGTCCACCTGAGCAGCCTTTCCTTTGTCCCTGGATGCATCAGCCGCCTCGCTCAACAAGCGAATATCCTGCTGAGCCCCCCGGTACAAACTCAAGGGGGTGACATCCTTCGCGCGCAGAGGAGCCTCTTGTTGGTGCCAGATGTAATAGAAGACGTTGAGCACAAGCAGCAGCAGGAACAACCAACGCATACGAACCTCAGGACAAAGGACATGCCATAGCCAAACCTACAAATACCAGATCCGGAACCACCCTGGCTTCAGGCACGATCTCGGAAACCAGCCCCGCATCCCCCCCGGTAAGGAATACAGAAAAATCTGCCCCCCAGTAACTACGCGCAAGCTCTAACTGAGTCAGAACAAACCCCCTGAGCATGAGCAAACACCCCCGCTCAACTGCTTCGACGGTTGTCCGCCCAGGAACGAGACTTTCCAGAGCGCGCTCTGCAGCGAGATCGCCATAACGAATTTTACGTGTATGGGTACGCAACTGATTCCGCATCAACGGCATACCTGGACAAATGAATCCTCCGAGATGCTCTCCATCACCGGCGACGTAATCCGCAGTGACAGCAGTACCGAAATCCAGCACCAGGCAAGCACGCGATGCCAAATGGAATCCTCCAAGCATCGCCAACCAACGATCTAGCCCCAGGCGCTCGAACTCTTCATAGCCATTGCGAACCCCCAACATTTCGCGAGCGGGCGTCGCGCAAGCTACCGACACTCCAAAAGTCTCTGTCAGCAGAGAAACCAACGCACCGGTTTCCTCTGCCGTTCTGACACTAACCAGCCGACAGAACTTGAGAGCCAGCCCCTTGAGCGCATTCAAACTCTCCAGCAATGCGAGATTCGAATCGACGACTCCTTCACCGACCGCCTGACAGGCATCCGCGCCAAGTACTCGCCACTTAATGAAACTGTTTCCGCAGTCGAGCTCAAGAATCATCACGCAACCTCAAGCTGAGCTCACCACCGCTAAATACTTTTTCCACACCACCCACCTTCAAGCGCAGAGCCCCTTGCCTATCGATACCCAGCACTTCGCCATCTATCTGGTTAACGCCAGCGATCAACGACACCGCCCGCCCCTGCCATAGATGATTCTGCTCCCACTCAGCTTGAATAGCAGGAAATCCGTCGACCTGATGCCGCCCCAAATACACCTGGAGCATCTGGCCCAGCCGAGCGACCAGATGATTACGATCAAATGCGCGCCCCGACTCGAGCCGCATGGACGTCCACTGCTGATCAACCTCATCGGTCATCTGCATATTCACATTAATTCCAACACCCAGCACCACGTGACACACATCAGCGGGATCCCCGACCAATTCGAGTAATATTCCCGCGATTTTTTTCTGACCCACCAGAACATCGTTCGGCCACTTCAAGCCCGCATCCGAAACACCCAGCTCTTTCAAGGTTTGCATGACGGCAAGCCCGACAACAAGGCTCAAGCCTTCGAGCTGGCGCAGACCACCATCAATACGCAGCACCAGACTGTAATAGACATTTTCCGCGAAAGGACTCACCCACTTACGCCCACGGCGCCCACGTCCAGACGTCTGCCGCTCGGCAAGCACAAGAAATGGCGCTGCCTGGCCACGATCAATTGCACGCAACGCTTCAGCATTAGTGGAGTCAATTGAGTCGAAAACAAGAATGGGCCAATCACAAGAAGGGGCTTGCTCTGCAATCGCGACAGAATCAAGCAGCGTCAACGGCGAAGCCAGTTGATAACCGCGCCCTCGCACCTTGTGGATGGACAAGCCAAGCTCAGCTTCTAAAAGCTGAAGCTGTTTCCATACAGCGCTACGACTGACACCCAAAGCGGCGCCCAGGGCCTGACCTGAATGAAATCGGCCATCCTTCAGAAGCTTTAACAATGTCAGCATGCAAGTCCCGCCTCACAATGAGGCCCGCATGATAGCTACGCCTTGAGTTGTTGCATAGAAACCGTACCAGGCAGAT
>NZ_CATKQN010000019.1:0-30995 GCF_949767765.1 Pseudomonas sp. IT-P171
AAAAAAACGCCAACCCTGAGGTTGGCGTTTTTCATGTATCGCTTACCGCTTACTCAGGCTTGCGACGACCAAAGCCTGGACGCTGGCCGGAACCGGCTGGCGCACCGCGGCGTTTGCCCGATGGTGCATCCTTGTCGACCAGGACGATGCCCGGGCGTTTCTTCGGCGCCGGTTTGGCCGGGCGCTTGGTGTCGGACGGACGATCGGCCACTGGCGTACCGCGACCGGCTGGAGCACCGCGATCACTGCGACCACCGCTTGGCGCACCGCGGCCTTCGCCACGCTCGGTGCGACCGTTGGCCGGACGTGGCGTGCGTGGACCGCGCTCGCCATCGGCACGCGGAGCAACCGGCTTGCGCGACGGACGCTCGCCTTCGATCTGCGGCTCACGTGCAGGACGCGGGCCCGCTGCCGGAGCGCCGGTCGCTGGACGCAGCGTACGCACGCGCTCGGTCTTGCCGACCGGACGGGACGATTTACGCTGCATACGTTCGAGCTTGTCTTTGCTCTTGGCGTTCATCTGCGGCATGGCCACTGGGGTCAGGCCCACTTCAGCACTCAGAATGTCGACTTCGTACTGGCTCATTTCGCGCCAGCGGCCCATCGGCAGGTCCGAGTTGAGGAACACCGGACCGAAACGCACGCGTTTCAGGCGGCTGACCACCAGGCCCTGAGATTCCCACAGGCGACGAACCTCACGGTTACGCCCTTCCATTACCACGCAGTGATACCAGTGGTTGAAACCTTCGCCACCGGGCGCCTGCTTGATGTCGGTGAATTTGGCCGGGCCGTCTTCGAGGACCACGCCTGCCTTCAGGCGCTCGATCATCTCGTCATCGACTTCGCCACGTACACGTACCGCGTATTCACGGTCCATTTCGTAGGACGGGTGCATCAGGCGGTTAGCCAGCTCACCGTCGGTGGTGAACATCAGCAGACCGGTAGTGTTGATGTCCAGGCGACCGATGTTGATCCAGCGGCCTTCTTTCGGACGCGGCATCTTGTCGAACACGGTCGGACGGCCTTCAGGGTCGTCACGGGTGCAGATTTCACCGTCGGGTTTGTTGTACATGATCACGCGGCGTACCGACTCGGCGGCTTCTTCGCGCTTGATCACCTTGCCATCGATGGTGATGGCGTCATGCAGGTCGACGCGCAGGCCAAGGGTGGCGTCTTTGCCGTTGACCTTGATGCGGCCGTGGCTGATCCAGGCTTCTACGTCACGGCGCGAGCCGACGCCGATACGGGCGAGGACTTTTTGCAGTTTTTCGCCTGCTGGGCCGATTTCCTGATCGTCTTTCTGGTCGTTGATACTCATCTGGGCACCTCCCGGTGTGGTCTGTTCAGGCGGCTCTGAAGTGAGGGTCCTGAAGAGTTGAAAGCTTGTACTCGGGCGAAGGGATCGCCGAAGGGTCGCGAATC
This sequence comes from Pseudomonas sp. IT-P171, assembly GCF_949767765.1. NCBI lineage: Bacteria > Pseudomonadati > Pseudomonadota > Gammaproteobacteria > Pseudomonadales > Pseudomonadaceae > Pseudomonas > Pseudomonas sp. IT-P171. The sequence goes on from NZ_CATKQN010000019.1 coordinate 1,423, forward strand.
ATACGCTCATGGGAGCGTTTGCGCATCAGAGACTAGCTGATGAATGGCCAGTTACCTGGATTTCCGCCGACCGGTGGCGCCGAGTTTGATCAAGCGCAACGAAGCTTCAGCGAGGACTGTGCGCTTGTCGGTCTTGTCGAGCTTCTTCCAGGCCTTGATCTCGCGCTTGCTGCGGCCACAGCCGAGGCAGATGTCGTCGGTGAATTTGCAGACGCTGATGCAGGGGTCTTTGGTTGAGCTCATCAATCACTCCATTCGACACCAATCCCTGTGGGATTTGGGTCAGTCTTCGAACTCGCGGCGTTCGGCTTCGATGGCTTCGGCGAGAGCCTTGGCTTCGGCTTCTTCGTCGCTCAACTCGGGCTCGGGTTTCGCCTGTTCAAGGGCAGCGACAGCCGCCAGGAGTTTCTCGCGCGCCTCGGCGACGCCAAGCACATCATCCTCAAGCTCTTCTTCAACTGTGGCTTCTGGCTCAACCGGAAGTTCAGCTCCAATCTCCGGCGCCGGCAACTCCAGAACCTCTTCGGTCCCGGTCACCGCGCTATCACGCAGAATGTCATCGAAGTCGGTCTTCAACCCCTCCTCCATGGTGTCCAGTTCCAGCAACAGCGTATGGAAACTGGTTTCTTCCTTGGGCTCCTCCGGCTCAGCGCTGGCATCCGCCAGTTCCTGCAACCCGGCCGGCACCGGCGCGTCGTCGAAATCGAGCACAGGATCTGGCTCCAGCTCGCGCAGTTCGGCGAGTGGCGGCAAATCGTCAAGATTCTTCAGGTTGAAGTGATCGAGAAAAGCCTTGGTGGTGGCGAACATCGCAGGTTTGCCCGGCACATCACGGTAACCGACGATGCGAATCCACTCCCGCTCCAGCAACGTCTTGACGATGTGACTGTTGACCGCCACACCGCGCACGTCTTCGATCTCGCCCCGGGTGATCGGCTGGCGATAGGCGATCAGTGCCATGGTTTCGAGCATGGCACGGGAATAACGTTGCGGGCGCTCTTCCCACAAACGTCCTACCCACGGCGAGAACTTTTCGCGGATCTGCAGGCGATAACCGGAGGCGACTTCCTTCAGCTCGAAGGCACGACCGTCGCAGGACTTGGCGAGAATCGTCAGGGCTTTCTTGAAGACTGGCGGCTCGGGGCGCTCGCCCTCTTCGAAGAGTTCGAACAGGCGTTCAAGCGATTGCGGTTTTCCCGAGGCCAACAGAAAGGCTTCAAGCAGTGGCGCCAGCTCGCGGGGTTCAGTCAGGTTCATGATTCAACTCGTTATTCGGCTCGGGCTCGCACGTGGATCGCCGCGAACGGCTCATTCTGCACCAGCTCGACCAAAGATTCCTTGACCAGTTCGAGGATCGCCATAAAGGTCACCACGACACCCAGGCGCCCTTCTTCGGCCGTGAACAGCTCGACAAACGGCACGAAACCGCCGCCCTTGAGCCGTTCCAGCACGTCGCTCATGCGCTCGCGAGTGGACAGCGCCTCGCGGCTGACCTGGTGACTTTCAAACATGTCGCCACGGCGCAGGACCTCGGCCATGGACATCAGCAATTCTTCCAGGCTCACGTCCGGCAACAGCTTGCGCGCCCGGGCTTCCGGGGCATCCAGCTTGGGCACCACCACGTCACGACCAACGCGGCTCAAGCCATCGATACCTTCGGCGGCGGCCTTGAAACGTTCGTACTCCTGCAAACGACGGATCAATTCGGCGCGCGGGTCGTCTTCTTCGTCTTCGATGGTTTCGGCTCGCGGCAACAGCATCCGCGACTTGATCTCGGCCAGCATCGCGGCCATGACCAGGTACTCGGCGGCCAGTTCCAGGCGCACCGACTGCATCAACTCCACATAACCCATGTACTGGCGGGTGATTTCCGCCACCGGGATGTCGAGGATGTTGATGTTCTGTTTGCGGATCAGGTACAGCAGCAGGTCGAGGGGGCCTTCGAAGGCTTCGAGAAAGACCTCGAGTGCATCCGGTGGAATGTACAGGTCCAGCGGCATTTCCATGACCGCCTGGCCATAGACCATGGCGAAGGGCAGCTCTTGCTGGGCACCGGCCTGACTGTCGACAACGGGTTCTACTGCAGACATCTACGCCTCGGCCATGAACGGCGTCGGATCGCCGCAACCCACGCGGATCACTTCCGGCTCGCCGTCGGCGAGGTTGATCACGGTGGACGCCTTGATGCCGCCGAAACCGCCGTCGATGATCAGGTCGACCTGATGCTCGAGCAACTGGCGCATTTCATACGGATCGGTCAGCGGGTCGGTGTCGCCGGGCATGATCAGCGTCACGCTCATCAGCGGCTCGCCGAGTTCTTCCAGCAGCGCCAGGGCAATCGGGTGGCTGGGCACGCGCAGGCCGATGGTGCGTTTTTTCGGGTGCAACAACAGCCGCGGGACTTCGCGGGTGGCATTGAGAATGAAGGTATAGGGCCCTGGCAAATGTGCCTTGAGCAGGCGGAAGGTGCCGGTGTCGATCTTGGCAAACAGCCCCAGTTGCGACAGGTCGCTGCAAATCAGTGCGAAGTTGTGCTTCTCATCCAGTTGACGCAACCGGCGAACGCGCTCCACGGCATTCTTGTCGCCGATCTGGCAACCAATGGCGTAGGACGAGTCAGTGGGATAAATCACCACCCCGCCGTTGCGGATGATCTCGACAGCCTGTTTGATCAGGCGCGCTTGCGGGTTTTCCGGATGAATCTGGAAAAATTGACTCACATTCTCTACCTGTTCAGACGGCGGCAATAATTGGGTCATGTTTGAATCGACACCACAGTGGTGGCAGATCCTCCGGGAGCGGGCGGTATTCACCGATCTCGGACCAGCCTCCAGGGCCATGAAAATCACTGCCGGCGCTGACCAGCAGACCGAACTCACGAGCAAGAATCGCCAGACTGCCCACCTGCTCCGCGGGCTGATGGCCATTGACCACTTCGATCGCATGGCCGCCTGCTTGAATATAGTCGGCAATCAGGCGACGGCGCTTGCTGCGAGTGAAATCGTAGTGCCACGGGTGCGCCAGGCTCACCCAGGCTTTGGCCGCACGCAGGGTTTCGACCGTCTCTTCCAGGGTCGGCCAGTGTTGCTTGACGTCCCCCAGCTTGCCGGCGCCCAGCCATTTGCGGAACGCTTCGGCGCGATCCTTGACGAAACCTTCGCGCACCATCCAGTCGGCGAAGTGCGGACGGGCCGGCGCGTTACCGCTGTCGCCCAGTTCCTGCTGGATCGCCCGGGCGCCTTCCAGCGCACCCGGCATACCCTTCAATGCCAGCTTGCGGCTTATTTCTTCGGACCGTAGCCAACGGCCATCGTGCAATTTGGCGATGGCTTCGACCAACGGCGGTGCATTCACATCAAATCCGTAACCCAACACATGAATGGTCGCACCACCCCAGGTGCAGGATAATTCGACGCCGCTGACCAGTTGCATCCCCAGCGCCGTTGCCGCGTTGCGGGCCTCGTCGAGGCCTTCGAGGGTGTCGTGATCGGTCAAGGCCAGGACTCGCACGCCTTTTTCGTACGCACGCGCCACCAGGACAGCAGGCGCGAGAGCGCCATCGGAGGCGGTGCTATGGCAGTGCAAATCGACATTCACGGGGATGTGTTACCTCAAATCAGCTGACGCTATCGCGCGCCCATATGTTTGTTATTATGCCGCCACATCCTGCTTCTGGCTGCCACTGTGAAACAATTCATCGATTTCATCCCGCTCCTGCTGTTTTTCATTGTTTTCAAGATCGACCCACGGGTCGTTGACATTGGCGGTCATCAACTGACTGTCGGAGGCATCTACAGCGCCACCGCGATGCTGATCATCAGCTCCCTGGTCGTCTACGGCACACTCTTCATCAAGCAGCGCAAGCTGGAAAAGAGCCAGTGGCTGACCCTCATCGCCTGCCTGGTCTTCGGCAGCCTGACCCTGGCGTTCCACAGCGAAACCTTCCTGAAATGGAAAGCGCCGGTGGTCAACTGGCTGTTTGCGCTGGCGTTCATCGGCAGCCATTTCATCGGTGACCAGTTGCTGATCAAACGCATCATGGGCCACGCGCTGACCCTGCCGGACCTGGTCTGGACGCGCCTGAACATCGCCTGGATCGCGTTCTTCCTGTTTTGCGGTGCCGCCAACCTGTTCGTCGCGTTCACGTTCCAGGACTACTGGGTCGACTTCAAGGTCTTCGGCAGCCTGGGCATGACGTTGCTGTTCCTGGTCGCCCAGGGTATTTACCTGTCCCGCCACCTGCACGACGCCGATACCACCACGCCAAAAACCGAGGACTGACATGCTTTACGCAATCATTGCCACAGACGTCGCCAACTCCCTGGAAGCCCGCCTGGCCGCACGGCCTGCACACCTTGAGCGCCTGCAAGTGCTCAAGGGCGAAGGTCGTATCGTATTGGCCGGCCCGCATCCGGCGGTCGACAGCAATGATCCGGGCGCTGCGGGTTTCACCGGCAGCCTGATTGTCGCCGAATTCGATTCCCTGAGCGCCGCCCAGGCCTGGGCCGACGCCGATCCGTACATCGCCGCAGGCGTCTACGCCAACGTTTCGGTCAAGCCGTTCAAGCAAGTCCTGCCGTAAATTCCTCCCGCGCGATGAACCTTGTCGGTTCATCGCGCTCTCAATCGCTCATTATTCTCGTTTGCCTGCCGACAACCTGCCCAATAATCGATTGGAATCAGGAGCTCCGATGCGCAAAGGTCCGTTGTGTCTGATGTTGGTCACGTTGTCGATCGTGGCACCTGCCCACGGTGAAGAAAGCGCAACGCCGCTGTCCTTGAGCGCCGGCAGCCAGATCACCGAGTTGCAGCAGCGCTTGAAGGTGAGCGAACAGCAACGAGAAGAACTGAGCAAACAACTGCAAAATGCCGATGCCGAACGCGAAAGCGCTCAACTGAGCCGGTTGCGCCAGGAGAACCAGCGTCTGAAGCTGCAACTCAAGGAGGCCCAGGCCAGCAGTCCGCTGCCGCGTTTTCTCACAGACCAGCAGCAATGGTTCGTGATCGGCGCGGGAGTAGCGCTATTGGCCCTGCTCTGCGGTATCTTCGCCAGTGGTGCAAGTCGAAAACGTCGACAATGGCTAAATTGAGTGAGTCATGAGCGAGCTGTTATTAATTGATGATGATCAGGAGCTGTGCGAGCTGCTGGTCAGTTGGCTGAGCCAGGAAGGCTTCCAGGTCCGTGCGTGCCACGACGGCCAGAGCGCCCGTCGCGCGCTGGCCGAAACCTCCCCGGCCGCCGTGGTGCTGGACGTCATGCTGCCGGACGGCAGCGGTCTGGAATTGCTCAAGCAATTGCGCAGCGATCACCCGGATTTGCCGGTGCTGATGCTATCGGCCCGCGGCGAGCCGCTGGATCGCATCCTCGGCCTGGAACTGGGCGCCGACGATTACCTGGCCAAGCCGTGCGACCCGCGAGAGCTGACCGCCCGCCTGCGCGCAGTATTGCGCCGCAGTCATCCGACGGCGGTGTCCAGCCAGCTCGAACTGGGCGATCTGTGTTTCAGCCCGGTGCGCGGCGTGGTCAGCATCGATGAACAGGAATTCACCCTCACGGTGTCCGAAAGCCGCCTGCTCGAAGCCTTGCTCAAGCAACCCGGCGAGCCGCTGGACAAACAGGAACTGGCGCAAATCGCCCTCGGCCGCAAACTGACCCTGTACGACCGCAGCCTGGACATGCACGTCAGCAACCTGCGCAAAAAGATCGGCCCCCACCCCGACGGCCGCCCGCGTATCGTCGCCCTGCGCAGCCGTGGTTATTACTACAGTCTGTAAACCGGACAACAGCAACCTGTGGCGAGGGCGCTTGCTCCCGCTGGGTTGCAAAACGGCCCCAAAAGAAGGCCTGCTGCGCAGTCCAGCGGGAGCAAGCGCCCTCCCCACGGGTTACTGCCAGCTACATTTGTCAGGTCGGCGAGAAATCGTCTTTACCCAAGCTTTACGCTCCGCTGACCGCCGCTGACCTTGATCTCCGTAATCTGAACTCATCCGGAACGTACCGGGAACGAGACAAGGAGATTCACCATGCGCAAGACTCTTATCGCTCTGATGTTCGCCGCCGCCCTGCCGACCGTTGCCATGGCCATGCCTGAAGGTGCCGGCCCGATGGGTGGTCCGATGGACGGCTCGCGCCACGGCGGCCAGATGCACGGCATGCACGGCAAAGGCCCGTACAGCCAACTGGACCTGAGCCGCGAACAGCGCGAGCAGATCCGCAAGATCATGGGCGAGCAGATGCACGAGCGTAAGCAAGTGGTCGACAAGTACCTGGAAAAACTCTCGCCAGCCGACCAGAAAGCCATGAAGGACGAGATGGCCGCCAACCACAAGAAAGCCGAGGCTGATGTGCGCGCCCTGCTGAAACCGGATCAACAGAAGCAATTCGACGAGATCCAGAAAAAACAGGCCGAGCGCCGCGCCGAATGGGCCGAGTTCAAGGCGTGGAAAGCGCAACAACCGCAAAAAGCGCAATAATGCGCTAACCCTGGACCCAACGGCTGAACCCCGTTGGGTCTGCCCCCTCAATTCAATGTAGAAGCGAGCCTCTGTGGCTCTCTCCCACATGGGATTGTGTTTGTTCGAGGACTTTCTGTGCGTTCATTGTTCTGGCGTATCCTGGCCAGCTTCTGGCTGGCTATCGCTCTGGTGGCAGGGCTTTCCATTCTGCTCGGGCACATGCTCAACCAGGATGCTTGGATTCTCAGCCGCCACCCGGGCCTCAACACTCTGGCCGAGCAGTGGACGCAAACCTACGAAGCACAAGGCGAAGAAGCCGCCCAAGACATTCTGGAACAGCGCAAACGCCAGTATCACATCGACGTTCAGGTGCTTAACGAGAGCGGTGATCCAGTCGTTCGCGGCACCTTCCCTCGTCGCGCGGCGGCCTTCGAAGCGCGACAGAACAACGATGACCGGCGCCTGCCGTGGCGCCGTCTGACCGATGAATACACCAGCGCCAAAACCGGCGATACCTACCTGCTGATCTACCGCATTCCGCACCCCGAGCTGGACGCATGGCACCGCGAAAGCCTGCTCTGGCCACTGAGTGCGCTGGGTATCGCGCTGGTGGTGCTGACCCTGTTCAGCCTGTTCGTGACCCTGTCCATCACCCGCCCGCTTAGCCGCCTGAGGGGCGCGGTGCATGATCTGGGGCAAACCACGTACCAGCAAAACAGCCTGGTGAAACTGGCCAACCGTCGCGACGAGTTCGGCGTGCTGGCCAACGACTTCAACCGCATGGGCGCACGCCTGCAAAGCCTGATCAGCAGTCAGCGGCAACTGCTGCGTGATGTGTCCCACGAATTGCGTTCGCCCCTCGCCCGGCTGCGCATTGCACTGGCACTGGCGGAACGGGCCAGCCCCGAGGAGCGCGAAAAACTCTCGCCGCGCCTGACCCGCGAGTGCGACCGGCTCGAAGCGCTGATCAGTGAGATTCTGGTGCTGGCGCGGGTCGATGCCGATAACGCCAGTGCTGAAGATGTCGATCTGAATGCGCTGCTCAATACGCTGCAAAAGGATGCGCAATTGGGTTCGCCGGAACAGACCGTTCGCCTCGACGCCGAACCGCAATTGAACCTCAAAGGCTGGCCGACGATGATCGAGCGCGCCGTGGACAACCTGCTGCGCAACGCTCAGCGCTTCAACCCGGTGGGGCGACCGATCGAGATGCAGGCGGTGCGGCAAGGTGAGCGGATTGTAGTGAGTGTGCGCGACCACGGGCCCGGCGTGGATGCCGAGCATTTGAGCCAGTTGGGTGAGCCGTTTTATCGAGCTCCGGGGCAGACGGCGGCAGGGCACGGCCTGGGGTTGGCCATTGCGCGCCGAGCGGCGGAGCGGCATGGCGGAAGTCTGGTGCTGGCCAATCATCCGGATGGCGGATTCATCGCCAGCCTGGAATTGCCGTTGGTGCCGGGAATCATCGTCCAACCCTGATCCCCTGTGGGAGTAAGCCCACTCCCACATTTGATCGGTGGTGTCAGGCCTTGCCGGGCCAGGCGCTGACGAACTCGGTGAGGTCTGCTTTTTCCGCAACACGCGGTTCTTTCTGCGGCGTGCCCAGGTAAAGAAACGCAATCACCTCCTCCCCTTCCGCCAATCCCAACCCTTGCGCCACATGCGCCGAATACGCCAGATCACCGGTGCGCCACACCGCGCCAATCCCTTGCGCATACGCCGCCAGCAAAATCCCGTGCGCTGCGCAGCCAGCCGCCAGCAGTTGCTCGGACTTCGGGTATTTGACGTGATCCTGCACCCGCGCGATCACCACGACCACCAGCGGTGCGCGCAGCGGGCCGTTGCGCGCCTTGTCCAGCGCAGCTTCGGACACATCGCCGTCCTGCAGTTTCGCAGCTTCGGCCAGCAACTCGCCCATCTGCTCACGCGCTGCGCCTTCGACTGTCAGGAAGCGCCAAGGCTGCAAATGGCCGTGGTCAGGTGCACGCATCGCGGCACCAAACAGCACTTCGCGCTGCTCGGCGCTGGGGGCCGGGTCGACCAGTCGTGGAACGGAAACACGGTTGAGCAAAGCGTCGAGAGCCTGCATCGGCCACCTCCTGAAAAAAATGTCTGGCTATTCTAGCTGCAAGTGCCTCGGGGATGCCGGTTTACATGCCCTGCCCCACGGGTAGAATGGCGCCCTTCCTACTTTCAGCCCGAGCGGACTTCATGGCGTTGCCGACCTTACGTCTCATTGGTTTCATCATCGGCCTCTTCCTGATCACGCTGGCGATCGCCATGGTCGTGCCCATGGCCACCCTGGTGATTTTCGAGCGCACCGGCGACCTGCCGTCGTTCCTCTGGGCCAGCATGATCACCTTTGTCGCCGGCCTCGCGCTGGTCATTCCCGGTCGTCCCGAGCACGTGCACCTGCGTCCGCGAGACATGTACCTGCTGACCGTCAGCAGCTGGCTGGTGGTGTGCATCTTCGCCGCACTGCCGTTCCTGTTGACCCAGCACATCAGCTACACCGACTCGTTCTTTGAAAGCATGTCCGGCATTACCGCCACCGGGTCAACGGTGCTCAATCATCTGGATGACATGTCCCCCGGCATCCTGATGTGGCGCTCATTGCTGCACTGGATCGGTGGCATCGGCTTCATCGGCATGGCGGTCGCGATTCTGCCATTGCTGCGCATTGGTGGCATGCGCCTGTTTCAGACCGAGTCGTCGGACCGCTCCGAAAAAGTCATGCCCCGTTCGCACATGGTGGCGCGGTTGATCGTAGCGGCTTACGTCGGCATCACCATTTTCGGCAGCCTGGCGTTCTGGTGGGCGGGAATGAGCCCGTTCGACGCGATCAACCACGCGATGTCGGCAATTTCCACCGGCGGTTTCTCCACCTCCGACCAGTCCCTGGCCAAGTGGACGCAACCGGCGGTGCACTGGGTGGCGGTCGTCATCATGATTCTCGGCAGTCTGCCGTTCACGCTGTACGTGGCCACCTTGCGCGGTAACCGCCGGGCCCTCATCAAGGATCAGCAGGTTCAAGGCTTGCTCGGCATGTTACTGGTGACGTGGCTGGTGCTCGGCACCTGGTACTGGTGGACCACCCAGCTGCATTGGCTGGACGCGCTGCGGCATGTGGCGCTGAACGTGACATCGGTGGTGACGACGACAGGATTTGCATTAGGCGACTACAGCCTCTGGGGCAACTTCTCGCTGATGCTGTTCTTCTATCTGGGGTTTGTCGGCGGTTGCTCGGGATCGACTGCGGGCGGGATCAAGATCTTCCGCTTCCAGGTTGCCTACATACTGCTCAAGGCCAACCTTAACCAGCTGATTCACCCCCGCGCGGTGATCAAGCAGAAGTACAACGGCCACCGGCTCGACGAAGAGATCGTGCGTTCGATCCTGACGTTCTCGTTCTTCTTCGCCATCACCATCTGCGTGATCGCCTTGCTGCTGTCGCTGCTCGGTGTCGACTGGATGACCGCCCTGACCGGCGCGGCCAGTACCGTGTCGGGCGTCGGGCCGGGTCTCGGCGAGACCATCGGCCCGGCAGGTAACTTCGCCACGCTGCCGGATGCCGCCAAATGGATTCTCTCGTTCGGCATGCTGCTCGGCCGACTCGAGATCATCACGGTGTTCGTTCTGTGTATTCCGGCGTTCTGGCGTCACTGACCCGATTCGGCGCTTCCATCAGCCGCACCCGGTACTCGCCGGGCGTGGCGTCGAACCAGCGTCGGAAGGCGCGGAAGAAATTGCTCGGATCGGCGAACCCCAACAGGTAGGCAATTTCCAGCAGGGTCATGGTGGGCTGCGCGAGGTATTGCTCGGCCAGTTCGCGCCGGGTGTCATCGAGCAACGTCTGAAAACTCGTGCCCTCTTCCTGCAAGCGCCGCTGTAACGTCCGTTGTGACAGGTGCAGCGTTTGCGCCACGGTATCGCGCTTGGGTTCGCCCTGGGGCAGCAAGCGGCACAACACCTGCCGCGCCTTGTGGGTCACGCGGCTTTCGGAAAACCGCGCCAGGTATTCGCCGGCAAAGCGGTCATGCAGCAGCGCCATGGCCTCGTTGGCGGTCGGCAATGGTGCTTCCATGTCGGCGCGTTCGAAGATCAGCGCGTCATAGGGCGCGTTGAACACCAACGGCGCATGGAAGGCTTGTTTATAAGGTTCAAGATCGGCGGGCTGTTCGCCCTGCACCAGCACCTTGCGCGGTTGCAGGGTGCGCCCGGTCAGCCAGCCGCACAATGCGAGCGCGCAGGCCAGCGAGGCTTCGGCACTTTGTCGGGTCGGTGGCAGGTGGTCGCCGTGGACCGTCAGAATCAGCGCATAACCCTCGTCCAGCAGACGGAAACTCAGGTCGGCACTTTCGGCGATGATCCGCTGATAACGCACCAGCCGTTGAAAGCCTTCGGCCAGGGTCTGACTGGACATCAAGGCATAACCGGCCACATGGAAGGAGGCCGGTCGTACCACCTTGCCCATGTTCAGGCCGATCGCCGGGTTGCCGGACAGCTCGACGGCGCGCTGCCACAGTCGTGTCATGGAATCTTGCGGGAAGCGTGCATCCGGATCGTCCAGTGACGCGTAGTCGAGCCCCAGCTGTTTGAACAGAACCCGGCAATCCAGGCCGTCCATTTCCAGTGCTTTGACAATCCCCATCGCCCAGCTTGCAGAAGTCGTTCTTTCGCTCATGGCGTTTACTTACATGGTGAGCCGCATGCTACGGCCAATTTCCGAAGGATACTAAAGTGGCGCCCATTGTCACTGGCTGATGCCAATGATCACTCTAGACTCAAATAAGCTACCCGCAGAACAACTTGCAATCAGAACAATAACCACAGAGATCGCAGTCGTGGAAAACTTCAAACGTTTCAATAGCTTCGCCGAGTTTTACCCGTATTACCTGAGTGAACACAGCAACAGTACCTGCCGACGATTGCACTTCATCGGCACGACACTGGTTATTTTCATTCTGGCCCTGACCATCGGCAAAGGCGCCTGGCTGTTGTTGCTGGCCGTTCCGCTGGCCGGCTACAGCTTCGCCTGGGTCGGGCATTTCTTCTTTGAAAAGAACCGTCCTGCGACTTTTCAACATCCGCTTTACAGCCTGCTTGGCGACTTCGTCATGTACCGCGACATGATTCTGGGCCGCGTGCCGTTCTAGGCCCGATTGGCCAGCAATGCGTCCTGCGCAGTCAGTGTGCTGATGGTCACAGGTCCTACACTGGAAAAATCCCTTTCGACAAGAACAAGAGGATAGCCGATGAATGCGAATGCCCGTTTCACCCACATGCAGGACGGTACGCAGGAGGACTGGGCGATCATCGCCGCCGACTTCAGTGCCTATGCGAGACAATTGCCGACACGGATTGTGGCGCACCTGAAACTGCTTGAGGGTGATTTTGGCGGCTTCCCGGTGGATCGTCTGACCCATTCGCTGCAAACCGCCAGCCGTGCCTGGCGCGATGGCCGCGACGAAGAGTACGTGGTGTGCGCCCTGCTTCACGACATCGGCGACACCTTGGGCTCCTACAACCATCCAGACATCGCAGCGGCGATCCTCAAGCCCTTCGTCAGCGCCGAGAATCTGTGGATGGTGGAGAAACACGGGATCTTCCAGGGCTACTACTTCTTCCATCACTTGGGCATGGATCGACATCTGCGCGAGCAGTTCAGCGGACATCCGCAGTATCAGGCGACCATCGAATTCTGCGCGAAGTACGATGCGGCGGCGTTTGATCCGGATTACGACACGCTGCCGCTGAGTTTCTTCGAGCCGATGATGGAGCGGTTGTTTGCCCAGCCCAAACATTCAATTTACAAGGCGGCGATGGAAGAGCATATGCCGGCCTAAGATCAAAGATCGCAGCCTTCGGCAGCTCCTACAGAGGACCACATTTCCATGTTGGAGCTGCCGAAGGCTGCGATGTTTTGATTTTTTACGCGGGCTCCGCGACCTTGATAGCCTTCAATTCTGCCTCCCGCGCCTGGGCATCCGCCAACCGGAACAACTCGATCGAACCATCCCAATGCTCGATCAGCGCCGTGCACGATTCCACCCAGTCCCCGCAATTGAGGTAGTCCACTTCGCCGACCTTGCGGATTTCGGCATGGTGAATGTGCCCGCACACCACCCCGTGCAATTCGCGTTTGACGCATTCGTGGGCGATGGCTTCTTCGAAGTCGCTGATGAAGCTGACGGCGGTTTTCACCTTGTGCTTGAGGTACGCCGACAGCGACCAGTAACCGTAGCCATAACGCGCACGCCAGTGGTTGAGCCAACGGTTGAGGGTCAGGGTGAATTCGTAGGCCGAGTCGCCGAGAAAGGCCAGCCAGCGGTGATAACGGGTGATCACGTCAAACTGGTCACCATGGATCACCAGCAAATGACGGCCATCGGCAGTCACGTGCACCGCTTCATCCACCAATTGAATGTTGCCCAGAATCAGCTTCGAGTAACGGCGCAGGAATTCGTCGTGGTTGCCGGTGACGTAGATCACCTCGGTGCCGCGCTTGCTCATGGTCAACAGGCGACGGATCACGTTGGTGTGCGCTTGCGGCCAGTACATGCCACTGCGCAGTTTCCAGCCATCGATAATGTCGCCGACCAGGTAGATCTTGTCCGCGTGGTAGCCCTTGAGAAACTGCGACAAGTGCTCGGCCTGGCAATCCCGGGTGCCCAGGTGCACATCGGAAATCCATAAGGTCCGCACACGTTGCTTACGACTGGGTTTGGCGAGCTCGGCGCTGGTCATGGGCAACCCTCTGCGATTGTTTTTGCAAGCTTGCGCCGGCCCGGTTAATTGCCCATGACAATGACAAGTCAGTCCTGTGACAGCGCGCATGGACGGCCTCGGTGTAGACTGACGGCCTTACCCGGGAGACCTGCGATGAGACCGATCCTCACGCTGCGCCAATACACTCACGACCTGATCGTCCACAGTCACGACCACGCGCAACTGGTGTTCGGGCTCTCGGGCGCGCTGGATTTCGAGGTCGACGGGCATGGCAGCCAGGTGGTTCAGCAGAGTTTCGTGGTGGTTCCGTCCGGTTTCCATCATGCCTGTGGCAGCGCCAATGGCAGCCGCTGCCTGGTGCTGGACGTGCCCAGTGATCAATGGGTGGCTCAGTCGCTTGGCGAGCACGCCGATGCCAGCCGCCGTTTGCTCGACAACGCCGGGCGTCTGCCCCTGAATGCCGGGCAAAATCAATTGGTGAACTGGCTGGCGGGCAGTCAGGTCAGCGACCCGCTGATCGCGCAACAAGGCGCGGTGCTGTTGCTGGCCAGCCTCAACCATGCCAGACCACACGTGACGGGCGGGCGGCGCCTGCCCTACGCCGCGTTGAACGCGCACATCGATCAGTACGCGGCCTACCCGCTGCAAGTCGCTGATCTGGCGCGCATCGCCGGGTTGTCCAGCGCTAGGCTGCATGCGCGGTTTGTCGCTGAATGCGGGCAGACGCCGATGGACTACATTCGCAGTCGTCGTTTGCACATGGCCGTGAGTCTGTTGCGGGATTCGGCATTGCCCATCGGCGAGATTGCCAGCCGGGTTGGCTACAGCTCGCAAAGTGCGTTTTCAGCGGCAGTGTTGCGAGAGTTTGGGGCTTCCCCCGGCAAATTGCGGCGCGAGGCTGGCGACAAATGATGCGAGCCTGACGACAGACATAACTGTTCTCACGCGGTTCAATGTACTCCGTTTGGTTCACTGTCAAGGATCGCAATGACTCCCCGTACCGCCCTCGGCGCTTTGCATATCGGCGCTCTGATGTTTGGCCTGACCGGTGTGTTCGGCAAACTCGCCGCCGCCTCCCCCGCCGTCATCGTCTTCGGTCGCGCGGCCTTTGCCGTGCTCGCCCTGGCCGTTTTCGCGCGGTTCGCCAGCCAGACGCGCTGGCAGAAACTGCAAGCCGTGGACTGGCGCCGCCTGCTGCTCAGCGGTTTGCTGCTGGCCGGGCACTGGGTGAGTTTTTTTATCGCGGTGAAGGTCGCAGGTGTGGCGATCGCGACCTTGGGTTTCGCCAGTTTTCCGGCATTTACCGTGATCCTGGAAGGGCTTGTTTTCCGCGAGCGGATTCGCGCCAATGAAGTCCTGCTGGTGGTGCTGGTGAGTGTCGGGCTGGTGCTGGTCACGCCTGATTTCGATCTTGCCAGCGGCGCCACCACCGGCCTGTTGTGGGCGATGGGCTCCGGTTTACTGTTCGCGCTACTGTCCCTGACCAACCGGGCCAGCTCCGCAAGAATTCCGCCGGTACAGGCGGCGCTGTGCCAGAACGTGGTGGTCGCGTTGTGTTTGCTGCCAGTGGCGGCGCCTCAGTTGAGCGAAGTCCGTGCCATTGACTGGCTGTGGATCGGCCTGCTCGGGGTTTTCTGCACCGGCGTCGCTCACAGCCTGTTCGTCGCCAGCCTCGCGGTGATCAAGGCGCGCACCGCCGCCGTGGTGTTTGCGCTGGAGCCGGTGTACGGCATCACCATGGCGTGGCTGCTGTTCAATGAAAACCCGACGCTGCGCATGCTGATCGGCGGCGCCTTGATCATCGTTGCGATTGTGGTGACCAGCAGGCTCTGCGGCGGTTCAAGCAAGAAAACGGTCACTGCCGAAGCCGCGTCTCACTGAGTGCGGTCGTTGTGCCCGAGGTCGCGGTCCGGATCGATCTGATCGCGGACCCGTTGCTTCAGCACCTTGGCCTCCGGAAAACCGCCGTCCGCCTTGCGCTCCCAGATCTGCACGTCGTTACAGAAAACGTGAAACACACCACCGGTGCCAGGCACCAGCGACACCTTGCCCAAGTCATCGCCAAAGGTACTGAGCAGCTCTTGCGCCAGCCACGCGGCACGCAACAGCCATTGGCATTGCGTGCAGTAGGTGATGACGATTTCCGGTTTGTGCGCGGTCATGACGAGGAAACTCCTGAACCAGAGGGCGCCGCCATGATAGTGGTTCAGCGAATACCGGCCAACAATGTCCGAGCGGTTTGTTTAAGCGGCTCATCGCCGTCCTTGAGCAATTCGTTCAGCAGCTCGATGGCACTGTTCAGATCGCCGTCATCGATGCAGTTCTGAGCCTGTTCCAGTTTGCCTGCGTTGTCCGGCACGGCGGGTTCCAGGCTAAGCGCTTCAAGCTCGAATGACGGGTCGGCATCCTTGAACTCGTTGAGAAAATCGTCGTCCAGAGACTGTGAGTCAGGTTCCGCGACCCACTCCAACTCAGGCTCGTCCAATGTCGGCTCTTCAGGCATCTCGAACACATCGGGCATCACGTGCAGGTTCGAGGTGAACGCAGGTTCGGCAACCTCGGGTAGTTTGTACGCGGGTTTAGTGTTTTCAAACGGACTGACCAGGTCCCAGTTCGAATCCATCGACAGGTCATCCAGATTCAGCTGGAACTCGTCGCCTGGCGATTCTTCGGATTTCACCGGTGTTGTGATGGCTGTCGCTGCAGCCACTGGCACCGCATTGGCCAGTTTCGGGTAGCGGGCACGAATGTCCTGAAGTTGCTGAGCATCGAACCCGGCCTCTCGCAGGCTGTTTTCCTGGACGTCATAGGCGGGCCCGTCACCTTGCTTGCCGAGGACTTCCAGCAACTGCACGGCCAGATCCGTGCGCTGTGGTTCCTTCGCCAAAGCATCGCGCAACAAGCCAGCCGCTTCGGAAAAACGACCATAGGCCAGGTAGATGCCGACGCCTTCCAGTACATCCCCTGACGGCGTTTCATCATGATGTTCGTGCGCAGATGTCAGTGGGGCGGGCTTCGCTGACGGCTCCACGAATTGATCGAGTACCGGCTCGTGTCGCGACGGCAAAACGGGAGGATCCTCGGCCTGGACGGGAACCTGCTGTCGTTGGCGACGAACGAACCAGCCCAGCAACAGCAATGACACCAACGCCAACAATCCGATGATCATTGGCCAGTTGGAGGTCTCGGGCGCTTGCAACGCGACCGGGGCTGGCGCGATAACCTCAGGCATAACCGGGGGCGCCTGGGCCTCCGCCAATTGCGTTTGCAGCTCGGTTATCTGTTTTTTCTGACCGGTGATCTGTTCGTCCTGGACCTGAAGTCTTGCATTCAGTTCATCGACGTTTTTTTGCAGTTGCTGGTTTTGCAGCACGCTGGCGGCCAATTGCTCGGCGACGGGATCAATGACGGGCGCGGCGGGCTGTTCAACTTTAGGGGCCGTTTTTTTGGCCGCGGCGGGCGGTGCAACGGCCGGTTTGACGCTCGGGTATGGAGAGTTCGGGGAGTTGGCGACCGGTTCGTCAGTCACCGGCACGATCCCCGGCGTGCCCGGCGGATCGATCAGCACCGTGTACTCGCGCAGCACACGCCCATTGGGCTGATTGAGCTGCACGAGGAAATTCAGGAAAGGTTCGTTGACGACTTTATTGGAGCTCACCCGGATCAGACTGCGGTTGCCCCGCAGGATGGGCGTGAACTTCAGGTCATTGAGAAAGAACACCCGCTCGACACCGGCGCGACTGAATTCGTCCGCGGTCGCCAGACTGACGGACAGATCGCCCTCCTCCAGACCGGCAGCATCCACCAGATCGATGTCGGCACGCAGCGGTTGATTCAGCGCCGAATGCACGGTGATTTCTCCCAGGCCCAAAGCAGGGGCGAATGCAGAGTAAGTCACGGCCCCACCCGCCAGAACCAGCCTGGCGCACCAGCGCATTACAACGTGCCAACTCTCGAGCATGAGCATCCCTTAGATAACCAGAACCAACCGGTGCGTGTTCGCACATCCGGTACGAACACGATATTGCCTAGTAGTTCTTTATAGTCTGCCGAACGGGGTATCTCAAAAACCTTACACCCGGTTCTGCCTCAAGATTTTTCCAGGTTGGCCAGGATGTGCCCGTGAACGCGCATGCAGACCTTCAAATCCGCCTCGTCGACGCCTTCAAACAGCTCGTGACGCAGTTGAGTGGCAATGGTTTCAATTTGTTCGATCAGGGGACGGGCCGGGGCACAGAGGAGGATTTTTTTCGCCCGGCGGTCTTCCACCACGGCCTGACGCTGGACAAGGCCCTGACTCTCCAGACTGTCGAGCAATCGCGCCAGGGTCGGCCCTTCGACGCCGACGCTTTGCGCCAGTTCGCGCTGGGTCGGTGCCTCTTCGAAACGCGCCAGATGCAGCAACACCAGCCAGCGCGCCTGGGACAAACCCAGACCGGCCAGACGGCGGTCCAGTTCGGCACGCCAGCCGCGCGACATCTGGGCCAGTTGCATGCCAAAGCGGTGTTGATCGGTTAACGGCATAAAACACTCATGGTTAGACTGAAATAAGAGAAAAACTAATTATTAGTCAGCTAAGCATGACCCTTGCCCAGAGGCAAGGCTTGCTATGTACTGAATCGTTACATCAATACAACCCTGTCCGGGATTTGAAATTCAGATCTCGAATTCCGATTGCAGCGCGGCTCGAACACAGTACAAAACACCTTCCGGCACGCGACCGGCGAACAGCGCGGCAATCTCCGCCACCGGCGGCAACTCGCCCTCGCCGTCGAGAAACGCATCCTGGACTTCGCCCATCAAGTCTTCGGGCAGGTCCAGCGCCTGTTCCAGCGACAACTGCTGCTTGCCAATGGCTTCGGCGAGCATGGTGTAGACATTCTTTTCCGAGCACTGCAATTGACCGGCAATTTGCAGCGGCGTCATGCCGGCCCGAGCGAGGGTGATCAGTTCGTGGCGCACGTCGGCCACCACTTTCGGTGCCTCGACCTGGCCACCGAGCACTTCGAGGAAGGCCTCGCCATACCGTTCGAGTTTGCGTGCACCGACGCCGCTGACCGTGGCCATTTCCGACAGCGAAGTCGGTTGGCTGCGGAGCATTTCCAGCAACGTCGAATCGGGGAAGATGACATAAGGCGGCACACCGTGCTCTTCGGCGAGCTTGCGACGCAAGGCACGCAAGGCTTCCCACTGTTCGCGCTCTTCGCCACGGACCAGTTGGCTCGCCTGGCTCTTGCTGCTTTTCGCCGTGGTTTGCGGCTTGAGGTCGCGGCGCAATTCCAGCGTCACTTCGCCTTTGAGCAGAGGCCGACAGGTGTCACTGAGGCGCAGGCCGCCGTAGCCTTCGAGATCGATATCGGCCAGACCACGGGCCACCAGCTGCCGGAACAGGGAACGCCACTCACTCTCGCCCATCGCCTTGCCGACACCGTATACCGACAGATGCTGATGGCCAAAGCTGCGGACTTTTTCGTTGTCCTTGCCCAACAACACATCCACCAGATGGCCGACGCCATAACGCTGACCGGTGCGGTAAATCGCCGAGAGCGCCTGACGGGCCGGCTCGGTGGCGTCCCAGGTCTGTACGCCGTCGACGCAGTTGTCGCAGTGGCCACACGGCTCGGGCATGTCTTCGTCGAAGTAGGCCAGCAAGGTTTGACGCCGGCAGCGGGTTTCTTCGCAGAGGGAGAGCATCGCGTCGAGCTTGTGCTGCTCCAGACGCTTGTGACGCTCGTCACCTTCGGAGTTCTGCAGCATCTGCTTGAGCATCACCACGTCTTGCAGGCCGTAGGCCATCCACGCATCCGCCGGCAGACCGTCACGGCCGCCGCGCCCGGTTTCCTGGTAGTACGCCTCAAGGGATTTCGGCAGATCGAGGTGCGCGACGAAACGCACGTTGGGCTTGTCGATGCCCATGCCGAATGCCACGGTGGCGACCATGATCAGGCCTTCCTCGTTGAGGAAGCGCTTCTGGTGGTGGGCACGGGTTTCGTTGGCCAGACCGGCGTGATACGGCAGGGCCGGGAAGCCTTGCTCGCTGAGGAACACCGCCACTTCGTCGACTTTTTTGCGCGACAGGCAATAGACGATGCCGGCATCGCTGCGTCGTTCGGCGAGGAACGCCAACAACTGCTTGCGCGGCTGTTCCTTGGGCACGATGCGATAGAAAATGTTCGGACGGTCGAAACTGGAGAGGAAGCGTTCGGCATTCTGCAGATGCAGGCGATCGACGATCTCTTCCCGGGTGCGCTTGTCGGCAGTCGCGGTGAGGGCGATGCGCGGGACGTTGGGGAACAACTCCGCCAACTGACCCAGTTGCAGGTATTCGCGGCGGAAGTCGTGACCCCATTGCGACACGCAATGCGCTTCGTCGATGGCGAACAAGGCGATTTCAAGGCTTTGCAGGAAGGCCAGCATGCGCGGCTGGACCAGACGCTCAGGCGCCAGATAAAGCATTTTCACTTCACCGCGTTTGATCCGCGCGGCGAGGTCGCGTTGTTGCTCGGCGCTCAGCGTGGAGTTCAACGCAGCGGCGGCGACGCCCAGTTCCTCGAGGGTCGCCACCTGGTCGTCCATCAGCGCGATCAGCGGCGACACCACCACCGCCAGGCCTTCGCGCAACAGCGCCGGCACCTGGAAGCACAGGGATTTGCCGCCACCGGTAGGCATCAGTACCAGGGCGTCGCCGCCACTGGCCACGCGCTCAATGATCGCACCCTGACGGCCACGGAAACTGTCGTAGCCGAAGATGTCCTTGAGGACGCGTTGAGCCTGTTCGAGCATAAAAACTCCAAAAATCACCGAAACATCCCTGCAAGGCTGGGTCAGGATCCGCAAGACTGCACTGACAAATCGTAAGTGCACATTGCATGACGCTTCACATTTCAGCCGCGACGCCAGCAGGGCATCACAAAACGCGGGAGTATACCCGAGGCCTCGCTTGCAAAGGGCGCCGCTGAGAAGACACATAAGGACAAACACCGCAATCCCTGTGGGAGCGAGCCTGCTCGCGATGGCGGCATGTCAGGCGATAAATGTATTGGATGTACCGACCTCATCGCGAGCAGGCTCGCTCCCACAGGGATTGCGGTGCTTGTGAGGTCCCAGCGTTGCAAATATCCCGCGCGGCTGGCCTGAGTGCTCAAGAAGGCCTAGAATTCCCGCATCTGTTTAATTCCCAAGGTAGCCCTTTAATGTCCTTCGCTGAGCAACTAACCCGCCTGCAAGTCTTCCTCGACGCTGATGAACTGCATGACGAGGCGCTGGACTACGTGGCCGCCCACGGCTACCTCACCGCCTTGTCGATCTGTTCCGAAAGCGTTCCCGACCGCGAATGGATCGATGCCCTCTTCGCCGAAGAGCCGCATTACGCCGACGACACCGAGCGTGAAGCGATCGAATCCACCCTGCTGGCTCTCAAGGCTCACATCGCTCGCCAACTGGCATCCGATGAAGAGTTCGAGCTGCCATGCGACCTCGACCTTGGCGACGAGCCGGATGACTCCGACCTGCGCGGCTGGTGCATCGGCTTCATGGAAGGCGTGTTCCTGCGCGAAGCGTCCTGGTTCGAAACCGCCGAAGACGAAGTCAGCGAAATGCTGCTGCCGATCATGGTCGGTTCCGGCCTGTTCGACGAACAGCCTGAGTTCGAAGACATCGCCAAAGACGCCAACCTGATGGACGACATGATCGTGCAGATCCCGGAAGCCCTGACCGCGCTGTACCTGCTGTGCAACGCGCCAGACGAAAAACCGGCGATCCTCAAGCCACGTCACCACTAAGGTTCTGCCTATGGACAACCCCATAGGCCACCGCTCCCTGATGTTGCGTTACGGGCTGCTGGCCATCGGCTGGCTGAGCGTAGCGCTGGGGGTGATCGGGATTTTCCTGCCGGTGTTGCCCACCACGCCTTTCCTGCTACTGGCGGCCGCGTGCTTCGCTCGCAGTTCACCGCGCTTTTATAGCTGGCTGGTGGAGCATCCGCGGCTGGGCCCGTGGATTCGCGACTACCTCGACGGCAACGGCATTCCGCTCAAGGGCAAGGTCTACGCGATTGGCCTTATGTGGGTGAGCATTCTGTTGTCGTGTTACCTGGTGCCCCTGCCGTGGGCACGCGGTTTTATGCTGACCAGTGCGGTGCTGGTGACGGTTTACATTCTTCGGCAGAAAACCCTGCGTTGATCCTGAACATCTCGACGCTGTTAATAGCGGATTAGCCTGCTTTCAACTTCTGCCAGTTTCCCCTCCACTCATCGGAAATACATTCAAACCTGTTATTTCTGACAGTAGCCAACTCAACTGTTCGAGGCCTTAAATCACTCCGTCCCCTTGACCAACCGGAGTCATGATCATGGCTGTTACCCCCTCGAACAGTTCATTGCTTACGCCCCAAGATACTGATGAAAATCAGTTAACGATCAGTACAATCGTTGATCCCGGCGGCTCGACCATCATTAACCGAACTACCTACCAAACATCTTTAAAAGTTGGCGGCATCAACGCCGAACGGAACAGCTTAGTCTGGATAATGTACGGTAACGACAAGCTGGGTGAAGCAACAAGCAACAGCGCCGGTGAGTGGGTGACGCCACTGCTCGATGCGCCGAAGTTCGATTGCTACAGTGTGTTCGCTGTAGGCAAATGGGCTAACCAACCTGTATCGATTCCTAGAAAGTTTACCGTCGCTACCGACACGCCAATCATAAATTCGGTAGTTGCCGACGGAAAGCCGATTGCTGACGGTGACACCATTAGTGAGACTTCAGTCACCATTACCTGCAATGCGCCCCCGAACCAGAATGCCGAAGTGCTTGATGGCGATACTTCACTTAAAACCGAGCTAACCAATGCCTGCGGAATATGCACTTTCAAGCTGGAGGATCTGGATCCAGGCTCCTACAACATCACGGTGAAGGGTGCCAATGGCAAGGTGTCGCCCCCTTTCAAATTTACCGTGAAAGAGGACGTTATCACGCCAATCACCCTAGACAAGGTCACTACCGCTGGCGGAGTTGAAGTTCCCGACGGCACCACAACACCTGAGACTTCCCTGTTTGTGGAAGGCGAAGGCGAACCGGGCGAGAAGGTTGAAGTATTCAAAAATGGTGACACGCTGGGTGACGCGACTGTGGATCAAAACGGTCGCTACAGACATCCAACAGGCTTGTTGACCGAAGCCACCCACGCCTTCACCGTCACAGCAAAATACTCAGGTGGCGGCACGGCTGGGCCATACACGATTACAGTGGAAGCGGCTACCACCGCGCCTACAGAAACCCGTATCTACGATGATGAAGGGAACGTAATTGCTAATGGGGGAGACATAAACAAGAGCTGGCTTATTGCCAGGGGCCTCCATACGCCGAACAGTGCGGTCAAGATCAAGGTCAACGGTGCTATCCGAGCTGATTCAGAGTCCACCGACGATGAGGGCAGGTGGGTCTTTTTCCTAAGCGGTCTGTCAGTCGGGACAATCTATGAGATTAGCGCCCTGACACTAGATGAAAAGGCTGAGTCCAATAAATGGAGTGTCGTGGCCAGAGCCCCTTCCGAAGACTAGAAAAACGTGCAACAGACAGAACGAAAAAAAAACCGCTGACAGCGGTTTTTTTTCGTCTCTGACATTTAAAACTGATAGTTCAAACCAAAGGTGGCGGCCACCGGCTGTTCGATATTTTTACCCTTGGCATAATCGACACCGACATCAAAACGCAGGTTCTCGGACACCGAAACTGTCACCCCGGCACCGACTTCGAAACCAGAACCCGACAAGTTGTTGTTGATCGGGTTTCCGTTGACCCGCACGTTGTTGTCGTTCGATGCAAACTCATGGACCGCCGCCACCCGCCCGTATGGACGTACCTGAGTATTACCCAGGTCGATGCTTCGACCGGCCATGACGCCCAGCTTGCTGCGCAACGAATGTGTGCGGTCACCTTCGGCCTCCATGTCGTTGTCCAGACGATAGTTCTTGCCCTGGATGACGGCCGCGGATACCTGGGCAGAAGGTTGGGCGAACCAGCCATCCCCGAGATCAATATTGCGGCCACCTTCTACGATCGCACTCACTGCCGAGTTGCTGTAATCGCCCTCGGCACGTTTGCCATCGCTCATGCGGACCTTGGACTCATTACGGAAATGGTTGAACTTCAGGGCGCCATCAACGTAGTAGCCGGTGTCGCGATTCAGCCAGCCAAAATAGGGGCCGAAGTAGTAGCTGTTGACCTCGGCCGAGGTGCCACCATTGAGGTCCACATCGGATTTGCTGTAACCCGCCAGCATACCGACCTTCCAGGGACTGTCACCCAACCGGGTGTCGGCACCCAGGGTGAAACCCTGCTGCTGTTGACGATAACCCACACCCGACGAACCATCGTCAACGTTCCATTTGTTGCCATATGACCGTACCCACAGGCCATGGCGCTTGTCGTCCGCCTGCAACTCGCTCATGCGGTATTCCAGCGACTTCAACTCGCCGTACGACACGGTAAGGGCCGTTTGAAACAGGGCCGCCACTGATTGCGCGCCGGACGTGAGACGGGTGGTCGGGTTCAGGTAATACTCTGCGTCACCGGCTGCGTTGGTTCTTTCGGCCAAATCATACTCAAATGTCCCAACATCGACCCGGCCTCCCAGCAGCGAGAAAGCTGCGTTGTTATTGGCAATTTGCACCAGCGTGAGTTGCTGAGGAGACGTCGCGTCCTTGCCCGAAGCGTTGACGGCCAACTCGTAGCTGCCATTCGCCGTATCGGCTTTCAGCAAGTCGCTTTCACCGGTCTGGAAATTGCCCTGCATGGCAATGATGCCGTTTCCGGAAAGCGTACCGACCTCAAGTTGACGATTCGCACGCTGCGCGCCAGGTGCACCGAAATTGACGATACCGTCGTTCATCGACAAGTTGTCGATGCTGTCATTGTCGACCATGGTCAGGCTCGACTGGTTGAGCGTCAGGTTGCTGTTGTTCAAGCGCCCGGTGAACGATGAGCCATTGTTCAGGGTGACATTGGCGGTGGAGCCGTTTTCACGCAGGATGTCCCCCACCATCGAGGCGCCGTTGAACGAGAGGTCCACTGTGCTGTTCTGCAACACTTGCACGTTGCCTTCCAACGCACTGCCGACGACATTCATTGCCGCAGTGGAAGCGCCTTGTACTTTCAACAGAGTGCCATCAGCCGCCCGCAGAACACTGTTGTTCTGCACTTGAATCGTCGCGCCTTGAACGCCGCCTTCCACCAGGATCGCCGGCCCGCTACGGCCTTCTACAGTGGAGTTGTCCAGCAACAATGTATTTGTGCCCTGGCCGCCAGCGTCATTGGTCATCCGTACGCCTGCGCTGTCGCCGCTGATCAGTGTGCCTGCCAATGCGCGAACATCACCGCCACGACTGTCCAGGCCAAAGCTGCCGGCATTCGTCCCTCTGAGTTCGCTGTTTACCAGCGTCAATGTACTCAGACCGGTGACCAGTGCTCCCGTCTCCCCCCCCAGGAATCTGCTGTCGGTTGCGGTGACAGTCGAGCCTTGTGTGGATGAATTGGGTCGACTGACCCATAGCGCCCGGGTGTCAGCAGTGACGGTGGCCGATCGGATGGTGGCCTGGCTTTCACTCACCAAAATGCCGTGGGAGCCACTGTTGCCGTTGACGATGGCGCCGTCGATGTTCAAGGTCGACCCGGTCTGGATGGTCAAGCTTTGGGTCGTGGCGCCCACGGCATTGAGTACACCGCCATTTTCCACTATGTAGTCGTTAAGCGGATCTGCCGGACCTATCGTCTCGTTTTGGCCAGCGCCGATAGTGATCGCCGCCAGTGCCGAAGGGCTGACCAAAAAAAAAGCCGGTAAAAAGGCCAGCACTTTGAATTTCATAACGGCGGGCTTATGTGTAATTGGACTGTCAAAGTTCATAGGTCTGTCCTTTCGTCTTCTTGTCTCCTGCAAAGAAGCGGAGAACGTTGAGGGCTGCGGACGATACAGAGACTTCCTACAAAAAAATGTAGGATTTATCTCTGAAAGAGTAAGAAGAAACCACTACAGGCCTAACAACAAAACGTGTATCCGGCGCTTGGACACCGGATACACAGTTGGACTCAGCACACAGGCTTTCGCCTGTTGACTCTCAACCTATGCAGGATCAGTCACAGCAGGCAGATCGCAAGTATCCGATCCTCGACTCATGTTGACCCGGACAACAACACCTTTGGTAGAAACGAATTCGCCTTCTATATCGACGGTGTAGTCCACTCGGCCATAAGCATTACGTGTCGCCAGCAAAGGGGCATACTGAACGTACATATCAAAGCCGTCAGTGGCCTGCGCTAAAGTGGGAGTAAATTTCACGTCGAATTCAGACCCAGCAATAAGGTCCGACGGAACAGCATTAGCGTTTGGATAACCGCCATAGATCAGTGTAATTTCCCTATCTGCCAGTCGCGTATCTCCCGGAATACGGACGACCCCCACTACTTCGTTATTAGGCAACACCAATCTTCTCAACGAACTGCATATGAATCCGACTCTGTCATCTGCATTCATATGCCTGAATCCAGCCGCTATCAAAATGGTCGGAGTCGTCCGAACATACGCAGTTTGCTGAGGTGAAACCGCTTCATTAAAGTTCAGACCATGTGTCACTAGGACCTGAAGCTGCGCAGTATCGTCGTCTCCAACATTGTCAAGAAATGCCCATGTAAGATTGAAAGGTATAGGTTGTAACGGGTCTTCGCTGCCATCATCGGGATGTTTCCAGATCCCGCCCGGAGGGGGTACTTCACGACCATTAAAAAGAAACTGTGCCGTATCGCCAACTTTGAAAAGAGGATGAAACGGCAAAAATCCTTTTACAGGACCACCGTCTTGTTTATCGGCGGCCGTCAGCCTATTTTTCACACTGCTTTTTGGGCCCTGAATCCATGGCTGTAACAAAGTTTCATCCGGTGGATTGGGTTTAAGAGGATCAAACGGTGCAGCCGGCTTCCTGACGTCGAGCCAGACTCTCCTGGTAATCCAGTCCTTGGGAAAGAATACGTTTCCGCGTTTGATCTTGTACCCCAACTCTACTTGTCTTCGTCCATGACCTTGCGCAAGAAGAGCCTGGCTATTGAGGTCATGCACAGAAGGGAACCCAATCATAGATTGTTCTGGCTGCTCTACCCCATCGATGGATACAACCAGTTTATCCAACGAAGTGTTTATGTTCGGATACGATTTTTCAAGGCCCGCACCAACGCCGTCAATAAATTGTTGTACCTCAAGAGCATCGCTATCGGCATCTACTATTTGAGGGACGTATAGCGAGTCCGCAACAACTGGTCGAGCATCTTTGAACACCCATACGTTCGTCAGTTCCGACGGTACAGCCGGTACCCCCGGATAACTTTCCCCTTCGACCCAAACAATGTACGCCCCGTCATAACTGTCGACGTGCGCAGCAGTCAAATTGAACACTATTGGAGTATCTTTATTACTTGCATCAACCCTGACAGACCCGACTTCTCGCCTGACTTGCCTACTGGGCCCAATAAAGCATTTAAGCAAATCACCCAGCCTTTTTCCTGTGTAATTCTGGTACGTCAACGGGACAGTCGCGCCCCCTGTAAAATTTTCCGGGCCTATACCATAATCTTGCACGGACTGCGACAACTCTACCGTTTTATCAAGCGTTGGCGGAGCTTTATCGACCATATAGTCCAATGAGTTCACAGTCGCAGGGTTGCCGCCAAAATCCAGGGTATAGCTGATTTTGCGTAGTCCGTCTTTATCTTTATCTATCAGATGAAGCGTCATTGGAATAGGAGGCGGTGGATCGAGAGGCGTTACCTCTTCGTATTTGTACGTAAGAGCATCCTCGGTTCCATCTACTGACATTCGAATAGTGACGAGGGTCGGCACTGGATCAGCGTGATCTGCGAATTCCGGAACAAGAAAATCGAGCGACTTATTGAAATAAGCATAAGGAAGATACCGTGGGCCATCGACTATCAAGGGCGGTAATAACGGATTAGCGGCGCCTGGCGCAGGGGCATTCAAATCAACAAGTTTCAGACTGGATCGAAACGCCCGATATTGCGCCCTGTCCCTGCCATTAAAAGGAAAACTTTCTTTTTTGGACATTTTAATACTCCTGTGATGTTGAGCTTTATTGCCCTGACGTTCAGTTATCGCAATGCCAGGCAAAGAGCACCGACACTGATCACTCGCCTTACACTGATGAGTGCTTCACTCATCTCGATGTCTTGATTTAAAGGCAGCCACGCAAGACTGACTACTGTCAGAAATCACAGGTTTTGCTACCACTGGTCGGACACTTTCATAAACTGCGCCCAACAAAAAACCCGCCATCCCTTACGCAGGGATGGCGGGTTTTGTTGTTTAAGGTTTCAGGTCACACGGTATCCACCTTCAACGAGTGGTCATTCAACATGCCGTTGATGATGGTCGCCGTATCTGCCCCGCCGGCAATCACCCCGCCCGCCCCCGGCGACACGCCGTAATGGCTGGCCAGGTCCACACCAGCCAGGTCGATGGTCTGGTTCGGCGCGGCGCCGGCCATGCCGCTGACGTCGATGCTGGTGACCAGTGAATCGCCGCTGCCGGTGACTTTGAAATGCAGGTAGTCATCCAGTGACGCTGCGGTGCCGTTCTCGCCTTGCAGCAGTTGCGACAGGTCGAGTTTGTCGGTGCCCGGGGTGAAGTCGGTGACCACGTCGTGACCGCTGTTATCTTTGAGCCACTGGAAGGTGTCCGCGCCGGCACCACCGGTGAGGGTGTTGTTGCCGAGCCCGCCGATGAGCAAGTCGTCGCCGCCGCCCCCGTTGAGCACATCGTTGCCGAGGCCGCCGGTGATGATGTTGTTGTGGTTGTCGCCGGTGAGTGTGTCGTCGAAGTTGGAACCGGTGAGGTTTTCAATCGCGGTCAGGGTGTCGGTGCCCGCGCCCAGTGTGTTTTGCGCGCCGAGAAGGCTCAGGTCGACCTTGACCCCGGCAGTGGCGTGGAGGTAGCTCGCGGTGTCGAGGCCGGTGCCGCCGTCGAGCAGGTCGTTGCCCGCGCCGCTGTAGAGCAAGTCATTGCCGGCGTCGCCGTGCAGTTCGTTGTTGCCAGCACCGGCGGTGAGCACATCATTGCCGTCGCCGGCGTTGATCACGTTGTCGCCGGTGCCCGCCACCAGCACGTCATCGCCCGCCGTACCGGCGAGCGTGTGACCGTCCTGGTAGGTGATGGTCACGCCGGCGCTGTCGCTGCCGCCGTGGTGGTCGTTGACGGTGTAGGTGCCGTGGTAGTCCGGGGTGGTGTTGTGGGCGCCGGAGTAGTCGACAGTCAGAGTCAGCTGGTAGTTTTCCGCGCCCTTGCCGCTGTGGCCCGGCCCGTCGTTGTCGATGTTGGTGATGTGGATCTGGTAGGTGCCGTCCGTTGCGGCGGTGATGGTCTGGCCATCGCCGATGGCAATGAACGCACCACCGTTGACCGAGTACTCCATGGCGACGTGACCGGCCGCCAGATTGTGGTCGAGGTTAAGGGTTTCACCCTGTTTGAGGGTGACGGTGATGCGGTCCTCGTCGTTGAGGGTGTTGTGTTTGACTTCGCCCAACGCGCCGCTGACCACCAGCACCGCGGTCATGGCGGCGGTGTTGGCGACGAAGGCACTGCGGGCGATGCTGACGGACTGCGCATTGCCGCCGGTGAAGCTGTAGTTCTGGTGGCTGCCGGTGAAGTCCGCACCTTTGGCGATCCAGCCGGTGTTGAACGTCGTCGGTGATGCGGTGAGTGAATCGCCCTTCGAATCGGTCTCGTTGGCCAGCAACGCTTCGCCCGGCACCGCGACGCTGCCCGACAGCACGTTGGTGATGACGGTTACGTCATTATCGCTGGACGCTTTGATGCAACTGTTGTTGACGTCGATGGTGAGGGTCGTGGTGCTTTCGTCGCCGTCGTTATCACGCAGGGTGTAAGTGAACACGTCGGTCGCGCCCGGGCCGTTCACGGAGTTCGGATAGCTGTGGTACTCGGCGTTGCCCTGGGCGTCCAGGGTCAGGTAGCCGTAAGTGCCGTTGATCTGGGTGTTGAGCCCGCCGTTCACCGGCGTCGAAGTGTCCGAGCCGGCGCGCACGCCGACCACGCCACCGCCGAGCAAGGGGCCATCGGCGCCGGCGACATCGTTCCACAGCACGTTGCCGCTGACGACGCCGCCTTCGGTCACTGAAGTGGCGTCAGGGTTGGCGTTCGGCGTGTCATCGACGATGTTGACGTCGAGTTGCCCGGTCGCGGTGCTGCCGTTGACATCCTTGGCCACCACGTCGAAATGCTCGGAAATGCTGTTGGCGCCGCCGGCGTTCGGGTGGTCGCTGTCGTAGTTGAGGGTGTAGCTGTAAGTCACCACGCCGGTGGCCGGGTTGAAACCA
>NZ_CATKQN010000020.1:0-26101 GCF_949767765.1 Pseudomonas sp. IT-P171
GATGGCGGACTGTCAATCAACAATGATGTTGAATGTTCAGCCGTCATCGCTGGCAGGCTAGCTCCCACAGGGATTGCTGTTAAGCCGACAACCGGGTCAACAGCACTTCGGCCCGGCCTTGCTGCCGTAACGAGCTTCCTGGCGCTCCCGGAAGAACACCTCGTAACTCATCACCGGCTTGTCCGCGTGTTTGCTCTGCATGTGCTCGACGTAGTTGTCGTAGTCGGGCATGCCGACCATCAGGCGCGCGGCCTGACCGAGGTATTTACCGAGGCGACTCAGGTCATTGAACATGTTCGCAATCCTCGATCAAGCGTCCGGTATGGCCTGGAATGGCGCTTCTTTATCCGTGCGTTCCTTGGTACCCCAGGCGGCGATACCGACCTTGAGGGCAAAGAACAGGATGCTGAAGACTACGAACAGGAACAGCGCAGTCAGCGTTGCGTTGGTGTACGCGTTGTAGATCACGTGCTGCATCTGCTCGATGCTTTTGGCCGGGGCAAGCACCTGACCGTTGGCCAGTGCATCGCTGTATTTCCTGGCCAGCGCGAGGAAACCGATGGCCGGATTGGCATCGAACAGCTTGATGAAGCCTGCGGTAACGGTGCAGATCAGCAGCCACACCGCCGGCAGCATGGTGACCCAGACGTAGCGTTGGCGTTTCATTTTGATCAGTACGACGGTCGCCAACATCAGCGCGATACCAGCCAGCATCTGGTTGGAGATACCGAACAGCGGCCACAAGGTGTTGATGCCGCCCAGCGGATCGATCACGCCCTGGTACAACAGGTAACCCCACATCGCCACACAACCGGCGGTGGCGATCAGGTTGGCGGTCCAGGAATCAGTACGCTTCAGCGCCGGCACGAAGGAGCCGAGCAAGTCCTGCAGCATGAAGCGTCCGGCACGGGTGCCGGCGTCCACCGCGGTCAGGATGAACAGCGCTTCGAACAGGATCGCGAAGTGGTACCAGAACGCCATGGTGTTTTCACCCGGCAAAATGTTGTGCAGGATCTGCGCGATACCGACTGCCAGGGTCGGAGCACCGCCGGCGCGGGCCAGGATGGTGGTTTCACCGATGTCCTTGGCCACCGCTTGCAGGGCTTCCGGGGTAATCAGGAAACCCCAGCTGCTGACGGTCTGCGCAACCGACACAGCGTCGGCGCCGACAATGGCTGCTGGGCTGTTCATGGCGAAGTACACGCCCGGCTCGATTACCGAAGCGGCGACCATCGCCATGATGGCCACGAAGGATTCCATCAGCATGCCGCCGTAACCGATGTAGCGAGCATGACCCTCACTCGCCAGCAACTTCGGCGTGGTGCCGGAAGCAATCAGCGCATGGAAACCCGACACCGCGCCACAGGCGATGGTGATGAACAGGAACGGGAACAGACCGCCCTTCCATACCGGCCCGGTGCCGTCGATGAATTGGGTCAATGCCGGCATTTTCAGGTCAGGCATGGTGATCAGGATGCCGATCGCCAACGCAATGATGGTGCCGATTTTCAGGAACGTGGAGAGGTAGTCACGCGGTGCCAGGATCAGCCACACCGGCAGTACCGCAGCAACGAAACCGTAGCCGATCAACATCCAGGTGATCTGGATGCCCGTGAAAGTGAAGGCCTTGGCCCAGACCGGATCGGCAGCAATCTGCCCACCGAGCCAGATCGAACCGAGCAGCAGCAATACGCCGATGACGGAGATTTCACCGATACGACCCGGACGGATGTAGCGCATGTAAATGCCCATGAACATCGCGATCGGGATGGTCGCCATCACCGTGAAAATGCCCCACGGGCTTTCGGCCAGGGCTTTGACCACGATCAGCGCCAGCACCGCGAGGATGATGATCATGATCAGGAAGCAGCCAAACAGCGCGATGGTGCCGGGGATGCGGCCCATTTCTTCACGGACCATATCGCCCAGGGAGCGGCCATTGCGGCGGGTGGACATGAACAGGACCATGAAGTCCTGAACCGCACCGGCCAGCACCACGCCGGCAATCAGCCACAGCGTGCCGGGCAAGTAGCCCATCTGCGCCGCCAGAACCGGACCGACCAGCGGACCTGCGCCGGCGATGGCCGCGAAGTGGTGACCGAACAGTACGTGTTTGTTGGTCGGTACGTAGTCCAGACCATCGTTATTGAGGACAGCGGGGGTGGCTCGATTGGGGTCGAGTTGCATCACCTTGTTGGCGATGAACAGGCTGTAGTAGCGATAAGCAACGAGGTAGATGGCGACGGCTGCGACTACGATCCAGAGGGCGTTGATCGCTTCGCCGCGGCGCAGGGCCACGACACTCAGCGCAAACGCTCCCAGAACAGCCACGGCAAACCAGGCGAGGTGTTTAGCCAGACGGGGCATAGCGTGTCTCCTGCCGACAGCCAGTGACTGCGGCGGTAATTTTTATAATTGTGTCCGCTGTGCGGAGCTGGCCCAATATCCGCGCATGCCGTCCACAAATAAATCCGCGTTACTACGTACGCGATCTCTACGTAGTTCTACGTAGAGACCACTGATCTCGCAGCTGAAATGCAATACCCCTGTGGGAGCCAGCCTGCTGGCTCCCACAGGGGTTTGTGTTTTCAACTCGCTGACTTCCCAACCACAGGTCATTCCGTCCAGCAGCGCTACTGGACGCGCATCTCTTTGGCATATGATGCCCGCCTTCGCCTAATGCCGTCCCTGTAGGAGCGAGCTTGCTCGCGATGGACTCAAGAACAACGCGTAAATCCAGCCAATACGCGTTTTCATTGACGACCTTCGCGAGCAAGCTCGCTCCTACAAAGTCCTCAGGAGCCCAGATGCAGCTCAAACACAAAATCGTCGCGCTCGGGATTCTGCCGCTGGTGCTGGCGATCGCAGTCATCTGTGCGCTGGTGATTTCCCTGAACCGTCAACTGGGCGATCAACAGGCGCAGCTGATCGAAGACAGCATTCTGGCCAGCAAGCGCGCCGAACTGAAAAACTACGTGGAAATGGCCCAGAGCCTGATCGCGCCGCTGTACGACGACGGCCACGGTGACGCGCGCGCCCAGCAGCAAGTGCTGGAAGAACTGCGCAAGCTCAGCTTCGGCATCAATGGCTACTTCTTCGTGTACGACCGCGAGGGTCGCAGCCTGATGCACGCGCGGCAATCGGATCTGGTGGGTCAGTATCTGTGGGACATGAAAGACCCGCACGGCCTGCCGGTGATCCAGGCCTTGCTCAAGAGCGCGCAATCCGGCGAAGGTTTTCAGCGCTACGCCTGGAACAAACCCTCCTCTGGCGAGGTGACCGACAAACTTGCCTACGTGGTGATGCTGGATCGCTGGGGCTGGATGCTCGGCACCGGCATCTACCTTGAAGACGTTGAACGCGCCACTCAGCAGGCCCGCGACGAAGTGGCGATGGGCATTCGCAAAACCATGCTGGCGATTGCCGCCGTAGCGCTCGTGGCCGTGCTGTTCGTGTTTGCCAGCGGCATGACCCTGAATGTCAGCGAACACCGTCTGGCCGACAAAAAACTGCAACGCCTGACCCAGCGCATCGTCAGTTTGCAAGAGGAAGAACGCTCGCGGGTTTCCCGAGAGTTGCACGACGGCATCAGTCAGGTCCTGGTCTCCATCAAGTTCCAGTTCGAACTGGCCAGCCATGTCCTGGAGAATGGACAGGACAAAGGCTTGAGTATTTTGAGAGAGGCCACGGAGCGGCTGGGAGACGCGATTGGCGAGGTTCGCAGCCTCTCCCACGACCTGCGCTCCTCCTTGCTCGACACCCTGGGCCTGTCCGCGGCTATCGGTCAACTTGCCGAGGAATTCGAGCAGCGCAGCGGGCTGACGGTGACCTACAACGATAACGAATTCGACTGCCACCTGGTCGATGGCGCGGCGGTCTCTCTGTTCCGCATCGTCCAGGAAGGCCTGACCAATATTGAACGCCATGCACAGGCGAAAAACGTTTCCATCAACCTGCACGGGTCTGAAGAATCCATACGGCTGACGGTGGTCGATGACGGTGTCGGCTTCAACGTCGCCCAGGTCGAACGGCGTCATGCCGGGATTGGCCTGCGCAATATCCGTGAACGTGTCGAGCATTTTGGCGGTCGATTCGACCTGATCTCGATGCCGGGAAGAAGTGAGCTGGACGTGCTGCTGCCGATGAAAATGCCCGGCGCAAAACGCTGACCTGACAATAAGAGTGAATACTCGTGATGAACCTGCCCTCCCCGATCCGCGTCGCCCTGGTCGACGATCACTCTTTGGTCCGCGACGGGATCAAGGCGCTGCTGTCTGTCATGGCCCCGCTGGAAGTGGTCGGCGAAGCCGAGAATGGCGCGGACGCCATCGAGATGGTCGGGCGCTGTCAGCCGGATCTGTTGCTGGTCGATATCAGCCTCAAAGACATGAACGGCCTGGAGCTGACCCGGTTGCTGCGCAGCCAGTACCCGTCGCTCAAAGTGCTGGTGCTGAGCATGTACGACAATTACGAATACGTGAGTGAGTCCGTTCGCTCAGGTGCCAGCGGCTATGTGCTGAAGAATGCGCCGTCACGGGAAATCATTGCGGCTATCGAAGCCATTGCCAGCGGCGGGACGTTCTACAGCGCTGAAATCGCCCAGCGGCTCATCGCCGATAAAAGTACCGACAACGAGCTGACGCCCCGTGAAAGTCAGGTGCTGTACAAAATGGCGCAAGGGATGAACAACAAGGAAATGGCCCGCGACCTGGACATCAGCGTGCGCACCGTAGAAACCCATCGCCTGAGCATCCGCCGCAAACTCAACATCGACAAACCGGCGGCGCTGGTGAAATACGCGATCGATCACGGGATCATTTCGCCGTAAACCACGCAAACACCACCGACACACCTACTTGCCGGAGACCGCTGTGCCGCCCTTGACCGCCCGTGAGATTTACCAGCTGTTGCGTGATGCCGCTCTGGAGGTTCGCCCGCTGCGACTATCGGGCGAACCGGCCGAGCCCGGCGTGGTGCAGGTCGATATCGAGGGCTGGCGCCTGACCCTCGATGTCGACGGCACCCACCTGCGCCACTGCCAGCATTGCCAGAGCCCGGATGGCCGCGAGAGCAGCTTCGACAGTTGGCAACGTTACGGCACCGACCCGGTGAGTTTGCTCAGCGGCTGGGAGCAGGCACAGATCGAGCGTTTGCTGAGCGCATTCAAAAGCGCGGTTTAAGCGCTTTCCAGTCCGGTTTGTAGCGCTGCATCTGTTTCACGTCATCGCGCTGACGAATGCCGCAGGTCAAGTATTGATCATGCAACTTGCCGAGCTGATCCTGATCCAGTTCCAGGCCCAGCCCGGGTGCGCGGGTGATTTTCACGCAGCCATCGACAATCGGCAGCTTGCCACCCTTGATCACTTCTTCATCCGGCTCCTGCCACGGGTAATGGGTGTCGCAGGCGTAATCCAGATTGGGCACCGCCGCCGCCACATGCGCCATCGCCATCAGGCTGATGCCCAGGTGCGAGTTGGAATGCATCGACACGCCGAGACCAAAGGTGTCGCACATTTTCGCCAGCGCCTGAGTGTCACGCAGACCACCCCAGTAATGGTGATCGGCGAGGACGATCTGCACGCTGTTCAACGCCACGCTACGGCGGAACTCGTCGAAATCGGTGACCACCATGTTGGTCGCCAGCGGCAAACCGGTGCGTTTGTGCAGCTCGGCCATGCCGTCGAGGCCCGGCGTCGGGTCTTCGTAATATTGCAGGTCATCGCCCAGCAGCTCGGCCATGCGAATCGAGGTTTCCAGTGACCAGTTGCCGTTCGGGTCGATGCGCAGCGGATAGCCGGGGAAGGCTTTTTTCAGCGCCTTGATGCACGACACTTCATGCTCCGGCGGCAACGTGCCGGCCTTGAGCTTGATGCTCTTGAAGCCGTAAGCCTCGATCATCCGCCGCGCCTGGGCGACGATCTGCTCTTCGTTCAGCGCCTCGCCCCAATTGTCTGGCTTGTAGGGTGAATCGACGTGTTGCGCGTACTTGAAAAACAGGTAGGCGCTGAACGGAATCTCATCGCGGATCGCCCCGCCCAACAGGTCCACCAACGGCACGTTCAACGAATGTGCCTGCAAATCCAGGAACGCCACTTCGAACGCCGAATACGCGTTGCTCACCGCTTTGCTGGCATGTGAGCCCGGCGCCAGTTCGGCACCGGCAATGCTCGCGGGTTTGTTCGCCGCCACGGTGGCCTGGACGATGCGGCGCAGTTGATTGAGGTTGAACGGGTCGAGGCCGATCAGTTGCGATTGCAGTTGTTGCTGGATCAACAGCGCCGGCGCATCGCCGTAACTTTCACCGAGGCCGATGTAGCCATTGTCGCTTTCGATTTCGATGATCGAGCGCAGCGCGAAAGGCTCGTGAATCCCGCTGGCATTGAGCAGCGGCGGATCACGGAAAGCGATGGGGGTGACGGTGACTCGTTTGATTTTCAAGAGGCTGCTCCCTTTGGATCAGGTTTCAAAGCGGGGTGACTTAAAGAGGTGGGCGCTGCTGCGGTATCGACCGGTTTCCCCTTCAGCACGTTGTGTGCATCGCCCCGCGGTGCCGTGCGGGCAAAGAAGATCACCACCGCCGCTACCAATGAAGTAGCTGCCAGACCGTAGAGGCCACCTTCGATGGATCCGGTTTTTTGCTCGAGTAAACCGAAGGCCGTCGGCGCCACAAAACCGCCCAGGTTGCCGATAGAGTTAATCAACGCGATCACTGCCGCCGCGATGCGTGCGTCCAGATAGCCTTGGGGAATCGGCCAGAACAACGCCGAGGCAGCCTTGAAGCCAATGGCCGCAAAACAGATGGCTACAAAGGCGAAAATCGGCCCGCCCGTGGTGGACATGAACATGCCGAACGCAGCAATCACCAAGGTCAACGCAACCCAGGCCTGCTGGTGTTTCCATTTGCTGGCCATGGCGGCGAAGGCATACATCGCGACGATGGAAATGATCCACGGAATCGAGTTGAACAGGCCGACCTGGAAGTCGCCGAGGTTGCCCATTTTCTTGATCATGCTTGGCAGCCAGAAGGTGGCGCCGTAGATAGTCAGGGCGATGGAAAAATAGATGAAGCAGAACAGCGCAATCTGCTTGTCAGCCAGCAATCTGAACATCGACGGCTTCACTGTCTGCGTGGCTTCGCGGGCCCGCTGCTCCAGCGCGATGGCGCTCACCAGTGCGTCCTTTTCTTCCGTGTTCAGCCAGTTCGCCTCACGCGGATGGGACTGCAACCAGAACCAGACAAACCCGCAGAGCACGATCGAGGCAAAGCCTTCGATCAGGAACATCCACTGCCAGCCGTGCAGGCTGAAACCACTGACGTTCAGCAATGCACCGGAGACTGGCCCGGAAATCACCGAGGCAATGGCCGAGCCACTGAGGAAGATCGCCATGGCCTTGCCGCGTTCGGTCGACGGCAGCCATTGGGTGAAGTAGTAAATGATGCCGGGGAAGAAACCCGCCTCGGCTGCGCCGAGAATGAAACGCAGCACATAAAAGCTGGTTTCGCCGCGCACGAACGCCATGGCCATGGCCGCCGCGCCCCAGGTGAACATGATGCGCGTCAGCCAGGCGCGGGCGCCGTAGCGTTGCAGCAGCATGTTGGAGGGGACTTCGAAGATTGCGTAACCGATGAAGAACAGCCCGGCGCCCAGGCCATAGGCGGCGGCGCCGATGCCCAGGTCAGTTTCCATGTGGCTGCGCACGAAGCCGATGTTGACCCGGTCGATGTAGTTGACGATGAACATCACCACGAACAGCGGCAGCACGTGGCGCTTGACCTTGGCCGCTGCGCGGGCGAGCACAGTCGGGTCCGGCGGACTCTGGAGGGTATTCAAGGGGCGACTCCCGTTCATTGTTTTTTTAGGGACGGGCCGATCATGGACGCGGACATTGATCCCG
This sequence comes from Pseudomonas sp. IT-P171, assembly GCF_949767765.1. Classification (NCBI taxonomy): domain Bacteria; kingdom Pseudomonadati; phylum Pseudomonadota; class Gammaproteobacteria; order Pseudomonadales; family Pseudomonadaceae; genus Pseudomonas; species Pseudomonas sp. IT-P171. The sequence continues at coordinate 7,897 of NZ_CATKQN010000020.1, forward strand.
TCTAATCTAACTTGGCATTCGATTGATACCTGGATTAGATCAATGTTCGAACTGACGCAATTGCGCTGCTTCACCACGGTGGCGACCGAGCTCAATTTCCGCCGCGCCGCCGAACGGTTGAATATGACCCAGCCGCCGCTCAGCCGGCAGATTCAACTGTTGGAGCACCATCTGGGCGTCGAGCTGTTCACCCGCACCACCCGCAGCGTCGCCCTGACCGCCGCCGGCCGCGCGTTCTTTATCGAAGCGCAGAACCTGCTGGAGCGCGCCCAACAAGCCGCCGCCACCGCACGACGCTTCGCCGAAGGCGATATCGGCACGGTGAACATCAGTTTCGTCGGCAGTGCGGTGTACGAATTCCTGCCCAAGGTGATTGCCGAAGCGCGGCTCAAACAACCGCAGGTGAAAATCGACCTGTCGGAAATGAACACCTACCAGCAGCACGAAGCCTTGCGTGCCCGCCGTATCGATCTGGGCATCGTCCGTGCGCCATTGCTGGAGCCGGGTTACGCCACCGAATGCCTGGTGCGCGAGCCGTTTGTCCTCGCTGTGCCCAGCAACCACCGGCTGGCCAGCGCTGAAATCGTGTCGGTCAACGACCTCGATGCCCAACCGTTTCTCATGTACTCCCACGCCGCCTACCCGCCGTTCAACGAACTGCTGACCGGGATGCTGCGCTCGGCCCGCGTCGCCCCGGAATACGTGCAATGGCTCGGCTCGTCGCTGACGATTCTGGCGCTGGTCAACGCCGGCATGGGGTTGGCGCTGGTGCCGCGTTGCGCCAGCAGTGTGGTGTTCAAGAATGTGGTGTTTCGCGATATCGACCTGGGCGAAGGGGTGCAGAGCGAGTTGCATCTGATCTGGCGGGAGAACAATGACAACCCGGCGTTTGCGATGTTGCTGGAGGGGATTCGCACGGCGGTGCGGGAGGGTTGGGGCTCCTAAGTGGTAGAACAGCCCCATGCGAGAGCGAGCCTGCTCTCCCGCATGGGTTTGGGAGTGCAACAAAATGGAAGACCGCCCCACACTCTGGCTCGATCAGAGGTACTCGACATTCCCGTCAATGCTGATCGCCTGGCCCGTGATGTTCACCGCCGCGCGGGAGGACAAAAACAGCGCCATTGCGGCGACGTCTTCCATTGTCACCATCCGGCGCAGGGAGATTTTTTCCAGGTACTGGTCGCGCATCGACTCGAAACTGATACCCAGTGTCCGGGCCCTGGCCTCAATAACCCGGTCCATGCGCTCGCCTTCCACCACACCCGGCAAAATGGCGTTCACCCGGATATTGTGTGGTCCCAGTTCTCCGGCCAGTGACTTCATCAGCCCGATTATTGCCCATTTGGTGGAGGCATAAGGTGTCCTGAACGGATACCCGAGCCGGCCGGCCACGGATGACATGGCAATGATGTGCGGGTTTTGGGCGGATTTCTTCAGATAAGGCACTGCTTTGCTCAGGAAGTAGTACTGACTGTTCAGGTTGGTCGCAATGGTTTGTTCCCAGGCATCCTCGTCCAGTGCTTCGATGGTGCCGGTCGGGCCTGCAATACCGGCATTGTTCACTAAGACATCGACGCCACCGAGCAGCGCGATCGCCTCATCCATGGCCCGGTCGACGTGCTGTTTGATACCGACATCGACAACGCCGCCGTGCATCCCGGGGAACTCGAGTTTCATGCGATCCACGGCACTGGCATTGATATCGCAAATGTAAACGTGGGCACCCACCTCATGAAACGCTCGGGCGATGACGGCGCCGATGCCCGCGGCCCCACCGCTGATCACCACTTTCAGGTTCGCCGGCGGCGCCAACAAATCTACAATCTTCATGACCCTCTCCTCTTATTCCATGACCGGTTCGGCAGCAAGGGGACTCACCTCGCTGTTGATCGCTTTTGCCAGCAGCGGCACCAGCAGCAGGCCCAGCACCGCGGCGCCGACAATCACATAAAAACCGGATGAACTTAAGCCCGTCGCCTTTTCTGCAAGCCCGAACAGGTAAGGTCCGGCAAAACCGCCCAACAACCCAATGGTATTGATGAATGCCAATCCCGCTGCCGCCTGGATGCCCTGTAAACGCTTCATGGCGATGGCCCAGTAGATCGGCAGCACGCCGCCCGCGAAAAAGGCGGTGGCGGTAAACAGTGCGATACGGACCGATGCATCATCAATCAAGGTAAACGCCACCGAACTGGCGATCAGACCACAGGTGAACAGCCCAAGGCAGTAGCAGTCCCGGGCAATCTTGCGGTGGATTCTGGGGAGGACCAACACCCCCGCCAGAAAACCGATCCCGACACTGCTCGACAGCAGGCCGACAGTCAGCGGCGACGTGATCTGCATCTGCTGGATGATCGACGGGGTAAAGAACACCAGCCCGACGAATGCCACCTGGTTCAGGAAGTAAATCAACCCGATCAGAATCGTCGTGGGTCGCTTCAGCGCCTTCACCCAATGGCCAGAGAACTCATGAGAATCCGCATGGCCTGGCAGCAGTGCATGGGCCTCCAGGGACTCTGCTTCCGCCTTGGTCAACCAGCGTGCATCGCGTGGACGCTCCGGCAGTTTGAACCACAAGATCACCCCGACAATGATGCTCGGCAAGCCTTCGAGCAGAAACATCCATTGCCAGCCGTGCAGGCCGCCGATGCCGTCCATTTTCATCAGTGCCCCGCCGATAGGGTTGCCAATTACCAGTGCCAGCGCGGGTGCAATGTAGATCCAGCCGATGGCAATCGCACGGTCCTTGGGCGCAAACCACAGCGTTACCATGTACATCAGCGCGGGGAACAGACCGGCTTCGGCAATGCCCAGCAGCACACGAAGCAGATAGAAGGACCACTCGCCCTGGACAAACATCATGGCCGAGGACAAGGCGCCCCAGGTCACCGCGATCCGGGCGATCCAGCGACGCGGCCCGATCCGGTGGGCCAGCAGGTTGCTGGGCACCTCCAACAGCGCATACCCCAGAAAGAATATCCCCGCGCCCAGGCCGTAAGCGGCGGCGCTGATTCCCAGGTCGGCGCTCAGCGCGGCTTTGGCCAGTGCAACGTTGGTGCGGTCCAGGTAAGACATGAAGTAAATGGCGCACATCAGCGGGATGAGCCGGGCCATCGCTCGCCGGGTGGCAAGCCAGTGCGTCTGCGCGGTGCTGAGCATGATTGTCATGGTGGAGCCTCTTTTTGTTATTTTTTTTCGGGTTCAGGCAGCGTGTTTACAGGTGGACATTGTGTTTGCCTTTGAGGCCGAGCATCTGCCGAGCTTCTTGCGGCGTGGCGATCTCGAACGACAGTTCTTCGAGGATGTGGCGGATTTTCCTGACTTGCTCGGCATTGGTCTTTGCCTTCACACCTTTCGCCAGGTAGATGCTGTCTTCCAGGCCCACACGCACGTTGCCGCCCATGATGGCGCCCATCGTCACGAAGGACAGTTGGTGCCGCCCGGCGCCTAAAATCGAGAATTCGTAGTTTTCACGGCCGAACAGACGGTCAGCGGTGGCGCGCATGATGGTCAGGTTTTCCGGGTCGGCACCCAGGCCACCCAGAATGCCGAAGCATGACTGAATGAAGAACGGCGGTTTGACCAGGCCCTGTTCCACGAAGAACGCCAGGTTGTAGAGATGGCCCACGTCATAGCATTCGAACTCGAACCGTGTGCCGTATTCACCGAGTTCCAACATGATGTCCTTGATGTCTTTGAAGGTATTTTTGAAAACGACGTCTTCCATGCCCTCGATGTGATCCTTTTCCCAAGCGTGACGCCAGGTGGAAATCCTGTTGGCGATCGGGTGGATCGAAAAGTTCATCGACCCCATGTTCAACGAGCAGAGTTCCGGCTTGGCAATCAGCGGATAAGCGAGCCGTTGCGCCAGGGTCATCCGGGTGCTACCTCCCGTTGTGATGTTGATGATGGCGTCCGTTGCCCGGGCAATGGCAGGCACAAACTGGCTGAATACCACAGGGTCCGGCGTTGGCCGACCGTCCCCGGGATCACGGGCATGCAAGTGCAGGACTGCTGCACCCTCCTCCGCCGCTTCGATCGATTGTTCCTCAATCTCGGACGGTGTCAGCGGCAAGTATTCGGACATCGACGGCGTGTGTGTCGCGCCGGTAATCGCGCATGAAATTATGACTTTGCGGTTCAGTGAGCTCATTGGGATAACCTGAATTGTTAGGGGTCTGACAGGCGCGACAGGGACGAATGCACTCGCGACCGCTTCTTGTGGGACCGAGCTTATTGAATTTTCGGGGCGATGGTAAGATCCTTAACGGACACCAATGAATCTCTAAGGGACACCTTCAGGAGTTGCCCGAATGCCGCCGAAAATGCCGCTATTCAACGAACGTATCTATGCGCCTTACAAAATTGCGGCACTGGTTGAAGTCCTCAGTGAACAAGGCATCGCACCGGCAGACAGCCTCAAGGGCAGCGGAGTGGACGAAGACAAAATCTACGACGCGACGGCGCTCACTTCGGTCCGTCAGTACGCCGCGGTTTGCAGCAATGCAGTGTCGCTGTCGAAAGATCCGGCGACCCCCTTCAAGACCGGTTCCCGACTGCATCTTTCGGCCTATGGCATGTATGGCTATGCATTAATGTCCTGCCTGTCCCTGCGGGACTATTTCAGGCTAGGCGTGAAGTACCACTCCCTCGCCACACCGACGCTGACGATTGAATGGCATGAATATGAAGACGAGGCCGTGTGGACGTTCCCTGATGCGTCCAACCCGGTGCCCTCCATGGAAATCAAACAATTCCTGATCGAGCAGCAATTCACCCAGCACGTCACCCACCTTCAGGATGTATTTGGTCGCACGTGCCCGCCGACAAAGGCCTGTTTTTCCTACCCGGCACCCGCCCATGCGGATATTTATGAGCAATACCTGGGCTGCCCATGCATCTTCGATCACGAACAGTGTGAGTTGCACTACGACAGTTCGATCCTCGATCAAAAGCCTCATCTGGCCCACCGGCTGACAGCGACAGTGCTGCAGGACACCTGCGACCGCCTGATCGGCCAGGCCAAGGTATCCACGGGCATCTCGGGAGAGGTGTATCAGATGATGATGCAGACACCGGGAGCGTTTCCGGACATGGAAACGGTGGCTGAAAAGCTGCACATGACCACCCGCAGCCTGCGCCGCAAACTGCAGGAAGAGGACACCTCGTTTGTGGCAATTACCGATGACGTGCGCTGCTCGCTTGCGATCGAATACCTGAAGACCACCATCATGAGCACCGACGATATTGCGCTGCTGCTGGGCTTTTCGGAGCCGACGAACTTTCGGCGCGCGTTCAAGCGCTGGACCGGCAAAACCACAAAAGACTATCGCCAGGGCTGAAGTTGATGGTCGTCGTTGCCGACTGACCATCAACTGCACATGGCCTAAGTCACAGGATTGAAAGCGGATAGCTGACGATCAGCCGATTTTCATTGAAGTCTGCCAGACTGAAATCGCGCTTGATCACCGAGTTGCGCCAGCGAATGGACAGGTTCCTCAGCGAGCCGCTCTGCACAACATAAGTGAACTCGGATTCACGGCCCCACTCCTTGCCGTCAGTCACGCCACCGGAGTGGACATCCGAACCGTTGATGTAGCGGTTCATCATCGTCAGGCCTGGTACGCCCAATGCGGCGAAATCAAAATCATGCCGCAACTGCCAGGAGCGTTCATCGGCGAAGTCGTAACTGTTGCTGAAGCTGTCGTTCGCCAGGGTTGCGCCACTTGTACCGTTGAGGCGCATCCAGTTATCGCCCACCACTTTTTGCAGGCCGATGTAAAACGTGCTGGCCTGATACCGGGCCGACAACAATGCGGAATAGGTTTTGTTATCCAGTTCCCCTGCCCGTTTCCCGCCGTCGTCCTCGCCACTGAAATAACCCAGATTTGCACCTAACAACCATTGGCCAACAGGTTGCGAGTGCGTCAGATTGAAATAGCGTTGATGGTAGATATCTTCCAACTGCGCATACCACGCACCGACCTGGGTTTGATTGTTATTGAAGGCGTATTCCACACCCGAAAAGTTGAAGCGATCCGACGTTAAACCCGGCCGATTGAACATCGACATCCGCTCCATGCTCGCATCATTGCGCGGACTGTTGCCGCGAAACTGTCCGCCATAAAACGTGAAGTTCTCCAGGTCTTTCGAGGTTATTTGTGCGCCGCGAAATGTTTGCGGGAGAGAACGGCCGTCATCGGAGCGGATCACCGGCAGTGCAACCACCCATTCACCGATGCGCGCCTGGGTCTTGCCCACGCGTATTTTTGCCGCGACCGCCAGGCGTCCGAAATCATCTGCCGGCCGCCCGTCATCGTGCACCGGAAGAAGTTGTGTGTTGGTGGTGCCTTTACCGCCATCCAGCTTTTGCGAATAGAGGCCCAGCGCATCAACGCCGAACCCGACCGTTCCCGATGTAAAACCGGAACGGGCATCCATGATCACACTCTGCGTCCACTCCTGTGCTTTGGCTTGAGGATAGGCGTGCTCGGTGAAGTTGCGGTTGATGTAATAGTTTCTCAAATTGGCGCTGACCTTGGCGTCCTCGATAAAACCCTCTGCAAAAGAAGCAGCGGGAATCAGCGAAACACTCAATACAAGAAACTTCAATGAAGTTGAAACAGCCTTGGCATTGACCCGGGCGCAATATCGCATATGAACTCTCTTTTATTTTTATGTAAGAGCGAGACTGTTTTATGCAAAACCCGGTGGCCTTATCCAAGGCGTAACTCCACGCCTGGCGAACGTCGTTTATTGACGCCGCCAAAACCGTCACCCACTGTTTTGCACGAGGCGATACTAACGATATTGCGCCCTAACCATAAGATCCGTAACAGACATGATGAGATCTTAAAGGGACAACCTTCTCGATTCAGACTGACATTCAACTTTCATTCCGGGCGTCTCACTACCCTCACCTTTCCACTGCCACCCCCGCCGCAAAAAAACTGATCACTGCCATCGGATTCAAGTCCCGATACACCGATACCGGCCGGCAACCTGACACTTTGCAGCACCTCCCCGGTTTTCGGATCGACGCGACGCAGTTCGCTCTCGTCGCCTTCCCACGTCCCATGCCAAAGCTGCCCCTCCACCCAGGTCACCCCGGTAACGAAGCGGTTGGACTCGATCGTGCGCAAAATCGCGCCGGTCTCGGGATCGAGCTGGTGAATTTTCCGGTCGCGATACCGCCCCACCCACAGCGTGCCTTCAGCCCACGTCAGCCCGGAATCATTGCCGCCGCCCGGTGCGGGAATGGTATTGAGCACCTTGCCGGTCTGCGGGTCGATTTTCTGGATGCGGTCGGCGGCGATCTGGAACAGGTGCTGGCCATCGAACGCCGTACCCGCATCCGCGGTGACATCGATTGAACGCAAGGTCTTGCCGCTTTGCGGGTCGAGGGCGATGAGTTTTTCGCCACTGGCAAACCAGACGCGCTCACCGTCCCAGGTCACGCCATGCACGCTGTCGACGCCGGTGAACGGGCCATATTCACGGAGGATTTCTGCGCTTGAGTGTTTCATTTCGGTTTCCTCATCATGGGTTCGTGAGGTCCATCCTAGTCACTCGGCAGGGGCGCCGGGAGTAACAAGGTCGTCGCGAAACCCGGCATCGGCGGGGTCATCCAGCACCGCGCACGTCCACGCCCGAATGACTGCACCTTGCCGGCTGCGGCCAGTGCGTCGAGCGAGCGCTGGACGGTACGCTGACTGGTGCCGAGGGCCAACGCCAGCGCTGAACTCGACCAGGATTCGCCATCGGCAAGGAAGGCAAACAGCGCCGCATACTGCTCTTCAACCGGCTGCGCCAGCACCACGACGTCGGATGAAACCAGTGCGACCAGCGCAAACCCGTGCCGGGTGGCGATGACGCCGGCCAAGGGTTTCAGCGCCGCGCGCAGGCGCCCGACCTCGACGCGAAGACGTGCCCGGTGGGACTCGTCCGAGAGCTTCAGGCGGAACGCCCGGCGGATCAGTGTTTCCCGCGACACATCGCCCGGCCAGGCTTCGGCCAATGCGCGAGCGAGGGTAAACAACACGGGCCGCGTGGCGAGGGACACTGACATGCCGGCGCCGCGCACAACATAGCGGCAGGCGTCGACCACCAGCGAGGTTGAACCGAGCAAGGCTTCAACTTCCTCCAGCAGCAAAGGCCGTTCTTCGCCATGGGCAATCAGGCGCGCTGCCGGGGTGTCGAGCACGAGGCATGCGTTTTCGACTTCTGCCGTCAGGGCCGGAATTGCCGCCTCACGCGCAGCATGCCCGGCTCTTGTCAGCGCATGCCGTGCCGTTTGCGTTTGCAGTCGCCGGATGGCAATCCCGGCCACCACCAACGCATGGGCAGCACGCAGCGCCGGCGGTAACGGTGCGGGGTCCAGCGCGGCCAGCAGCACATCCGCCTCATCGAGCCGCCCGATCAGCAGCAACCGACGAATCTGCAAATACCGCGCATGGGCCGCGTTGACCCGGTCACTGTGCGCCTCCAGCTCGATCCGCGCCGCCTCCAGGGCTTTCACCGGCCAACCGAGGTCCCGCGAAGCCAGGGCGATCTCGGCCTCGGCCACTACGCACCGCGCTCGCGCCAACGTCTCCTTTGGCCCGAATGCACGCGCCGCACTTTTCACCAGCGCCCTCGCCCGAACCAGATCGCCGAGCTGCGCCATCGCAATGCCGCGCAACGCGAGCGCTGGCGCATCGTCACGCAACGCGATCCGGTCCAGCGCACCCAGCGGATCCCCTGCTGCCAGCGCCCGCGCTGCGGCGGTGATCAACGAGTCCATCTGAATTGCGCCATGCGGGTCACTCCCACCGGTAGATGTGGAAGTCAGTCTAGTTCACGACCGGGGTTGATCGGAGCGCCGTGGTGTTTGCACGGACAGTATCGCTGGCAGGCCAGCTCCCACAGGGGACCGCGTAAACCTGTGGGAGCTGGCCTGCCAGCGATGAGGCCCTCATGCCTGCCGAAAATGCCAGCCCTCAGTTCGGGTCGAGCAAGCCACCGTTCCAGTGGCGTGAGGTTCGGCTGCCAGTGAGTTTCGCCACCACCATGCCTTGTGAAACCAGGCGGTCGCGATAGCGCGTGACCATGCGTCCCGCTTGTTCCGCATGCAGCACCACCTCTGAAGAAGGATCACCCGGACGTCCCAGGATGCGGGCAAAGCGCTGCCCTTCCTCGACAAAGTCACCCAGGTTTTTTTCGAAAATCAGCACGCCTGGCTGCGGTGCGAGGATGGTTTTAAAGAGGCCGCATGCAGACGGCCTGCTGATCTTGAAAACGCAAAAAAGCCCCGCCTCTTAAAGAGGACGGGGCTTTCTTTGCTCGCCGATCAATCGGCGTTCAGCAGCACCGAGTCGTGCAGCTGCGCTTGCCGTAGCGCGCTTCCTGACGTTCACGGAAGAACGCCGAATAACTCATGACCGGCTCGCCGGGATGGTTCAGCGCCATCTGCGCCACATAGTTGTCGTAATCCGGAACGCCCACCATCAGGCGCGTGCTTTGGCTGAGGAGCCTGGCGGCATGCTGCAGTTTACGGAACATGGCAGAAATCTCTTTGTGGTGTGGGGACGGTCCCATGAAACCGTACTTATGTATCTGCAATGTGTCCGAGCGACGGGGATTTGTATGATCAAGTAGACGCCTGCTACAACACCCGCCGACGGTAGTCCGCCAGGACATGTTTATGACACCGACGTCCTTGGCATCGCCAATGTCGGGCATTCGCACTTCATGCACATGCTTCATACGCGTTTCATGAACATTCGACTCGAACGGAAGCCCGGTTTCAGGCTTCCCAAGGCACGACGGCGTCAACCTCAATGGCGTATCGCGCAATCGCCTCGGCACACACACTGGCGTCAAGGTGACATTCCTGAACCAGTGACGTCAGCGCGCTCAAGACGATCTGATGGCGATCCACCTCGAAAAACGCGCGCAGCCTGCCGCGGGTGTCACTGCGACCGAAACCGTCGGTGCCGAGCACGGTGTAACGCGCCGGCAGATAACTCGCGATCAACTGGGGCAAGGCGCGCACGTAATCGGTACAGGCAATGATCGGCGCCGCGTCGTTGAGCGATTCCTGAACGTGGCTGCGCCGCGCCGGTTGTCCGGGATGCAGGCGATTCCAGCGCTCCACTTCGCGGGCCTCGCGGGCCAGTTCGACGAAACTGGTGACGCTCCACACTTCACTGTCGATGTTCCAGTCGCTGGCCAGCAACTCGGCTGCCGCGATCACTTCAAGCAGGATCGCGCCGGAGCCCAGCAACTGGACGCTGCCCCGTGCATCCTCGACTTCGTGTCGGGCGAACAGGTACATGCCTTTGATAATCGCCTGTTCGACACCGTCGGGAAGGTTGGGCTGCGGGTAGTTTTCGTTCATCAGCGTGACGTAATAGAACTCGTCGACCTGGCGCTCCAGCATCTGGCGCATGCCGTGATCGAGGATCACCGCAAACTCACCGGCGAACGCCGGATCGTAGGCACGGCAGTTGGGCACCATCGCTGCCATCAGGTGGCTGTTACCGTCCTGGTGCTGCAAGCCTTCGCCGCCCAGCGTGGTGCGACCCGCCGTGGCGCCAAGCAGGAACCCGCGTGCCCGTTGGTCAGCCGCCGCCCAGATCAGGTCGCCGACGCGCTGGAAGCCGAACATCGAGTAGTAAATGTAGAACGGCAGCATGGGCAGGCCATGCACCGAATAGCTGGTCGCCGCGGCGACCCAGGAACTGATCGCGCCAGCTTCACTGATGCCTTCTTCGAGAATCTGGCCATCCAGGGCTTCCCGATAACTCAGGATCGAACCGATGTCCTCCGGTTCGTAACGCTGGCCCACGCTGGAGTAGATGCCGATCTGTTTGAACAGGCTGGCCATGCCGAACGTGCGTGCCTCATCCGCCACGATCGGCACGATGCGTGGCCCCAGTTGCTTGTCCCGGAGCAATCCGCTAAGCATCCGCACGAACGCCATGGTAGTGGACATTTCCTTGCCTTCCGCGGCAATGGCGAACCCGGCGTAGCTGTTGATATCGGGCACCGCCAATGACGCCGACGTTGTCGGTCGCGACGGCATGTACCCGCCCAAGGCACGGCGACGTTCATGCAGGTAACGCATTTCGGCGCTGTCGTCGGCGGGCTTGAAGAAGCTCAGCGAGGTGGCCTGTTCATCGGTCAGCGGCAAATTGAAACGGTTACGGAAGGCGATCAAGGCCTCCTTGTCGAGTTTCTTCTGCTGGTGCACGGTCATCTTGCCCTGCCCGGCGTCGCCCATGCCGAAGCCTTTCTTGGTCTGCGCCAGAATCACCGTGGGCTTTCTGCCCTCACGCATCGCGCTGTGGTAGGCGGCAAAAATCTTCACCACGTCGTGGCCACCGCGCTTGAGGCGGTCGATCTGTTCATCGGTCAGGCCCTGGGCGAGATGCGCCAGGGCTTCATTCTGGCCAAAGAACTGATCGCGGTTGAAGCGCCCGTCTTTGGCGGCAAAGGTCTGGAACTGGCCGTCGACCGTGGCGGACAAGGCCTTGACCAGCGCGCCGTCGTGATCCCGGGCAAACAGGCCGTCCCAGTCGGAACCCCAGACCAGTTTGATGACGTTCCAGCCGGCCCCACCGAACAGCGCCTCCAATTCATCGATGATGCGACCGTTGCCCCGCACCGGACCGTCCAGCCGCTGAAGGTTGCAGTTGACCACCCACACCAGATTATCCAGCCCTTCACGCGCCGCCAGCGTCAGGGCCGACATGCTTTCCGGCTCATCCATTTCACCGTCGCCAAACACGCCCCAGACGGTGCGCCCGGCGGTGTCTTGCAAGCCGCGGTGCTCCAGGTATCGCATGAAGCGCGCCTGGTAGATCGAGCTGATCGGGCCGATGCCCATCGAGCCGGTCGGGAACTGCCAGAAGTCCGGCATCAACCACGGGTGCGGGTAACTCGAGAGGCCTCGGGCACCCTGGGCGCGCGCACCGATCTCTTGTCGATAATGCTGCAGGTCCTTTTCCTCGAGGCGACCTTCCAGAAAGGCCCGTGCATAAACGCCCGGCGCGGAGTGCGGCTGATAAAACACCAGATCTCCGCCGCTGCTTTCGGTACGCGCCTTGAAGAAGTGGTTGAAGCCCACCTCGAACAAGTCCGCAGCGCTGGCATAACTGGCGATGTGACCACCGAGTTCCCCATAGGCCTGGTTGGCCCGGGCCACCATGACCAGCGCATTCCAGCGCATGATCGAGGCCAGGCGTTCTTCCATCGCCAGATCGCCCGGAAACACCGGCTGCTGCTCAACGCAGATGGTATTGATGTAGGGCGTGCCATGGCGCGGCCGCCAGTTCATCTCGGCAGTGCTGGCCAGCGCCACCAGCATGTCCATGATCTGCGCGGCTTGCCCGGCGCCGCCATGGGCGATGACCGAGAGCAAGGCATCCCGCCATTCAGCGATTTCCTGGGCATCTTCAGCGGTCTGGCCCGGCAATTGGGCATGAATGTCGGACGGGTTCATGGGCAACTCCTGCAGGTGTCGGGAAACACTTCAAGGTGGCGCGAATGGCTGGCTCGGGCGAGGCTTTTGACGTGCTCCATCGCCTCGAGGATGGAACGCTCCGCCGAGACGACATTCGCCGTCTCGACATGGATCATCGCAACATTGTCAAAACAGCTGAAGCCTTGGTGGATCAAGTCAATATGATCGCTTTCAAGTCCGGACGCGATGACGACAATACGCGTGCAACTTGAAGGCTCGCGCATCCATTTCATGGCTTTGCGACAGTCGGCAGTTTGGCTCATAGGCTTCGCCTTTCTTGTTTGGGGGTGGCTGATTGCTAAATGCCGCAGCGTTCCTGCAGCACGCTTTTCGCCAGGCTCCGGGTGGCCGATAGAACCGCTTCCACCTGTCGGTCCATCGCCGCGTTGGAGGACGCTACTTCTCCCAGTTCGACGACGCGCAACGGGTGACCACAGACAGAGCCCAGCCAGGCCAGGCCAGGGGCCGCGCCGACTTCGACGTCCAGTAAAAAGCTGCCTTTGGAAACGTAGCGCAGCAATTGACTGGCGTCACACGCGTCGACCCGCGGCGACTGTTCGGGGTTGAACCCGACCCGCAACCAGTCGAGCATCAATTCCCGGGATTGCTTGACGGCCAGATAAGCCACCTGATCCCAGTCATCGATCGCCATGTGCAGCTTGTCGATCATGTATTTGGGCAAAGCGGCGCTGGTGACGATGACCACCCCGGCCTCCGCCGACGGTTCCTTGATCCAGACTGCGGATTGCGATGTCACATGCATGGCGTTACTCCCAGCGGTTGAACGGTCCCTTCCCACAGTTTTTTTCAGCCGTTGCGGAACAGGAAACTGTAGGCATTCAGCGCCGGTACCCCGCCCAGGTGCGCGTACAGCACTTTCGAGCCTTCAGGGAATTCCCCACGGCGGACCATTTCAATCATCCCGTGCATGGATTTGCCCTCATACACCGGGTCAGTCAGCACGCCTTCAAGACGCCCGCACAGACGAATGGCTTCCAGCGTGCCATCGTTCGGCAAACCGTATTCCGGATAGGCGAAGCGCGTGTCGAGCACCACATCCTCTTCGGTGATTTCGCGACCCAGCTCCACCAGTTCGGCGGTGTGCCGGGCGATACGCAGGATCTGCGCCCTGGTCTTTTCCGGTTTGGCCGAGGCGTCGATGCCAATGACGTTTTTCGAACGACCGTCGGCGGCAAACCCGACCACCATGCCCGCCTGGGTACTGCCGGTCACGGAGCACACGACGATGTAGTCGAATTTGAAGCCCAGTACCTGTTCCTGCTGCCGGACTTCCTCGGCGAAACCGACGAAGCCGAGGCCGCCATAAGGATGCTCGGAACAACCCGCCGGAATCGGGAACGGCTTGCCGCCCCGCTCCACCACGTCGCTCATGGCCTTCTCCCAGCTGGGCCGAATGCCGATGTCGAACCCGGCGGCGTCCAGTCGTACGTCGGCGCCCATGATGCGAGACATTTCGATATTGCCGACCCGGTCATACACGGCGTCGGAGTAGTTCACCCAGTTTTCCTGGACCAGCACACACTTCATGCCCAGGTGGGCAGCGACGGCCGCGACCTGACGGGTCTGGTTCGACTGGATACCACCGATGGACACCAGGGTGTCGCAGCCCTGTTCGATCGCTTCGGGAATGAGGTATTCGAGCTTGCGCGTCTTGTTGCCGCCGAAGGCCAGGCCACTGTTGCAGTCTTCACGTTTGGCATACAACTCGACCTTGCCGCCCAGGTGTTCACTGAGACGTTTCAAGGGCGTGATGGGAGAAGGACCGAAGGTCAGCGGATAACGTTTGAAGCGATTCAGGTTCATGACTTTGCTCCTTGATTATTGGATATCCAAGCGCCAGACCGAAAGACAAAAAAACGGCATTTCCAGGCTGTTTCAGGCGACTTCGATGAGTTCAATATTAAGAACAAAGCGAAAAATATGTGTTGCAAGTTTCAATCCATTAAAGAAACATCAATCAATATTTATTACTTCAAACAGACTTTTATTGTGCGGAAATGACTATGAGCGCAACAAATAATCACAAGAAGCCCGGCACTCCAGGTGCGGAGCCGCTCACGCTGGACCGGACCGACCGCGCCATTCTCAAGACCCTGCAGCGAGACGCCTCCATCTCCAATGTGGCGCTCGCCGAGAAGGTGAAACTGAGCGCCCCCGCCTGCCTGCGGCGAGTCGAACGCCTCAAGCAGGCGGGCCTGATCAAGGGCATTGTCGCGCTGCTGGACAACGACGCGCTGGACGCGGGAATGGTGGTGTTGATCGGCGTGGTGCTGGACCGCTCGACGCCGGAATCCTTCGCCGCCTTCGAAGCCGCGGCACAGAAAGTGTCCGGGTGTATGGAGTGCCATGTGGTGACGGGGGAATTCGACTACTTCATGTTGATCCGCACCAAGGACAGCAACAGCTTCAACCGGCTGCACGCCGAGCAGTTGCTTTACCTGCCGGGGGTTCGGCAGATTCGCTCTTTCATGGGGTTGCGCCAGGTGTTGTCGACCACACACATCCCCATTTGAGGGTCATATCAATCCGAGCGTCAGCGCCTTCAGTGTCGCGGCCGCACGGGTCGTGCACTGCAATTTGCGGAACACACTCTCGACATGGGTGCGCACCGTGCTCGGGCTGATGCCGAGCTGGCGCGCCACCTCCTTGTTGCTGCCGCCCATGCTGATGCGTTGCAGGATTTGCGTCTCGCGGTCGCTCAGCAGGCTGGCATTTCCCCTGGGTGCGACGACGCTCTCGCCGCGAGCCGCCGCGATGACCGCCTGACAGGCCTGGGGGTCGAAACGCCCCCGCGCGGCTTCGTCGAGCAAGAGTCGCTCGGCGTCACTGTCGCTGAAGGCCGCACGCCACGGCCGGTCGCCACGTAATGCCTGCCAGACCAGCGTGGCCGCCAGCAAACGCTGTTCGGCGGGCAAGGCATCGCCCTCAAGGCCACGGAAGTAGCCACTGCCATCCAGTCGTTCATAGGCATTCGCCGCCAGCCGACCCGGCGCCGTCAGTTCGGGAATCTGGCCGCAGGTGCGCGACGTCCAGTAAGGCACCAGCCGGACCTGTTCGAGATCACCGTCCAGCAATACGCCCGGCGTGTTCCAGATTCGGTTGGGCACCGCCGCCCGGCCGACGCCATGAATCAGCGCGGCTTTCGCGGCCTGGTCAGCCGACTGGTCCGACAAGCCCCACAACCTCGCGGCCTCCCTGACCAGTTCGGCCGACCGGCGTGAGTAGCCCGCCAACCAAGGCAGCTTGAGGTCGATCACATCCCCGACCAGCGTCAGCGCAACCTGCCCCTCGCTTCGATGCGGTTGCGAACGAACGTCATGCGGCACGCGCAACGATTCCAGCCAGTCTTTGGCATTGAGCGCGAGTTCGGCGGCCAGCGATGCCGGGTAGCGACGATCGCCCTTGGTCGCGATCCACTCCAGTGCCGCCTCCAGTCCGTGAACCCGGGAGAGGATTTCCAGATCACCGGCCAGCAACACTTGATAGACCACCTCAGGCACCTCGGGATGGCGCAAGCCAAAGGGTTTGCCTTCACCGTCGAACTGCTCGAACACATGTCGCAGCCCATGTTCGACCGGTGCGCTCAGGCCCAGCGTGTGTGCGATATCGCCCGACACCTCGCAATGCACCACGGCCAACGGCGCCGATTTGCGCATCGCGCGCAAGCCTGCCGCGCCCAGTGTCTGGCTGAGCATGGCGTTGCGGCCTTCGACGTCATCGCCCAGCAAACGGGTAAAACCCTCGGCATTGGCCGTACACCCTGACCAACGCAGCAAGGCCACTTGCCGTGCGACCTCAGTGTGTTCACCGGCACCGTGGCACGACTGCGCGAGCAACTGCACCAGGCGAGCCGTACGGCGTGACTGGTCGAAGGGCTGGCCCATACTCAAATCGCCGACCATGGACAACGCCAGGATCGCACTCTCCAGCTCGATGCCGTCACTCTCGCGCATGACTCTCCCCTTTCTTCGAATGATGTTTGGCCTGCCTCGGATAAACGACCGATACCGGACCGCCCCCGTATTCCTGAAACTGCGTCACACCAACCACAGGAGTTCCAACCATGTTCAAACCCAAGGCTATCGCCCTCGCACTCGCCATGACCACTTCATTGTTCGCCGTCGGCAGCCAGGCCGCCGCCCCGCAACCGTCGGTGGTGATCGTACACGGAGCTTTCGCCGACGGCTCCGACTGGGGCAAGGTTGTTCCGCTGCTACAGGCCGAAGGCATCAAGGTTACCGTGGTGCAAAACCCGCTGACTTCCCTGGCCGATGACGTTGCGGCCACGCAGCGCGTGTTGAACAATCAGGACAACGGCGTTGTGCTGGTCGGGCACTCCTGGGGCGGTACAGTCATCAGTCAGGCCGGTACTGACCAGAAAGTCCGTGGCCTGGTGTACGTCGCTGCGTTCGCCCCGGATGCGGGCCAGGCCAGTAAGGATCTGGGCAAAGACTTCCCGGCGCCGCCCGGCGTGAAAGACATCGCCGCTGATAAAAACGGCTTTCTCTACATGACCCCCCAAGGCATGGCCACCGGCTTCGCCCAGGATCTTCCCGCCGCACAGACCGCCGTCATGGCCGCCACGCAGGGACCGATTCGTGCCTCGGCATTCGACGACAAAACCAGCGTCGCTGCCTGGAAAGGCAAACCGACCTGGTACGTCGTTGCTCGCGACGACCGCATGATCCAACCGGATCTGCAGCGTGCGTTTGCCAAGAAATTGAAAGCGCAGGTCACCGAAGTCCAGGCCAGTCATGTGCCGCAGCAGTCGCGTCCGGCCGACGTGGCCAAGGTCATCATCCAGGCGGTGCACGAGACTCAGGACAAGACCGCGGAAGTGACGGATGCAACCCAGCAGTCTCATGGGCCGCAAAACACCAGGAACGGGGTTTGAGCAGGCCACTTTGACGCACAAAAAAGCCGCGAATATCGCGGCTTTCTCGTTCTCAGCGTGCAGTTTTTTCCAGCGTCCAGCCCAGCACATCCAAGGCATCACAGCCGTCCTGGACGAGCATGTGTGCGGCGTTGGCGAAATGTTCCAGGTCATGACCCTCGGCTTCTCTGACGCAAAGGCAGGAAACACTGTTGAGCAGATTACGCGCAGCTTTTAGTCGGTGGACGGCGGTTTCAAGAAGATCGGAAGCGCGGGCTTCGGTGTCGATGTACAGCGTCGGGCCGACGCTGAAGTTGCCTTGGAGCGGGTGGAATTTAGGCATGGCGTGAATCTCATCTGATAAGTGAAGCTCCCACCCTTTCGCGGCTAAACGAATTTGGGTGGTAGCTATGCGCGGGTTAGCCGACCGGACAGATGAACCCGGCACACCCGAAGGTGTCCCACGCACAGCCACCATAGACATGTAGATTCTAGGCAGCAAAAAACGCCGCGATTATACGGGCGCTTGTGCATCATCTGATACGACCGGCTAAAGTCGATCACCGATTCGTCGGCGACGGGCGAACTATAGGCGAGCCTTAAGCGAAGAAAAACCCGGTTTATGCGTCTCGGAGACGTCCTACACCTTTCTCGTAAATGCCTCGTTCCTCGATTTTTCTCCCTCGTGGATAGATCAAACTTCTTTTAGAACGTCACGGACCGGCCAGTGCACAAAATCCACAAGATGCCCTCGTCGAACAAAAAAAAGGCGCGTACCTCGCGGCGCGCGCCTTCTATCATCTGCT
>NZ_CATKQN010000021.1:0-11402 GCF_949767765.1 Pseudomonas sp. IT-P171
CCAGTAAACGAGTGACCAGGGTTTTGTCCGCCGGGTTCAGTTCGTTTTGATGCTGCTTGAGCAACTTCAGCGCGTGTTCCAGTTGCGCGGCGACATCCTTGGCCGAAGCCAGGGCATCTTTTTGCGTGGTGACTTGCGGGGCGAAGTCCGGGTTGTCCGTGGGCGCTGCCAGCACCTGATGCATTTCCCCCAGACGCTGACCGAGCATCCCGGCGAAGTCGCGCAGTTCGCCGAGGGCGTTGTAATGCTGCTCCTGCTCGGACATGGCATCGGCGAGTTCGTCGCGCAATGCTCGTTCGAGGTTGTTCTGCGTCCATTCCCATGCATCGCCCTGATTGCTCAGATAGCCTTGGGCGATCATCAGCAGGTTGTCTTCGCCCTTGGCATCGCGACGGACCACCGACCCCAGCAATGGAGAGATATTGGCGAAACCCGCATCGGTCAGGTACGCGCTCATTTCCAGTTCCGGGTGAACGCCTGAGGCCACCTTGCGGATCAGCTTGAGCACCAGGCTGCTGCCGATCACCACCGAGCTGTTGGACTGCTCGGCCGACAGATAGCGCACTTCCGATTCAGCGCTCAGGCCCAGCTTCGCCAACTCGGCAGTCGGTTCGAAGCGAATCTCGCCGCCATCGGACGGCAGCACAGTGTTGTCCTGCATGCCTTGCAGCACCGCACGGATGAAGTTTTCGAGGCTGAACGCATCCGTGATCAAGCCCACTTGCGGACCTCGTCGCACCCGAGACAGCGCCAGTTGCTGCGGCAACGCGGGGCCCACCTGATCATCCGCAATGAAGCCGAACGGCAATTGGTAACGGCTGGTCTGACCGCCGCTGGTGACTTCGATTTCACTCAGCAGCACCGGATGCAACGCATCACCGAAGCGCACGCCATAGGCCAGGTTGACCTTGTCAATGGCCGCATCCTTGCCGGCGAACCAGCGCCGGTTTTGTAACCAGTTAGGCAGGATGCCCTGTTCCAGCGTGCCGCGAGACGGCGCTTCGAGCAGTTCTTCCATGCGCTTTTTCAGCACCAGGGTGGTGAAGTCCGGCAGGCTTTGCGCCGGTTCTACGTGCCAGCTAGGCATTTGATTCTCCGCTGCGAGTCCGAACCAGTAAAAACCGTAAGGCGCCAGGGTCAGGAGAAAATTCAACTGGCCGATCGGCGGGAACGCGTTACCGCCCAGCATCTCGACCGGCACCATGCCGACGTAGGCCGACAGGTCCAGTTCTGCCGCTTGTGCACTGCGGGACACGTTAGCCACACACAGAATGATCTCGTGCTTGCCATCTGCCCCGGTGAATTCACGGGTGTAAGCCAGAATCCGTCGGTTGCTCGGCGACAGCATTTTCAGTGTGCCGCGTCCGAACGCCTTGGATTGCTTGCGCACGGCGAGCATGCGCCGGGTCCAGTTCAACAATGAATGCGGATCGCCCGCCTGGGTTTCGACGTTGACCGACAGGTAACCGTATTGCGGGTCCATAATCGGTGGCAGCACCAGGCTGGCCGGATCGGCGCGGGAGAAGCCGCCGTTACGGTCGATCGACCATTGCATAGGCGTGCGCACGCCATCGCGGTCACCAAGGTAGATGTTGTCGCCCATGCCGATTTCATCACCGTAATACAGGGTCGGCGTGCCGGGCATCGACAGCAACAGACTGTTCAGCAGCTCCACACGGCGACGGTCGCGTTCCATCAACGGTGCCAGGCGCCGGCGAATCCCCAGGTTGATCCGCGCCCGACGGTCGGCCGCGTAGTAGTTCCACAGGTAGTCACGCTCCTTGTCGGTGACCATCTCCAGGGTCAGCTCATCGTGATTGCGCAGGAAAATGGCCCACTGGCAGTTGGCCGGGATCTCCGGGGTCTGGCGCAGAATGTCGGTGATCGGGAAGCGGTCTTCCTGGGCCAGCGCCATGTACATGCGCGGCATCAACGGGAAGTGGAAGGCCATGTGGCATTCGTCGCCGTTGAGGCCTTTTGTATCGGTGTCACCAAAGTACAGCTGCGTATCTTCCGGCCATTGGTTGGCTTCGGCGAGCAGCATGCGATCTGGGTAATTGGCGTCGATTTCGGCGCGGATCTGCTTGAGGACGTCGTGGGTCTCGGGCAGGTTTTCATTGTTGGTGCCGTCCCGTTCGATCAGGTACGGAATCGCATCCAGCCGCAAACCGTCGATGCCCATGTCGAGCCAGTAGCGCATCACCGACAACACGGCTTTCATGACTTGCGGGTTATCGAAATTCAGGTCCGGCTGGTGCGAATAGAAACGGTGCCAGAAGTACTGGCCGGCGACCGGGTCCCAGGTCCAGTTGGACTTTTCGGTGTCGAGAAAGATGATGCGGGTGCCGTCATATTTTTGATCGTCATCGGACCAGACGTAAAAGTCCCGCGCCGCAGAACCGGGTTTGGCTTTTCGCGCCCGCTGGAACCAGGCGTGCTGGTCCGAGGTGTGGTTGATGACCAGTTCGGTGATGACCCGCAAGCCACGTTTGTGGGCTTCAGAAATAAAGCGCCTGGCGTCGGCCATGGTGCCGTAATCGGGATGCACGCCACGGTACTCGGCAATGTCGTAGCCATCGTCGCGCCGGGGCGACGGGTAGAACGGCAGGAGCCAGATGGTGTTGACGCCAAGGTCGGCGATGTAATCGAGTTTGGCGATGAGGCCGGGAAAGTCGCCGATCCCGTCATTGTTGGAGTCGAAAAAAGACTTAACGTGAACCTGGTAAATCACTGCGTCCTTGTACCAGAGCGGGTCCTTGATAAAGGTGGCAGCCTTGGGTTTCTTCGCCATTTGAAACTCCTGTTGAATTCAATAAAGCCCCCCGCTGAAGCACACAGGCTGCAGAAGAAGGCTCTTTTGTGGCGAGGGAGCGTGCTCCCGCTGGGCTGCGAAGCGGCCCCTGCTTTCGTTCTGACAAACCGCATCCACAGGACTTACGACTGCTTCGCAGCCGAGCGGGAGCAAGCTCCCTCGCCACAAGAGCGGGCAGCCTGTCTAGACAGTGATCCGCCAGATGCCGAACGGTTGATGCGCCGGGTCGATCCGCATGAATTGGTACTTGCCGTGCCACATCCAGCGATGGCCGCTCATCAAGTCCTCGCCCTGAGTACTGGCGTCGTCGGGCAACCCCATTTCCCACAGCGGTAACTCGAAATTCGCTTCCTGAACGTTATGCGGATCGAGGCTGACCGCGACCAGAATGAAGTTGCTGCCATCCTCGCTGCGTTTGCCGAAATACAGGATGTTGTCGTTCCAGGCGTTGTAGACCTTCAGGCCCAGATGCGTGTGCAACGCAGGGTTCTGCCGGCGAATGCGGTTGAGCTGCGCGATCTCGGCAATGATGTTGCCCGGCGCGTTGAAGTCCCTGGGGCGGATTTCGTACTTCTCGGAGTTGAAGTATTCCTCCTTCCCAGGCACGGGTGCGGCTTCACAAAGCTCGAAACCTGAATACATGCCCCACAGCCCGGAGCCCATGGTTGCCAGGGCCGCACGGATCAGAAAGCCGGCGCGTCCGGACTCGTGCAGAAACGCCGGGTTGATGTCCGGTGTATTGACGAAGAAATTCGGCCGGTAGCATTCGCGCCACGGCGACTCGTTCAACTCGGTGAAGTACGTCGACAATTCGTACTTGGTGTTGCGCCAGGTGAAGTAGGTGTAGCTCTGCGAATAACCGACCTTGCCCAGGCGCGCCATCATCGCCGGCGTGGTGAAGGCTTCGGCGAGGAAGATCACTTCCGGGTACAGCGCCCGCACATCGGCGATCAGCCACTGCCAGAACGGCAGCGGTTTAGTGTGCGGGTTGTCGACGCGAAAGATCTTCACGCCCTCCTCGACCCAGCCGACCACGATGTCGCGCAATTCGACCCAGAGGCTGGGGATCGCGTCAGCGGCATAGAAGTCGACGTTGACGATATCCTGATATTTCTTCGGCGGGTTCTCGGCGTATTTGATCGTGCCGTCCGGGCGCCAGTTGAACCAGCCGGGATGCTGTTTGAGCCACGGATGATCCTGGGAACACTGAATGGCGAAGTCGAGTGCGATTTCCAGGCCATGGTCGGCTGCTGCGGCTACCAACCGACGGAAGTCTTCGCGGGTGCCCAGTTCCGAGTGAATCGCCTCATGCCCGCCCTCTTCACTGCCGATGGCATACGGGCTGCCTGGATCGTCGGGGCCGGCGGTGAGGGAGTTGTTCGGGCCTTTGCGGTAGCTGCGTCCGATCGGGTGGATCGGCGGAAAGTACAGCACATCAAACCCCATGTCCTGAATCATCGGCAGCCGCGAATGCACGTCGTTAAATGTGCCATGACGGGCCGGATCGTCGGTGATCGAGCGCGGAAACAACTCATACCAACTGGCGAACTGGGCGATCTCACGTTCGACGTCCAGCGGATACTCGGGGCTGAAGCTCAAATAGGCGCGGTGATCGGCCTGAGACATCAGGTCGGCGCTGCGCTGGTGCAGAAACAGCGCCACCTGCTCGATTTCGAGCAACCCGGCCAGTTCGTGGTGCAGCGCTGCCAGCTCTTCACTCAGTTGGCCTTCGGAGCGTTCGGCTGCCTGTTGAACCAGGGTGCGACCTTCCTGCAGCTCAAGACTGACGGGCACACGGGCCGAGTGCTTCTTCTCCAGCTCATAGCAGAAGCTGGCGAACTGATCGATCCAGGCCTCGATGCAGAACACATAACGGCCCTGACGCGAGACGCGGAATTGGCCTTGATACCCGTTATTGCCCAGCTCACCCATGACTTCGCTTTGCCAGGCGTCATCATCGGCAGCGCGCCAGCGAACCCGCACGGCCAGTTTGTCGTGCCCGTCGGCGAAGACTTTACTCGTGACCACCACGTCTTGCCCGATCACGGCTTTAGCGGCGAATTGCCCGCCATCCAGGGTCGGCATGGTGTTTTCAATGGCGATGCGCGGCAGCAACAAGGCCTGCGACAACGGCATATGAGGGTTGTAGTTCAGCTCTGTCGGTTTTTCTGCAGTCATCGAGCATCTCTCCTTTACGCCCCATGGACGCTCTTGTACCTGATCGTCGTTCGCGCAAGGCCAGCGGCCCCGGAATGAACTCACTTAGGTTCCGAGCGACAGGCTTCGGTAAAGTTCACGTGGATTTGCCCGCATCTGCGGTGGAATCAATTCGTATGCAAAGAGGTCAATCCACTTAAGCACGACTTGCGCCATCTGCCACTGGAGGCTTCAACGATGAGTATTCCAATCCCGGCTGAAACACCCGATCCAAACATCGACACCCCGACGATTCCTCCCACCGAGCCGCTGCCGGTGCCCGAGCAGGAGCCGCCGGGGACTACCCCGCCACCGCGGGAAGATCCGCCGGAGACGATGCCGCCGGTGATCGTTGCCCCCGAGTAAAGTGGCGAGGGAGCTTGTCGGAACACCGCACCATCCCCTTCGGCTGCGCAGCGGTCGTGATTTTTCGGAGGAGCTTCGCACCCCAGCGGGAGCAAGCTCCCTCCCCACACAAGCTACTCCGCCACAAATTCGCCGTCCGTCAGGGCTTATCTTCCTGCTCGTTTTTCTCAAGCAACTTAACGATCCTCGGCATCACACTGAAAATCGCCAACGCCAGCAACGTACTGAACACCGCCGTCGCCTCACGCCCCAACCCGGCGGAAACACCAATCGCCGCTGTCAACCACAACCCGGCGGCGGTGGTCAGGCCTTTCACGTGGCCCTCATCGCCTTCCTGGTTTTTCAGGATGGTCCCGGCACCGAGGAAGCCGATCCCGGCGATCACCCCTTGCACCACGCGACTCATGGCATCGGCCTGAGAGCCGGACATCTGCGGCACCAGCACAAACAGCGCGGCACCGAGCGCCACCAGCATGTGCGTACGCACACCGGCGGCCTTGCCCTTGTGCTCGCGTTCAAAACCGAGAATCCCGCCCAACACGGCGGCCATCAGCAGTCTTACCGTGATACGTGTCAGTTGTGAGGCATCGCCAATGTCAGCGAACTCCGCTTGCAGCGTCACCCAAACTTCATGCCACCAGGCGTCCATGGTGCATTCCCTGTAAATGATCGATAGAGGATGGACCGCGCCGACCATTAATCGGTTGCACAGAACGATGGCCGCCTGTTGAGCCCTAACCTTGTATAACCCGCAGAAAAAAGGACCTCTCCATGACAGTGCGCATCGAAAACAAGACCTGCTTTTTCACCACCGAGAACGGCGAGGAAATCCGCCTGTGCCCGGATGTGACCATCGTCACCGACCCCGAGAAAGCAATGTCGGCAGTCGATATCAACGGCCAGTACATCTACATCACCGAAGCAGAAGCCGATGCATTGACCGTAGCAGGTGCGGTGGACGGTCGCCGGCATTTGAAGGCCACGGACAGTGATTCGGTGATTTGACTGACCCGGATCAATACGACCCGCGGGCGCCTGTAATAGCGCCCGTAGGCCCGTTGCCGCAGGTGCTTCAAGTTGTCGCACGTAGCGGCTAAGCGCTCATCTGATCCGCTTTTTATTGCGATATCTGAGTCTGTTATGCAAACAGATCGACGCTCATAGTGACCCGGCCTGATGGAGGCTGATGAGCGTATGACCATGAGCGAAAGAATCCCCGTCCGAACTGTAGAAAGTGTCCCGTTAGTCAGCAGCTATGAGCCTTCACGTCCAAAGATGAAGGCCAAATCCAGCGACAACCTGATCCACACCCGCAGCTTCACCGGCCTGTTCCGCACCCTGCGCATGAGTGGTGCGGGTTTTCTGTTCCTGCTGTTCTTCGGCACGGTGTGGCTGAACTGGGGCGGCCGCCAGGCGGTGCTCTGGGATCTTTCTGAAAGCAAATTCCACATCTTCGGTGCGACCTTCTGGCCACAGGACTTCATCCTCCTGTCGGCATTGCTGATCATTGCGGCGTTCGGCCTGTTTGCGATCACCGTGTTTGCCGGACGCGTCTGGTGCGGCTACACCTGCCCACAGAGCTCCTGGACCTGGATTTTCATGTGGTGCGAGAAGATCACCGAAGGTGAACGCAACCAGCGGATCAAACTGCAAGCGGCGCCTTGGGGCCTGAACAAACTGATGCGCCGCGCCGCTAAACACACCTTGTGGCTGGCAATCAGTTTGCTGACCGGCCTGACCTTTGTCGGTTACTTCACACCAATCCGGCCGCTGGCCGAAGAGTTGCTGACCCTGCAGATCGGCGGCGTCAGCCTGTTCTGGGTGCTGTTCTTCACCGGTGCCACGTACATCAACGCCGGTTGGCTGCGTGAAGCGGTATGCATGCACATGTGCCCGTATGCGCGGTTCCAGAGCGTGATGTTCGACAAAGACACCCTGACCATCTCCTACGACGTCGCCCGTGGCGAAAACCGTGGCCCGCGCAAACGTGACGTGAAACCTGCCGAAGTCGGCCTTGGTGATTGCATCGATTGCCAGCTCTGCGTGCAGGTGTGCCCGACCGGCATCGACATTCGCGATGGTCTGCAAATGGAGTGCATCGGGTGCGCCGCGTGTATCGACGCCTGTGATTCGATCATGGACAAAATGGGCTACGCCCGCGGCCTGATCAGCTACACCTCCGAACACGAGTTGCAAGGTGGCAAGACCCACCTGCTGCGACCACGGCTGATCGGCTACACCGCGGTGTTGCTGGTGATGATCGGTGCGCTCGCCCTGGCCCTCGTCGAACGGCCGATGGTCTCGCTGGACGTCAGCAAGGACCGTGGCCTGTTCCGCGAGAACAGTCTGGGGCAGATCGAAAACATCTACAGCTTGAAGGTCATCAACAAGACCCAGCAACGCCAGGACTACCGTTTGGCCCTGGTCGATGGCGACGGCTTCCAGTTGCAAGGCAAGACCGAACTGAGCCTGGCGCCCGGCGAGATTGTTGACGTGCCGGTGTCCGTGGCGATGACCACTGAACGGCCGAGCAGCAGCTCGCAGAGCATCCGCTTCAAGATTGTCGACAGCGATGAGCCTGACATTTATAGCGTCGCGGACAGCCGCTTTGTTGCGCCGATGAACCGTTGAGCCTTTAAGATGCAGTGCTTGTGAGATGCGGTCCTCTGTGGCGAGGGAACTTGCTCCCGCTGGGGTGCGAAGCGCCCCCAAGATCTACGAAAGATCTACGACTGCTACGCAGCCGAGCGGGAGCAAGCTCCCTCGCCACATCAGTGCACTAACCGAACAATTCCAACCGGGCCTTAGATGAAACGCTACGAAAAATTCGCCGATGACATCGCTGAACTGATCCGCTCCGGCGTCCTCGGCCCCGGCCAGCGCGTGCCGTCGGTGCGCTACGCCAGCCAGACCTACGGCGTCAGCCCGTCCACGGTGTTCCAGGCCTACTACCTGCTCGAACGCCGCGGCCTGATTCGCGCCCGCCCACGCTCCGGTTATTTCGTCAACACCCATGCGCCGAGCCCGTTTTCAGAGCCGGTGATCAGCAGCCAGGTCAACGAATCCACCGAAGTCGACGTCAGCGAACTGGTGTTCTCGGTGCTCGACTCGATCAAGGACCCGAACACCGTACCCTTCGGCTCGGCATTCCCCAGCCCTACCCTGTTTCCGCTGCAACGCCTGTCCCGTTCACTGGCCAGCGCCGCCCGGGACATGGACCCGCGCATGGTCGTCACCGACATGTCGCCGGGCAACCCGCAACTGCGCCGACAAATCGCCCTGCGCTACATGGTCGGCGGCCTGATGCTGCCCATGGAAGAACTGCTGATCACCAACGGCGCGCTGGAAGCGCTGAACCTGTGCCTGCAAGCCGTCACGGAACCCGGCGATCTGGTGGCCATCGAAGCCCCGGCGTTCTACGCCTGCCTGCAAATCCTCGAACGGCTGAAACTCAAGGCCGTGGAAATCCCCGTGCACCCGCGTGACGGCATCGACCTCGGCGTGCTCGCGCAAACCCTGGAACGCCACCCGATCAAGGCCTGCTGGTGCATGACCAGTTTCCAGAACCCCATGGGTGCGACCATGCCCGAAGCGAAAAAGCGTGAATTGGTGGAGTTGTTGCGCACCCACCAGGTGCCGCTGATCGAGGACGATGTCTACGCCGAACTCTATTACGGGCAACAGGCGCCGAAACCGGCCAAGGCGTTCGATACCGAAGGGTTGGTGATGCATTGCGGCTCGTTCGCCAAAAGCCTCGCACCGGGTTATCGCATCGGCTGGGTAGCTGCCGGGCGCTATGCACAGAAGATTGAGCGACTGAAACTCATGACCTCGCTGTGTGCGTCAATGCCGGCTCAGGCGGCGATTGCCGATTACCTGCAACATGGTGGCTATGACCGGCATTTGCGCAAGTTGCGTTATGCGTTGGAGGAGCAGCAGAGTGCGATGCTGGCGGCGATTGCCCGGTATTTCCCGGCGCAGACTCGCGTGAGCCAACCAGCAGGCGGGTACTTTCTGTGGCTGGAACTTCCGGCGCAGATGGATTCGTTGAAGTTGTTTCAGATGGCGTTGGCGCAAGGGATCAGCATTGCGCCGGGGCCGATATTTTCGCCGGCGCAGCGGTTCAGGAATTGTATTCGGTTAAATTATGGGAGCCCTTGGGATGAGGCTTCGGAGAAGGCGATGGAGACGTTGGGGCGGATTGTGCGGTCGTTTTGAAAATAAAACTATCGTTGGGGGGCTTATAGCTGCATTGCTACTTCGCGTTTCGGCGTGGCGCTGACAGGCTTAGGCTTTGTATAAATAAGGCGTGTGTATCTGCATTCCTGAATGCCAAGTCCTTCCGTGTGTCAGGGTCAATATTAAAAAACTCAATATATGCAGCATGCATTCTATCGCCCAGCACAATATTCTTTTGAGAAGCCAGATCTGTAGACGACAATAACGTCCTCGAAGCTATTTCAGCCTTTTCAATCTCGATTAAATCAATAGACCCCCTTCGACTATCCGACAGTTCACTATAGCTGGCAGGTCGACTAAAATACCAACTATCCAAAGTATCTAGCACTTCCTCCATATGGGTTATCTCGTGCAAAATGACACGCGCAACTTCCCAGTCTGGCGCCTCTTCTATGTATTTCGAATTGAAATATATTTTATGATCCCCATCAATTACAAATGAGGTCATGCGAGAGCCAGGCGCACTGAATGCTATTACTCGCGTAGTATCTTCCGTGAGATCTTCAATATAGAGACGCGCTGTTTTATATGCTTTAACCATAGTTGAATACCTGTAACTACTATTCTCTCCAAAAAAAGCTTCCACATGCCTCACATCCTCATCTCGAAGCGTTCCGGCGTCCAATGAATCGATGGCATCTTCAAGCTGTTTTTTTGCGATTTCGAAGCCTTTCTTTAAGGCGCTTGCCATCTTAGGCGACTCTCCTTCTATATCTTTCATGCCCCGCCACATCTGCTTCCTGTCAAACGTCATGCCTTCTTCTACTGTATTTTCAAGTTCAATACGCTTTGCACTAGGAGGCGTCGGGGAGCGCCCATCAGGGTCCACTAAATTAACCGGGTTGTTTTTGACAAACCGATAAAAATTCAATCCGTCCACATCCCCCACCGGATCCGGATTCAACCAGTGCTGCAGCCACGGTGCGTAATAACGTACGCCATAGTAATAAAGCCCCGTAACATCTCGTTCTTTCCCCGAATACCGAATGGTCTTGTAGCTGGTTTCCACTTCATGCCGCCCGGCCAGCCACGCCGTGCCACCAAAGGGGTAATACACTTCCTGGCTGATCGGTTTCGCCAGGGCATCCACCTCAAAGGCACTCGACCCCAGGTGATCATCGAAGCAGTAACGCAACTGATCATTTACCACTCCATCAGGAGGTGGACTGTCCCAATGCAGCAGCCGTACCGAGCAGCGACCTGCCTTAACGCTAATGACCTGCAGCTGCTCCCCAGATGCCGTGTTGACGTGCACTTCGATACCCGACAGGTAGCGCACTTCGGCTGTGTGGATGACGGATTTAGCTGCAGCGCTGCGCCATTTGCGCAGACGCATGCCCTCAGCATCGTAAACGTAGCGCTCCCAATCATTCGCGGCAACGATCCGGGTGACTTGGGTGACCTGGACCAATTCATTGCGACCATTCCATTGCAACGCCTGACCCGGTTGCAGCTCCAGCAGATTGCCGCGAGCATCGAACAGCGCCTCCAGATCCGCACCTGGTCGATCTTTGATACTGCGATTGCTGTGCTCCGCCACCCGCATGATCAACGTGTCGTTCTCGGCACCGAGATGAATGCGCTCCCGCAGATTGCCGGCCTCGTCATAGTGATAGGTTTCGCTGTAGTTGCGCCAACGGCTGGCATCGGGCGGGCCGAAGGCTTTCCACTCGGGTAATGCGGGACCGAATGAGGGCTTGGCGGTTTCCCAGCCGGTGGCTTTGATCAGTTGATTCAACGTGTCGTAGGTGAAGCGGCGGACCGGTTCGATGCGCTGGTTGGCGAAATT
>NZ_CATKQN010000022.1:0-495208 GCF_949767765.1 Pseudomonas sp. IT-P171
AATTGCGAAAGCAGTTGGGGTTTTGTTTTGCCCGGAATAAAAGCACGATTCGGACCTGCACAAATTTGCACAGTTATTTTCGACTCATGACACTAGAATAGATCCAACTTTTTCGGAGTCATAGCCTTTATGCCAGATCCGGTTGACGCCTCCGGGCTGTCAGAATTACCGCTGGACGACTTGGTGGCGTGTCATGAGTGCGACTTGCTGATGCGCAAGCCCGAGCTCGCCCATGGCGAGAAAGCCCTGTGTCCGCGCTGCGGCTACGAGCTCTACGCCCATCGGCACAATGTTGTGCAACGCAGTCTCGCCTTGGTTCTCGCCGCACTGTTGTTGTACATCCCTGCGAACTTTTTACCCATCATGCAGCTCAATCTACTCGGGCAGTCGTCACAAGACACTGTCTGGACCGGCGTTGTCGGTCTGTTCGATACCGGGATGCAAGGTGTATCGGTCATCGTGTTTCTGTGCAGCATGGGAATTCCGCTACTCAAGCTGCTCTGCCAACTGGCCGTGCTGCTGAGTATTCGTTTTGATGTCGGCCGTAGTTACGGTTTGCTGCTCTATCGGATTTATCACCATTTACGAGACTGGGGGATGCTCGAGGTTTACCTCATGGGCGTTCTGGTGGCGATCGTCAAACTGGCAGATATGGCAGCAATCACTGTTGGTCTTGGCCTGGCGTGCTTTATCGGTTTGTTGTTGGTTCAGGTTTGGCTGGAAGTTGTGATGTCGCCTCATCAGATCTGGCAGGCTTTATCAGGAGAGGATGCCCATGCGGGCGATTGATGCAGGCATTCTGATTTGTACCGAATGCCATGAGTTGAACAAGCAGGACGCTGACACCGACGAGCAGGTCTGCACACGTTGTGGTGCGCTGGTTCACGCGCGTCGCCCGAACAGTGTGATGCGCACATGGGCGCTGCTGGTGACGGCCGCGGTGCTCTACATCCCAGCCAACGTGCTTCCGATCATGACGGTCAGCTCTCTGGGTCAGGGCGATCCGAGCACCATCATGTCCGGTGTGATCCAGCTGGTTCAGCACGGCATGATTCCCATCGCCGCCGTGGTTTTCATCGCCAGTATTCTGGTACCGACGTTCAAACTGGTGGGCATCGCCTTGCTGCTGTTTTCCGTGCAGCGCCGCCAGCCACTTTCTGCACGCCAACGCATCTGGATGTACCGCTTTATCGAGTTCATCGGCCGCTGGTCGATGCTCGATATTTTTGTGATCGCTATCCTGGTGGCCGTCGTGAATTTTGGACGGCTTGCCAGTGTCGAAGCCAATCTTGGCGCCATCGCTTTCGCCAGTGTGGTGATTTTGACGATGCTTGCCGCAGTAACTTTCGATCCCCGACTGATTTGGGATAACACGGAGTCGGACGACGACCATGACTGATTTGCCTACAGCGAAAACCCGACCGGCCTCGAACTGGTCCGCCATTTGGGTGTTGCCCCTGATCGCTCTGATCATTGGCGGTTGGCTCGGCTGGCGTGCCTACAGCGAAACCGGCATCGAGATTCAGGTGCGTTTCGAAAGTGGTGAAGGCATTCAGGCCAACAAGACTGAAGTCGTTTACAAAGGCATGTCGGTCGGCAAGGTGAAAACCCTCACGCTCGACGATGAAGGCTCCTCAAAAGGGGTGATTGCCACCGTCGAGATGAACAAGGACGTGGAGCCATACCTGCGCACCAGTACACGCTTCTGGCTCGTCAAGCCGAGCGTGACCCTGGCCGGTATCACAGGGCTGGAAACCCTGGTCTCCGGTAACTATGTGGCGATCAGTCCGGGCGAAGGGGAACCTACGCGCAAGTTCAAGGCGCTGGCCGAAGAGCCGCCGCTGTCTGACGCCCAACCCGGTCTGCACCTGACCATCAAGGCTGATCGCCTTGGCTCGCTGAACCGTGGCAGCCCGGTGTTCTACAAGCAGATCAGGGTCGGCCAGATCAAAAGCTACCTGTTGTCCGAAGACCAAAGTACCGTTGAGCTCAAGGTGTTCATCGAACCCACCTACGCCAAGCTGGTGCGCAAACACACGCGTTTCTGGAATGCCAGCGGCATCAGCATCGACGCTAACCTGTCCGGTGTGAAAGTGCGCAGCGAATCCCTGGCGAGCATCGTCGCCGGCGGTATCGCCTTCGCCACGCCGGAGAACCGCAAGGACAGCCCGCCCACCGATCCGAGCCTGCCATTTCGTCTCTACGAAGATTTCGATGCCGCCGCAGCCGGTATCCGGGTCAAGGTCAAACTCAGTGACTTCGAAGGCATGCAGGCTGGCCGGACGCCAGTGATGTACAAAGGCATTCAGGTCGGCACGCTCAAAGCGCTCAAGATCGATCCTGATCTGTCCAGTGCCACCGCGGAATTGACCCTTGATCCGCTGGCTGAGGATTACCTCGTTGATGGCACCCAGTTCTGGGTGGTCAAACCCTCGATCTCCCTCGCGGGCATTACCGGTCTCGAAGCGCTGGTCAAAGGTAACTACATTGCCGTGCGCCCAGGGGACAAGGGGGCAGCTCCGCAGCGCGAATTCGTGGCGAGGCCGAAAGCGCCGCCGCTCGACTTGCGTGCACCGGGCCTGCACCTGGTGCTGTTCACCGAGAACCTCGGCTCACTGGAAGTCGGCAGCCCGATTCTCTACAAGCAGGTCAAGGTCGGTTCGGTCCAGAGCTATCAGTTCTCGCGCACCAAGAAACAGTTGGTGATTGGCGTGCACATCGAGAAGGAATACGAAGGGCTGGTTAACGCCTCAACGCGTTTCTGGAACGCCAGCGGTATTACGCTCACGGGTGGATTGACCGGAGGAATCCAGGTCAAAAGTGAGTCGCTGCAAAGCCTGATGGCCGGCGGTATCGCCTTCGAAACACCGCAAGCCAAAGCGCCATTGCAAAAACGCATTCCACGTTTCCGTCTGTTCGCCAGCCATGACGAAGCCAACCAGAAAGGCACCGTGGTTACGATCAAGGTCGATCGTGCCGATGGTTTGCGCAGCGGCACTCCTGTGAGATTCAAAGGCCTGGATGTGGGCAAGATTGAAGACGTCGACCTCAGTGATGATTTGCAATCGGTGCTGCTGACCGCGCGGATCACCGAAGTGCCGGAGCGCATTGCCCGCGTCGGCAGTCAGTTCTGGGTGG
This sequence comes from Pseudomonas sp. IT-P171, assembly GCF_949767765.1. Classification (NCBI taxonomy): domain Bacteria; kingdom Pseudomonadati; phylum Pseudomonadota; class Gammaproteobacteria; order Pseudomonadales; family Pseudomonadaceae; genus Pseudomonas; species Pseudomonas sp. IT-P171. Next base: position 3,139 of record NZ_CATKQN010000022.1, read on the forward strand.
TCAAACCCGAGCTGGGTCTGATCAAGACCTCGAACCTGGAAACCCTGGTGACTGGCCAGTACATCGAAGTGCAGCCTGCAGCGAAGAACCTTGGCCCACAGAAAAACTTCGTCGCCCTGGCGAATGCACCGGAAACCGCCAAACAGGAACCCGGTTTAAGCCTGGTCCTGAGCGCCGCTCGCCGTGGCTCGTTGAAAACCGGTGTGCCGGTGACCTATCGCGAGGTCACGGTGGGCAAGGTGACGGGTTATGAACTCGGCCAGACCGCTGACCGTGTTCTGGTGCACATTCTGATCGAACCGAAATACGCACCGTTGGTGCGCAGCGGCACACGTTTCTGGAACACCAGCGGTTTTGGTTTCGACTACGGTTTGTTCAAGGGGGCGACGGTGCGCACCGAGTCGCTGGAGACGCTGATTCAGGGTGGTATCGCATTCGCCACCCCGGACGGTGATCGCATGGGCAGCCCGGCACGGCCTGAGCAGACGTTCCCGTTGTTCGACAAGTTTGAAGATGAATGGCTGACCTGGGCGCCGAAGATTTCCCTCGGCAAATAGCAAGTACCTGAGTGGGCGTTTGTGAGGACGCTTTCACGGGCTTGCCCGCGATGCGGCCCTAAAGTTCACTAAAAATTCCACGCAATAAAAAGGCCGCGATCCATTTGGATCGCGGCCTTTTTATTGACTTCAATTAACCCAAATCAGACCGCATCCAGCTCCGGCTCGTCTGCTTCAACGTTAACGGCAGCCTTCACCTCATCGTGACGACGAATGTACTTCCAGTCCGCCTCATCAATGTAGATGCCGTTCGGCCCGCTCCCGCCTTCCAGGTCAATCGCAACACTGGCACAGACCTGAGGTTTCACGCTCGCCAGAATCGGCACGAAGCCCAGTTGCAGACTGGTTTCCAGCAGCGCTGCCTGGTTCCTCTCGTCGATGTCCGCTGCCTCGTCGAGGTAGTACGGCAGGCGCACGCGGCCGGCCTGGTCGCGGTCCATCAAGTGCAGCAACAAGTACATGTTGGTCAACGCCTTGATGGTCATCGTGGTGCCGTTGGACGCGGCGCCATCGATGTCGGTATGAATCACCGGCTGACCGTTGACCTTGGTGATCTCGAACGCCAGTTCGAACAAGTCCTTGAGACCGAGCTGGTTGTGGTTCGCGGCCACCAGGCGCGCCAGGTATTCCTTGGCTTCTTCGTTCTTGTTGTCCTGATCGGCGCTCTGGCTCAAGTCGAACACGGAGAGGGTTTCGCCTTCTTCGTACTGGCCGGCGCTGTGGATGATTTGGTCGATGTGCTTCAACGCTTCCTTGTTCGGCGCGAGGACGATACGGAAGCTCTGCAGGTTGGAGACCTGACGCTTGTTGATCTCGCGGTTGAACAGCGCCAGTTGATGCTCGAGGCTGTCGTAGTCGCTGCGGATATTGCGCAGGGTCCGGGCGATGTCGGTGACCGCCGCGCGACGTGCCTTGCCGAGGGTCAGGGCTTCGTCCGTGCGATGCGCATAGGCGTTGATCAGCAGTTGCAGGCGACGCTCCATATCGTCTTCGCTGTCGAACTTGGCCACGCCCTTGAGGCGCACCTGAGCGTATAGCGCGTCGATCTGGCCATCGCTGCGCAGCAAACCCTGCCAGCTGTCCTGATAGTCGTTGAGCAGCGGCAGCAGGTTGTCCATGGAATCGTCGATCGGGTCCATGAACGGCGTGCCGAACGGCAGGTCTGCCGGCAGCAGTTGGCGGCGGCGCAGGGCGTCGTCGAGGGTGCGCTGCTTGGCTTCCATGTCGCCGATCTGTCGGCCGACCAGTTGCAGCTTGGCCGACAGTTGCTGGACGCGTTCGGTGAAGGCGTCGCTGGAACGCTTCAACTCGTCCTGTGCCGCTTCCATCTGTGCCAGTTGCTCAAGCTTGTCGCCTTCTTCGGCGCTCAGGGTTTGCGCGCGACGGAAATCTTCCAGGGCTTTTTGCGCGTCCAGCACTTGCTGGTACAGCGCTTCAGTCTGGGTCTTGCTCGCGGCGCGGTCGGCGGCCACGGTTTGCTGGGTTTTCAGTTGCTTGAGTTCTTTGTCCAGACGCTCTTTCTGATCGCGCAATGCTGCACGGTCAGCCAGCGCCTGCAACGCCGGAGGTTCGATGTGCGAGAGGTCGATGGACAGGCCCGGCACTTCGAAGCGTTCGCCTTTGAAACCGTCGAGGATCAGCTCCATGGATTTGACCCACTGACCGTCTTCGTCCAGCGCGATACCGTGCTCGCCCAGCGGCAGGCTGAACAATGCGCTGTTGAACAGGCGCATCAGGCGCTCGACATCCTGTTGCGAGAACTCTTCGCGCAGGCGGGCGTAGCTGTTGTTGTCGGCATGATCGAGTTGCTGCTTGACCGACTTCAGGCGTTTTTCCAGATCCCGCAGACGTTCTTCCAGGTCTTCGGCAGAGAATTGCCGCGACTGCGCCAATGCGCCGGCCAGTTCATCGTGAGCGTCCTTGGCCGCGAGCAACTGCTGTTCCAGCACTTTCACGTCATCGACCAGCGCGAAGCGATTCTTCAGCGCCGAGAGTTCGCCGAGCCAACGCTGGATACCGGTGATTTCCCGCTCCAGGCGCATCAGCTCCTGAGTGCCGCCACGCTGATCGTTTTGCAGTGCGTCCTGCTCGTTACGGTAATGCTCGGCCTGAATCGTCAGCTCTTCCTTGCGTGCACTGGCGTAGTCCGACCAGGTGCCGAGCAACGAATCGAGCAGCGGCGAGATCCGGTGCAGTTTGCCGCGCAGGATATTGCGCTGGGTCACGCCTGCCGCGAGGGCTTCAACCAATGGACCAGCAGTGACCAGGGAGTTGTAGTCCTGCTCCATGCGTCGTACATCGCGGAACGCTTCTTCGCACGCGGCGATGTAATCGACGCTGCCGGAACGCAGGCTGTGTTCGAAGGCATCGAGGAACAGCTGCTTGAGCTTGGCAGCGGTGATTTCGCGCATGTGCAGCAGGTTGATGAACAGAGCGCGGAAGGTCTTCAGGCTCTGTTCGCTGGTGGAGCGCAGCGGGATCAGGGTCAAATCCAGCGGGATCGACGTGTGGCCGCCGACCAGCAAGCGACGCAGTTCATCCGGCTTGAGTTCGTAGGCCTTCAGGCCCTCGCGTTCAAGGTTGGTAAACAGCTCTTTCTGACGCAGGCAGGTGTCGTTTTTCTGGTAATGCGCCAGATCCAGTTTGCCGGCGTAGGCAAAGAACTGATGGCCGAAACCACCGCCCGGGCCGCGACCGACCACACCGATCACGTGCGGACCGTGGGGCAGCGAGACTTCAACGAGGATGTAACTGGTGTCCGAGGCGAAGTAGAAGCGCCGGGATTGTTCCAGGCTGTACTTGCCGAAACTCATGTCCGACATGCGCGCCAGAATCGGGAATTGCAGCGCGTTGATCGAGGCGGATTTACCGAGGTTGTTCGCGCCGTAGACCGACAGCGGTTCTTCCAGCGGGAACAGACCGAGGCTGTAACCGGCGGTGTTCAAAAGGGCAAAGCGGCGGATGCCGTAGCGTTCCTTGCTCATGCGTCGGTCTCCTGTTCTTCGGCAATGGCACGGGCCATGGCGTCTTCTTCGCTTTCTTCAGCGAAATCGCTGAGGTCCAGCGGATCATCGGTCTGCAACAGTTTTTCGTCGCTGTCGTCGTCGATCAGCACCGGAACCGGCAGCGGCAATACGCTGTGCAGGCTGGCGGCCAGGTCACGGTCCTGCTGGACCGACAGGCAAACATCGAGGAAACGGTGCATCGGCGGCAGGAAACGGTAAACGCCGTTTTCTTCGCCGGCGAAACCGAGCTGCGTCATGCGGCGCATGATTTTTTCTTCGAGTTCTTCGACAGTCTGCACTTCAGCCTGAATGAACAGGTCGCGGTACTTTTCCAGCAACGACGGCAGTTCGTCGCGACCGAGGCTGCCACCGTCGAGCACGGCAATCGGGTCACGGCCCTGATCGGCCAGATGCTCGACGAGGATGAAGGTGAACAGCGCCAGACGTTGTGCAGTCTTGTTCACCGCAGCGGCGGCGAGGTCCGGCACGAAGTAGTAGAAACCCCTTGTATCGCAGACCAGTTCAAAACCCAACGCCTTGAACAGCGTGCGGTACTGATCCTGGAAGTTCGACAGTTGTGCGTACAGCTCCGGATCGCGGCGGCTGACGTGGTAGCCCTTGAACAGCTCGCGAAAGATCGGCGCCAGCTGGGACAGTTCGGATAGATCAAGATGCATGTGGGATGCTCGCAGAATCCTCGGCGGCGGTATCGCGGGCCGAGAGCAGGGCGAAGGAGCGCAGGCTGACCTGGTGCTCGTGAGTGTGGTAATCGCGGCGTTCCAGACGCTCGCGTTTGAAACGTTTTTCCCGTGACAGGCGAGAGAACCAATAAAGCAGTTCGTCGGTGGCGCCGTCCGGCTCCTGCTCCAGCAACCAGGTCATCAGGTCCGGCATCGGCAGGGCATCTTCGCAGCGTTCGAGCATTTCCCGAACGGTGCGTGGCGCACGCGGTGCTTCGCCTTTCTGGGTCTTGTGGGCCTTGGGGAAGCGTGCCGGCTTTGGCTCGAAACGGGCCAATGCGTAAACGTAGGCTTCGACCTGACTGGCGCTGCCGAGGAAGGTGCTTTGCGGCCGGGTGAACATCGGCATTGCCGCTTGTGGTACCGCATCAATGCCTTTGCGACGAATGGCCGACAAGGCCAGCGCCGCGCCCCGGGTCACGGCGTTGTGCCGACGGGCTTCTTCACGCAGCGGCAGCAGCAGTTCGCGGGCATGACGCAGGGTCAATTGGGCGCTGGTTTGCATTTCGAGGATGCGCGCGTGGGTGCGCAGCAGCATGTCGTCATCGACCAGATGGCCGAGGCGCTGCTGCTCGGTGAGCATCTTCAGCAGGACATTTTCGACCTTGCGCACGCCTTGCTCGAAGGCGCCATCGGCATTCACCAACTGAATCATCGGTTCGACGTATTCGTCCCAGGTCGCCAGTACTTCAGCGTAACGCTGACGCAGGGGAATCTGCCGGTCGCTGGTCTTGGCGCGCTCGGCCACGGCCACCAGGGCCTGTTCGTCGTTGGCGAGTTTCTTCAATACATCCCGTACGCGCATGTCGAGCAGGCGCAACTGACGCGCCAGGTCGTGGCCGTCGCGGATGTCGAAAGCGTCCTGGATGTAACCGGCCAGGCGTTCGAGGTGGCGCAAATAGGCTTCGATTTCCAGGCACAGGCCCAGACGGTGCTCTCGGCGCAGGTAAGCGAGGAAGTCGTGGATTTGCGCGTTGAGCTCGAAACGGTTCGGGCTTTTCGCCACGGGAACCAGAATGTCGAGGCGGATCCACACGTCCAGCAGACTGGTGATGTCCTGCGGCGTACTGTCGAGTTGCTGGGCGGCCAATTGCGTGCGCAGTTCGTTGAGGCTCAGTGTGCCTTGGTCGAAGTGCTCGCACAGTGGCTCCAGAAGTGCCCAGTGTTCAGCGAGGGCGCGCAAGACGCGCTTGGGTTCGATCATCGGAATGGCCGGCTGGTTGGCGATTAAAAGCCGCGATTGTACTGCATCGCAGGCGATGCGATTCACTCTCGGGACAGACTGTAGGTTTTCTATCGATCAAGCGTGGGCGATCTTGAGTGAAGGGCGGTAGAATCAGCGCACTTTCAGTTATCCACAAGTGGCCGACCTTTGCTAATCGAGTCCCGTCGTCGCGCTTATTTGACCGCCATGCAGGTGGTCAACTGGCTGCCGCGCACCGAATTGCCCTTTGCCGCGCCTTCGCGGCCAGAGCTACTGGAGATGCCCGAGCCATTGGTCGTCGCACCGGTGGCGCTGGCGCCAGTGGTCGATGCGCCCGCGGAACCGGTGGTCAAACCGGCCGAACGGGTAAAAATAGAGGTGCCGCGGCCATCATTGGCCAGCACGCGTGACAACGCCAAGGTTGAAGAAGAGGAGGCACCGGTCGCGGTCAAGGCGCCCGTCGTGCCACCGCCGCGATTCGCCCTGCAATTATTGCGCGCCGGTCGCTGCCTGCTGCTGGTGGAGTTACCCACAGGCGAAACCTTCCAGACCCGCGACCCCGCGTATCTGCTGCTCAAGGACATGCTGCGCGCCGCCGGTCTGCCGGACAGCCCGCAGATCGTCGGCGAACCGGTGCGCTGGCCGCTGCTGGCCCGAGGTACGATGGATCAAGGCCCGGAAGCCGCTCGTGATTTTGTGCAAGGTTTTCTCTCGGCCCGCCTGGAAGACGCACCCTGCGTCTGTGTGTGGCTGATCGGCCTGCCGGCGGTACGTTTCGCCGCAGAGGCAAATGCCGAATCCTTCAACCGTGAACTCCAGGTCGACGGCCTGGGTACGGTCTGGGCCCTGCCGGGTCTGGAATTATTAATGGAAGAGCCACAGCGTAAGGCTGATGTCTGGCAAGCCATGCGTCGGCTGATGGCGCGCTGGAAAGAATCGAATGAGTGACGCTGTATCGTTTCGCCCGATGACCGAGGCGGACCTGGACGCTGTGCTGAAAATCGAATACGCGGCGTACAGCCATCCGTGGACCCGCGGGATTTTTCTCGATGGGCTGGGCAAGTACCAGATCTGGCTGATGTTTGAAGGTTCGCAACAGGTCGGGCACGGCGTGGTGCAGATTATTCTGGATGAAGCGCATTTGCTGAACATCACCGTCAAACCGGAAAATCAGGGGCGCGGGTTGGGTTTAACGCTGCTGGAGCACTTGATGTCGATTGCCTATAAGGCTGAGGCGCGGGAGTGTTTTCTGGAAGTGCGCGACAGCAATCGGCCGGCGTTTCGGCTGTATGAGCGGTATGGGTTTAACGAGATTGGCCGGCGTCGGGATTATTATCCGGCGGTGGGTGGGCGCGAAGACGCGGTGGTCATGGCCTGCACCCTGGTTGACTGACGCATAACCATTGTGGCGAGGGAGCTTGCTCCCGCTGGGCCGCGAAGCGGGCCTGATCGTGAGCAGGTCATAATCTATGCGACTGCTTCGCAACCGAAAGGGAGCAAGCTCCCTCGCCACAGAGTCAAAGAATTACAGACTCACCGATTCCCATCCATCGGATCCCGCCGCGCCAATTCCTCTTCATCCAGACCATTGCCCCCGCCGATGTCGTCTTCATCGACAACGCTCAAATCCCAATCGGCCTGATCACCTTCCCCCGCCTCATGCGCATCCCGAGCACCGTCTTCACGGATCAGTGTTTCCGGGCTCATGTCATCATCGGTGGATTCATGGTCAGCGGTTGAGGCGCCGGTCATGCCCGCTTCAAGCACGCGCTCGCGCGGCATGAGTTGCTCGCGCTCGTTTTCCGGCAGTTCATCGCCGATTTTGGCACTAGGTTCTTCCTCATCGAAATCCAGCTCATGCATCGAGCCCATGCGGTCTTCGTTGTCGTCGATGGGCTCGGGTTGCACCGCATCGAACGGACGTCGTGAATCAGTCATGGCAATTCCTCATACTGTGGGCCTTACTACGGTGGACCCACTGGGTTCCTCAGAATTCAACCGCCATGGCGTTCAGGTAATATGCATCAGCGGCAATCTGCATCTCGCGCGTGACCCCGACGGACGGTTGTCTGTCAAAGCTGCGCATCATTATCGAGGCTTCATTGCATGAACGAATTACAAGATCTGATTGATAACAACGAGCGCTGGGCTGACGCGATCACTAAAGAAGATCCTGACTTCTTCGCCAAACTGGCCCGTCAGCAAACACCGGAGTTCCTCTGGATCGGCTGCTCCGACGCCCGCGTGCCGGCGAACGAGATTGTCGGCATGCTGCCCGGCGACCTGTTCGTCCACCGCAACGTAGCCAACGTGGTGCTGCACACCGACCTCAATTGCCTGTCGGTAATTCAGTACGCGGTTGACGTGCTCAAGGTCAAACACATCCTTGTTACCGGCCATTATGGCTGCGGGGGTGTGCGCGCCTCGATGCAGGATCGCCAATTTGGCTTGATCGACGGCTGGCTGCGTTCTATTCGCGATCTTTATTACGAAAAGCGTGAAGAACTCTCCAAACTGCCTAGCGAGGAGGAGCAAGTTGATCGCCTCTGCGAACTCAACGTGATCCAGCAAGTGGCCAACGTCGGGCACACCAGCATTGTTCAAAATGCCTGGCACCGCGGGCAGAAACTGTCGATTCACGGCTGCATCTATGGCATCAAGGACGGTCGGTGGAAGAGCCTGAACGCAACCATCAGTGGTTTCGAGCAGTTGCCGCCACAGTACCGCCTGCGTCCGTTCGAGCCGCTGTAAATAACATCAGCAAAGGCTTCACCGACGCCAATGCTGGAAGAACGACTGGCCATCGACATTCGGTGTTTCGTCGTAGCCAGTGATCCAGCCTCGGCAGCAAGGACAGGCGCAGCGGCAGGCGAATTGCCGCTGCAGCTTGTCTTCGGTCATGGCTAAATCAATCGTCAGCCGATCGCCTTTCCTGATGTCTTTCAGCGCCCATAACCATAGCTCGCTCATGTCGAGAAAGGTGTTGGGGTCGCAGGCGTGGCTGAGCAATCCACAGAACCGTGGGTCGTACACGTGGATGCCCGGCGCCATTTGCCGGGTATGTCGACAGCGATACGGCAATAGATGTCCGGAAACCCGGCAGATTCGACTCAGGCGTGGAAACTCCCGCAGAGCGCAGACGGCTTTTGCCTTTGCCTGAGGGCTATAGACGATCTGAAAATCTTCCAGGGAGGGGAATCCAAGGCTCAACGGCAGCTCAATAAACGGGTAGATGCCTTTGGACGGCGGTGGGGGTAGTGCTTGTTCAGCGTGGGCTTTCATAACAATCCTTGTCGGCGGGGCGCTGCGACTTCCGTCAGCTGACATCCTGTCAGCCCTGCAGCGAATGGGGATGTCCCAAGACTCTCGCAAAAGAAACAACCGGTCTACTGTCATAACTGACAGAGGAAAAACGCGCGTTCCCACGTGAGCCAAGGCTCACGCAGGAACGTGGTTCAGCTTTTTACAAATGTGGAGCAGGTACCGCAGTCGCAGGCGCCGGGACCTTGAGCTGTTTGAGCTGAGTCTTGATCGGCGCCGTCGAGCATTTGGCCGTGGCTTGTCCTGGCGTCAGGTTGCGGATCGAGGTGTAGAACAGCTCGCAGGTTTTATCGGCCTGGGCCACCTGCCAGGTCTGGGTGCAACTTCTCAGTTCAATGTCTGGATTGCTGTCCGGGTCTCGGCCCATGGCGGCCTGCCAGCACGCGGCACTCAAGTCCTGGCCCATGACTTTCAGGCCCGCCGCGTCGGCCTGGGCCTGGGCATCCTTACCGGAATAGCTGTCCGGGTCGGCGGCGTACCAGATGTAGCTCGGGTGGTTGGAACCCAGCACCGGCACTTTTACCCCGTCCTTCGGACTGATGGTTGCCAGGCCCAGCACGTTTACGGTCGGCCCATATTGCTGCTTGATCCAGTTGCGTACCGGCGCACCGAACGCGACCATCGGCAGCGTGGTACCGCTGGCGTTCTGGCTGACTTCCTTGACCATGGTGGTCTGGTAGTCCTTGAAGTAGTCGTAGACGCCTTCCAGATCCTTGCCGGCGTTGGAGGGCGCGGCAATCGGGGCGATGTCGATGATGGTCTGGAATGCCGGCGTCTGATCGGCAGCGATCCCGTTGACCGTCAGCAACGTGGCCCACCGATCAGTGGTGGCCGACTTCAGGTAATCCTGCGCCTGGGTCAGAGAGTAATCCGGCGGGAAGTGCAGCAACTCGACGCTTCTGCGGTTCTCCAGCGCCATGCCCAGCGGCAGGAACAAATACCAGCTGTAAGCCCATTTGCCGTCGGCATTCAGCTTGCTGGCGCCGGTGTAGGCCAGGTCGCCTGCATCGAGCAGCGCCGCCAACGGCTTTTCATAGCCCCGGGGCACCCCGGTGATGGCGGCATAGAGTTGATCGTTATCGGTTTTGACCTGCACCTTCGCATCACTGTAACCATCGCGCTGCACGCTTTGCGTCAGGTAATGCTCGACGGTTTGCTCCAGCGTCCAGTTGCGAAAGCAGATCACGTTGCAGTTGTTGGGGTAAGCAAACAGCCGGGTGACGCGCTCGGTGCTGCCCAGCTTCAGATCGGCGTCCGCGTGGGCGGCGGCACTCAGGGTGAGGGCGGCGAGAGTGAGTCCTGCGAGTTTGAACATGCTCAGATCCTTTTCAGCGTGTGGGCCTCTGAAGCGGAGGCGGGTACAGTGGGATGTGACAGGTCAGGTTACCAGTGGCGCAGTGTTTACCTCTCTCAAGCACTGCTGGACTGGCGCAATACTGCACTGGGTAAAGGTGAAAAATGAAGCCCTCCACCGCTCTTGATCTGCAACGAGCAGCCGTTCGCGAGGTTGTAGGCCGCTTTCGTACAGCCAATCCTCGCGTGTTTGGTTCGGCACTGCTCGGAACGGATAAAGAGGGGGAGTGACCTTGATTTGCTGGTAGATGCACTGCCAGGCGCCACGCTTTTTGATCTTGGCGGTCTTCAGGTCGAACTCGAGGATTTGTTGGGGGTGAGTGTAGATCTGCTGACGCCCGGCGATCCTCCAGTGAAGTTTCGCCAGCAAGTGCTTGAGCAGGCTCGTCCATGCGCAATCGCATTGCTCACGGCTACTAGTGGTGTGGAATAAAGTCCAAGCCGCTTTGCTTGAACTTCTGAAGGTGTTACCCACCGATCAAGGCTGATTGCACCTGCCTCACAACAGGTGCAATCAACTCCGTTTACGGCATCACCGGCGCCGTATACGTCAGCGTCGTCCCCAACGCCCACAGCAGAAACAGCACCAGCGGCGTGTGCACCAGCAGTTGCACGAACGAAAACCCGATCAAGTCCCGCGCCTTCAACCCCAGCACGCCCAGCAATGGCAGCATGTAGAACGGGTTGATCAGGTTCGGCAGGGCTTCGGCGGCGTTGTAGATCTGCACGGCCCAGCCCAGGTGGTAGTTGAGGTCGGTGGCCACTTGCATCACGTACGGCGCTTCGATGATCCACTTGCCGCCGCCCGACGGAATGAAGAATCCGAGGATCGCCGAGTACACGCCCATCAGCAGCGCGTAAGTGTCGTGGGAGGCAATTTGTACGAAAAAGGTCGAGATGTGGTGAGCCAGGGTTTGCGCGTCAGTGCCTTTGACCGTGGTCATCAGCGCGGCGATCGAGCCGTACAACGGGAACTGGATCAGTACGCCGGTGGTGGTCGGAACCGCGCGGGACACCGCATCGAGGAAACTGCGCGGGCGCCAGTGCAGCAGGGCGCCGAGCATGATGAACAGGAAGTTGTAGGTGTTCAGCCCGGAAATCGCGCTGATCGCCGGTTTGGTCGAGAACTCGTGGAACAGCCACCCGGCTGCCAGCAACACCAGCAGAATCGTCAGCAACGGGCTGTGTTCCAGCCATTCGCCGGGACGAGTGCGCGGTTGCAGTGGCGGCAGGTTGAAGCTTGGATCGATGCCGCAGGCTTTGGCATCACGGGCCGAGTTCGGGCCGGGTGCGGTGGCGTAGGCAATGATCAGCGAAATCACGATCAGCGCCAGCAACATCACGCCGGACTGCCAGAGAAAGATCGTCTGTGTGAAAGGAATCACCCCGGTGATCGACAGAATCGACGGCGGCAGGCTGGCCGGGTTGGCCTGCAATTGCGCAGCGGACGACGACAGGCCCAAGGCCCACACGGCGCCAAGGCCCAAATACGCTGCGGCGCCGGCCGCGCGGTAATCCATTTTCAGATCGACACGGCGGGCGAGGGCGCGCACCAGCAAGCCGCCGAACACCAGCGACAAACCCCAGTTCAGCAGCGACGCGACCATGGAAATCAGCGCCACCCACGCCACGGCGGAACGACCGTTCTTCGGGATTCGCGCCAGACGGTCGATCAGCTTCACGGCAGGGGGCGAGCTGGCGACCACATAGCCGCCGATCACCACGAACGCCATTTGCATGGTGAACGGGATCAGGCTCCAGAACCCGTCACCGAACGCCATGGCCGCGTCGGTGGGCTTGGCGCCCATGAACAGGGTGGCGACGGCGACGATAATCACCGCCAGCGCGGCGAACACCCAGGAATCGGGAAACCAGCGTTCGGCAAAACTTGAACAGCGCAGGGCAAAGCGGGCAGAGCGGGTATCTTCGATATCAGCAGCCACGGGAGTACCTCTATTTTTATGTTTGTTGTGGTCTTCCAGGCCGCAGAGGCCCGTCTGGACAGGTGCCAACAGTAAATCAAACGGTCATGTTTGTGACGAAGTTTTACCTGGCTGAGACTTTGGTCTAACGGGTTGTCCACTGGCGCGTTTGCGTAGACCATGGGCGCCTTGGTTTTTTGCCTACACCAGAGTTTTTTTGATGACAGCCCATAACGATTCGCGCCCGGCACCGTTCAGCCGCTCGGACTACAAGACCCTCGGCCTCGCGGCCCTCGGTGGTGCGCTGGAAATCTACGATTTCATCATTTTCGTGTTTTTCGCCCTGACCCTCAGCCAGCTGTTCTTTCCGCCGGAAATGCCCGAATGGCTGCGCCTGCTGCAAAGTTTCGGGATTTTCGTGACCGGTTATCTGGCGCGGCCGTTGGGCGGGATCCTGATGGCGCATTTCGCTGACCGGCTGGGGCGCAAGAAAGTCTTCAGCCTGAGCATTCTGATGATGGCGCTGCCGTGCCTGCTGATCGGCATCATGCCGACCTACGCCCAGATCGGCTATTTCGCGCCGCTGCTGCTGCTGGCCCTGCGCATTCTGCAAGGCGCGGCGGTGGGCGGTGAAGTGCCGAGTGCCTGGGTCTTCGTCGCCGAGCACGCACCGGTCGCGCACCGTGGTTATGCACTCGGTTTCCTGCAGGCGGGACTGACCTTTGGTTACTTGATCGGCGCGCTGACGGCGACCTTTCTGGCACAGGCGTTCACCCCGGCGGAAATCCTCGATTGCGCATGGCGTTACCCGTTCCTGCTGGGTGGCGTATTTGGCGTGATAGGCGTCTGGCTTCGCCGCTGGCTCAGCGAAACCCCGGTGTTCATGGCGATGCAGGCCAAGCGTGATGCCGCCGTCGAACTGCCATTGCGCACGGTTCTGCGTGAGCATCGCCTGGCCATTTTACCGGCGATGATTCTTACCTGCGTGCTGACCTCGGCGGTGGTGGTGTTCGTGGTCATCACCCCGACCATGATGCAGAAAACCTTCGGCATGACCGCCAGCCACACCTTCGCCCTGAGTGCGCTGGGCATCGTGTTCCTTAACGTCGGCTGTGTGCTCGCCGGGTTGCTGGTCGACCGCATCGGCGCCTGGCGCACCGTGATGCTATACAGCCTGTTGCTGCCACTGGGCATTGGCGTGCTCTATACCAGCCTGATCATTGGCAGCAACTGGATCGGTCTGGCGTACGCGATTGCCGGCCTCGGTTGCGGCGTGGTCGGTGCGGTGCCGTCGGTCATGGTCAGCCTGTTTCCGGCGCGGATTCGCGTTTCAGGGATTTCCTTCACGTACAACATTGCCTACGCCGCGTGGGCGAGTATCACACCGCTGTTGCTGATTGGCCTGATGCCTTGGAGCCCTTGGATCTGCGTGATTTTCTGCGCCGTGATGGGTGCGGTGGGCGTGAGCAGCGCGTTGTATTTCGGTGCGCGCATGTCCAGAACAGGCAGTTGCCCGGCGGCGGGCGCCATCTGATTGAAAATGGTGCGGCGGATATGACAACTATTTTTGTAGGACAAGCCTGAAACACTCTTCAGAAAATATTCCCAAGGCCGATGGCTAGGCTGCATGCCGCTTTCTATCTCTGCCCATCGGTGCTTTCCCATGTTCAACAAACGCTTGAAGCAAGAGTTGTCGGCTCTTCGCGAAGAACTCTCCAGCCTTCAGCAAGTGAAGGAAAGTCTGGAAAGCGAGATGCTGGTCCTGACCCTTGATCCCGATGGGCGAATTCAATCGGTGAATCAGAACTTTCTCAGCGAGATGCTCTACAAGAGCCATGACCTGATCGATCGTCCGATCGAAGACATTGTGCCTCCCCACGTGAAGTCCGATGAATTCCACCACCGTTTCAAGGCTGCGCTGACCCGTGGCGAGCATTTCGCCGGTGCGGTGCGCCTGCTGCGTGGCGATGGCCAGGAGGCCTGGTTGCGCTCGATCCTGCAGCCGGTGCGTTCCTCGGACGGGCGGATCAAGCATTTCTCGATTTTTTCCAGTGACCTGACCCGCACCATCGAGGCCTCCCGTGAGCACGAAAACCTGATCGGTGCGTTGGTGCGCTCGACGGCGGTGATCGAATTCGACCTCGCGGGCAATGTGCTCACAGCCAATGAACGGTTCCTCAACGGCATGGGTTACAGCCTGGCGCAGATCAAGGGCAAACATCACCGTACCTTCTGTGATGCGCAGGAATACAACAGCGCCGAGTATCAGGACTTCTGGCGACGCCTGAATGCCGGCGAATATGTCGCCGGCCGCTTCAAGCGCGTGGATAGCCACGGGCGTACGGTCTGGCTGGAGGCGTCCTACAACCCGGTGATCGACGCCAACAACAAGCTCTACAAAGTGGTGAAGTTCGCCACGGTGATTACCGATCAGGTCAATCAGGAACTGGCCGTCGCTGAAGCGGCAAACATTGCCTACGGCACCTCGCAGCATACCGATCAAAGCGCCCAGCGCGGCACCGCCGTGGTGACGCAAGCGGTGAACGTGATGCGCGACCTGGCCAAGCACATGCAAACCGCCGGCGAAGGCATCGAGGCCTTGAACGAGCAATCGCTGGTGATCGGCACCATCGTCAAAACCATCAGTGGCATTGCCGAGCAGACCAATCTGCTGGCGCTCAACGCGGCCATTGAAGCCGCCCGGGCTGGTGAACAGGGCCGCGGTTTTGCCGTGGTGGCGGACGAGGTCCGGCAACTGGCTTCGCGCACCAGCCAGGCCACCGATGAAATTGTCCTGGTGGTCCGTCAGAACCAGGACATGGCGCGTAACGCCGTGTCCCTGATGACCGACGGCAAACTCCAGGCCGAACAAGGCCTGGCGCTGGCGGCAGAGGCGGGGACGGTCATTGTCGAGATTCAGGACGGCGCGCAGAAGGTGGTGAATGCGGTCGGACAGTTCGCCAATCAGCTGTCGAGTTGATGGTTAGCCTTTAAAAGATCGCAGCCTGCGGCTGCTCCAACATTGGAATGACGTACACCCTGCAGGAGCTGGCGCAGGCTGCGATCTTTTCGACTGCTCGAACTCCCTATCTCGGGAGTTCGCTACAATCGGCTCTTTTCCCAGGAGCAGATGCCATGAGCGCTTCCCACCGCCGCCCGGTTCCCTTGTCCAAGGCTTATCGCCTGCTCAATCATGGGCCGACCGTATTGGTCAGCGCGGCCCATGACGGGCAGCGCAACATCATGGCGGCGGCCTGGGCCATGCCCCTGGATTTCGAACCGCCGAAAATTGCCGTGGTGCTGGACAAGTCCACCTGGACCCGGCAACTGCTGGAAGCGTCGGGCACATTCGTGCTGAACGTACCCTGCGCCGCCCAGGCCGATATCGTGCAAACCGTTGGCTCGACGTCTGGCCTGGAGCTGACTCAGGGCCAGGGCCGGGACAAATTCCAGACCTATGGCTTGCAGACCTTCAGCGGCGAACTGATTGATGCGCCGATGCTCGAAGGTTGCGTGGCCTGGCTGGAATGCCGGCTGCTGCCGGAGCCCGGCAATCACCAACAGTACGATCTGTTCCTGGCCGAAGTGATTGCCGCTCAGGCGGACGACCGCGTATTCAGCGATGGTCGCTGGCATTTCGAGGGGTACGATGCGTTGCGCACCTTGCACCACGTGGCAGGCGGGCATTTCCTGACAATCGGTGATCCGGTGGACGGCAAAACCCTACAGCCGTAAGACGTCACACCCAAACGTCATTTTCAGCCGTGCGCTCGCCGCCATTGCTGCCGGTGTTCAGCACGCCCCGGGGTTCGATCAGCAGGAGTTTCACCTCCTGCCCAGCGAACGGTTTGTGCTCGACCCCCTTGGGCACCACATACATTTCGCCGGCATTCACCAGCACGTGGCCATCGCGAAAATCGATGCGCAACTGGCCTTCGAGAACGATGAAGGCTTCGTCGGTATCAAGGTGGTCATGCCAGATGAAATCCCCCAGCAGCTTCACCACCTTGAACTGGTAGTCGTTCATTTCGGCGATGACCCGCGGTGTCCAGTGCGCGTCGATCCGGGAGATTTTTGCAGCGAAATTCAGGCTTTCGTAGGCTTTCATGGAGCAGCTCTCGTGGTTGATCGTGAAACCACGATAGCCACCGCAGCAGCGTGCTTCTTGTACGATTGTGCGTGGCTCAGCGGCGGTGCATTTTCATCCAGCGCGCTGGCGACAAACCGTAGGTTTTGCTGAACTGGCGGGTCATGTGGCTTTGATCGGTGAAGCCGGCGATCAGCGCGGCGCTGACCAGCGACTGGCCCTGAATCAGCAGCGAACGAACCAGGTCGAGGCGGCGCATGGTCAAGTAACGGTAAGGGCTGGTGCCGAACAACAGGCGAAAATCTCGCGACAGGCTCCAGCGATCCCGGCCGCTGTGGTGCGCCAGTTCTTCCAGCGTCACGGTGCGATCCAGTGCGCTGTGCATGTATTCCCGCGCGCGTTCCGCAGCCCTGTAGTCGAAGCTTGCATGCCTGGCAGTGACTCCGCCAGCGCTGTTCAAGGCTTGCGCCAGATCGAACAGTGCGTCTTGCGCTTCCAGCGGTTCGAGGGGGGTATCGAGGCTGCGCAGCAGAACCTCGGTGGCGGCGAACAGGCATGGATCGGTCGACAAACCGTTCTTGATGAACGGCAGTGGCTGACCGCCGAGCATCTGCTGGATAAGTGCCGGTTCTATGTACATCATCCGGTACTGGAATCCGAGCTCGGTCCCGGCTTCGCCATCGTGGATTTCGTCCGGGTGCAGCACGATCGTCCCACCGGGCAGGCTGTGGCGCCAACCGCCGCGGTACTGAAAGCGCTGCACGCCGGCGAGGGTGTGACCGATGGCGTAAGTGTCATGACGGTGCAAGTCGTAGCCATGTCCGGCAAAAAACGCCTCGAAGCGCTGCAGCCCCGCCACATCGGGCGCGCGGTGGAACCAGTCATTGTGCGGTGGGTGCCTGGTCATGCTGATCGTTGCCTGGAACTCGATGCCGGTCACGTTAACCCAGTGAGCGGTTGTCTGTCTTCTGGCCGATGTAAGCCCGCGCACGAGTAGAAAATCGAAGGCAAATGTTGCACTGTGTGACACATTCTCTGAAGCCAAGAAGGCGACCCGCATCATGGAAACTTCCCACCTGAGCTATGCCGCTCCGTTGTTGTCGCTGGCGCTGTTGTGGACGGTTGCCGTGGTGACGCCGGGGCCGAATTTTTTCAACATCGCGCAACTGGCCGCCAGCCAATCCAAACGGCACGGGGTGGTGGCCGCACTGGGCGTGGCCACTGGCACAGTGCTGTGGGGGCTGGCGGGCGGGCTGGGCATCAAGTCGTTGTTCAGTGCCGCGCCGACGCTCTACCTGAGCTTCAAGATTGCCGGTGGCTGTTATCTGATCTATCTGGGCTTGAAGCAGTTCAGGCGTAAACCGCCCGTGGTGGCGGGCAAGTCCGGTTCGATTGACGGAGCGGGGCGCACGTTACTGTCGGTGTATGGCCAAGGATTCCTGGGCAACATGACCAACCCAAAATCCGCCTTGTTCGTCGCGACCATCTTTGCGACGGCCATGCCCGCGTCCGTGCCGCCGATGTTACTGGCGCTGGCCGTGCTGACCATGGCGACCTTGTCTTTCAGTTGGTACAGCGGCGTCGCGCTGCTGTTTTCCAGTCGTCGGATGGCGGGGGCTTACGACCGTTCGCGTAAATGGCTAGATCGCTTTGCCGGCAGTTGCTACGTGCTGTTCGGTGCGCATCTGGTGGCCAATCGTTGAGGAATCCTGAATGAGCAAACTGCGGGTAGGCATTATTTTTGGCGGCCGTTCGGCGGAGCACGAGGTGTCGCTGCAATCGGCGAAAAACATCGTCGACGCGCTGGACCGGTCGCGCTTCGAACCGGTGCTGATCGGCATCGACAAGCAGGGCCACTGGCACCTCAATGATCCGTCGAATTTCCTGCTCAACCAGGAAAACCCGGCGCTGATCGCCCTCAACCAGTCCAACCGCGAACTTGCCGTGGTGCCGGGCAAGGCCAGTCAGCAACTGCTGGAAACCTCAAGTCAGGAGCTGCTGGGCCACGTCGACGTGATCTTCCCGATCGTCCACGGCACCCTGGGTGAAGACGGTTGCCTGCAAGGGTTGCTGCGCATGGCCGATCTGCCGTTTGTCGGCTCCGATGTGCTCGGGTCGGCGGTGTGCATGGACAAGGACATCAGCAAACGCCTGCTGCGTGATGCCGGGTTGGCCGTCACGCCGTTCGTGACCTTGACCCGCGCCACAGCGAGGCGCACCGGGTTCGCCGAGGTCCAGGGCAAGCTCGGCCTGCCGCTGTTCGTCAAACCGGCGAACCAGGGCTCTTCGGTGGGCGTGAGCAAGGTCAACGACGAAGCCGAGTACACGGCAGCAGTCGAACTGGCCCTGGGTTTCGATGAGAAAGTGCTGGTCGAGTCCGCCGTCAGCGGCCGCGAAATCGAATGCGCGGTGCTCGGCAACGAAGACGCCATCGCCAGCGGTTGCGGCGAAATCGTCGTGCGCAGCGGGTTCTATTCCTACGACAGCAAGTACATCGACGCACAGGCCGCTGAAGTGGTGGTCCCGGCCGACATCAGCCGCGAAGCCAGCGAGCGCATTCGAGCCCTGGCCGTCAAGGCGTTTCAGGTGTTGGGCTGTTCCGGTCTGGCGCGGGTCGATGTGTTCCTGACCGACAGCGGCGAAGTGCTGATCAACGAGATCAACTCGCTCCCCGGTTTCACCCGCATCAGCATGTACCCCAAGCTGTGGCAGGCCGCCGGCATGACCTACAGCGAACTGGTCAGCCGCCTGATCGAGCTGGCGCTGGAGAAACACCAGGCGCGGCAGTTGCTGAAGATTTCTCGCTAGGCTGCGCGGGACTAAAAGGCTTACCTCCCGGTAAGCCTTTTCCATGCCATGGCAAGACTCAATCCCCTAACGCTTCCCCCTCGCGTCGTGGATCCGCCCCACCCGCCAACGACGCTTTCCCCTGAGCATCCTTGACCCGGACAATCGCTTGAGTGCCACTGGTCATGTCGATCTCGCTCACGCTATGCCCCTTGTCCTTCAACGCCTGAATCAGCTCCGCGCTGAACTGCCCCTGTTCCAGCTCGGTCGGGCCGTTGCGGCTGCCGAAGTTGGGGAGGTTGATGGCGGTTTGCGGGTCGAGGTTCCAGTCGAGCAGGCCGACGGTGGATTTGGCGACGTATTCAATGATCTGCGAGCCACCAGGAGAGCCGAGGGTGGCGAGGAATTCGCCGCTCTGGCGGTCGAAGATCAGGGTGGGTGCCATGGACGAGCGTGGGCGTTTGCCGGGTTCGACGCGGTTGGCGACTTTCTGCCCGTTTTCTTCGGGGATGAACGAGAAGTCGGTCATCTGGTTGTTGAGCAGAAAGCCTTGAACCATCAGGTGCGAGCCGAATGCGGATTCCACCGTGGTGGTCATCGACACCGCACCGCCCAGGTCATCGACCGCCACCACTTGCGAGGTGGAAATGCGCAGCGGCGAACGGTCCGGCGCGTAGGCCACCTGAATGCCCGGCGGCGTGCCAGGCCTGGCCGTGCCCATGCTGCGATCACCGATGAGGGCGGCGCGGCTGGCCAGATAGGTCGGGTCCACCAGGCCTTTGACCGGGACGGGCACAAAATCGCTGTCGGCGACATACAGTGCGCGGTCGGCATAGGCCAGACGCTCGGCTTCGGAGATCAGGTGCACGGCTTCCGGGGCCGGTTCGATGCCTGCGGAGCGGGTGCTTTTGACTGGTTTCAGTGGCGCCAGGGCATAACGCGGATCGCGGGTTTCCAGCGCCTGCAAGGTGCCGAGGATCTGCGCCACGGCGATTCCGCCCGACGACGGTGGAGGCATGCCACAGACCTGCCAGCGTTTGTAATCGGAGCACAGCGGCGCGCGTTCCTTGGCGGAGTAGCCGTCGAGGTCGTTCAGCGACAGGCTGCCGGGGTTGGCGTGGCCCTGAACCTTGGCGACGATTTCCTGCGCGATAGGGCCTTTATACAACGCATCAGGACCTTCCTTGGCGATGCGTTTGAACGCAGCGGCCAGCGCCGGGTTTTTCAGTAGGGTGCCGACGGCTTTCGGGCTGCCATCGGTATTCCGGAAATACGCCATCATGTCTGGCGAGCGCTGCATGGACGAATCCGAAGCAATCAGCTGATGCAGGCGTGGCGAGATGGGAAAACCTTGCTCCGCGAGTTTTATCGCCGGTTCGAACAACTGCGCCCATGGCAGGCGCCCGTGTTTCCGATGGGCCAGTTCCAGCGCTCGCAACACACCGGGGGTGCCCACGGAACGACCGCCAATCTGGGCCTGAGTGAACGGCATCGGTGTGCCGTCGGCTTGCAGGAACAACTTCTCGGTGGCGCCGGCCGGCGCGGTTTCTCGACCGTCGTAGGTGCGCACGGTTTTACCGTCCCATAGCACGATAAACGCACCACCGCCGATACCCGAGGATTGCGGTTCGACCAGCGTCAACACCGCTTGCATCGCAATAGCGGCATCAATCGCCGAACCGCCCTGACGCAGCATTGCTCGCCCGGCTTCGGCGGCGAGCGGATTCGCCGCCGCAGCCATATGCTTCGAGGCGTGCCGGGTCTGCAGGTCGGCGCGATAACCCGAGGCGGCTTCCGGTGCGATCGGCAACTTCGACGCGGGCGGAACGTTACACGCCGCGAGGGTTAATGCGCCGACAATCAGCGAAAGGGCTGGCAGGCGATAGCGATTCCAGTGAATGGCTGTAAACACGCGGGGCACTCCGTCCGTGGGAAAGGTCAGGGGACTTTATCGGCCGACAGCCAGTGACGCAAACCATGGCCGTTTTTGTCCTTCATCCATTGACGGAATTTCTGTAGGGTCAAGGGCATTAGACGAGTCAGAAGATCAACAAGAGGCAGACATGCAGACCGACTTCCCCGCACAGCCGAGCTATGGCGCTCAGCGTGAACAGTTTCTGGCAGCCGCGAAGGCGGCCGGCGCGACATTGACCGAGTATCCGCACCCGCTCAAAGGACCGTTCGGGGAGCCTCTGAGCACCGATGTGGCGGTGCTCGGTGATCCGGCCTCCAAACGCTTGCTGATAGCGCTGAGTGGCACTCACGGGGTCGAAGGCTTCTATGGCTCGGGCTGTCAGATCAAGTGGCTGCAGGAGTTGGGCAAGCGTTCATTGCCGGCCGATGTCGCGGTGGTGTTTGTTCATCTGATCAATCCGTGGGGCACGGCGTGGCTGCGCCGGGTCAACGAAGACAACATCGACCTTAATCGCAATCACCTGAACTTCGAACATCCGCTGCCGGACAATCAGGCCTACGCCGCGCTGCATGAAATCTATGCCTGCACCGAGCTGACAGGCCCGGAGCGTGATCGCGCCGATGCACTGCTTGATCAGCAGATCCAGGAACACGGCTGGCCGGCGGTGATGTCGATTGTCGAGGGCGGCCAGCACAGTCATCCCGACGGTCTGTTTTACGGCGGACGAGCGCCGAGCTGGTCGAACCGCACATTGCACCAGATCCTTCAAAAACATGTCGCCCATGCCGATGTTGCGATGTGCTTCGACTTGCACACCGGCGCCGGGGAATACGGCCATCCGATGTTGTTGACCATTACCGAGTCCGCCTATCCAGCGTTGCCGGAGGCGCAGTCGATCTATGGACCGTGGCTCTACACGCTGCTGACCGGCGCCGACACGCTGAGCGAAACCGGTGTGGCGGCCACGGCCACCGGCTACACCTCGCAGGCGCTGATCGACGCGCTGCCGCAGGTGCGATTGATGCCCTTCGTGATCGAATGCGGGACTTATCCGGGAGCCGAGGTTCATCGTCATTTGCGCGACGACCATTGGCTGCATCTGCACGGCAATCCGAGTGATGCGGTCGGGCGGGAAATCAAACTGAATCTGCTGGAGCAGTTCTATCCTGCCGACAACGACTGGCAGGCGATGGTCTGGTTGCGTACGTGGCAGATATGGGAGCGGGCATTGTCCGCGTTGGCGCGATCCTGAGGCTTGCTCTTGTTGCCTGAAGTCACCTCTGTGATTTCGGGGCACTTTTCTCGAGGCATAAAAAAACGGCCCACCTTTCGGTAAGCCGTTTTTAGTACTTGGTGGCTACACAGGGACTTGAACCCCGGACCCCAGCATTATGAATGCTATGCTCTAACCAACTGAGCTATGTAGCCAAGTGGCGCGCATTATTGGCTCGTAATGAAGATGTGTCAAGCGTAAATCTAAAATATTTCTCTACGCTTTCAACCGCTTATCCACCTGACCCGCAAAATCGGGTCAGGGGAGGGCGTCAACCGAGCTGAAATCTCCCGGTATTGGCACTCAGCGCTTTGCTGCCTTGGCTCAAGGTGTCTGCAGCCAGGTTCACCGCCCGCGCGCCTTCGAGCAGGCGTACCGCCGCCTGATCGACTTGTTGGATGTTGCCGCTGACTTCGTCGGCGGTGCTGGCTTGCTCTTCTACCGCCGTAGCAATTTGCGCCAGGGTGTCGGTGACGCCTTGTACCGCGTGGGCGATTTCCCCGAGGCGTTCGCCCAACCCTGTGACCGACTGCGCATCGGATTGCGCCTGGCCGCACGCGGCTTCCATCAGGCTTACGGCTTCATTCACCGTGCTACGCAAACTGTCGACGGTGCCGGCGATCTGCGCGGTGGACGATTGGGTGCGTTGCGACAGGCTGCGCACTTCATCGGCGACCACCGCAAAGCCTCGACCCTGTTCACCCGCTCGAGCGGCTTCGATGGCGGCGTTGAGCGCCAACAGGTTGGTCTGCTCGGCAACCCCGCGAATGGTGTCGACCACCAACTGGATCTGCTGACCTTGTTCGCTGACCCGTCCGAGTGCCGCCGCCGTTTCGTTCAAACGCTGGTTGAGCTGTTGAATGCTCGCGGTGGTACGTTGGCTGTCACGGCTGCTGTCGGCAGCAATGCGCTGGGTGTGCTGGGCGCTGCCGGAAGCCTGTTCGCAACTCTGGGCGACGCCTTGGGAGGTGGCGGCCAATTGCGTTGCCGCCGCCGCGATCTGACTGATCTGCAATTGTTGGGCTTCGACTTCGCCCAGCGCACCGCTGGAATGATGGTTGAGCGTGCGCACCGCATTACTCAGCTGCAGGGTTTCGTGATCGACCCCCAGCAGGCTGTTGCGCAGTTGCACCACGGCGACGTTGAGCGCGGTGCTGATCGCCGCCAGTTCGTCGCGGCCTTCAACCGGCACTTGCAGGCTCAGATTGCCGTCGCGCAAGGCTTCGGCCAGCAGCGTGATGCCGCTGGCGCTGCGACGGATCGAGGCCTGCAAGCAGATAAACAGGTACAGCGCGGCCAGCAACAGGCAACCAAAAATCGCCGCCACCACAATGAACTGGCGGATCGCCGAGCCGTGGTAGTAATCCAGACGCTGATCCAGCGAGACCAACGACTGCTGGCGCAGCGAAGCGAGGTCGGTGAGCAGGCTGTCCAGGCTGCGCTCGAACTCCTCGGGCTTGAGTTTGATGCTGCCGCCAAACACGCCGTCATCAAGGACTTTCAGCTCGGCATCGAGGTGTTTGAGGCTGTCATGGTATTGACCGGCCCAAGTCTGCAAGGCACTGGGCAGACGTGCTTCCAGAAGCGTGGCGGTTTTCGCCAGCTGCTCACGGGCGTCGCCGATGCGGCTGCGCAGATCGCGCAATTGCAGACGGCTTTGCAGGGTGAACTGACCGGACACCACCGACGCCTGGCCGACGCTGGCCAGACGGCCTACGCGCTCAATCAGGTCCGGCGCGTGTTGCGTGGAAATCTGCGTCAGCAGGTAGGTTTCCAGCCATGGTGCCAGCGTCAGACGATTGTCCATGGCGATCTGTTCACGCAAGGCCTGCAGAGCGCTCAAGGCATTGGTGAAACGATCGTAACCGTCCGGCCACCAGCCGACGCTGCTCAGGCTTTTCGAGTCGAGCCCATCGAGGGCTGTCTGCAGGGCTTGATAGCGGGCCAGGGTTTCGCCCACGGCGCCTTCGGTTTGCAACGCGTTGCCAAGGTCCGTGGTGGCTTGGGCGACCGCTGGCTGAACCGCATCGAACGCAGCCATCGCAGCAAGAGTGGCCGGTGTCGGCTGGCGATTGGTCTCGGTGGCACGCCAGCGCGCGGCGCGGTCACGCTGGGCGGCGAGCAGGTTATCCAGCGCATCCAGCGCGAGCAGTTGCCGGACCCCGGCACGCTCGCCGGAAATCAGGTTGAGTTTGGCGCGATAGTCCTGGCCGATCATCAGCAGGCTGCCTGCGAGTGGCAGGATAAACAGCAGAAACAACAGCTGAAACTTGCGGGCGAAGCCAAAACGCCCCAGCAACCCGATCCCCGGAGATAAAAAAGCCTGCATGCCCCATGACTCCCCTGAACACCACGCACCAATCGCGTGCGTCGAGGTCGTAGCGACCGCGACATGTGCCCGTTTTAAAGGCCTCGAAAGTTCACCCTCGCCAGCTCTGTAGGCCGACTCTGTAGCGAAACTTCCCATTCTCGGTGCCCTTTGTAAGGGCGCCGCGTTGAAGGGAATAAACAAGGCAAGATTCAGACCATGGCGTTGCGCTATTACCGTCTGAATTTAGTTCGTTAGCTGGCTAAGGGGATGGCGCTGCTGCACTGAAAAATGGCACATTGACCCACCTGCCCGTGTGCACCCATCTGTTGTACGGAATTTCCCATGGCTATCAGCAATGCCCAGACCGGCGCGACGCCGGCATCCGCGACTTCACAAAGCAGCCCTCTGGTCATGCGCATCATCGGCGCCGTGGCGCTGGCGCATTTGATCAACGACCTGATTCAGTCGGTGCTGCCTTCGATCTATCCGATGCTCAAGGCCAACTATGGCCTGACCTTTACCCAGGTCGGCCTGATCACCCTGACCTTCCAGCTGACCGCTTCGCTATTGCAGCCGTGGGTCGGGTACCACACCGATCGCCACCCCAAACCCTGGCTGCTGCCGGCCGGGACGGTGTGCACGTTGATCGGCATTTTGATGATGTCGGTGGTCGGCACCTTTCCATTGATTCTGCTGGCGGCGGGGTTGATCGGCATCGGCTCGTCGACCTTTCACCCGGAAGCGTCTCGCGTGGCGCGGCTGGCGTCGGGCGGGCGATTTGGCCTGGCGCAATCGACTTTCCAGGTCGGCGGTAACGCGGGCTCCGCTTTCGGCCCGTTGCTGGCGGCGGCGATCATCATTCCGTTCGGTCAGGGCCATGTGGCGTGGTTTGGTTTGTTCGCAGTGTTTGCGCTGTTTGTGCTTTACCGGATCAGCCGCTGGTACGCCAATCACCTGAGCCTGTTCAAACTCAAGCAAGGCCAGGCGGCGACGCATGGCTTGTCGAAGGGCCGGGTCATCAGCGCGCTGGTGGTGCTCGGGTTGCTGGTGTTCTCCAAGTACTTCTACATGGCCAGCTTCACCAGCTACTTCACCTTCTACCTGATCGAGAAGTTCGACCTGTCGGTGGCCAGTTCGCAGCTGCATTTATTCCTGTTTCTGGGGGCGGTGGCGGCGGGGACGTTCTTCGGTGGACCGATCGGCGACAAGATCGGGCGTAAGGCGGTGATCTGGTTTTCGATCCTTGGGGTCGCGCCGTTCACCTTGATCCTGCCGCATGTTGACTTGTTCTGGACCAGCATTCTGAGCGTGGTGATCGGCTTCATCCTGGCTTCGGCATTCTCGGCCATTGTGGTTTATGCACAGGAATTGGTGCCGGGCAATGTCGGGATGATCGCCGGGGTGTTCTTCGGGCTGATGTTCGGTTTCGGCGGGATTGGCGCGGCGTTGCTGGGGCACCTGGCGGACGTGCACGGTATCGAATACGTGTACTTCCTGTGCTCGTTCCTGCCGCTGTTGGGTGTGTTGGCAATCTTGCTGCCAAGAACCAATAAGGCATGATCTGACAGCATCCTCCTGAGGGAGCGAGCTGCTCGCTCAGAAGATTGATGGTGTGGCAGGTATTTATTTCAGGTGCAAAAAAGCCGCGTATCAAACGCGGCTTTTTCTTGGGCGGGTGTCCCGTCCTGAATGATTCAGACGTTGAAGCGGAAGTGCATCACGTCGCCGTCTTTCACGATGTAGTCCTTGCCTTCCAGACGCCATTTGCCGGCTTCTTTGGCACCGGCTTCGCCCTTGTACTGGATGAAGTCGTCGTAGGCGATGACTTCGGCGCGGATGAAGCCTTTTTCGAAGTCGGTGTGGATCACGCCGGCGGCTTGCGGTGCGGTGGCACCGACGCGGACGGTCCAGGCGCGGACTTCTTCGACACCGGCGGTGAAGTAGGTCTGCAGGTGCAGCATTTCGTAGCCGGCGCGGATCACGCGGTTAAGGCCAGGTTCTTCCAGGCCCAGGGCTTCGAGGAACATGTCTTTTTCTTCGCCGTCTTCCAGCTCGGCGATTTCGGCTTCGATCTTGTTGCAGACCGGAACCACCATGGCGCCTTCTTCTTCGGCGATGGCTTTGACGATGTCCAGCAGCGGGTTGTTCTCGAAACCGTCTTCAGCGACGTTGGCGATGTACATGACCGGCTTGGTGGTCAGCAGGTGGAAGCCACGGATCACCGCCTTGTCGTCGGCTGCCATGTTCTTCATCAAGGTGCGCGCAGGTTTGCCGAGGGTGAAGTGAGCGATCAACTGCTCCAGCAGGCCCTTCTGGACAACGGCGTCCTTGTCCCCGCCCTTGGCGTTACGGGCGACTTTCTGCAGTTGCTTTTCGCAGCTGTCGAGGTCGGCAAAGATCAGTTCCAGGTCGATGATCTCGATGTCGCGTTTCGGGTCGACGCTGTTGGAGACGTGAATCACGTTCTCGTCTTCGAAGCAGCGGACCACGTGGGCGATGGCATCGGTTTCACGGATGTTGGCGAGGAATTTGTTGCCCAGGCCTTCACCTTTCGAGGCGCCGGCAACGAGGCCCGCGATGTCGACGAATTCCATGGTGGTCGGCAGGATGCGCTTTGGATTGACGATGGCCGCCAGGGCTTCCAGTCGTGGATCCGGCATCGGCACGATACCGGTGTTCGGCTCGATGGTGCAGAAGGGGAAGTTCTCGGCCGCGATCCCGGATTTGGTCAGGGCGTTGAACAGGGTGGACTTGCCGACGTTAGGCAGGCCGACGATGCCGCAATTGAATCCCATGGTGTTTCCCCTCGGATAAGAGTCAGGCCTTCTGGCTGTGCAGGTTTTTCATCGCGCGGTTCCATTCCCCGGCGAGGATATCCGGCAGCACGCCGAGGGCAAAGTCGATGCTGGCATCGAGTTTTTCCTGTTCGGCGCGTGGCGCACGACCCAGGACGAAATTTGAAACCATACTGGCTACGCCCGGGTGGCCAATGCCAAGCCGCAAGCGGTAGAAGGTATTCTGATTGCCCAGTTGCGCGATGATGTCGCGCAACCCGTTGTGACCGCCATGGCCGCCGCCCTGTTTGAGTTTGGCAACGCCCGGTGGCAGGTCGAGTTCGTCATGCGCCACGAGGATTTCTTCCGGCTTGATGCGAAAGAAGCCGGCAAGCGCCGCTACGGCCTGGCCGCTACGGTTCATGTACGTGGTGGGGATCAGCAGACGAACATCCTGACCCTGATGCGAATAGCGCCCGGTCAGGCCGAAATATTTGCGATCCGCCACAAGGTTCACGCCTTGTGCGTTCGCGATGCGCTCAACAAAAAGGGCCCCTGCGTTATGCCGGGTCTGTTCGTATTCAGCGCCTGGATTTCCCAGGCCAACGATCAGTTTGATGGCAGTCACGATAGGGGCCCTTCCTTGGAGTGGTGGATAACATCGCCGCAACCTGGGTGTGCGGCGAAAGTGGACGACAAGTGCTCATTTACCATTATGTAAACTCCGCGTTCTCGCCCGCTTTCTCGCTACGTTCCAGTCCGCGATGTTACCGGGTCACTCCGGCATCACAGAGTAAATTACTCTGCTGCGCCTTCTTCGGTAGCTTCTGGAGCAACACGTGGAGCGTGGACGTTGGCAACAGCCTTGTCATCGCCGTGTGCCAGAGCAACAAACTCAACGCCTTTAGGGGCTTTGAGGTCGGACAGGTGAATGATCGAGCCGATTTCGGCGTTAGCCAGGTCGACTTCGATGAATTCAGGCAGGTCCTTAGGCAGGCAGCTCACTTCGATCTCGGCAACAACGTGCGAAACTTCGCCGCCTTTCTTGATCGGAGCTTCTTCACCAACAAAGTGTACAGGCACGATAGCGGTCAGTTTCTGGCCAGCTACAACGCGTACGAAGTCAGCGTGCATCACGTGGCCTTTGGCCGGGTGACGCTGCAGAGCCTTGATGATTACGTTTTGCTTGGTGCCGCCAACGTTCAGCTCGATGATGTGGCTGTAAGCCGCTTCGTTTTCGAGCAGTTTGGCAACTTCTTTAGCCAGCATGCTGATGGATTCAGGGGCTTTTTCGCCACCGTAAACTACAGCTGGTACCAGGCTTGCGAGACGACGCAGGCGGCGGCTCGCACCTTTCCCCAGGTCGGAACGCACTTCAGCATTCAGAGTAAATTCGTTCATGTTGTATCTCCAAAATAACCACATTCGCCCCAGCGTTTGCGACCAGCGCTAAAGGCGATATGGGCAAAAAAGCCCCGCCCCGACAGGAATGCCGGGGCGGGGCGCTTTTCGTCAACGAGATGTTCGAGAAGGGCAGGGCCCTTAACGGAACATCGCGCTGATCGATTCTTCGTTGCTGATGCGGCGGACCGCTTCGGCAACTACCGGCGCGATATCCAGTTGACGGATACGCGAGCAGGCTTGAGCAGCAGCGGACAACGGGATGGTGTTGGTCACCACCAGTTCGTCCAGCATGGAATTTTCAATGTTTTCGATCGCCCGACCGGACAGCACAGGGTGTGTGCAGTAGGCGAAAACCTTGGCAGCGCCATGCTCTTTCAAAGCCTTTGCCGCGTGGCACAGAGTGCCGGCGGTATCGACCATGTCATCGACCAGAATACAGGTACGCCCTTCGACATCACCGATGATATGCATCACTTCAGAGTGATTGGCTTTCTCACGGCGTTTGTCGATGATCCCGAGATCCACGCCCAGGGATTTGGCAACAGCACGTGCACGCACGACGCCGCCAATGTCCGGGGACACAATCATCAGGTTTTCGAAGCGCTGATCTTCAATGTCATCCACCAATACTGGGGAGCCGTAGATGTTATCTACCGGAATATCGAAGAAACCCTGGATCTGGTCAGCATGCAGATCAACCGTGAGAACACGGTCGATGCCGACTACGGTAAGCATGTCAGCGACGACTTTCGCGCTGATAGCCACACGTGCGGAACGCGGACGGCGATCCTGACGGGCATAACCAAAGTAAGGAATAACAGCAGTGATACGAGTAGCCGAGGAGCGGCGGAAGGCATCAGCCATCACTACCAGTTCCATCAGGTTATCGTTGGTCGGAGCGCAAGTCGGCTGAATAATGAAGACGTCTTTACCGCGGACGTTTTCATTGATCTCGGCTGTAATTTCGCCGTCGGAAAACTTGCCGACAGAGATGTCACCGAGAGGGATATGCAGCTGACGTACGACACGTCGAGCCAGATCGGGGTTAGCGTTCCCCGTAAAGACCATCATCTTGGACACGCGCAGTACCTAGAGGCTGAGGGTAACCTGGATGAGTATAGGAAAATGGCAGGGGCGGCTGGATTCGAACCAACGCATGGCAGGATCAAAACCTGCTGCCTTACCGCTTGGCGACGCCCCTGTATCTGTTGCAACGAGTACCCAGTACTCGGTTCCTTTAGAGCAGACTTTGCAGCTTGCGATGCAACATCGAAACGTTGCTTCCTTTTGCTACAAACCCTGTAAGGGTCTCTGTAAGAAGGGCCGAGACTTTATCAGCTTCAGCTTTGCTTGGGAAGCCCCCAAACACACAACTTCCAGTTCCGGTTAGTTTTGCTTCGGTAAAATTACCTAACAAATTCAATGCGTTACGTACATCTGGATAACGCCTTGCTACCACCGGTAAGCAGTCATTTCGACTGTTTCCCTTGGGAACGGGGCGCACTTTAATGGGAGAAGAGTTACGTGTCAACAACGGATCTGAAAAAATTTCTGCTGTACTTACAGATACTTGCGGCACAAGCACGAGATACCACGGTTCTTCGGGGTCTACAGGGGTAAGTTTCTCTCCCACGCCCTCGGCGAAAGCCGCGTGGCCACGCACGAAAACCGGGACGTCGGCGCCCAGCGTCAGGCCCAGTGCGGCCAGCCGATCCTCATCCCAACCCAGCTGCCAGAGATGATTCAGGCCGAGCAAAGTCGTCGCGGCATTTGAACTGCCGCCACCGATGCCACCGCCCATGGGCAGAATTTTTTCGATCCAGATGTCGATACCGAGCGAACAACCGGATTGCTCCTGAAGTTTTTTTGCAGCACGAACAATCAGATTGCTGTCGTGAGGCACACCGTCGAATTCAGTGTGCAGTCGGATCACACCGTCGTCGCGCACAGCAAAGGTGATTTCATCGCCGTAGTCGAGAAACTGAAAAATAGTCTGCAACTCGTGGTAACCGTCTTCGCGGCGGCCGAGGATGTGCAGCATCAAATTGAGTTTGGCCGGGGAGGGCAGCGTCAAGCGTGGGGCCGTCATGTTCATTGCCCCAGTTTGCGAGGTTGCCATTCCTTGATCACCAGCGTGACGTCAAGGTCGGTGCCATACAGTTTGATCCGCTCGGGCAGCCAGAAGCCGTTTTGCTCGGCATAACTCAGGTATTCGACCTGCCAGCCATCCTGATCCAGATTGGCCAGGCGGCTGTCGGCATCCAGTGTCAGGCGACTTTTGCTGTCCGGCGCCGGGAGTCCGCGGACCCACCAGGCCAGGTGCGACACCGGCAGCTTCCAGCCGAGCTGTTCTTCAAGCAGCACTTCCGGCGTCGGCGCTTCGTAGCGCCCCTGATTGGCGACTTCCAGCGAAACCTTTCCGGGGTGCCCGGTCAGGCGTGCGGCGCCGCGACCCAGGGGGCCCGAAAGGCGAATGTCGTAATAGGACTGGCGTTGCAACCAGAACAGCGTGCCGCTCCCCGAGTCCTTTGGCGCGCGGATGCCGATCTTGCCGTTGATCTGCCAGCCGTCGAGGCTGGTCAGTTGCTCTTTGTGAACGCGCCATAGACTGGCGTCGCCCTGGCCCTGAACCGATTCGCGGGCACCGAAGCCCGCGCAACCGGCGAGCAGGGCGATAAAACTGAAAACGATGAAGTGGCGCAAAAACATAATCTTAAAGAGTCTCTGATCCGGTCAGGCGCTTGATGGTGCCGCGCAGGATTGGGCTGTCGGGTTGTGCCTTGAGGAATTTGCCCCAGATCTGCTTGGCTTCCCGTTGCTTGCCGTTGGCCCACAGGACTTCACCCAGGTGAGCCGCGACTTCCTGATCGGGGAAGCGATCCAGTGCTTGGCGCAGATACCGCTCGGCTTCATCAAGATTGCCCAGGCGGAAATTCACCCAGCCGAGGCTGTCGAGTACCGCCGGGTCTTCCGGGGTGATCTGGTGTGCCTGTTCGATCAGGGCCTTGGCTTCCGCGTAGCGCGTCGTGCGGTCGGACAGGGTGTAGCCGAGGGCGTTCAGTGCCATGGCGTTGTCCGGGTCACGCTTGATGATAAGGCGCAGGTCTTTTTCCATCTGCGCCAGGTCATTGCGTTTTTCCGCCTGCATGGCGCGGGTGTACAACAGATTCAGATCGTCCGGGTATTGCTGCAAGGCTTTTTGCAAAACACTCCAGGCCTTTTCCGGCTGTTTGTTGGCGGACAGCGTTTCGGCTTCGATCAGGTACAGCTGAATCGCGTAGTCGGGCTGCTCATCGCGCTCGCTCGCCAGACGGCTTTGTGCTTCGGCGGTCTTGCCGTTGTTCATCAGGATATCGGCCTGACGCAATTGCGCCGGCAGGTAATCGTTGCCCGGGCCGACCTGGGCGTATTCGATCAGTGCACCCTGGGGATCGTTGCGCTCTTCAGCGATGCGACCGAGGTTCAGATGGGCCGAGTCGACATGGCTTTCCCGGGCGATCAGGTCTTCGAGGTAGCCCTTGGCCTCGTCCCAGGCCTTGGCTTCCAGGCACACCAGCGCCAGGGAGTATCGCAGTTCATCGTCTTCCGGGTACTGCTGAACCAGGCTCGAGAACTCGGCTTTGGCGTCGTCCATGCGGTCCTGTTCGACCAGCATGCGTGCGTAAGTCAGGCGCAGGCGTTTGTCGTCCGGGTATTTCTTGATGCTTTTTTGCAGAAGAGGCAACGCTTCATCGCCGCGATCAAGGGTTTGCAGCAAGCGTGCGCGCAGCAGAATGGGGGCGATTTCACCGTCGTCCGGCGGGTTGTCTTCCAGCAAGGCCAGCGAGCCTTTGCTGTCGCCGTCCTGTTGCATCAACAAGGCCTTGCCGAAAATCAGCTGGCTGTTGTGGGGATGACGCTGCAGCAAGCGGTCAAAACTTTTCATCAGGCCGTTGCGGGTTTCCTGATCGGTATCGGCCGCGGACAGGGCAAGGAAGTCGAAATGCGTGTCGCCCTTGCCTTGCAGGACTTTCTCCATATAGACCATGGAGTCGTCATAACGCCCGGCGCGCGCCAGTTGCACGGCGGCGGCCCGTTGCGCCTCGAGGTCGTCCGGGGCGTTTTTCGCCCAGATCAGCGCGGTATCCAGGGCGGCCTGGTCGGCGCCCAGGTACTCGGCGATGCGAAACGCCCGCTCGGAGATGCCCGGATCCTGGGTATTGATGGCCTGGGTCACGTAGTTGTCCAGCGCAATGTCGAAACGATTGCGTTGGCCAGCCAGTTCGGCGCTCAACAGACTGAAGACGGTTTCTTCACTGAATGAGCTGTAAACCTTGGGCTTTTCAGGGGCCGGAGTGCTGTCTTCGACCGGCGGCGTACCGTCCGACGAAACGGGTGCCATGGCCTGGCAGCCGCTGAGGAAGACAAAAGCGAGGAGCAACGCGGAAGATCTATTCATATAGGAAGAGGACGACTAACCTGCGGTCGGATCATCATGACACAAGCCTTCGGCCAAACATAACCGGCCGGGCATTTTCCCTTCTGCGTCGTGTCCTGTGGGCGCTGGCTTGCCAGCGATGGTCGTTAACGATGACGAGTTTTTACAGGGAACTGGCTGTGTGTGTCAGTCCATCGCCGGCAAGCCAGCGCCCCCAGGGCCGGTGTACGCTTCGTGTAAACGAGAACCGCTCGCAAATCCGGGCATCGCCTACCGGGGCAATAGAGATCGAGTAGTTGTTCTCGTTGTGTCGAAGTAGGACAATTGCCGGCTTCACGTCACCATCAGCGACCTTGAATGGCCTTCCTTGCACTCGGTATTAACCACAAGACTGCTTCAGTAGACGTCCGCGAGCGCGTGGCCTTTACCCCTGAGCAGCTGGTTGAGGCCTTGCAGCAGCTCTGCCGACTCACCGACAGCCGCGAAGCTGCGATCCTCTCCACCTGCAATCGCAGTGAACTCTATATAGAACAGGATCACCTTTCGGCTGACATCGTGCTGCGCTGGCTGGCCGATTATCACCATTTGAGCCTCGACGAGCTGCGCGCGAGCGCTTATGTGCACGAAGATGATGCGGCAGTTCGTCACATGATGCGGGTTGCTTCCGGGCTCGATTCGCTGGTGTTGGGCGAACCGCAGATTCTCGGCCAGATGAAATCCTGCTACGCCGTGGCCCGCGAGGCTGGCACCATCGGTCCGCTGCTCGGGCGTCTGTTTCAGGCGACGTTCAATGCCGCCAAGCAAGTGCGCACCGATACCGCCATCGGCGAAAACCCGGTGTCCGTGGCGTTTGCCGCGGTCAGCCTGGCGAAACAGATTTTCAGCGACTTGCAACGCAGCCAGGCCTTGCTGATCGGCGCCGGCGAGACCATCACTCTGGTCGCCCGGCATTTGCATGAGCTTGGCGTAAAACGCATCGTTGTCGCCAACCGCACCTTGGAACGCGCAAGCATTCTGGCCGAGCAGTTTGGCGCGCATGCCGTGTTGCTCTCGGACATTCCGGCAGAACTGGTGCGCAGCGACATCGTCATCAGCTCCACCGCCAGCCAGTTGCCGATCCTCGGCAAGGGCGCGGTGGAAAGTGCCTTGAAGCTGCGCAAGCACAAGCCGATCTTCATGGTGGACATCGCCGTACCGCGCGATATCGAGCCTGAAGTCGGCGAGCTGGACGACGTTTACCTGTATAGCGTCGACGATCTCCACGAAGTGGTCGCCGAAAACCTCAAGAGCCGTCAGGGCGCTGCGCAAGCGGCGGAAGAGATGGTGTCGATCGGCGCTGAAGATTTCATGGTCCGCCTGCGCGAACTGGCGGCGGTGGATGTGCTCAAGGCCTATCGCCAACAAAGCGAGCGCCTGCGTGACGAAGAATTGCAGAAGGCCCAGCGGATGCTGGCCAATGGCAGCAGCGCCGAAGACGTGCTGGTGCAATTGGCGCGAGGCTTGACCAACAAACTCTTGCACGCACCGAGCGTGCAGTTGAAAAAGCTCTCTGCCGAAGGTCGCCTCGACGCACTGGCCATGGCCCAGGAACTCTTTGCCCTCGGTGAGGGCTCATCGGATAGCTTTTCGGATAAAAAACCGCAATGAAAGCGTCACTGCTCAATAAGCTGGACATCCTCCAGGACCGTTTCGAGGAATTGACCGCCTTGCTTGGCGATGGCGAGGTCATTTCCGATCAGACCAAATTCCGCGCCTATTCCAAGGAGTACGCGGAGGTCGAGCCGATCGTCGACACCTATAAACAGTTGCTCAAGGTGCAAAGCGACCTCGAAGGCGCCCAGGCCCTGCTCAAGGACAGCGACCCGGACATGCGCGAAATGGCCGTGGAAGAAGTTCGCGAAGCCAAGGAGCAACTGATCGAGATCGAAGCCAGCCTGCAACGGCTTTTGCTGCCCAAGGACCCGAACGACGGGCGCAACGTGTTCCTCGAGATCCGTGCCGGCACCGGCGGCGACGAGGCGGCGATTTTCTCCGGCGACCTGTTCCGCATGTATTCGCGTTACGCCGAGCGGCGTGGCTGGCGGGTGGAAATCCTCTCGGAGAACATCGGCGAACACGGCGGTTATAAAGAAGTCATCGCCCGCGTCGAGGGCGATAACGTCTACGGCAAGCTGAAATTCGAATCCGGCGTGCACCGCGTGCAACGGGTTCCGGCCACTGAATCCCAGGGGCGCATCCACACCTCGGCCTGCACCGTGGCGGTATTGCCCGAGCCGGACGAACAGGAAGCGATCGAGATCAACCCGGCGGATTTGCGGGTCGACACGTATCGTTCCTCTGGCGCCGGTGGACAGCACGTCAACAAGACCGACTCGGCGATCCGCATCACGCACTTGCCGTCCGGTATCGTCGTCGAGTGCCAGGAAGAACGTTCCCAGCACAAAAACCGCGCCCGGGCGATGTCCTGGCTGTCGGCCAAGCTCAACGACCAGCAGACCAGCGCCGCCGCCAATGCCATCGCCAGCGAGCGTAAATTGCTGGTGGGTTCGGGGGATCGCTCGGAGCGGATCCGTACCTATAACTTTGCTCAGGGCCGGGTCACCGATCACCGGGTCAACCTGACGCTGTATTCCCTCGATGAAATTCTCGCGGGCGGTGTCGATGCGGTGATCGAGCCGTTGCTGGCCGAATATCAGGCTGACCAACTGGCGGCCATCGAATGACGATCATTGCCAGTCTGTTGCGCGCCGCTGATTTGCCCGACTCGCCGACGGCGCGTCTGGATGCCGAATTGCTGCTGGCGGCGGCGCTGGGCAAGTCCCGCAGTTTTCTGCACACCTGGCCGGAGCGCATCGTTCCGAGCGACGCTGCGCTGAAATTCGCCGAATACCTGCAACGCCGCCGTGGCGGAGAGCCGGTGGCGTACATTCTCGGCCAGCAAGGTTTCTGGAAACTCGATCTGGAAGTCGCCCCGCACACGCTGATCCCGCGCCCCGACACCGAATTGCTGGTGGAGGCCGCGCTTGAATTGTTGTCCGCGGCACCCGCCAAAGTCCTCGATCTCGGCACCGGCAGTGGCGCCATCGCCCTGGCCCTGGCCAGTGAACGTCCGGCGTGGAGCGTCACCGCCGTGGATCGCGTGCTCGAAGCCGTGGCCCTGGCCGAGCGCAATCGCCAGCGCCTGCACCTCAACAATGCCACCGTGCTGAACAGCCATTGGTTCGGCGCGCTGGAAGGTCAGCGTTTTCAGCTGATCATCAGTAATCCACCTTACATTGCTTCAACCGATCCGCATCTGGTGGAAGGCGATGTGCGTTTCGAACCGGCCAGTGCGTTGGTAGCGGGTATCGACGGGCTCGACGACTTGCGTCTGATCGTCGCCCAGGCACCGGATCACCTGGACGCGGGTGGCTGGTTGATGCTCGAACACGGTTATGATCAAGCCGAAGCCGTACGCGATCTGCTGCAGACCCGCGGTTTTGAAGAAGTCCACAGCCGCACCGATCTGGGCGGCCACCAACGGATCAGCCTGGGGCGCCTGCCGTGCTGAATGATCAGGAATTGTTGCGCTACAGTCGGCAGATTCTGTTGCAGCACGTCGATATCGACGGTCAGTTGCGACTGAAAGAAAGCCGCGTGTTGATCGTCGGTCTTGGCGGTCTCGGTTCACCGGTTGCGCTTTACCTCGCCGCGGCTGGCGTCGGTGAACTGCATCTGGCGGACTTCGACACCGTCGACCTGACCAACCTGCAACGCCAGATCGTTCACGACACCGACAGCGTCGGTCAGACCAAGGTCGATTCGGCCATTCGCCGACTGAGCGCAATCAACCCCGAAATCACGTTAGTCGCTCATCGCACTGCGCTGGACGAAGATTCTTTGGCCGCCGCCGTTGCGGCCGTGGATCTGGTGCTGGACTGCTCCGACAATTTTTCCACCCGCGAAGCGGTCAACGCCGCATGCGTGGCCGCGGGCAAGCCGTTGGTCAGCGGCGCGGCGATTCGCCTCGAAGGGCAATTGTCGGTGTTCGACCCGCGTCGTCCGGAAAGTCCGTGCTACCACTGTCTATACGGGCACGGCAGTGAAGCTGAACTGACGTGCAGTGAAGCCGGCGTCGTCGGTCCGCTGGTGGGGCTGGTTGGCAGCCTCCAGGCGCTGGAAGCGATGAAACTGCTGGTGGGTTTCGGCGAGCCGCTGGTGGGACGGTTGTTGTTGATTGATGCCTTGGGTTCGCGTTTTCGCGAGCTGCGGGTCAAGCGTGATCCGGGTTGCAGCGTCTGTGGGTCGACACATGCGTGAAGCGCCGATTGGCGTGTTCGACTCCGGTGTCGGTGGGCTGTCGGTGCTGGCCGAGATCCAGCGATTGCTGCCCAACGAAACCCTGCTGTACGTCGCCGATTGCGGAAATATTCCCTACGGCGAGAAAACCCCGGAATTCATCCAGCAGCGTTGCCGCGTGATGGCCGATTTCTTTCAGCAGCAGGGCGCCAAGGCCTTGGTGCTGGCCTGCAACACGGCAACGGTCGCCGGCGTTGCGGATTTGCGGCGCGATTATCCAGACTGGCCCATCGTCGGCATGGAGCCCGCGGTCAAGCCGGCTGCAGCGGCTACCCGCAGCGGAGTGGTCGGTGTGCTCGCCACCACCGGCACCTTGCAGAGTGCCAAATTCGCCGCGTTACTCGACCGCTTCGCCACCGATGTACGGGTGATCACTCAGCCGTGTCCGGGGCTGGTGGAGTTGATTGAAAACGGCGATTTGCACAGTCCTGCCCTGCGTGAATTGCTGGCCGGCTATGTAGGGCCGCTGCTCGCCGCCGGCTGCGACACGATAATTCTCGGCTGCACGCATTATCCCTTTCTAAAACCGTTGCTAAAGCAGATGATCCCTGAAGATATCAGCTTGATTGATACCGGCGCCGCTGTAGCGCGGCAACTTCAGCGCTTGTTGGCTGAGCGTGAATTGCTCGCCGAGGGACCTGCACGTGCTGCGCAGTTCTGGACGAGTGCCGATCCGGAGCATTTCAGGAATATCTTGCCGATCCTGTGGAATACCGCTGGCGTTGTGCAAAGCTTCAAGAGATGAAAAAAAATCCTGGGGGAACGAATAATTGGGGTGAACTTCTGATTAAGCGCGGACTTCTATAGCGGTGAGCAACAAAAAAAACCTATGAAATCGTTCGGAAAAGGATGTTTCTAGTGAAGCGACTATTCTGCTTGGCCGCGATTGCGGCCGCACTAATGGGGCAAAGTGTTAGCGCACAGGCGGCAGGCGTGGAGTTCGGGGTCGGCCAGACCAGCGATTCGACCATGACCTATCGACTGGGCATGCAATTCGATTGGGACACGAGTTGGTTGCAGAGTGATGTCGGTCGATTGACCGGGTACTGGAGCGGCGCCTACACCTATTGGGAAGGCGACAAGACTTCCAGCAACAACAGCCTTTCGTTTTCGCCGGTTCTTGTTTATGAGTTTGCCGGTCAGAACGTCAAGCCTTATGTAGAGCTCGGGGTTGGCGTGGCGTTGTTCTCGAATACCGAACTTGAAGACAACAAACTGGGCAGTGCCTTTCAGTTCGAAGACCGTTTCGGCTTCGGCCTGCGTTTTGCGGGCGGACATGAAGTCGGGATTCGTGCGACGCACTATTCCAATGCAGGGTTCAGCAGCCCGAACGATGGCGTAGAAAGTTACGCACTGCACTACACGATGCCGTTGTAAGGTTTAAAAATTGTGGCGAGGGAGCTTGCTCCCGTTGGGGCGCAGAGCGGCCCCATTTCTTGTCAATAAGAAAGGGGACTGCTGCGCAGTCCAGCGGGAGCAAGCTCCCTCGCCACAGGTTCTGTGTCTCGCTTTGGCGACTGTGAAGGCATTAATGCAGATCACCGATACGCCGTAGTAATCCCTTGGCGCTCATCGATGCACTCCGGTGCACCCATTTCGAATTCCCGGCAGATCAGCGGGCGTTTTTCGTAGATCGTGCACATCATGCTGTTGCGATCCAGCGCGGCACACCAGCCGTCGTCCAGACGCAGCATGACTTCCCCGCCCCAATCATCGGTATCGATAAAACGCTCGGGCACACCCGTGTCGGTGATCAGCATCACTTCGAGCTGGCAGCAGCAGGCTGCGCAGGTCGAGCAGGTGACCGCCGTTTCGGCGATTTGTGTGTGGGGAATGGTCTTCATGGCGCGCAGTGTAAGTCAGTCGGTCGGCGCTGTGTGAAAGGCCTGACGGACGCTCAATCATGGGTGTCGGACGCCGCCAACCGCTGGGCCATGAAATGCAACGTGGGAAACAGCAGTGCCCAGAGTAGTCCGATGCCTATCAGCGTCGGTACTTGGCCATAAGGGAATTGCACCCCGGCCAGTTGTCCTCCCGCGTAATACGACAACGGTCCACCCACGGCGCCCAGCAGGCTGCCCAGCCACCAGGGCGTTGCGGTCCATTGCAGGCAATGGCGCAACGTCGTTGCCAGCAGCGCCCATAACAGCATCAGCCATAGAGGAATCAGCGGCACGATCTCGTTGAACTCGAACACCCCCAGCCAGTGCAATGAACTGTCGACGGTCGTGCCCAGCAACACCACGCTGAGAATCAGCCGGCCTTCGTCCACCCAACGACTTATCCACAGCAG
This sequence comes from Pseudomonas sp. IT-P171, assembly GCF_949767765.1. Taxonomy (NCBI): domain Bacteria; kingdom Pseudomonadati; phylum Pseudomonadota; class Gammaproteobacteria; order Pseudomonadales; family Pseudomonadaceae; genus Pseudomonas; species Pseudomonas sp. IT-P171. The sequence continues at coordinate 42,840 of NZ_CATKQN010000022.1, forward strand.
ATGAATCACCAAAGCGCCCAGCGCCACCAACAACCACAAACTGTTGCCGCCGATCACGCAGACAAACCAGCCGAGCTGGAACAGCGCCGCGTTGGCCAAGCGTTCAAGCATCGAAGCGGCCAAGCAGCGGCTCGGTGATCGCCGAAGGTTTGGCCAGCAGTAACTGCGCAGTGCCGATGGTGCGCTCCAGGAAACCCCCTTCGCAGTAGCACAGGTAAAACTCCCACAGCCGCAGGAAATAATCGTCATAGCCCAATTCGCTCAAGCGACCTTGGGCGCGGCGAAAGTTTTCATGCCACAGGCGCAAGGTTCGTGCGTAGTGCAGGCCGAAATCCTCCATGTGCAGCAAGTTCATGTCGGTGTCGCGGCTGACGATCTCAAGCATTTTCTGCACACAGGGCAGGGCGCCGCCAGGGAAGATGTAGCGCTGAATGAAATCGACGCTGCCCTTGGCCTGCTCGTAGCGCTGCTCGCGGATGGTGATCGCCTGCAACAGCATCAAGCCATTGCTTTTGAGCAAGTGCGCGCACTGCTTGAAATAGGTCGGCAGAAAGCGATGGCCCACGGCTTCGATCATCTCGATCGACACCAGTTTGTCGTACTGCCCGGTGAGGTCGCGGTAATCCTTGAGCAACAACGTGACCTGATCTTGCAACCCGAGGGCGTCGATCCGTTGCGCGGTAAAGGCGTACTGCTCCCTGGACAGCGTGGTGGTGGTGACTTTGCAGCCATAATGCTGTGCCGCGTACAGCGCCATGCTGCCCCAGCCGGTGCCGATTTCCAGCAGGTGATCGCTTGGTTTGAGGTCGAGTTTCTGGCAGATCCGTTGCAGTTTGTTCAACTGAGCCTGTTCCAGACTGTCCTCGGGACTCAGGAATTGTGCCGCCGAATACATCATGGTCGGGTCGAGAAACTGTTCGAACAGGTCGTTGCCGAGGTCGTAGTGCGCGGCGATGTTTTTCTGCGAGCCCTTGCGCGTGTTGCGGTTGAGCCAGTGCAACCCTTGAACGAACGGCCGGCTGAGTTTTGCCAGACCGCCTTCCAGCGCATCCAGCACTTCCAGGTTGCTGACGAACACGCGAACCACTGCCGTGAGGTCCGGCGAACTCCAGTAACCGTGGATAAACGCCTCGCCCGCGCCGATCGAACCGTTGCTTGCCACCAGTCCCCACGCTGCGGCATCGAGGATGTGAATCTCCCCCAGCAAATGGCTGCCAGCGGTGCCGAAGACCAGACGCTCGCCGTCCTCGACGACCACCAGTTGTCCATGTTTGAGGTGGGCCAGTTGCCGCAGCACACCGCGACGCAGCAACATCTCGGTCAGACCGTTGATGCGTCGCGGTGTGGCCTTGGCCGAGACACTAGAGGATTTCATGGCGGCGATCCTTGGGCGGAACGGTGGCGGTTTGAAAGCTGCCATTGGCAGCTTGATGAGCAAATATCGGCGTGCGTTTGAGCAGCAGGCGCAGGGCTTGCCAATAAATCGCCAGGCAGGTTTTCGCGGTCATCCACGGAAAGCGCCGCAAGTAACGGTGCAGGCTGGCGCGACTCAAGTCTTCGCGTTTCAGGTTGAGCGTGGCGTCGAACAGCTTCAGCTCGCCCTGCCAGTCGGCCATGTGCACGCCGAGCTTTTTCGCGACGGGGCTGAAGCTCATGCGGTGTTCGAGATCGCGTGGCAGAAACGGCGACACATGAAACGACTTGGCCACGGCGAAATGCTGATGGAAGTCACGCAGGTCCTCCGGCGTCCTGGCTGGCAGCACATAGTGATAACGCTCGCGCCACGGGGTATTGGTGACTTCGGCAAGAATCGCCGCCAGTTGGCCGTCAGCTTCGTAACAATAAAAAAAACTCACCGGGTTGAACGCCAGGCCCCAACTGCGAGGCTGGGTCAACAGGCACACCGACCCTTGTGGCGCATGACCAATGGCCAGGCGGACCTGTTCGCGCACTGCATCGATCAGGCGCATGCCGTTGCCGGTGCAGGTTTTGAGGTAGTCGCTTTCGCGAAACGAAAACGGCAAGAAACGGCGGTTGCCCGCCAGCGGTGACAACCCGAGCACGACGTCCTGTTCATCGAGATCGAGGTACAGCAGGCCGATCCGGTAACGGAATTCATGGCGCCTTGGGGCAAACCGCCGATGGGCGATCCAGCCGCTGTAGAGGGCGCTGTTCACAGCACTTCCCCGAACGAGCGGGCCACGCGCAACGCGCTGACCACGCCGTCTTCATGGAAACCGTTGGCCCAGTAGGCGCCGCAATAAAAACTGTGTTGCGCGCCATTCAATTCTTCCCAGCGCGCCTGTGCGGCCACTGCCGCCAGGCTGTACTGCGGATGGGCGTAGGTGAATCGGCCGAGCACCATGGACGGACTGATGCCGGCGCTCTGGTTGAGGCTGACGCAGAAGGTGGTGTCGCTCTGGATGCCTTGCAGAATGTTCATGTCGTAGGTGACCGCGGCCAGCGTATGTCCGGCACCGCCGAGGCGGTAATTCCAACTGGCCCAGGCGCGTTTGCGCGACGGCAGCAGGCGCGTGTCGGTGTGCAGCACCACTTCGTTGTCGGCATAGGGCAGGGCGCCGAGGATCGACCGTTCGGCTTCGCTCGGCTTGGCCAGCAGTTTCAGCGCCTGATCGCTGTGGCAGGCAAACACGACTTTGTCGAAGCGTTCGCTGCCGGCGCTGCTGTGGATCACGACACCATCGGCATCGCGCTCGACCCGTATCACGGGACAGTTGAGGCGGATCTTCTGCTTGAAGGTCGCGGTCAACGGTGCGATGTACGCACTCGAACCGCCCTCGATCACCCGCCATTGCGGGCGATTGTTGACCGACAGCAAACCGTGATTCTTGAAAAACCGCACAAAGAATTCCACCGGGAAATTCAGCATCTGGGCCATCGGCATCGACCAGATCGCCGCGCCCATCGGCACGATGTAATGCAGGATGAACCGTTCGCCGTAACCGCCGGCCTTGAGGTATTCATCGAGCGTGGTGTCGGCCGCGATCCGGCCCTCGGACAGGTCGGACTGAGCGCGCTTGTTGAAGCGCAGGATATCCCGCAGCATGCCCCAGAACCTCGGCGACAGCAGATTGCGGCGCTGGGCGAACAGGCTGTTGAGGTTGTTGCCGTTGTACTCGAGGCCGCTGTCCGGGTCGGTGACCGAGAAACTCATCTCTGTCGCTTTGAAACCGACGCCGATCTGGCCCAGCAGGCGAATGAAATTCGGGTAGGTCCGGTCGTTGAACACAATGAAACCGGTGTCCACGGCATACTCCTTGCCATCGACCTTCACGTCCACGGTGTGGGTATGACCGCCGACCCGGTCGCCGGCCTCGAACAGGGTGATCGCGTGGCTTCGATTCAGCAGGTAAGCGCAGGTGAGCCCCGAGATGCCGCTGCCTATGATAGCGATGTTCACGGCACGTCCTTGATCGGCGGACTGCTGCGCACCATGCGTTTGCCGATGGCGAGTTTCACCCGGTTGGGCATTTTCGACAGCGGCCAGAGCGCCGCCATGAACAGCGCCGGGAACGCGATCTCCAGTGGCCGGTTTTTCAGTTTGGCGAAGATGTGCCGCGCCGCTTTGCCCACCGGCCAACTGAGCGGCATCGGGAAATCGTTCTTCGCCGTCAGCGGTGTGTCGACGAACCCCGGGCTGACCACGGTGACTTCGATGCCTTCGGGCGCGAGGTCAATGCGCAACGATTCGAACAGATAACGCAGCCCGGCCTTCGACGCGCCATACGCCTCCGCCCGTGGCAGCGGCAGGTAGGTCACCGAACTGGCGACGCCCACCAGGTGCGGCGCGGTGCCTTTGCGCAACAGCGGCAGCGCCGCTTCGATGCAGTAACTGCTGGCCAGCAGATTGGTGCGCACCACGTGCTCGATGATCGACGAGTCGAACTGCTGAACGTCGACGTATTCGCAGGTGCCGGCATTGAGAATCACCGTATCCAGCGAGCCCCAGTCATGCGTAATTTGCTCGCCGATTTCGCGCACGGTCTGGCTGTTGGTCAGGTCTCCCGCCACCACCAACACTTGCCCGGGATAGCGTTGCGACAAGACTTTCAGCGGCGCCAGCGAGCGTGAGCTGACCGCCAGGTGGGCGCCGGTTTTCAGGATTTCCTCGGCCAGCGCGGCGCCAATGCCGCTGCTGGCCCCGGTCAGCCAATATCGTCGTGGAGGTGTAAGGCTCATCCCATTCTCCTTTTCAACCAGGCGATTGCCCGGCCCAATACGGGTACATGTTCGTAAAGCAGAGCCCCGGCATCGAAGTAATCCCGGTGGCGATAGACCTTGTCACTCCAGAGCAGGTGCGAGCAGCCATCCACCCGAATCAAGCCCCCGCCGGCCAGGCGTGGATGGCGGTAGCTCATGACCCAGCGCAGATAACCTTCGCCTTCGCCGGTCTGGTCGAAGCCGTAAAAATCGAAACGCAGCTCGCTGACGTTGGCGTAGAGCTCACTGAAATAGCTGCGCAAATGCCCGATGCCCTGTACTTCGTGCAGCGGATCGGTGAAATGCACATCAGCGGTATACAACTCATTCAGGCGTTGCAGGTTGTCTTTGTTGAGTTCACCAAACTGCCGGGCGAAGCGCCGCAGAAAATCACTCATAGCCACCTCCGGCATTTTGTCGCGATGGCAGGTTTTTGAACGCGGTCAGCGCGCGAGCGCGGCTCGTACTCAGATTGACGATTGGCGACGGATAACCTGCCACCCCGAACAGGCCTCCGAGGTTTTCCGGGTTGTGCACGTCTTTCTTGTTCAGCCCGGCCAGCTCCGGCAGCCAGTGCTTGATGAACAGGCCTTCGCTGTCGAATTTTTCCGATTGGCTGAGCGGGTTGAAAATCCGGAAGTAGGGCGCGGAGTCGGTGCCGGTGGACGAACTCCACTGCCAGCCGCCGTTGTTCGCCGCGAGGTCGCCATCGATCAGGTGCCGCATGAAAAAACGTTCGCCTTCACGCCAGTCGATCAGCAGATTCTTGGTGAGGAACATCGCCACGACCATGCGCAAACGGTTGTGCATCCAGCCGGTTTCGAGCAGTTGGCGCATCGCGGCGTCGATGATCGGCAGGCCGGTACGCGCTTCTTGCCAGGCCGCCAGTTCATCGGGGGCGTCGCGCCAGGCCAGGGCTTCGGTTTCCGGGCGGAAGGCGCGGTGGCGGGAGACGCGTGGGTAGCCCACCAGAATGTGTTTGTAGAACTCGCGCCACAGCAATTCGTTGATCCAGGTGACGGCGCCGACTTTGCCGCTTTCGAACTCGCCCTGATTGCTTTGCAGGGCTGCATGCAAGCACTGGCGGGGGGAAATGACGCCGGCCGCGAGGTAGGCCGAGAGCTGACTGGTGCCGGGTTTGGCCGGGAAGTCGCGTTCACTTTTGTAGTAGTCGATCTGCGCATCGGCGAAGGTGTCGAGGCGGCGACGGGCTTCGGTTTCACCGGCGGGCCACAGCGCGCGCAAGGTTTCGCTGGGCGTGGCGAAGCCTGCAACGCTTGAAGGGATTTCATCACTGTCGACGGTCAGGCGCGATTGAGCCATTGGCGCGCTCACCAGGCTCGGCAACGAGCTGCGCAGACGGTCGTAGCAAACCTTGCGGAACTGACTGAAGACCTGGAAGTACGTGCCGGTCTTGGTCAGCACGGTGCCGGGCTTGAACAGCAACTGATCGAGGTAGCTATAAAAGTCGATACCCTTGGTTTTCAGTGCGTCGGCTACCGCCGCATCACGGCGGCTTTCGTGAATGCCGTACTCCTCGTTGACGTGCACCGCGTCGATCTTCAACTGCTGGCACAGGTCGAGCAAAACCTTCGGCGCTTCATCCCAGCGCGAGGCCATGCGGATGAGCAGCGGGATGTTCAACTCGCCGAGTGTGCGGCTCAATTCGCGAAGGTTGCGAAGCCAGAAATCCACTTTGCACGGTGCATCGTCATGCTCGCGCCATTGTTCCGGGCTCAACAAGTACACCGCCACGCTCGGGCCCCGGGATGCGGCGGCCGACAGGGCGGTGTTGTCATGCAGGCGCAAGTCGCTGCGCAGCCAGATCAATTGCAGGGTGGTATCCGTACGATTCATTTAAATAAGCCCGCGCTGAAGCAGGTCCTGATGCGCCGATAACGGATCTTCGGCCAGGAACAATTCTGCAATCTCTGTCGTTTTTACGGACAACTCGGCGTGGTGGATGCACACCGTTGGTCCGGCAATCATTTTTGGGCCGTCGACGCCGTTGAAAAGTTTCGGCAACTGCGCAAGGTTCATGGCTTTGCTGGAATACAGCAGTACGCCGCGAGCTTGCAGGTGATCGACCGCCAGTGCGAGCTCGCCCGCCGGCAGCGGCCAGTCGAACACTTCCACCGGGCAATCGGCACTGCTGATCAGCCACGCGGTGAGCCACAGATGTGGTTCCAGCGGCAGGTCGGAGTGATTGATCAACAGCAGCGGTGCGCTGCGCAACTGACGGTTGTTATGGTAGATGCGCGCGCCGAATTTGCTGCGTAACCAGGAGTAAAAAAACACACGCTCCATCTGCGCGCCAAACTGGCCCTGCCAGCGTTGTTCAAGCTCGGCCAGCAACGGCATCAGCAACTGTTCGCACAGGGTCCGCGGTGGGTACAAAGCGATCGCCTGGTTGACGGTGTCATCGAGGGTGCGTTCGTTGAGCGAAGTGACCGCTTGCAGCAGCGTGTTGCACAGCACCTGCCAATCATTTTCGACCGACTCGCTAAAAGCTTGCGGGGAGTCGAGCAGTTGCTTGACCTGGCTGACGGCCACGCCACGATTGAGCCAGGTGAGGATCGTCAGGATGCGTTGCACGTGTTCGGCGCTGAACAGTCGATGCCCTTTGGGCGTACGTTGCGGCACGATCAGCCCGTAACGTCGTTCCCAGGCGCGCAAAGTGATGGCGTTGACGCCGGTCTGCCGGGCCACTTCACGAATCGGCAGCCAGCCTTCATCGAGGGCTTTTTTAAAGTCGGCGCCGAGGTCTTCGCGGGCACTGGTGTCGAGTGGAGTTTTCATCAGATCGCGTTTCGCAGGCTTAGGTTTTCCGGGTGCGGTTGCAGGTAAACCTGTTGTGCAATGTACGGATCCGGATGTCGGCGAAAGTGATGTTTGAGCAGCGTCAGCGGCACCACCAGCGGCACGATGCCGTGACGGTACTGGCCGATGACGTGTTGCACTTCCTGTTTGTCGTCAGCGCTGATGACCTGCTTGAGGTAACCACTGATGTGTTGCAGAACATTGGTGTGGGTGCGGCGCGTGGCGCACTTCTTCAAGGCCGCCATCAGTTCGCTGAAATAGCGTGGGCCGAGTTCTTTCGGATCGATCTGGCCCATGTTGCCCAGCAGATTGCCCAGGGTTTTGTACTGCACCGGATTGTGGGCCATCAGCAGGTATTTATACCGCGAGTGAAATTCCGTCAGTCCGCGGCGAGTCAGGCCCGCTTGCAGCAGCTCTTGCCAGGCGCTGTAGGCGAACACTCGGGTAAGGAAGTTTTCCCGCAGTACCGGGTCATTGAGACGACCGTCTTCTTCCACTGGCAGGTCCGGATGCAACGCGCAGAAAGCCTGGGCATAGATGCCTCGGCCGCCGCCGTCTACGGGCGCGCCGTTGGCGTGGTAGACCTTGACCCGATCCAGGCCGCATGACGGTGATTTCTGCATGAAGATGTAGCCGCAGATATTGTCCAGCTCAATGGCCATTTTCTCGCCGTAATCGGCCAGCGCTCGGGTGACATTCAGTTCAGGGTCAACAGTGCCAAGGGCTTCAGGTTGTTCAGCGTCGCCGACCAGTCGTATGGGTTGCCGAGGGATGCCGAGACCGATCGCGACCTCCGGACAGACCGGGACGAATTCGAAATATTCAGTGAGGGTGCGGCTGCACAGCCGCGATTCCTTGTGCCCACCGTTGAAACGCACCTCGGCGCCCATCAGGCAGGCGCTGATAGCAATTTTCGGTTTCGCGCTGGCGTGGGGCATGGGTGCACCTCGAATCCAAGACCTGTACAAAATTAAATTTCTGTACAACATGCCTTCATCATAGATTCAAAGGTGTACAAGTCAAATTATTTGTATAGGTTTTTGCGGGAGCCCTGTGGGAGCGAGGCTGATCACCATGAACCTGAGATTGCTGAAGCGTGTCAGGTTTAAAGCGAAGGCATTGACGGACATTGCGAGTTCGCTTCTACAGGCGATCTATTTCCAGCCGAGGATCCAGGTGTCGCTGTTTTTCAGCGTTTGCCAGTCGAGCCGCTCACTGCGCTTGGTCAGCACCGCCTGCAATTCGACGTCCAGCACCGTGCCTTCCTCGTCGCGGAACAGCTCGGTGACCAGAAAATGTTTTTCGCGGTTTTGCGGCTGGGCTGCTGTCCATTTCGACAGCAGCAGCTTGCTCGGGTTGATTCGGTTCATTGCAGGTGCTCGTGCAGGCGGCGGGCGGCTTCCTGACCACTGAGCCATGCCCCCTCGACACGACCGGACAGGCACCAGTCGCCACACGCGTAAAGCCCCAGATCGGCATCGGCCAGGGTGCCCCATTCATGGCTGGTGGCGGGGCGGGCGTAGAGCCAGCGGTGGGCGAGGCTGAACGTAGGCGCTGGCATCGCGCTGTGGAGCAGTTCGGCGAACGCGCCATGCAATTGCTCGATCACAGCCTCTTTGGGCAGGTCGATATGTTGCCGGCTCCAGGCACTCGTGGCGTGCAGCACCCAGGTGTCCATCGTGTTGTCACGCCCCGGTTTGCTGCGGTTGCGGGCCAGCCAGTCGAGCGGGCTGTCCTGCACGAAGCAGCCTTCCATGGGGGTGTCCAGCGGTGTATCGAAGGCCAGCGCGACCGCCCAGGTGGGGTCCATTTTTACCCCGGCGGCGGCACCGGCGAGCTTCGGCGCGGAGGCCAGCAATGCGGTCGCCTGGGGCGCGGGCGTGGCGACGATGACATGACTGAACGGGCCATGGGTGAATCCCTCGGCGTCCTGCAGATGCCAATGCTCCTCACCCCGATAGACCTCGGTGATGCGACAGGCGAAATGTACTTCCGAATCGCCGAGCAAGCCGCGGGTGATGGCACTCATGCGCGGCGTGCCGACCCAGCGCGTCTGTTCGTCCGGCGACAGATTGAGCTGGCCACCGTGGAAGGTATAGAGCTGTGGCGTCCACTCGGCGACCCAGCCGTTGGCTTGCCAGCGCTGGACTTCCGTGACAAAGCGGCGATCGCGGGCAGTGAAATATTGCGCGCCCATGTCCAGAGCACCCGCGTCGCTGCGTTTGCTCGACATGCGTCCGCCACTGCCGCGGCTTTTATCGAAAAGTTGAACGACATGCCCGGCCTCCGTAAGCGCCTGGGCGGCTGAGAGTCCGGCGATGCCGGTGCCGATGATTGCGATAGGTACAGTCATAGGGGCCTCGTTTGCCTTTCTGTACAGACTACGCCGTGGATGAAACCTGTACAATATTGTTTTTTGGTATAACTTTTAGCGTTCTCGTTCTGACAGCTTGGCCTATTGTTATCAACAGAGCCTGCCCGATATCAAAGATCCCTGCTTATAAAAATAGACTAGTGATCAGGGTAAAACGCCACGCGAGGAAGAAGTCATGCACATATTGCTGACCGGCGGTACTGGTTTGATAGGGAGTCAACTCTGCCGACACTGGCTGAGCCAGGGACATCGTCTGACGGTATGGAGTCGGGCACCTGAAAAAGTCGCGAAAATCTGCGGTGCAGAAGTTCGTGGTGTCGCGCGGTTGGAAGACCTCGGACAAGAGCCCGTGGACGCGATTATCAACCTGGCGGGTGCTCCGATTGCCGACCGGCCCTGGACGACCAAGCGCAAGGCCTTGCTCTGGAGCAGTCGCATCACCCTGACAGAAACCCTGCTGGCCTGGCTCGACACCCGCGAACAGAAACCGCAGGTGTTGATCTCAGGCTCCGCCGTGGGCTGGTACGGCGACGGTGGCGAGCGGGAATTGACTGAGGAATCTCCACCCGTCATCGACGATTTCGCCAGCCAGTTGTGCATTGCCTGGGAGGAAACCGCGCAGCGCGCCGAGGCCTTGGGCATCCGAGTGATCCTGATTCGCACGGGGTTGGTGTTGTCTGCCGAGGGCGGCTTTTTGTCGCGGCTGTTGTTGCCGTTCAAACTGGGACTGGGCGGGCCTCTTGGCGATGGTCGGCAGTGGATGCCGTGGATCCATATCAAGGATCAAATCGCCGTGATTGATTTTCTTCTGCATCAGAAAGACGCCAGCGGTCCTTATAATGCCTGCGCGCCCAAACCGGTGCGCAATCGTGAGTTTGCCAGCACGCTGGGCGCCGTGTTGCATCGCCCGGCATTCATGCCCATGCCGGCCCTGGCGTTGAAGGTGTGTTTGGGCGAATTGTCATTGCTGCTGCTGGGCGGCCAGAAAGCCGTGCCGGCGCGTTTGTTGAAAGCGGGTTTTACATTCCAGTTCACTGATTTGCGCGCGGCCCTGGACGACTTGTCCAGCCGCCTCTGAAATAGGACGTTGCATGACCGATCACGCGTTGCTTCTGGTCAACCTGGGTTCACCCGCCTCCACCTCTGTGGCGGATGTGCGCAGCTACCTCAATCAATTTCTGATGGACCCGTACGTGATCGACCTGCCATGGCCGGTGCGACGTTTGCTGGTGTCGCTGATTCTGATCAAGCGCCCGGAGCAGTCGGCCCACGCCTATGCCTCGATCTGGTGGGAGGAGGGCTCGCCGCTGGTGGTGCTCAGCCGTCGCTTGCAGCAGGCCATGACCGCTGAGTGGACTCACGGTCCGGTAGAACTGGCCATGCGTTACGGCGAGCCGTCGATTGAAACGAAACTGGTGCAGCTCGCTGCCCAGGGTCACAAGAAAATTACCCTCGCGCCGCTTTATCCACAGTTCGCCGACAGCACCGTCACTACGGTGATCGAGGAAGCCCGGCGGGTCGTGCGGGAGAAGCAACTCGACGTGCAGTTTTCGATTCTCCAGCCGTTCTACGATCAGCCGGAATACCTCGATGCGTTGGTGGCCAGCGCCAAGCCGTATTTACTGCAGGATTACGATCACCTGCTGCTGAGCTTCCACGGTTTGCCGGAGCGGCATCTGAAGAAAATAGACCCTACCGGTCACCATTGCTTCCAAAGCGATAATTGCTGCCTGAACGCTTCGCCAGAAGTTTTGTCGACCTGCTACCGCGCCCAATGCCTGCGCACTGCTTCCGAGTTTGCCAAGCGGCTGGGCTTGCCGGACGGCAAGTGGTCGGTGTCGTTTCAGTCGCGATTGGGTCGGGCGAAATGGATCGAACCCTACACCGAAGCACGCCTCGATGAGCTGGCGGGAATGGGCGTGAAGAAGTTGCTGGTGATGTGCCCGGCGTTCGTTGCCGATTGCATCGAGACGCTTGAGGAAATCGGTGATCGCGGGAATGAACTGTTCCGCGAAGCGGGGGGAGATGAGTTGGTGCTGGTGCCGTGTCTCAATGATGATCCGCAGTGGGCCAAGGCGCTGAAAACTTTGTGCGAAAGAGCGCCGTTGGCGCTGTAGAAATACAAACTGTGGCGAGGGCGCTTGCTCCCGCTGGGTCGCGAAGCGGCCCCAAAATTCTCGCAATCCATGAAGATTTTGTGAGTGCTGCGCGCACTCAAGCGGGAGCAAGCTCCCTCGCCACAGGGTGTTGTGTCAGCCTTAGATCAGCGGCTCATCCGCCTTCTTGTGCTTCCAGCTGTCATTGCCCGGCAGCAACAGGTTCAGCGCAATCGCCACCACCGCGCACAGCGCGATGCCTTTGAGGCCGAAGTCGTCCGGACCGGTGCCGGTGCCGACCAGCACGCCGCCTATCCCGAATACCAGCGTGACCGAAACGATCACCAGGTTGCGCGCTTCGCCCAGGTCGATCTTGTGGCGAATCAGCGTGTTCATCCCCACCGCCGCAATCGAACCGAACAACAGGCACAGAATCCCGCCCATCACCGGCACTGGAATGCTTTGCAGCAGCGCGCCGAACTTGCCGATGAACGCCAGGCTGATGGCAAAGATCGCCGCCCAGGTCATGATTTTCGGGTTGTAGTTCTTGGTCAGCATCACCGCGCCCGTCACTTCGGCGTAGGTGGTGTTGGGCGGACCGCCGAACAAACCGGCGGCGGTGGTGGCAATGCCGTCGCCGAGCAGGGTGCGGTGCAGGCCGGGCTTCTTCAGGTAGTCGCGACCGGTCACGCTGCCCACGGCGATCACGCCGCCGATGTGCTCGATGGCCGGGGCCAATGCCACCGGGACGATGAACAGAATCGCCTGCCAGTTGAATTCCGGCGCGGTGAAGTTGGGGATCGCGAACCACGGTGCCGCGGCAATCTTCGCGGTATCGACCACGCCGAAATAGAACGCCATCGCAAAACCGACCAGCACGCCGGAGATGATCGGCACCAGGCGGAAAATGCCTTTGCCGAACACCGCGACGATCAGCGTCGTCAGCAGCGCAGGCATCGAGATCAGCATGGCCGTCTGGTAGTGGATCAGCTCGCTACCGTCGCCAGCCTTGCCCATCGCCATGTTGGCGGCGATCGGCGCCATGGCCAGGCCGATGGAGATGATCACCGGGCCAATCACCACCGGTGGCAGCAAGCGGTCGATGAAGCCGGTGCCTTTGATCTTCACGGCGAGGCCGAGGAAGGTGTAGACGAAACCGGCCGCCATTACACCGCCCATGGTCGCCGCGAGGCCGAATTGGCCCTTGGCGAGAATGATCGGGGTGATGAAGGCGAAGCTCGAAGCCAGGAACACTGGCACCTGACGCCCGGTGACGATCTGGAACAGAATCGTCCCCAGGCCCGCCGTGAACAGCGCTACGTTCGGATCGAGGCCGGTAATCAGCGGCATCAACACCAGGGCGCCGAACGCCACGAACAGCATCTGGGCGCCGGACAGCACCGTGCGCCAGAGCGGATCGTTGAACTCTTGCTGCATGGTCACGCGTCCTTCTGCTTGGTGCCGAAGATCTTGTCACCGGCATCGCCCAGGCCTGGGATGATGTAACCGTGTTCGTTCAGTTTCTCGTCAATGGAAGCGGTGTAGATGGTCACGTCCGGGTGAGCCTTCTCCACGGCGGCAATGCCTTCCGGCGCGGCGACCAGCACCATGGCGCGGATGTCGCGGCAACCGGCCTTTTTCAGCAGGTCGATGGTGGCGACCATGGAGCTGCCGGTGGCGAGCATCGGGTCGATGATCATGGCCAGGCGTTCGTTGATTTCGGGAACCAGTTTTTCCAGATAGGTGTGGGCCTGCAACGTTTCTTCGTTGCGGGCCACGCCCACGGCGCTGACCTTGGCCCCCGGAATCAGGCTGAGTACACCTTCGAGCATGCCGATACCGGCGCGCAGGATCGGCACCACGGTAATCTTCTTGCCGGCGATTTTCTCGACCGACACAGTGCCGCACCAGCCTTCGATGTCGTAGGATTCCAGCGGCAGGTCTTTGGTGGCTTCATAGGTCAAAAGGGCGCCGACTTCCTGAGCGAGCTCACGGAAATTCTTGGTGCTGATGTCTGCGCGGCGCATCAGGCCGAGTTTATGACGGATCAGCGGATGGCGGATCTCGAGGATGGGCATGGGAAAGGCTCCGGCGGCGGGCAAAAAAACCGGCCTAGATTAATCTATCCGAGGGTGTTGTCCTATAGACATAGAGTACGTTAGTCCACAAACGCTTGATCTGGCCGTGCGGGATGCGTACCTTTGCCCGCTTTTCCCGAATCCCGTCCCCCCTGGAGAGCGCCATGTCCGCTGATCTCGAGCATATCCGTCAAATCATGCGAGAGGCTGACTGCCTGTACACCGAAGCTGAAGTCGAGGCGGCCATCGCCCGCGTCGGTGCACACATCAACGAACAACTGGCTGAAACAAATCCGGTGGTGTTCTGTGTGATGAACGGCGGCCTGATTTTCGCCGGCAAGCTGCTCACCCATTTGCAATTCCCGCTGGAAGCGTCCTACCTGCACGCCACCCGCTATCGCAACGAAACCAGCGGCGGCGACCTGTTCTGGAAAGCCAAGCCGGAAGTGTCGTTCATTGACCGTGACGTGCTGATCATCGACGACATCCTCGACGAAGGTCACACCCTGGGCGCGATCATCGACTTCTGCAAACACGCTGGCGCGCGCAAAGTGCACACCGCCGTGCTGATCGACAAGGACCACGACCGCAAGGCTCGCCCGGACCTGAAAGCCGATTTCGTCGGCCTGCCGTGCATCGACCGTTACATCTTCGGTTACGGCATGGACTACAAAGGCTACTGGCGTAACGCCAACGGAATTTTCGCCGTTAAAGGGATGTAAGCGATGAGCGCGCCGAGCTTTCTTGATCAATCCTTGTTCAATGAATTGGCCGGGAAGGCTGCGGCAAATCCACGTGGGCGCCAGCATCACAACTTCCATCGGATGGAAGACGCTTGCCATCGCATGGCGGTGGGTCTGCAGCCGTCCACGTACATTCCGCCTCATCGGCATCTGTGTGAGAACAAGGCTGAAACCTTGTTGGTCCTCAAAGGGCGGCTTGGTCTGCTGATTTTCGATGAGTCTGGTGTGGTGGTGCGCAAGCAGATTCTGCAGGCCGGTGGCGATTGCGTGGGTGTTGACCTGCCAACCGGTGTGTTCCATGGCCTGGTGGTGCTGGAAGCCGACAGCCTGATGTTCGAGTGCAAGGCCGGCCCTTATCGTCCCGTCGGTGAGGGAGAGCTTGCTCACTGGGCGCCGCGCGAAGGCGAGCCGGGTGTGGCTGAATATCAGGCGTGGATGCGCGCGCAGTTCGCCTGAAGCGCGCTCAGTTTTCCCCGGCCAGCCAGCGTTCGCTTTTGCGACGAGCCTGTTCCAGGTTGTTCACGTAGGCCAACTGACGCTGCTCCCGATGGATACCCGCGCGTCTGAGCTTCAGGCGCACCCGCGGGGAGGTTGCCACCAGAATCAGGCCAATGCCGTCCGTGCGGTAATCCCTGAGGATATTGTCGAAGGCCGCCAGCGCCGTCATGTCCAGCATGGGCACGGCGCTCATCTCGACGATCACCACTTTGACCTCCGGACTGAATTTGCGCAGGACTCCCAAGGCCTTTTCGGCCGCACCGAAAAACAACGGCCCGCGTATCGCGTAGCAACGAACGTGCGCCGGCATGTCCTGCAAGGCTTGATGGTAGGCGCGTGGCAGTTCGGCGGTGTCCGTCAGATCGCTCATGCGCTTGATAAACAACCCGGCGGCCAGCAACAGGCCGACACCGACGGCCATTACCATGTCGAATAACACCGTCAGGCTCAGGCAGGTCAGCAAGACCAGCACATCGCTGCGGGGCGCGATGCGCAGTGTATGCAGCACGTGCCGGGCTTCGCTCATGTTCCACGCCACCATGACCAGCAATGCGGCCAGCGCAGCCATCGGCAGGTAGCTGAAAAGCGGTGCGAGCACCAGTATCGCCATCAGTACCACCGCGCTGTGAATAATGGCGGCCAATGGCGAAAAGGCTCCGCTGCGCACATTGGTGGCGCTTCGGGCGATCGCAGCCGTGGCGGTAATGCCGCCGAACAACGGTGCGATCAGGTTGCCCAGGCCCTGGCCCAGCAGTTCGGCGTTGGGGTCGTGTTTGCTGCCGGTCATGCCATCCGCCACCACCGCACACAACAAGGACTCGATGGCACCGAGCATGGCAATGGCGAACGCCGGCGCCATTAATTGACGGATCAAATCGTAGGACAGGTGCAGCGGCTGGCCGTCGGGACCGGGTAGATTCCACGGCCAATCGAAGCTCGGCAGGAACGGTGGAATGCCGGGATGGCTGACGCCCTCGACCATGTAGCTGAAACGCTCACCCAAGGTCGCCACCGCCAACCCGCCGTGTTCCAGCGCCAACCCCAGGAGGGCGCCGACGGTCAGCGCCACCAGATGCCCCGGGATCCTCGGTACCCACCGTGGCCAGACAATCAGAACGGCCAGGCAGGCGATACCGATGATCCCGTCCCCGAGCCGAGCGGTGGGCAACGCGAGAATCAGTACACCCAGCTGTTCGATGTAGTGTTCTGCCTGGCTGGGGGTGTTCAGGCCCAGCAAATCCTTCAATTGCAGGGTGGCAATGACAATGCCGATCCCGGCGGTAAAGCCCAGCGTGACCGGATACGGAATGTACTGAATCAACCGCCCGGCGCGAATCAGTCCCAGGGCAATGAGGATGACGCCGGCAAGCATGGTGCAGAGCAGCAAGCCGCCGAGGCCATATTGTTGGGTGATGGGGAGCAGGATGACCACGAACGCGGCGGTCGGCCCACTGACATTAAAACGCGAACCGCCGGTGAGAGCGATCAGGGGCGCGGCGATCAGTACCGTATACAACCCTTGCTGGGGCGGTACACCTACGGCAATCGCCAGGGCCATGGCCAATGGGATGGCGATAATCCCTACCGTCACTCCGGCACTGATGTCGCCGCGTAAGCGTCTGAGGGTGTAGCCGGCGTGCCAGGTCTGACGCCAGGCGGCGAATAACGGGGGAACGGAGAACGACATGAGCACTCCACGGTAGACGGTGCACCATTGATCGACGGCTGAAAGCTCTTCCAGCATGGCCAGCTTGGTACTGCGAAGTATTGACCCATATCGCTAATTCGCGCAGATGATCCTCATGCTAGAGTGCTCCGCTTCGCCCTGGGAGCCCGTCATGAGCCTTTTGATCCGCAGCTGCGCCGCCCTGTTGCTGACCCTCAGCCTGCCCCTGGCCGCCGCGCCGGCGCCGATGCATGCGCAGTTTCTGCCACCGGACGACCTGACCCTGCGTGACGCCGAACCCGAGCAGCAACAACTGCTGCAGGTCACCGAATATTCGGTGGTGGTCGGCAGTCAGCGCCAGTCCACCCAACAACCGATCCCGGTGACGTTTCCGTTGCTGATCCGCCTCAAGGGCAAACCCTTGAACAAGGGCGCGACCATCAATCAGGTACTGGTCAACTTCGATGGCGAGAGCAAAAGCCTGAAAAAGCCGATCTACGACGACAAAAGCAAAACCCTGACGCTGTTTTATCCGATGGCGCAGTACCGCGTGGTGATCGACTTGTTGCGCAATGACACGGTGTATTGCCAGTTCCTCAGCTACGCCAATGGCCATGTCTGGGCTGACCTGCACACCGGGGCCGTTCGTCCGCGTTGAGCCCGGCGCCCTGTGAGGGGTAAACTGCCCGCCCCGTGAAATGTCTGCGAGCTGGAGTCGGCAATGCGTAAAGATAAGAAACAAGTGATTGGTGACGAGATCGGCGACGAGCAGATCAAGTTGTTTCTCGATTTCGAACCGGTCGACGCCACTTCGCCGTCCCTGCACAAACTGATCAAGGCCTACCGTGGCCTGCGCATTGACGACTTCGAGCGTTTTCTGACGTTCTTCGTCGAAGCCGGCTACGACGTTGATGGCCAGGATGAACACGGCAAGACCTTCGTTGACCTGATCAAGGATCAGCGCAACGCGGCCGAGTACATCGAACTGATCAACAAGGCTCGCGGCTGATCGTATCCGAAGCGAACCGAATACCTGTGGCGAGGGAGCTTGCTCCCGCTTTAGTGCGCAGCACTCACAAAATCTTCGCCGTTGGCAGAATTTTGGGGCCGCTTCGCAGCCCGGCGGGAGCAAGCTCCCTCGCCACAAGATTGTTTTGCCGCCCATAAAAAAACGCCCCGCTCTCAATGAGAACGGGGCGTTTTTTATGCGCGACGATCAAGCGTAGCTTGGGGTCTCGCTGCTTTCTTCAACCAGTTCCAGCGCGATGTTGTTCTGCGTATTGATCTTGCGATACAGCGCAGCATCGGTTTCCAGAACCTTTTCACGGGCCGGGAAGATTTCCGCCAGTTTGGCCGCCCACTCGCCGGATGCTTTGGCCGGGAAGCATTTCTCGATCAGCTCCAGCATGATCGAAACGGTCACCGACGCGCCTGGCGAAGCGCCGAGCAGTGCAGCAAGGGAACCGTCCTTGGCCGCGACCAGCTCGGTGCCGAACTGCAGGACGCCGCCCTTTTTCGGGTCTTTCTTGATGATTTGAACCCGTTGGCCGGCCACTTCCAGGCGCCAGTCTTCGGCTTTCGCTTCAGGGTAGAAACGACGCAGGGAATCCAGGCGTTGCTCCATCGACTGCATCACTTCGCTGACCAGGTACTTGGTCAGGTCCATGTTGTTTTTCGCCACGGCCAGCATCGGGCCGATGTTGCCGGCGCGAACCGACATCGGCAGGTCCATGAAGGAGCCGTGCTTGAGGAACTTGGTGGTGAAACCGGCGTAAGGTCCGAACAGCAGGGACTTCTTGCCATCGACCACGCGAGTGTCGAGGTGCGGCACCGACATCGGTGGCGAACCCACGGCGGCCTGGCTATACACCTTGGCCTGGTGGTGTTTGACCACTTCCGGGTTGTCGCAACGCAGCCACTGGCCGCTGATCGGGAAGCCGCCGAAGCCTTTGCTTTCTTCGATGCCCGACGCCTGCAGCAACGGCAGTGCCGCACCGCCCGCGCCGAGGAAGACGAACTTCGCGTCGACTTCGCGGGTGTTGCCGCTGTTCACGTCCTTGATGCTGACGGTCCAGCCGCCGTTGTTGCGCTTCAGACCGGTCACGCGCTTGCAGTACTTGACCTGGGCATCGGGTGCGCTGGTCAGGTGCTTGAGCAATTGGTTGGTCAGCGCGCCGAAGTTGACGTCGGTGCCGTTCATCACGCGGGTGGCGGCGACGACTTCGTCAGCCGGACGACCAGGCATCATCAATGGCATCCAGTCCGCCATTTTTGCCTTGTCTTCGGTGTATTCCATGTCGGAGAAGGCGTGGTGCTTGCTCAGCACGTTGAAGCGTTCCTTGAGGAAGGACACGCCACTGTCACCTTGCACGAAGCTCAGGTGCGGCACCGGGCTGATAAAGGACTTGCACGAACCGAAGGTGCCTTTTTTGGTCAGGTACGACCAGAACTGCTTCGACACCTCGAACTGGGTGTTGATGTGCACGGCTTTCTTGATGTCGACGGTGCCGTCGGCGGCCTGCGGCGTGTAATTGAGCTCACACAGCCCGGCGTGACCGGTACCGGCGTTGTTCCACGGGTTCGAACTCTCCGCGGCACCGGAATCCATCAGCTCGACGACTTCCAGCTTGATCGCGGGGTCGAGCTCTTTGAGCAGTACTGCGAGGGTGGCACTCATGATGCCGGCCCCAACCAGTACTACGTCGACTGCTTCGTTATGCGCCATTTAACGCGTCTCCAAAATCTGCAGCACCAAATTGTCGGCATGGCTGCCAGGCGTTCCGGGGCGAGTCAGTGATGCCCCTGGTACTCATGGCAGTATCGCCATGTCCGAATCTTCGCAATTTATCGCAACTTCGACGGACGCTACCGGCCGGGTCAATGAGGTCTATGAACTCATTTCAACGCGCGACTGGCAATTCGACTTATGGTCGAGACATCCGTTTGTGCAACCAAATCCGTAGCGGACAGGCTTCAGGCTCCGGTGTTCGAGGAATACTCGGTCCTGTGTCGTTGGGCTGTTTCAGACGCTAATGGTGCATATTCAGACGCAAAACTATTCATTTGCTCGCCACACTCTTGTGAAGTTGTGAAAACCCGTTTTTTTCACGCTCTTTTGAAGACGTGAACCTCAAAAAAGGGCTGCCCCAGCCTGGCACCGTGCCCGGATGGATTGCCGCCATGGGATGCATGACAGGCAAAACGGGCAAACAGCTCAGTGACCGAGCGTAATGACAGCTCTGCAGATTCGCGAAAAGTGGGGGTTTTGCTCAAGGAACAGCAAGCACGCCAGCTTCACTCGATCTGTGTGGGCGGCTCTCTGTGGGCGGTGCGGGGTGCCAATACCGAAGCATTGACGATGCTGCGAGGCCCGATCAGGAGACGTCCTTATAATCGGGGGGAGATTGTATCTAAGAAACGCAGGGAAATGGACGTGTTTAATGACTTTTATTAGGCGTCTGGTCAGGTGGTCAACAGCTGCTGCGCCCGCGCGCGTGGTTTGTGCTGGCTGACACGGGCACTGGCAGGCAGGGGATGGTGCAGCCAGTTGAGGCGGATTTCTTCGATTTCGACCCAGCCATCGCCCATCGGCTGCAGGCTGCACTGCTTGAACGCCTGGCAATGACCATAGCGGTCGAGCAGGGCAAAGCAGCGATGCAATGGGCGCGGAGCGAACAGCGAGATCAGGTGGCGCATGGCAAAGTACCTTCAAGGGGTGACTGTCGTGAAGGTTGTCAAAGCGCCGTGACATGCAAGTGTATGGGCGGTGACATCTGTGTGACAGGAACCGGCTTCCCAAGGGTTTGTCAGACATTTCAGTATTCACTGCGAGGCGCTGGTTACCCGCAGTGGCCCACCGCTATACTGCCGGCCTGTTTGTGCCTGATTCTGGAGAGAAGAGCATGTTGCAACGCCTGTTGTTCGGTTTGATCACTGTGACCAGTTTGACCCTGGTTGGCTGCGCCCACAGCCCGCAACAACTGAACCCGGAGCCGAAGCTGACAACTCAGCTGGCGCCGGTCGGCCATGGTCAGCCAGTGGTGGTGCGTGTGGTGGACGGTCGTCCGTCGCCAACCCTGGGCACCCGTGGCGGTCTGTATCCGGAAACGAGTGCAATCACGGTGCAGGGCGCGCAGATCCTGCCGAAGTTGCAGGCCCAGGCTGAAGCGGCCGTGCGTTTGCTGGGCTTTACCCCGACATCCAATGCGATGAATGCCCCGCAATTGACCGTGACCCTGGCTGAGCTGAAGTATCAGTCGCCGAAGGAAGGCATGTACGTGACCGAGGCGACCATTGGCGCGACCTTCCGCTCCGACGTACAGAACGCCAACCGCCGCTACAGCGGTCGTTACGGTGCGTCGCTGGATCAGCGTTTCGGCATGGCGCCGAATCAGGAAACCAACACCAAGCTGGTCAGCGATGTATTGAGCGACGCATTGACGCGTCTGTTCAAGGACCCGACGATTGGTCAGATTCTCAGCGAGTAATGCGAGCCCCGCAGGAGTTGCCGAAGGCTGCGATCTTTTGATCCTGATCTTCGGCTACTCCCTCAAAAAATCAAAAGATCACAGCCTTCGGCAGCTCCTGCGGGGCAGGATTCTGCGGAGTCAGGCGGCTTGCGAATAAAAATCCAGCACACTTACGCCCGTCAGCAAGTCCGCCTCCGGTAAATCCGCATGTTGATGCCCACCCAGTGCGCAATACACCAGCCAATGGCAATCCTGAACGTTGAAGGCGAGGCTGCCGACGAGGGCTTGTTGTTCGTCGCTTTGAGCGATGAGGTAGAGGCGATCCTGGTTTTCGGCGTGGAGCATGACGGTTTCCGTGTCGGTTTCGATGGGCCGAGAGACTGGCGCATTCAGATGACGAAGCCGTGACGCAGAGCAGGAATCTGCCAAATGGTGAGTTATTTGTCGTAAAGCGGCGGGCAGGAGGGACGGCTTTCGGTAGAATTTGCGCCGCGGTCGTCGGTCCGGCGTTCGCCACACCTGTTTTGACTGAGGTTTGTGATGTCGCTGCATTTGATGACGCTGTTTACCGCCCATCCCGCCAAATTGATCAACCTGCTCGCCTTGCTGTTTGCCTTTCCGGGCAGCTGGTTGCTGCACGCTACGCGTCGCCGCGAACAGCGCGCGCAGGCCAGTCTGGCAGCGCAGCGTCAGAGCCGTCCCAGTGAAGAGCCCGTGCTGGATTGGGCGACCTTGCGCATGAACCGGTTTTTCTATCGTTTCGGTTTTGCCTGCCTGGGCTTGGCGTTGCTGGTGTCGTGGATCAGCACGCGGGTTTGATCCCTTAAAGCAAAAGATCGCAGCCTTCGGCAGCTCCTACATTGATGTTGGAGCTGCCGAAGGCTGCGATCTTTTGATCTTGCTGTAAAAACCTACAGCGCCAACCCGGCTTTCACCCGGTACTGATTACGCACCGGTGTGGCGTATTGCAGCACCAGGAAAGGACGATGTTCTTCCGGGCAGGCCTCAAGGCGCCGCTGCCATTCTTCCTGGGCCTTCGCCAGCTCGTCGGCTGCAAACACGTCAGCCGCTTTCGGCACCTGCAACTGCGGATCGGCGTCTTTCCACTGCGCGTACGCCAGGTAGTGCACCGGGAACAAGCGATAACCGCCGAGGATCTGCTTGTCCATTTCGATCGCCAATTGTTTGGTGTCTTCGAACAACTCGGTGATCGGCGCGGCGAAGTTCACGTGGACCCGGCCCTTGTAGCCGGTGATGCCTTTGGCGATGCTGACGTCGTCTTCGCCCGGCACCTTGGTGTAGCTGCCGGTGGTGGCGCGGATGTAGAGCTCGCGGGCCTTGGCCTGGTCGCACGGGTCGTATTCGTAGCTGATCGACACCGGAGTGACGTTCAGCGAGCGGATGACTTCGCCGAACGGTTCATCCTTGCGACTCATGTGGAACATCTTGAGGATCGCTGACTCGGTGCGGTCGTCGCCGTCCTTGGCCCGGCCTTCGGCCTGAGCGATCCAGATCGACGCGCAATCGTTGCGGATCGAGTGGTTGATGTAGGCCGACAATAGCTGATAGGCCGCCATTTTCTCTCGGCGACCGGTGATCGAACGGTGCAC
Organism: Pseudomonas sp. IT-P171; assembly: GCF_949767765.1. Taxonomy (NCBI): domain Bacteria; kingdom Pseudomonadati; phylum Pseudomonadota; class Gammaproteobacteria; order Pseudomonadales; family Pseudomonadaceae; genus Pseudomonas; species Pseudomonas sp. IT-P171. The sequence continues at coordinate 65,415 of NZ_CATKQN010000022.1, forward strand.
GATGAAACTTTTGTTCAGGCGCATCAGGTCGCTGACGAAGGGTTTCTGCAGCAGGTTGTCGCCAATGGCGATGCGCGGTGTCGGCAGGCCGGCGTGGTACACGGCATAGTTGACGAAGGCCGGGTCCATGACGATGTCGCGGTGGTTGGCGATGAACAGGTAGGCGCTACCGGACTTGAACTGCTCGACGCCGGTGTACGTCACCCCGTCCGTGGCGCGTTCGATGGTGTGGTCGACGTAATACTCGACTTTGTCCTGCAGCGTGGCCACCGAATTGATGCCGGCGAACTCACGGCGCAACCGATGAGCTATAAGAGGTTTGAGCATCCAGCCGAAGGCACCGGCGAAACGCGGGAAGCGGAAGTGGGTGAGGATATCTAGAAACGCCTTGTCGCCGAGCAATCGTGCCAGCACCGCTGGGACTTCGCTGTCGTCGTAAGGTCGGATGGCATCGAATTCGCCCATCATGCTCTCTTGTTAGAAACGGCTAGGGTAAGTAAAGGTTTTGATCGAAAACCAACGGGGCACGGTCTGAAAAGGTAGCCAGACAAAAATAGCCCTGCAAATAGACCGGCGATTATACGCACAAGTCACCCTGGAGACCGCGATGCTGGAAACCGAGCGCTACGAATGTCCGTATTGTGGTGAAGAGGCCGAGGCGGTGCTGGATTTGTCCGGTGGCGATCAGACCTATATCGAAGACTGTCCGGTGTGTTGCCGCCCCATCACGTTTGTCCTGCAGACTGATGGTCAGGAATGGTTACTTGAAGTTCACAGCGAAAACGAATGAAGGGGCGCTCCATGCAGCGAATCTATGAACCGGAAAACCTGATGGAAGGCGAGCTGCTGCAAGGCATGCTGGCCAGCGAGGGCATCGAGGCGCATCTGGTCGGGCGTGATTTGCTCGGTGGCAGCGGGGAGTTGCCCATTTTCGGTCTGTTGGGGTTGTCGGTCGACAATGACCAGGCCGAATACGCCCGCGAGTTGATCGCCGCGTACAATGCCGCGCTGCCGCTACCCGGCGATGAGCCGGAAAGCTTTCCCGGCACGCTGGTCTGTTAGGCTGACGTTCGTTTTATCAAGAGTCGTGTTGCCCCATGTGTGGACGTTATGCCCTGTTTCGCTGGAACCCCGCCTTCGCGACCCTGCCTGGCTTCCCTGCCGATCAGCAGGCCCAGTGGAATATTTCCCCAAACGATTCGGTGTTGATGCTGCGTGCCGGCGCCGACGGCCAACGCGAGTTGGCCCGTGCGCGCTGGGGTTTGACGCCGCCGTGGCTGACCGATCTGTCCCGCACGCCGGCCCATGCCCGGGCCGAAACCGTGGCCGAGCAACCGATGTTCCGTCAGGCCCTGCGCGAGCGCCGGTGCCTGCTGCCGGCCAACGGTTTTTACGAATGGCGCGGCACGACGCGCAAGCGGCCGTACTGGTTGACTCCGGGGGAGGGCTCGACGCTGTTTTTTGCGGCGATCTGGGAAGCGTATCCGGTGCAGGAGCAAGTGTGGTTGAGCACGGCAGTGATCACGCAACCGGCGGCGAGTCAGCGTCGGCCGTTGATTCTGGATGCAGCGGGGCAGGAGGCGTGGCTTGATCCCGAGACGCCTTTGCATGTGTTGCAGGGGTTGTTGGCCAGTGAACCCGCTGCGTTGCGCGAGCGGGTGTTGGCGAATCTGGTGAATGATCCGAAGTTGAACGGGCCGGAGTGTTTGACCCCAGGTTAAGTGGTGTCATCAAAAAGATCGCAGCCTGCGGCAGCTCCTGCATTAGGTAGGCGTATACCCTTACCCTGTAGGAGCTGCCGCAGACTGCGATCTTTTGATCTTGCTCTTAAACCTCAAACCTTGAACTGGTTGATCAACCGCCGCTGCTGTTCCGCCAGCTTGGTCAGGTCCGCACTCGCCGCGCTCGATTCATCCGCCCCACCGGCCACTTCATTGGCCACTTGCCCAATGTTGATCACGTTACGGTTGATGTCATCCGCCACCGCGCTCTGTTCTTCGGCCGCACTGGCAATCTGCGTGTTCATGTCGTTGATCACCGACACCGCCTGAGTGATCGCATCCAGCGCTTCGGCGGCTTTCGCGGCGTGCTGAACACTTTCATCGGTACGGTTCTGGCTGTCCTCCATGACCCGCACCACATCGCGCGTGCCTTGTTGCAGTTGCTGGATCATGGTCTGGATTTCTTCGGTGGCCTTCTGGGTTTTCTGCGCCAGGTTGCGCACTTCATCGGCCACCACTGCAAAACCGCGGCCCTGTTCACCGGCGCGTGCCGCTTCGATGGCCGCGTTCAAGGCCAGCAGGTTGGTCTGCTCGGCGATCCCGCGAATGGCCGTGAGGATCGCGTTGATGTTCTCGCTGTCCTTGGCCAGGGTTTGCACCACGCTGACAGCCTTGCCGATTTCCACTGCCAGCACACCGATCGAATTCGATGTGTCCCGCACGATCTGTTTGCCCTGCGCCGCCGCCTGATCCGCATGACTGGCCGCTTGCGCCGCCTGGGTCGCGTTGCGCGCCACGTCCTGGGCGGTGGCGGTCATTTCATGCACCGCCGTGGCGACCTGATCGATCTCGACCATTTGTTTCTGCACGCCGATGTTGGTGCGAATGGCGATGTCGGCGGTGTGCTCCGACGAATCGCTGACGCTCTGCACCGACGTCACGACCTGAGTGATCATCGCCTGTAACTTGGCGAGGAAAGTGTTGAAACCTTTGGCGATCGAGCCCAGTTCGTCGGCACGATCACTGGTCAGGCGACGGGTGAGGTCACCTTCGCCTTTGGCAATGTCGTCGAGCATGGCGACCATCTGTTTAAGTGGTCGGGCAATGCCGTGGCCCACCAGCCAGATCACCAGCAGACCGATGCCGGCAATCAGCAGGCCAACCATGGCCATGCCGAAGGTGTCGGATTTGCGCTGTGTGTCGAGGTCGGCCTGGAGTTTTTGCAGGTCGGCCATCACCGCGTTCAGGGGCAGTTGCAGCATCAGGGTCCAGCGGGCGTCGGTCTGGCCGATGCCGAATGGCAGGTACAACTCGATCCGGCCCTGGGCCTTGTCGACGGTGTAGGTCACTTCGCCACGCTTGAGATTGGCCATGTTGGCGATCTGTTGGCTATCGAGGATGTCGCTGACCTTCTCGCCGAATTTGCTCGGGTCCTTGGTGTAGGCCACGATCCGGCCGTTGCTGCCGATCAGGGCCATGACGCCCGAGCCGTTGTACAGCTTCTGGTTCGCGCCCAGCAGCATTTCCTGAATGAAGTTCACCGACAGGTCGGCGCCGACGATGCCCTGGAAGGCGCCGTCGAGCATGATCGGTTCAATAAAGGAGGCGAGCATGACGATCTTGTCCCCGACCTTGTAGGGCGCCGGATCGATCACGCAGGATTTTTTGGTTTCTTTCGAGCACAGGTAGTACTCGCTGGCGCGCACCCCGGTGGACAGGGTTTTCTGGTCGTCGACGTCCACCAGTTTGTCCAGGCCCAGAGTGCCGTCTTCGTTGCGGAACCACCATGGCAGGAAGCGGCCGTTGCTGGGGTCGATCCCTACCACCTTGGTGCCGACGTAAGCCGCATCGTTGTGATCGAGTGCGTCTTTTTCCCAGCCAATGTAAGTCCCGAGGATTTTCGGGTTTTTGGCGACGTTTTCCTTGATCAGGCTGATCAATTGCTCACGGCTCAGGCTCAGTTGCGGCTGGCCGTCGGCGCCCGGTGTGCCGATCAGGGCGTTGACCCGCACCAACCCGCCGGCAATCAAGAGGGGAGCCTCGAGTTCGCGCTGGATCTGGCTGACCTGGGTTTGCGCCAGGGACGTCAGGCGCTGTTCGATGACTTGCTCGAATTGCGCCTGGGTCCGCTCCTGGACCATGTCTTGGGTCCGGGCACCGGAAAACAGGGCGTAAAGCACCAGTGCCGCCACGACGCTTAAAACAATGGCGCCGGCCAGGGCCGCCACGGAAAACTGGATCGACTTGAATTTCATGGGTGCTCCGCACGCAAGAGGACATCTGCGGTGCTGTATCGGCACGCGGTTCGAGGGCCATGAGCGAGGCAGGGTGAAATGGCTGTTTTGGAGTGGTAGATGTCGCAAATGAATCATTGCGGGCCGTTACCCGCCGCGGCGGGGGAGGTTATGTGAATTTTTTCCTACGGCGATGAGAGCTTTATCCGAAATATGCGTCTGAATGTCTGTTGTATCTGGCGTCGATACATTTCCCCGCCTAGGATACCCGGCATGTTTTCAGGGAGTTTTTTGATGAACAAGCGATTGGTTTTGTGTGCTCTGAGTGCGGGTCTGTTGCTCGCCGGTTGTCAGTCGGTCAACACCACCAGCGGCGGCGCCGTGGGTGTGGAGCGCAAACAGTACATGTTCAGTATGTTGTCCACGGACGAAGTCAACCAGATGTACGCCCAGTCGTACCAGAAGACGGTCGGCGAAGCGACCAGCAAAGGTGTGCTGGACAAGACCAGCAACGATGCCAAGCGCATCCAGGCGATCGCCAATCGGCTGATTGCCCAGGCGCCGGTTTTCCGTCCGGATTCGGCCCAGTGGAAATGGGAAGTCAACCTGATCAAGAGCGACGAACTCAACGCCAACTGCGGGCCTGGCGGCAAGATCATTTTCTACACCGGGCTGATTGACAGCCTGAAACTGACCGACGATGAAATCGCCGCGATCATGGGCCATGAAATCGCCCACGCCCTGCGCGAGCACGGTCGTGAAGCGATGTCCAAGGCCTACGGCATCGAAATGGCCAAGCAGGGCGCCGGTGCCTTGTTCGGTCTGGGTCAGGACAGCCTGGCGCTGGCCGACACCGTGGCCAACTACGGCATGACGTTGCCCAACAGCCGCTCAAATGAAAACGAAGCTGATCTGATCGGCCTGGAATTGGCGGCTCGCGCCGGCTACAACCCGAATGCCGCGATCACCCTGTGGAACAAGATGAGCAAGGCCTCGGAAGGTTCGCCACCGGAGTTCATGAGCACTCACCCAGCGTCGTCCAGTCGGATTGCTTCGTTGCAGGCAGCGATTCCGAAGGTGATGCCGTTGTACGAGAAAGCGCCTAAATCCTGATGTAGATAGGGCTTTTGTGGCAAGGGAGCTTGCTCCCGCTGGGGCTGCAAGGCAGCCCCATTTCGGATGAGCGCGTTTTTGTCGCTCATCCGAATTTACGGCTTCTACGCAGCGAGCGGGAGCAAGCTCCCTCGCCACATTGAATGGTCTGCCGCGTCATACCCACCCACTGCTCTGCATCGCCTTGTACACCGCGACAATCGCCAGGACGAAAAACGCCGACGCCGCCAGTCGACGGATCAACGTCAAGGGCAGTTTGTCCGCCGCAAAGTTACCCGCCAGTACCACTGGCACGTTGGCAATCAACATCCCGGCGGTGGTGCCGATGATCACCAGCCATAGCTCAGGGTATTGCGCGGCGAGCATCACGGTAGCGACTTGAGTCTTGTCGCCCATTTCAGCCAGAAAGAACGCAATCAGTGTCGTCAGGAACGGCCCGAACTTGCGGGCGGTGCTGGCTTCGTCGTCATCCATCTTGTCCGGCACCAGGGTCCACAACGCCGTCGCGGTGAAGCTTGCGGCGAGAATCCAGTGCAACATCGCATCCGAGAAGAAACCTCCGACCCAGGCGCCTACCGCACCGGCTGCCGCGTGGTTGGCCAGGGTGGCGGCGACGATGCCGGCAATGATCGGCCACGGTTTGCGAAAGCGGGCAGCGAGAATGAGTGCGAGCAGTTGCGTCTTGTCGCCGATTTCGGCCAAGGCAACGATTGCAGTGGGAACGAGAAGTGAATCCAGCATCAGGGTTTTCCTAAGGGGCGGGTCGACACGGCTATGACACGTACAGCCTTCCCGCCCCGGGTAAGGTGTTCGTGTCATAGGTCTTGTCAAACCCTGGCGAGCCGTCTGATGCGGACGCTTGGGTCGCATACGCCATGGTCTGAGGACCAAGTATGTTGACGTATGCCGGACGAGCATGGCGCTCGTGGGAGACTACTCCCCTAGGACGGAGCGGATTCTGCCTAGGCGAAACCCGTTAGGCAAGCACTTATTTTTCAGCCGCGTTTGGCCCGGTAGATTCTGAAACCCTGTCCCTCAGCCTTGATCGCACACACGCCCAGGTGCTCTTCGATCAGCGGCTGATACTTCAGGAAGCTGTTCGCGACAAGGCGCAGTTCTCCACCGTTTTTCAGATGTTTGGCCGCTTTTCGCAGCAAGTTCTCGGTAGCGAAATAGTCGGTGTGCACGCCGACATGGAACGGCGGGTTGCTCAGAATCGCACTCAAACCCATCGGCGCCGCATCAATGCCGTCACCGGTAATGACGTCTGCTTCAAGACCGTTGGCAGCCAGCGTCAAGCGACTGCTGGCGGCCGCAAAAGCGTCCACGTCGAGCAACGTGACCTGATTGTGCGGATAACGACGTTTGACCGCTGCCCCCAACACGCCCGCGCCGCAGCCGAAATCCAGCAAATGACCGCTCGGCAATTTGTCCAGATGCTCCAGCAACAATGCGCTGCCGCGATCCAGGCGACCGTGGCTGAACACGCCCGGCAGGCTGATGACTTTCAACGGGCCTTCGGCCAGCGGCAATTCATAGGTCTGAGCCAGACTTTCCAGCGACTTGGCCGCTGGCGCGTTGGCCACAGTGACCTGCCAGAGCTGGCAGTGACGCGCGCTGTCGAGCTTGCGCGGTTTGCCGAACGGGTTCAGTTGTTTGGCCGCGCCTTCGATGCCGCTGCGTTTTTCACCCACCAGATACAGCTCGCGACCGGCCAGCCGCGAGGCCAGGGCGTTGAGGATGTAATCGGTAAGGTCCTTGGACTTGGGCAGAAACACCACCGCGGTATCGAACTCGCGCTCGGGCGCGGTCACGCCGAAATGGCTGCGCTCGGCGAAGCGAGCGTCCAGCGCAGCCTGGTCGCCGGCGTGCCAGCACCAGCCGTGGGCGTCGGGCAGGCGACCGAGCAAATCATCGGCGGGCAAACCGGCCAGCAACACCGGGCCCTGGAATAACTCGGCCTGACGAAGCAGTACTTCACTGCGCGGATCCATACTCTGCTCCTGTGAAAAAAAGTGCCGCAGTTTATCAACTGACGACCCGCAGCGCCTTACCGCTGAAGTATCCCTGAGCGTTTTCGGTCAATTGGCCAACGATCCGCTGCCGCGCCTCGCGACTGCCCCAGGCGTTGTGCGGTGTGACGATCAAGCGTGGGATGTCGGCAGCGAGTAACGGGTTGCCGGCGGTCGGCGGCTCGACGCTCAGCACGTCGGTGGCGGCGCCGCCCAGGTGGCCGTTGCGCAAGGCATCGGCCAGCGCCTGTTCGTCGATCAAGCCGCCACGGGCGGTGTTGACTACGAAGGCGCCCGGTTTCATCGACGCCAGTTCGCGAGCACCGATGAAGTGACGAGTGTGTTCGTTGAGTGGGCAATGCAGGGTCAGCGCATCGATCTGCGGCAACAGCTCATCCAGCGGCAAGCGGTCCGGCCGGGCAGGGCGCCCCGGAATCTGCCCGAGCAGCACGCGCATGCCGAAGGCTTCGGCCAGCCGTGCGACCGCGCCACCCAGCTCGCCGTGACCGAGCAAGCCCAGGGTTTTGCCTTCCAGTTCAACGATCGGGTAATCCAGCAGGCAGAACTGTTTCGCTTGTTGCCAGCGACCTTCGCCGACCGCTTTCTGATAATCGGCGAGGCGCGTCGCCAGGTTGAGCAGCAACATGATCGTGTGCTGCGCCACCGACGGCGTGCCGTAACCCTGACAGTTGCAGACGGTAACGCCGTGGGCGCGGGCGGCGGCGAGATCGACGTTGTTGGTGCCAGTGGCGGTGATCAGGATCAGCTTCAGCTCGGGGCTGGCGGCAATGGCTGCGGCGTCGATCAGGATTTTGTTGCTGATGGCAACCGTCGCGCCCTTGAGACGTTCGATCACCTGATCCGGCGCGGTCTGCGCGAACAGCTGCAAATCGTCGAAGCAAGCACGCAATGGGCTGAGGTCGAGGTCGCCGAGGTCCAGCGAGGGATGGTCGAGGAAAACGGCGCGGCGAGGGTTCGTCATCAACTGTACCTTTTGTGCATGGAATTGAAGGCGTAATCTGCCGAGCCTACCAGATAGAAACAAATGGTTACTTCGCTGGCTGGTCTGGCACAAAGCCTGTGGCGAGGGAGTTTGCTCCCGCTCGGCAGCGAAGCAGCCGTAAGCCGGATGACGCAATGCGCCTGACAAAACGCGGTCGCCTGAGTTGAGGCAGCTACACAGCCCAGCGGGAGCAAGCTCCCTCGCCACAAAATTGAAGATGGCAAAAAGGTGAGTTCACCTTGAAAATTTTTATTGATCGGCCTGCCCTATAGGAGCCCCCATGTACTGGACAGAGTTCTTGACCGTTGCCCTCATTCACTTGCTGGCCGTAGCCAGCCCCGGCCCGGACTTTGCCGTGGTGGTGCGTGAGAGCGTGACCCACGGTCGTCGCGCCGGCACCTGGACCGCGCTGGGCGTCGGTACGGCGATTTTCCTGCACGTCGGCTATTCGTTGCTCGGCATCGGCCTGATCGTGTCCCAGTCGATTGTGCTGTTCAACGCCTTGAAATGGGCCGCCGCCGCTTACCTGCTGTATATCGGCTTCAAGGCCTTGCGTGCGCAACCGGCCAGACCGGTGGCCGACGACCTGCACCAGGAAGCGGGTGAGCGCACCGCTCGCGGCGCCTTCACCTCGGGTTTCGTGACCAATGGTCTGAACCCCAAGGCCACGTTGTTCTTTCTGTCGTTGTTCACCGTGGTGATCAATCCGCATACACCGCTGTCGGTGCAGGCGGGATACGGGATTTACCTCGCGGCGGCGACGGCTCTGTGGTTCTGCCTGGTGGCGATGCTGTTCAGTCAGCAACGCGTGCGCGCCGGTTTCGCCCGCATGGGTCACTGGTTCGACCGGACCATGGGCGCGGTGCTGATCGCCATTGGCGTGAAACTGGCCTTTACCGAGATGCATTGATCGCACGATAACCCCTGTAGGCGCAGTCTTCGGCAGCTCCTACAGGACCGGATTGCAGTTGAGTGCTGGCGCAACGCTAGCATTTGCTGGATGTTGCAAATCATTCCTTCGGCTGATTTGGTTGTCATGGAAGGGCACTAGAGTGCTTACTTTCAGTCACGACCGTGCAGTCAGAAAAGGGATTCTTATGTTGCAGACTCGCGTTATCCCCCCAGCCGAAGGCGCTTACCAGTACCCGTTGCTGATCAAACGGCTGCTGATGTCTGGCGCGCGCTATGAGAAAACCCGCGAGATCATCTACCGCGATCAGTTGCGCTACAGCTATCCGACCCTGATCGAACGGGTCGCACGCCTGGCCAACGTACTGACGGCAGCCGGCGTCAAGGCCGGCGATACCGTGGCGGTGATGGACTGGGACAGCCATCGCTACCTGGAATGCATGTTTGCCATCCCGATGATCGGCGCGGTGATCCACACCATCAATGTGCGCCTGTCGCCGGAACAGATTCTCTACACCATGAACCACGCCGAAGACCGCTTCGTGCTGGTCAACAGCGAGTTCGTCGGGCTGTACAACGCGATTGCCGGTCACCTGACCACGGTGGAAAAAACCCTGCTGCTGACCGATCTGCCGGAAAAAACCGCCGACTTGCCGAACCTCGTCGGCGAATACGAGCAATTGCTGGCGGACGCGAGCACGCACTACGACTTCCAGGATTTCGACGAGAACTCGGTCGCGACCACGTTCTACACCACCGGTACCACCGGCAATCCCAAGGGCGTGTATTTCACCCATCGGCAACTGGTGCTGCACACCATGGGTGTGTCGACCATCATGGGCGCCATCGACAGCGTGCGGCTGTTGGGCACTAACGACGTGTACATGCCGATCACTCCGATGTTCCATGTCCACGCCTGGGGTTTGCCATATGTGGCGACGATGCTCGGGCTCAAGCAGGTTTATCCGGGGCGCTACGATCCGGAATACCTGGTGGAGCTGTGGCGCAAGGAAAAGGTCACCTTTTCGCACTGCGTCCCGACCATCCTGCAAATGGTCCTGAATGCCAAGGCTGCGCAAGGCACGGATTTCGCTGGCTGGAAAATCGTCATCGGCGGCAGCGCGTTGAATCGTGCGTTGTACGAAGCGGCCAAGGCCAAGGGCATTCAGCTGACCGCCGCTTACGGCATGTCGGAAACCGGGCCACTGGTTTCGTGCGCGCACCTCAATGACGAGTTGATGGCCGGCACCGAAGACGAGCGCACCACGTATCGAATCAAGGCCGGCGTGCCGGGGCCTTTGGTGGAGGCGGCGATCGTCGACACCGATGGCAACTTCCTGCCTGCCGATGGCGAGACTCAGGGCGAACTGGTGCTGCGCGCGCCGTGGCTCACCGAAGGTTATTTCAATGAGCCGCAAAAGGGCGCCGAGCTCTGGGCTGGCGGCTGGCTGCACACCGGAGACGTGGCGACGCTGGACAGCATGGGCGTGATCGATATTCGCGACCGGATCAAGGACGTGATCAAGACCGGTGGCGAATGGATTTCCTCCCTGGACCTCGAAGACCTGATCAGTCGCCACGCAGCGGTACGCGAAGTAGCAGTGGTGGGCATTGCCGATCCGCAGTGGGGCGAGCGCCCGTTTGCCCTGCTGGTGATCCGCGAGGGCCATGCAATCGGGGCCAAAGAACTCAAGGAACACCTCAAGCCGTTTGTGGAGCTGGGGCACCTGAGCAAGTGGGCTATCCCTAGTCAGATCGCCCTTGTTACTGAAATTCCCAAGACCAGCGTCGGCAAGCTCGACAAGAAACGCATCCGCGTCGACATCACCGAATGGCAAGCCAACAACAGCACCTTCCTCTCGACGCTTTAGCGTCTTCCGGCGTGCCCCAAAAGGGCACGCCAGCCCCACCAAGCAAGCGCTTGGCTTGTGAAATCCGAATTTTCAGCCATCCTTCCCGTGCCGACAGGTGTCGGTCTGGCGAAAGGACTGTTCCAGAGTGGCTGGCAGCTGCAAATCACACTTTAGAGGGATCAAGCAGTACTACCTGCTGGCTATAGTCCGCTCAAGGATTTTTAAGAACGGGGCACACGCACAAAACGGGGCGATGCAACTTTGGAATGATTTCGGGAGGCCTTGGCCCCCGGTCAACCACAGCGTTTTTAAAAGTACTCACTGCCATAACAATAATGCACATGGAGTAGCGTCGATGACATCAGTAAACCAGTTCTGGCGCCGGGCTAAACTGCCCCTGGCTGTCAGTCTTGCCTCTTCGCTCGCCGGGCCCGCATTCGGCGTCAGTTTCAACGTTGGTGAAATCGAAGGCAGCTTCGACTCGTCCCTGTCCGTTGGTGCCAGTTGGTCCACTGCCAAACCCAACAGCGACTTGATCGGGGTTAACAACGGCGGTAAGGGGTTGTCGCAAACCTCCGATGATGGCCACTTGAACTTCAAGCGCGGTGAAACGTTTTCGAAGATTTTCAAGGGCATCCATGACTTGGAACTGAAGTATGGCGATACCGGTGTCTTTGTACGTGGCAAGTACTGGTATGACTTTGAACTCAAGGACGAAAGTCGTCTGTTCAAGGATGTCAGCGATCACAACCGCAAGGAAGGCGCCAAGTCCTCCGGCGGGCAGATTCTCGACGCTTTCGTCTACCACAACTATTCCATTGCCGATCAGCCAGGTTCTGTGCGTCTAGGCAAGCAAGTAGTGAGCTGGGGTGAAAGCACCTTTATCGGCAACGGCATCAACTCGATCAACCCGATCGACGTATCGGCATTCCGCCGTCCAGGTGCCGAAATCAAGGAAGGGCTGATTCCGGTCAACATGTTCTACGTGTCCCAGACCCTGACCGAGAACCTGTCGGCAGAAGCCTTCTACCAGTTGGAATGGGACCAGTCGGTTGTCGATAACTGCGGTACGTTCTTCTCCCAGCCGGATGTGGTCGCTGATGGCTGCACCGATAACCTGCGGTTGCTGTCCAAGCGTTCGTACTTGGCCACTGTGCCTGGCGCACTGCCGGGGCTGGCTCGGTTCGGACTCGACATCAATGATGAGGGTGTGTTGGTCAAACGCGGCCCTGATCGTGACGCGCGCGACAGCGGCCAGTTTGGTGCAGCGTTCCATTATGTATTCGAGCCGCTGGACACCGAGTTCGGCGCCTACTTCATGAACTACCACAGCCGTGCACCGATTTTCAGTGCCACGGGTGCACCCGCTTCCGCCTACACCAGCGCAGTGACATTTCTGCCCGGCGCTGCAGCGAGCTTACGTCCTCTGGCCATCGCCGGTAACTCCCAATACTTTATCGAGTACCCGGAAGATATCCGCCTGTATGGCTTGAGCTTTTCCACCACCTTGCCTACAGGCACGGCCTGGAGCGGTGAAGTCAGCTACCGCCCGAACGCGCCTGTACAACTCAATACCACCGATATCCTCTATTCGGGCGTCACCCCGTTACCAGGTCTGAGTGGCGCTTCGCCGCTGAAAGGGACTCCAGGTCAGGATCAGCATGGTTATCGCCGCAAGGAAGTTACCCAATTCCAGACGACCCTGACTCACTTCTTCGACCAGGTCATGGGCGCCAGCCGTCTTACCCTGGTGGGTGAACTGGGCGTTACCCATGTTGGTGGTCTGGAGAGTGGCGATGAAGCCCGTTATGGTCGTGACCCTGTTTACGGACCTGGCGAAGGTCCTTTGTGCGCGACCCTCAACGCGGGGACCATCCAGGGCGCCGGCGTAGGTGCGGACAGAAGCAACCTCACTTCCAATTGCAACAACGAAGGCTTTACTACCGCCACTTCCTGGGGGTATCGCGGTCGTGCAATCTGGGAATACAACGACGTGTTTGCCGGTGTGAACCTCAAACCCAACGTCGCCTGGTCCCATGACGTCGAAGGCTATTCGCCTGGCCCTGGTGGCAACTTCGAAGAAGGCCGTAAGGCAGTGAGCCTGGGTCTCGATGCCGAGTACCAGAACACCTACACCGCGAGCCTGGCCTACACCAACTTCTTTGGTGGCGACTACACCACTGTGGATGACCGCGACTTCGTTGCGCTCAGCTTCGGCGTGAACTTCTAAGCACTGCATTTTCAGGACGAACACACCTATGAAAACAACAAAGAGTCTGTTCCACGCTGGATTTCTGGGGCTAACGCTGCTGGCGACCAGCGTCATGGCAGCGGTCCCTGCGGCCGAAGCGGACAAGTTGGGCAAGAGTCTGACGCCGATGGGCGCCGAGATGGCCGGCAATGCCGACGGTTCGATTCCGGCCTGGAAGCCGTTGCCGAAAAACGCTGGCGCTGTCGACAGCAAGGGTTTCCTGTCCGACCCGTACGCCAGTGAAAAACCGCTGTTCACCATCACGGCGCAAAACGTCGACCAGTACAAGGACAAGCTTGCTCCGGGCCAGTACGCGATGTTCAAGCGCTACCCGGAAACCTTCAAGATGCCGGTCTACCCGTCCCATCGCGGCGCGACCGTGCCGGATGACGTGTTCGCGGCCATCAAGAAAAACGCCACTGCCACGGAACTGGTGTCCGGCGGCAACGGGCTGAAAAACTTCGAGACAGCCGTACCGTTCCCGATTCCAAAGACCGGCATCGAGGTTATCTGGAACCACATCACCCGCTACCGCGGTGGCAGCGTGACCCGTCTGGTGACTCAGGCCACGCCGCAGCCGAACGGTTCGTACAGCCTGGTGTACTTCCAGGACCAGTTCGTGTTCCGCGACAAGATGAAGGATTACGATCCGGCGAACCCGGGCAACATCCTGTTCTACTTCAAGCAGGAAGTGACCGCGCCGGCGCGTCTGGCCGGTGGTGTGCTGCTGGTGCACGAAACCCTCGACCAGGTGGCGGAACCTCGTTCGGCGTGGGTCTACAACGCCGGTCAACGTCGCGTGCGTCGTGCGCCACAAGTGTCCTATGACGGGCCGGGTACTGCGGCAGACGGCTTGCGTACCTCTGACAACCTGGACATGTACAACGGTGCACCGGATCGTTACGACTGGAAACTCGAAGGCAAGAAGGAGATGTACATCGCCTCCGACAGCTACAAACTCGACGATCCGAAGCTGAAGTACAGCGACATCATCAAGGCCGGTCACATCAACCAGGACCTGGCTCGTTACGAGCTGCGTCGGGTCTGGCATGTCGTGGCAACCTTGAAAGAAGGTCAGCGTCACATCTACGCCAAGCGTGACTTCTACATCGACGAAGACACCTGGCAAGCAGCGGTCATCGATCACTACGACGGTCGTAACCAACTGTGGCGAGTGGCGGAAGCTCACTCCCAGAACTACTACAACGTTCAAGTGCCGTGGTACACCCTGGAAACCCTGTACGACCTGCAGTCCGGTCGTTACCTGGCACTCGGTATGAAGAACGAAGAGAAGTCGGCGTATAACTTCGGCTTCACCGCCACGACCAGCGACTTCACACCGGCGGCATTGCGTCAGTCCGGGGTTCGATAAGCTGAACTGAACTGAGGCCGCATCCTCGAAAAAAAGCCCCGACTGGTTCGGGGCTTTTTTTTGCGTGTAGACTTTTTGTAGCCATTTGTAGCAATAACCTTCAATACCTCTTCGTTTACCGCTAGTCTGCGGACATCTGCAACGCCGCCAACAGCATTTCAAACAAGAGCCGGCCATGACTGATCTGTCCCCACTCCCGGGCCCCGCAAGCGTTGCCGTCGCGACACTGGACGGCCGTTTCTTTCGGCCACCGCTGCCTGACGGGCACGTGCTGCGGCCTCGTTTATGCGAGCGTCTGAGTGCCGGCCTTGGTGGCAGGCTGTTGCTGGTCAGCGCACCGGCGGGGTTTGGCAAGAGTTCGCTGGCGGTAGAGTTCTGCCAAGGGCTGCCAGCTCACTGGCAAAGTCTGTGGCTGGGGTTGAGTCCGCGAGACAACGACCCCGGCCGATTTCTCGAGCGGTTGCTCGAAGGCCTTCAGGATTTTTTCCCGCAATTGGGCAGGCAGTCCCTGGGCCTGTTGAAAATGCGTCAGCGGCATCAGCCGTTTGCCTTCGAAGAATGGCTGGACGGTTTGCTCGACGAGTTGGCCGTGCATTTGTTGCCGACGGCGCCACTGCTGCTGGTACTCGATGATTACCATCTGGCCCAGGGGCCGGTGCTCGATCGTTGCCTGCAATTTTTCCTCAATCATCTTCCCGACGGCTTGCTGGTGATGGTCACCAGTCGCCAGCGTCCGGACTGGCATCTGGCACGCCTGCGCCTGTCGCGGCAATTGCTCGAGTTGCATGAACAGGATCTGCGCCTGACCCACGACGAAGCCTTGACCCTGCTCGATCGACACAGCACCTCCCTGCGCGGCGAAGCGCTGGAGAGCCTGATCCAGCGCAGCGAGGGCTGGGTCGCTGGCTTGCGTTTCTGGTTGCTGGCGGCTTCCGAAGCCGGCTCCGAAGGCGCGTTGCCCCAGTCCCTGCACGGTGGGGAAGGGCTGATTCGCGATTACCTGCTCGAAGAAGTCATCGATTGCCTGCCCGCCGAGGTGCAGGCATTTCTGTATGACACAGCGCCTCAGGAGCGTTTTTGCAGCGAACTGTGCGACGCCGTTCGCGAGGCGCATGACAGTGCCGAGATCCTGGGTTTTCTGCTCGCGCATCAGGTATTCCTGGTACCGCTGGACGAACACGGTCACTGGTATCGTTATCACCACCTGTTTTCCGACCTGCTGCGCACCCGGCCTACCCGTCAGGCAATGGTGCCGGCGGCCAGCCTGCACCTGCGCGCCTGTCGCTGGTTCAATGCCCAGGGCCTGCTCGATGAAGCGGTGGAACAGGCGTTGCGCGCCGGGCACCTGGACGTGGCGGCCAACCTGGTACAGAACCTTTCCGAAGAACAGCTGCTGGCCGAACAGAACGTCGGCATGTTGCTGCGCTGGAAAATGGACTTGCCCGACAGCCTGCTGATCAGCACGCCACGCTTGATCGTGCTCTACAGCTGGGCGCTGGGGCTGGCCTGTCAGCTGGATGCCGCCGAGGAGCTGGCCAGTCACCTGAGCCGCTTCCTGCCGGCGCCGTCGGCCACTGCGCAGAAGTCCATGCTGGCGCAATGGCTGGCCTTGAGCGGGATCATTGCGCGCGGTCGCGGCAATCGCGAATTGACGCTGCTGTATTGCACCGAAGCGCTGGAGAGTCTGCCGTCCAAGCGTTACGGCCAGCGCCTGATGTGCCTTTCAACCCTGTCCAACCTGGCCATTGCCGACGGCGACTTATGGCGGGCGCGCGGCCTGAACCGTGATTCCCTGGAGCTGGCGCAACGGGTGGGCAATCCATTGTTCGAAGCGTTGGCCCATTACGATCGCGCCCGGGTGCTGCAGGCGCGAGGGGAAATCCTGCGTTCGCTGGATGAGGTGCGCCAAGGGCTGCAACGACTGCAAGGTCTGTCGCCGCAACGACTCTATGCCGTACGCGCCCGGCTGACATTGTACGAGGGGTTTCTGCTGGCCCTGCGCCTGCAACCGCAGGCGGCGCAGGTGCGCTTGCAGGCGGGGTTGACTGAAGCTCGTGCCTGCCGGGACATCAGCGTACTGATCGGCCACTGCGTGATCGCCAGGCTCGAAGGCAGCAGCGGTGAATTCGCCAAGGCGTTTGCCGAACTCGCCGAAGCCGAACGGCTGATGCACATCTGGGACGTACCGCCGATCTACTACCTGGCGATGATCACCCTGGTCAAATGCGAACTCTGGCTGGCTCAGGGCCGTACCGATCTGGCGGAGGCCTGGCTGGCGCGACTGGGCCAGACCTACAACGGCGAAAAGCCGGCGGCGCCTCCGGAGTTCCATCCGCAACTGCCGCTGCATATCGAGTTGCAACAGGCCTTGCTGGAGGTCATTCAGGCGCAACCGATGCTGGCCGAGGGGCGATTGAACGCGTTGCTCGAGCATGGTCAGCAATCCGGTCGGCAGTTGCTCAGTGTGATGGCCCTGACACAGAAAACCGAACTGCTCCTTGCGCACAACCGTGAGCCTGAAGCCCGTCAAGCCTTCGCTCAGTCCCTGGAAGCGGCCAGCGGCGGCGCGTTGCAGCCTTTTGACGGTTTGTTGAACAGATACCCTGACTGGGTTCGCGAGCAGCTGCAGAACTGCGCAAAAGCGGCGGTTTCGCAGAGCCTTTCAGAACGGCTCCCCCTTGTCGCTGCACGCATTGCCCCGGAACCCTCACAATCCTGCGAACAGCTCAGCTCCCGCGAACTGTCAGTTCTGAAACTCATTGCCCAAGGCTGCTCGAACCAGGAAATCAGCGACCAGCTGTTTATTTCCCTGCACACGGTTAAAACCCATGCCAGCCACATCAACAGCAAACTCGGGGTTGAGCGTCGCACGCAGGCGGTGGCTCGGGCGAAGGCGTTGGGCGTTTTGGGCTGACGTCGTTTGTCGATACACATGGCGGTAAAGGGCGGGATGCCAATGTGTGCGAAAATCCCCTGTCCCTGTTTATCGAGCATGCCCCGATGTCCCAACTACCGACCCTCATCCGCGAAACTTTCCCAGTCGGCCCGTTGCAGTGCAACTGCACGATCATCGGCGATCCGGTCACGAAAAAGGCCATCGTGGTCGATCCGGGTGGTAATCACGAGCTGATCCTGGCTCGGCTCGACGCCTTGGGCCTGAAGGTAGTCAGCATCATTCACACCCACGCGCACCTGGATCATTTCCTGGCTTCCGGTCAGTTGAAGGAAAAAACCGGCGCGACCTTGCATCTGCACAAGGAAGATCAGTTCCTCTGGGACAATCTGGAGATGCAATGCCAGATGTTCGGTGTGCCTTATACCCCGGTTCCATCCCCCGATCGCTGGTTGTCTGATGATGAAGAACTGGCCTGCGGCTGCGGCGTGGCATTGCATACGCCCGGTCACACGCCGGGGTCCATGAGCTTCTGGTTTTCAGAGGCCAAGCTGCTGATTGCCGGTGACACGCTGTTTCGTCGCGGGGTAGGGCGCACGGATTTGTGGGGTGGCGATCAGGCGACCATCGTGCGTTCGATCAAGCAACGGCTGTATACGCTTGATGAGGACGCGACAGTGGTGACGGGGCACGGGCCGGACACGCGCCTGGGCGATGAAATGCGTGACAACCCTTTTGTGCGGGCCTGACGGTAGCCGATGGAATTTTCGCCGCCCGAAATGATCCAAAGCCCGCTAAGGCCGATGCCTTGTTCCGTTGCACCCTAGAATGCAGAAAGTAGGAGCTCTTCATGTTCACCAAGCAGCGTTTGATTATTGTCGCTACGGCTGTGGCTTTGCTGTCGGGCTGTGCCTCGCCTAATCCTTACGACAATCAGGGCCAGGCCGACGGTGGTTCCACGGGCATGAGCAAAACCGCGAAGTACGGTGGCCTCGGTGCTCTGGCAGGCGCATTGGCCGGTGCCGCCATTGACCACAACAACCGAGGCAAGGGGGCGCTGATTGGTGCCGCCGTGGTGGGGGCTTCCGCTGCCGGTTACGGTTACTACGCCGACCAGCAAGAGAAAAAGCTGCGCGCGAGCATGGCCAATACCGGCGTCGAAGTGCAGCGCCAGGGCGATCAGATCAAGCTGATCATGCCTGGCAATATCACGTTCGCTACCGATTCGGCGAACATCGCCTCAAGCTTCTATCAGCCGCTGAACAACCTGGCAGGCTCGCTCAAGGAGTTCAACCAGAACCAGATCGAGATCGTCGGCTACACCGACAGCACCGGCAGCCGTCAGCACAACATGGACCTGTCCCAGCGTCGCGCCCAGAGCGTGGCAACCTACCTGACGTCGCAAGGCGTGAGCGGTGCGAACCTGTCGGCACGGGGTGCCGGTCCGGACAATCCGGTTGCCAGCAACGCTGACGTCAATGGCCGGGCGCAGAACCGTCGGGTCGAGGTCAACCTGAAGGCCATTCCGGGTCAGCAGTATGGTGGTCAGCAGCAAGGTACTGTTCAACAGTATCCATAATCGTCTGACTGAACCCCAGGCGTAAAAAAACCGCCCGATTCTCAACAGATCGGGCGGTTTTTTTGTGTGGGAGCTGCCGCAGGCTGCGATCTTTTGATCTTGCTTCTAAAAAAATCAAAAGCCCTCGTTGCACTCGACAGCTCCTACCGGAGGCCGCCCGTTTCAGCGAAGAGCTCATCGGAAATAAAAGCCCCCGGACAATCACTCATCCGGGGGCTTTTTCATGTCGCGTGAAACCTGATTACTTCTTCAGGCCGTAATGCTCATCGAGCATGCCCGGCGCGTTCGGGGCTTTGGGGGCGTAATCGCGAGGCGGCTCCTGATTGCGCGGCGGCGTCAGGCGCTCCCGTGGGGCGGCTGCCGCGTCGGCGTGCAGCGAGGCCAGCAGGCGTTGGCGGGTCTGCTCGTCCAGGGCCAGGCGATTGGCACCCTCGGCGAGATGATCCTGCACTTCCTGATAGCTCTGAGTCAGTTTCTTGACCAGGGTTGCAGTGCTGTTGAAGTGGGTGACCACTTCGTTCTGATAACTGTCGAAACGTTCCTGAATGTCTTCCAGCTGACGTTGTGTGCTGCTCGGCGCGGCGTTGGGCACCAGGCGAGCGATCAGGAAACCAATGGCGACACCCACAACCAGGGCAAGAGTCGGCAACAACCAAACTAAGAGCGAGTGTTCCACGAGTCCTTCCTCTATAAACGGCTTTGCTTTACGTTAACGGCTCGAACCTGCGCTGTATACCGCGATTCACTCGCAATACATCGGCACAGACAATTTGCTAGACGAGTCGACCCGATTCGAGGTCACGGAGTTCCTTCCTTGCTTATGCGCGAAACCCCTGTAGTGATTGATGGCCCGGTCGGCCAACTGGAAGCGCTTTACCTGAACAATGAAGCACCTCGCGGCATTGCGCTGATCTGCCACCCGAACCCGGTGCAGGGAGGCACGATGCTCAACAAAGTGGTCTCGACCCTGCAGCGCACCGCGCGCGATGCCGGTTTGGTTACTTTGCGTTTCAATTACCGTGGCGTCGGTGCCAGCGAAGGCACGCACGACATGGGCACCGGCGAAGTCGACGATGCTCAGGCGGCGGCCGAATGGCTGCGGGCCGAGCATCCTGATTTGCCGCTGACGCTGTTCGGTTTCTCCTTCGGCGGATTTGTTGCAGCCAGTCTCGGCGGACGCCTGGAAGCGAAGGGCGAGCAGCTCAAGCATGTGTTCATGATTGCGCCTGCGGTCATGCGTCTGGGAGATCAGGATCAACTGCCGCAGCATGGCGAGCTGACCCTGATCCAGCCGGAAACCGACGAAGTCATCGATCCGCAACTTGTCTACGACTGGTCCTCGAAACTCGAGCGCCCCCATGAGCTGCTGAAAGTGGCAGAATGCGGACACTTTTTTCATGGCAAGCTGACTGATCTCAAGGATCTGATCCTGCCGCGTCTTTCGAATTGATTGCAGTCTGACAAGCGATTACCCATGACGACTCGTACCCGTATTCTCACCGGCATCACCACCACCGGCACGCCGCACTTGGGCAACTACGCCGGCGCCATCCGCCCGGCGATCCTTGCCAGCCGCGACAGCAATGCCGATTCGTTCTACTTCCTGGCCGACTACCACGCCCTGATCAAATGCGATGACCCGCTGCGCATCCAGCGCTCGCGTCTGGAAATCGCCGCGACCTGGCTGGCCGGTGGCCTGGATGTGGACCGCGTGACGTTCTATCGTCAGTCCGACATCCCGGAAATCCCCGAGCTGACCTGGCTGCTGACCTGCGTCGCCGCCAAGGGGCTGCTCAACCGCGCACACGCCTACAAGGCCTCGGTGGACAAGAACGTCGAAACCGGCGAAGACCCGGATGCCGGCATCACCATGGGCCTGTACAGCTATCCGGTGCTGATGGCCGCAGACATTCTGATGTTCAACGCCCACAAGGTGCCGGTCGGTCGTGACCAGATCCAGCACGTGGAAATGGCCCGGGACATCGGCCAGCGCTTCAACCACCTGTTCGGCCAGGGCAAAGAATTCTTCACCATGCCCGAGGCGCTGATCGAAGAAAGCGTCGCCACGCTGCCAGGCCTCGACGGTCGCAAGATGTCGAAGAGCTACGACAACACCATCCCGTTGTTCAGCAGCGCCAAGGAAATGAAGGACGCCATCTCGCGGATCGTCACCGACTCCCGCGCGCCGGGCGAAGCCAAAGATCCGGACAATTCGCACCTGTTCACGCTGTTCCAGGCCTTCGCCACCCCGGCGCAGTCCGACGAATTCCGCAGCGAACTGTTGCAGGGGCTGGGTTGGGGCGAGGCGAAGAATCGCCTGTTCCAGCTGCTCGACAGCGAATTGGGCGAGTCCCGTGAGCGTTATCACCAGCTGATCGAGCGCCCGGCGGATCTGGAAGACATCCTGCAAGTCGGTGCCAAAAAGGCTCGCTCGGTGGCGACACCGTTCCTCCACGAACTGCGTGAAGCGGTGGGCCTGCGTTCTTTCGTTGCTCAGACTCAGGTCGCGGCGACCACCAAGAAGAAAGCCGCAAAAGCCGCGCGTTTTGTCAGCTTCCGTGAAGACGACGGCAGCTTCCGCTTCCGTCTGCTGGCGGCCGATGGAGAGCAATTGCTGCTGTCGCGCAACTTCGCCGATGGTAAAACCGCCGGTCAGGTGACCAAGCAACTGCAAGCGGGCCAGCCATTGGACGTGCGCAGCGAAGACTTGAGCTTCAGTGTCTGGCTGGAAGGCGAGTGCGTTGCCGATAGCCCGGCCTTCGCCGACAGTGCCGCTCGCGACGTCGCCATCGACGCCCTGCGGATTGCGCTGACACCGGTTCAGGAATAATCGACGGCTCGGCCCGACCAAGGGCTGATTGCCATTCCTGCGGGCCGTCGCTACAGTGACGGCCCGTTTTTGTTGCCTTGCTAACGAATTATGACGCCCCTAGAACGATATCAAGCTGATCTGAAACGCCCGGAATTCTTCCATGACGCCGCGCAGGAAACTGCCGTGCGCCATTTGCAGCGCCTGTACGACGATCTGGTCGCCGCCTCGCAGAGCAAACCGGGCCTGCTCGGCAAGCTGTTCGGCAAGAAAGAGCAGGCGCCGGTCAAGGGCCTGTATTTCTGGGGTGGCGTAGGCCGCGGCAAGACCTACCTGGTCGACACCTTCTTCGAAGCGTTGCCGTTCAAGGAAAAGACCCGCACTCACTTCCACCGCTTCATGAAGCGCGTGCACGAAGAGATGAAGACCCTCGGCGGCGAGAAAAACCCGCTGACCATCATCGCCAAGCGCTTCTCCGACGAGTCGCGAGTGATCTGTTTCGATGAGTTCTTCGTCTCCGACATTACCGACGCGATGATCCTCGGTACGTTGATGGAAGAGCTGTTCAAGAACGGCGTGACCCTGGTCGCGACGTCCAACATCGTGCCGGACGGCCTGTACAAGGACGGCCTGCAACGCGCACGCTTCCTGCCGGCCATCGCGCTGATCAAGCAGAACACCGAAATCGTCAACGTCGACAGCGGCGTCGATTACCGCCTGCGTCACCTCGAGCAAGCGGAGCTGTTCCACTTCCCGCTCGACGAAGCGTCCCACGAAAGCCTGCGCAAGAGCTTCCGCGCCCTGACGCCGGAATGCACGGCAGCCATCGAGAACGATGTGCTGATGATCGAGAACCGCGAGATACGTGCCTTGCGCACCTGCGATGACGTGGCCTGGTTCGACTTCCGCGAACTGTGTGACGGTCCGCGCAGCCAGAACGATTACATCGAACTGGGCAAGATCTTCCACGCCGTGTTGCTCAGCGGTGTCGAGCAGATGAGCGTCACCACCGACGACATCGCCCGACGCTTCATCAACATGGTCGATGAGTTCTACGACCGTAACGTGAAGTTGATCATTTCCGCGGAGGTCGAGCTCAAAGACCTCTACACCGGCGGTCGCCTGAACTTCGAGTTCCAGCGTACCCTCAGCCGACTGCTGGAAATGCAGTCCCACGAATTCCTGTCCCGGGCGCATAAGCCGTAGGGCGTTTCGGAAAATAAAAAAAGGCCTGCTGATGCAGGCCCTTTTTTTGTGCGCTGTCTGCTCACCACAATTTCTGGGAACGAGCCTGCGCCATAGAATTTCCCACAGGGGGGAGTATCAGATTTCCCAGAGATAACTCGTCAGTTGATGCTGCCGCTGGCAACCAACGAGCAACCACAACAAAATTCGGGCTTTGCGAGGGCAAAGCAATCCAGCCATCAACGCGCCTTTACGGATCAAGTCCATCTCGCCGCCAATAAAACCGTAGGTGGATCGCGCGGTAGAACCGGACCCTGTCCGGGTTGCAATGATGACAGGAATTTTTTGGGCGATAGTTTCGATCACATCAGACCAGTTTCCGGGAACATGCCCTGCACCAAATCCTGCGATTACAAGCCCGTCGTATCCGAGGTCGAGGATGTTGTTCAGGACAAGGGTGTCCGCAGAAAGCGAGACTTCCAGCAGGGCGATTTTCTGCGTTGTTTGCTGCGGCAGCGGCAAGATGTTCCGCTGGGTTGGCGGGCGCATATATCGGACGCTGTTCTCAATGAGCATGCCGGCAGGACCGACGATGGGCGAGGAAAACGCCTGCAACGCCAATGAGTCGGTTTTTCGGACGGCGCTCGCGGCGTGAATCTGCCCGTTCATGACCACTTGAACGCCTCGCCGACGGCTGTCTGCAGCCAGTGCTACCCGGCACGCATCCAACAGATTCGCGGGACCATCAGCCCCCGCCTGGGCCGCTGAACGCATGGCGCCGGTCAGGACCAACGGTTCATCGCAGTCCCACAAATAGTCGAAAAAGGTGGCCGTTTCTTCGAGGGTATCCGAGCCTTGGGTAATGACAACTCCGACGGCACCTTGCTTGATCTGGAATTTTGCCCAGGACAGGACGCTCAGCAAGAATTCGAAATCCAGTGATGCGCTGGGCATAAGCCCGAGTGTTTCAACGTTGACCCGTGCCAGTGTCGTCAGTTCCGGTACCGAATTCAGCAGCGTTTCGCCGGTGAGTGTGGGAATAACACCTTCGCCGGCGTTCCTGGCTTGCATGCTTACGGTGCCGCCGAGCGTCGCGATGGCCAGTTCGGGTAAGTCCATGTGCTACCTCGCTTGAGCTTGAAGAGGTTGGCTGTACCGCGTCCGCGCTACAGCCGAGTGGCTTGGGGTTAGTGGGTCATCAGGAAACCGATGAATGGAATGATCAGCAGCGTACTGATGGCCATGGACAGAACGTTGCCGATGAAACCATGCATGTCCGCCGGCAACCGCCTGGCAATCGCCCACGCCAGAGGCGGCGCAATCAAGGCCCCCAGCAGTGCGCTCATGACGATGACCTGCCAGCTGCCGCCGTACGTCAGCAGCGCCGCCGGCACCACCGACACCAGCGGAACGTAGGTGGGATACCAGCCATACGATATCCAGTGCCGACGCCAGATCAGTACACCCAGCGCTGAGGTCAGTGCTTGTGCACCAATCAACTGGGGCAGCAGCTGCGAACCGTAGACCGGACTCAACGGGTTAAGCGTGAACGCCAGCAAGGCGCCCAGAATCAGGCCGAGGCTCGCCCATTCGTTGCCAAAAAATGGCGCTTCCGAAAAGTCCGCCAAGACTCGGCGCATACTCCAGATCACTCCGTAGTCAGGCG
Organism: Pseudomonas sp. IT-P171; assembly: GCF_949767765.1. Classification (NCBI taxonomy): domain Bacteria; kingdom Pseudomonadati; phylum Pseudomonadota; class Gammaproteobacteria; order Pseudomonadales; family Pseudomonadaceae; genus Pseudomonas; species Pseudomonas sp. IT-P171. The sequence goes on from NZ_CATKQN010000022.1 coordinate 90,015, forward strand.
TTTTGGTGGCGGTGGGTTCGGGCGCTGGGTCGCATGGATTTGTAGATGGCTCTGACTTCACCAGGCTTGGCAGATAACGGCAGAGCAGAAAGGCCAGCACGCTGGCGACCGCCATGCCCGAGACATTACCAATCACCACGGGCAGTCCCAGCGGGTTGCACAGGTAATTGACCATCAGCAGACACATCGGAGTGACGAGCATGGCCCCCATGATTGCGCCGTTGACCGTGACCTTCCAGCCACCGCCAAACATCAGCACCATTGCTGCCGGCAGTGAAACGAAGGCGGCGAAGGTGGGTTGCCAGCTAGTGGCGGTTACCGTCCAGCCCCAAAGCAGGTTGCTCAGCAGTAGCCCAAGCAATGAACTGGTGACCAGCCACGGCCATAATCCGCTGCCGTACGAGATGGCAAAACCTTGCCAGGATCTTCCGGTCCGATTCGCCCAGTAGGCCAGATAGGCGCCAGCCAACAGCCCGATAGAGGCGAACTCGTGCTTGTAGAACGCCACTTCGCTGATGTCTCCGAGCACCCAGCGTAACCAGGCACTTGGTTCGGGAAGACCTGAAAGCAAATCGCCGTAACCGGGCCAATGAGCGGACCAGGCAGTACGGTGGGTGAATGAAAGCCAGGTCGCCAGCAGTAGCGTGCCGATAATCAGCAGGATGATCGCCGTGTCGAATGGCGATCGGTGGGCAAGTCGTTTTTTCTGGGTTGTGGTTTGCATGAGTCAACCCCCCTGTCAGCGCGGGAGGCACGAATGCTGGCGGTAACCGAGCATCTGATCGTAGAGATCGGCTCGGCGATCGCGATGCAGATCGTTCAGGTTGTTCCAGATGGGTGCGCTGCGGGCGCTGGTCAGGTCGATATCGGCAAACAGGATTTCTTGTTGGTCCGCCGAGGCGACAGTGCCGATCGGCCAGCCATTGGTTCCGGCAATCAGCGAGCAACCCAGATAACGAGCCCCTCGTTCTTCGCCGATTCGGCTGGCCGCGGCGATAAACACGTTGTTTACATGCGCAGCGGTCATTGTCAGATACGAAGCCATGCACTTGCCGGCGTCATCGAACAGAGGTGGTGGCGTCCAGACCCAGTTGTTCAGGCTGCAAATGATATCCGCCCCTTGCTGACTCAGAATTCGCGGCACCTCCGGAAACCAGATATCCCAACAGATCAACAACCCGATACGGCCGATCGGTGTATCGAAAACCGGAAAACCCAGATCGCCCGGTGTGAACCACAGTTTTTCCAGGTTCCACAAATGAGCCTTTCGGTATTTGCCGATGAGTCCTTCCGGCCCTACCAGGACGCCGGTGTTGAACAGCTGCATGCCGTCGCGCTCGGCGAGACCGGCTACGAGGTAAACGCTGTGCTGGCGGGCGAATTCCATCCAGGCTTGCAGGCTTGCACCTCCGGGAATCGCCTCCGAGTGATCGAACGCATCCTGTCTACTGCTGAAGTAATACCCGGTGCTTGAGAGTTCAGGCAGGACGATGAGATTCGCTCCGCCGTTTACAGCTTCCAGCGCCAGTTGCAGGCTGCGATGCAGATTTCCTTCACGATTCTTCACGCCGACCTGAGGGTCGAATTGCACGACTGCTACACGAACAGGGCTTATTGGCTCACTCATTGTTGATGACCTCTTTTTATAGTTATTCACGCTGTTTAATTGCGTGTTTATAAGAGGTGAATCAGCAGATCGGCGTAAGTCAGCCACTTCCGTTTAGGTTGTAGTCCGGATCCTAATCAGACCCGTTCGTGGCTCCTGCAAGTGATCAGGCCCTGACGTTGTAGTGTGGATAGTCGCTCAAGGAAAACCCTCCATTGAAGGTCGCAGACGTTTTGTTGCAGATGTGAATGACCGCATCAACGGCGCCTCGGAAACAAGGCTCCGTCCAGCCGGCATCGACTGAAAATGACTCTCCGGACAAATACAGGCCTGAAACATGCGCGAAGTCTCTGTTGTATTTCATCAGGCCTACGGCGTCGTAGTAGGTGCCGGGCCGGTACAACTTTGCACAGCCCAGGGCATTTTTGTCGGTCATCCAGCGTTGGACCACTGCTTGATCAAGCCCGATGTAGGGAGAGATTTTTTCCTGGATGTTGGCGGCGTTCATAAGGATTCGGTCCAGCTCTTTGGCGCATGTGCTTACCAGTTCCTTGTCCGTAAATGAGGCCAGCTTGGTGGCGTCGTCCTCCCATGTGTAACTCAACAGGATGCAGTCATAGCTGTAGGTATCGTTGTAGCGATAGGTGTAGACGTCGTGGATAAAACTGTCGGTGACGATGGCTTGCGGGATTTTTCCGTTTTTCGAAAGAAAAGATTTCTTCAGCGGTGCGAAGACTTTGCAGCTGGTTTCCCAATGCGCCGTTTTATAGGCATCGATCGTTTCGAAAGGCAGCATGTGTGGCGTGAAGTTTTCAAGCTTGATCCGGGTTTCGATCAACCAGGAAGGAAGGGTCATGATGACCGAATCAAAGTCCTCGAACTGTTCCTGGGAGTGCTCGTCTTGGCTGTGTTTCCAGTCGTAGCAGACGCGTATTTTTTGATCGGGCAGTTTTTTGAGTTTTGTGACGGACGAATCCGTCAGCAAACCGCTGCCCCGTTCACTGCAATGATCGTAGAAAGATTTTCCGGTTTCCGCGGTTTTCATGAACAGCAGACATTCGTCCAGAGCAGCGAGTCCGATGTAACGGGGGCCGTCGAAAGTCAGCCCTTTTGAATCAAATACGGCTTTGCTCTGCAGATAGGGTGACGCCAACGGATCGCCCTGAGCATCCACCCGGCCATGGATCAGTTGCAACTGGCTGCTGAACCCGAAAATCGCAGTACGCAGGGGATAAAGGGAGCAGACATCATAAAACGCTCCCCAACTGCCATCGCCGATGCCGATGGCATAGAAAATGGCCGACTCTTGCGCGGACATGCCCATTCCGCCGAAGTCTCCCGGCGATCGTTCATCCCAATCTTCAAGGGGCGCCATGCTCACGAGGTCGCGAAATGAAATGTTTTGGTACTTTTCGACGATCGCGTCCCACATGCCTTCCCATTCCTGGCTGGCGTAGACCTCTGCGACGTGCCGAGTCATGCGATCGGCAAAGGTTTTCCACTTGGCATAAACCTTTTGCAGTTCATCGCCGGGAGGTGGTGTCTGGCCATCTTCATTCTTCCAGATAAGCATTTGCGGAGTTTGACCGTCGCCCATGCTGCCCTCTCGCAGATAAATTCCGGTCGAGGTCACCCATTGGCTTCCGGGATTGGCGAAATCCGAAAATGCCAAATCAAACGTCTTCGCGTAGTAGGCCATCAGCGAGCGGCCGTCTGTCGGCGGTTCGTCTGCCCTGTTGAAGAAAGGCATGCGCATTGCGCCCATTTCAAAGGGGGTGTGGCTCATCGAGGAGCGCTGGCTTCCAGCAACGGTCAGGTGCCGGCCGCCAATTCTCCTGGATTGTTCAATGAGGGTGATATCGGTAAAGCCGCAACGATAGAGTTCTCTGGCGGCAGTAAGCCCGGTGACACCTGCGCCGATGATGCAGATCTTATGGTGCGGGGTGGTGGCTTTGGCGATGCCGTTTTCCTGTTCGACCAATGCTCGATAGTCGAAGCAGAGGTCTGGGGGATTTGGAAAACGTGCCGTCCATTTGGCGTCAGTCGAGCGCTTTGTTCGAGCGGCAGTCTTGGTCGCGTGTGCCGGGTATTCGTAGCTTGATCCGATGGTCACTGTTGATCCTCCCTGATGTTGAAAGCAGGGAAGGATGCTGGGACTTTTCAGGGGTTGTGTCTGTGAGCCTGATCGGTGGCTTTGTCGTTCTTTATTCAGCAATTTGCGTAGGAAAATGCATGGCCAACTCCCTGCACATGCAAGGTCCACAGTGGGAGCGAGCTCCCACATGTGTTTAATGTCGAGCGTTTAAGCCGCCTGCTGAAACTGCTGCCGATACTGGTTCGGAGACAATTCCGTGTGCTGGCGGAACAGTCGTGCGAAGAAACTCGCGTCGTCATATCCGACTTCATAACTGATGGTCTTGATGCTTTTGCGGCTGCCGGACAGCAAGCCCTTTGCCGTTTCAATGCGCAGGCGTTGCAGGTAATGCAGCGGCTTGTCGCCGGTGGCGGTCTGGAAGCGGCGCATGAAGTTGCGGATGCTCATGCCGTGCTCGCGCGCGACGTCTTCGAAGCGGAACTTGTCGGCGAAATGTTCTTCGAGCCAGTGCTGGATCTGCAGGATGATCACGTCCTGGTGCAGCTTCTGCCCGCCGAAACCGATGCGTCCCGGCGAATAGCTGCGCTGCACTTCATAAAGAATGTCGCGAGCCACGGCCTGGGCCACGTTGGCGCCGCAGAAGCGCTCGATCAGGTAGATATAGAGATCGCACGCCGAGGTCGTACCGCCAGCACAATACAGGTTGTCGGCGTCGGTCAGGTGCTTGTCCTGCTTGAGGTGAACCTTCGGGAAACGCTCGGCAAACGCATTGAAGAAGCGCCAGTAGGTGGTCGCTTCCTTGCCATTGAGCAGCCCGGCTTCGGCGAGCCAGAACACCCCCGTGGCCTCGCCACAAAGTACCGCGCCGCGAGCATGTTGCTGGCGCAGCCACGGCAGGACCTGTGGGTAACGTTGGCAAAGGGTTTCGAAATCGTCCCAGAACGCCGGGAGGATGATGACGTCGGCGTTTTCCAGGCCGCCGTCCACCGGCATGATCACATCGCTGAAGCTGTTCACCGGTTTGCCATCGGGGCTGACCAGCCGCGTTTCGAACGCCGGTGTCAGGCCCTGGCCCAGTTGTTTGCCGTAGCGCAGGCTGGCCAGGTGGAAGAAATCCTTGGCTTGCATGAGGGTGGAAGCGAAAACCCGGTCGATAGCCAGGATGCTGACGCGCCGCAAGGGCGTGGAGACTTGGTTAGACATAATTCAACTTTATTCTTATAGGGGAAAGTGGTCACCAGACGGCTGGATCGTCTTATTTTTTGTCGGATGTGTCCAGTGTCCTGTATCGGATGCGGGGCTTAGTCTCTGAAGGTCAATTCCTTCTAACAATAACGACAGGTGTCGCATGATCCCCAGAACCTTGTTCAGTCCCGAGCACGAACTTTTTCGCGACAGCGTGCGAACGTTCCTCGAAAAAGAGGCCGTGCCGTTTCATGGGCAGTGGGAGAAACAGGGCTATATCGATCGCCAACTCTGGAACAAGGCGGGGGAGGCGGGGATGTTGTGTTCTCATTTGCCGGAAGAGTACGGCGGGCTGGGAGCTGATTTTCTCTACAGTGCGGTGGTGATCGAAGAAGTGGGGCGTCTGGGCCTGACCGGCATCGGTTTTTCCCTGCATTCGGACATCGTCGCGCCATACATCCTGCATTACGGCAGCGAAGCGCTGAAACACAAATACCTGCCGAAACTGGTGTCTGGCGAGATGGTTACGGCGATTGCCATGACCGAGCCGGGCGCGGGTTCCGACTTGCAAGGGGTGAAAACCACCGCGGTGCTTGATGGCGACGAATACGTGATCAACGGTTCGAAGACCTTTATCACCAACGGCTATCTCGCGGACCTGGTGATTGTCGTGGCCAAGACCGATCCGAAGGCGGGCGCGAAGGGCACCAGTCTGTTTCTGGTCGAGGCCGACACGCCCGGCTTTGCCAAGGGCAAGCGCCTGGAGAAAGTCGGCATGAAGGCGCAGGACACGTCGGAGCTGTTTTTCCAGGACGTTCGGGTGCCCAAGGAAAACCTGCTGGGGCAGGCCGGGATGGGCTTCGCGTATCTGATGCAGGAATTGCCGCAGGAGCGTCTGACGGTCGCAGTGGGCGGATTGGCGTCGGCTGAGGCTGCGCTGCAATGGACGCTGGAGTACACCCGCGAGCGCAAGGCGTTCGGCAAGGCGATTGCCGACTTCCAGAACACCCGATTCAAGCTGGCGGAAATGGCGACCGAAATTCAGATTGGCCGGGTCTTCGTCGATCGCTGCCTGGAGTTGCACCTGCAAGGCAAACTCGATGTGCCGACGGCGGCGATGGCCAAGTATTGGGGCACGGACCTGCAGTGCAAGGTGCTCGACGAGTGCGTGCAGTTGCATGGCGGCTACGGGTTCATGTGGGAATACCCGATTGCGCGTGCGTGGGCGGATGCGCGGGTGCAGCGGATCTATGCCGGCACCAACGAGATCATGAAGGAGATTATTGCGCGGTCGCTTTGAATCTCTGTGATGGGTGAAAAGATCGCAACCTGCGGCAGCTCCTGCAGGGTGTACGTCAATCCCATGCAGGAGCTGCCGAAGGCTGCGATTTTTTCTTTGGCGCTACAATTTACGGCGCGGGATTCGGGTGATCCTTGTGAATCGCCTCAATCCCCGCAAGCACTTCGTCGGATAGTTTCAGCTCGAAACTGGCGATATTGCTGTCCAGCTGTTCCAGCGTCGTCGCGCCGATGATGTTGCTGGTCACGAACGGTTGCTGCGTCACGAACGCCAGCGCCATTTGCGCCGGGTCCAGGCCGTGCTCACGGGCCAGTGCGACATAACGGCTGCACGCTGCTTCCGACTGCGGATTGAAATAGCGGCTGAAGCGACTGTAGAGACTCAGGCGGCCCTTCGGCGGACGCGCGCCACCTTCGTACTTGCCCGACAGAAAGCCGAACGCCAGTGGCGAATAGGCGAGCAGGCCGCACTGTTCGCGGATGGCGATTTCCGCCAGGCCGACTTCGAAACTGCGGTTGAGCAGGTTGTACGGGTTCTGGATCGACACCGCACGTGGCCAGCCACGGGCTTCGGCCAGCGCCAGGAAACGCATGGTGCCCCACGGCGTTTCATTGGACAGGCCGATGTGGCGGATCTTGCCGGCCTTGACCTGTTCGTCCAGCGCTTCGAGGGTGTCCTCCAGCGGCGTCAGGTTGGCTTCGATTTTGTGTTTGTAGCCCAGTTGACCGAAGAAATTGGTGCTGCGCTCCGGCCAGTGCAACTGATAGAGGTCGATGTAATCGGTTTGCAGGCGCTTGAGGCTGGCATCCACCGCTTCGGTGATGTGCTGGCGGTTGTGGCGCAGGTTTTTGTCGCGGATGTAGTCGATGGTGTTGCCGGGGCCGGCGATCTTGCTGGCCAGGATCCAGTCGGCACGATCGCCGCGGCTTTTGAAGTAATTGCCGATGTAGCGCTCGGTGGTGGCATAGGTATCGGCCTTCGGCGGCACCGGGTACATCTCGGCAGTGTCGATGAAATTGATCCCGGCACTCTTGGCCCGTTCAATCTGTGCGAAGGCTTCAGCCTCGCTGTTTTGCTCGCCCCAGGTCATGGTCCCGAGGCAGATGGCGCTCACGTTCAGATTGGTTCGGCCTAGCTGTCGATAGTCCATCGGGTGCTCCTTGGGCAAAACAATCATAAAAGCAGGTTGAAATATTTTTCGCAATCTGCATAATTGCGCACCTCTTTCTGCAGTGGAAGTGATGCGCCGCCGCCGAAGAATCTTGCCGTTGAACGGACGCGCCGACCCGAGCCCCCGAAAGCGTCTGTATCCGGCTGCCTTTGACTTGTCAAAGTACGCACTATTCAGTAAGATCCGCCGTCTAATTTACAGGGCGGCCCCTGAGGCTATAAAGAATGAAAACTTTTACTGCTAAACCGGAAACAGTACAGCGCGACTGGTTTGTCGTCGACGCTGCAGGTCAGACCCTGGGTCGTCTGGCCACCGAAATCGCGAGCCGTCTGCGTGGCAAGCATAAAGCTGAGTACACTCCTCACGTTGACACTGGCGATTACATCGTCGTTATCAATGCCGAGCAGATTCGTGTAACCGGTGCTAAAACCACCGACAAAATCTACTACTCCCACTCCGGTTTCCCGGGCGGCATCAAGTCGATCAACTTCGAAAAGCTGATCGCTAAAGCCCCTGAGCGCGTGATCGAGACCGCGGTCAAAGGCATGCTGCCTAAGAACCCGCTGGGTCGCGACATGTATCGTAAGCTGAAAGTCTATGCGGGCGCTGTACACCCTCATACTGCTCAGCAGCCCCAAGAACTGAAGTTTTAACGGAATAGTTCATTATGTCGGCGACTCAAAATTACGGCACTGGCCGTCGCAAGACCGCAACCGCACGCGTTTTCCTGCGTCCGGGCACTGGTAACATCTCCATCAACAACCGTTCGCTGGATAATTTCTTCGGCCGCGAAACTGCCCGCATGGTAGTTCGTCAGCCGCTGGAATTGACTGAGACTGTCGAGAAGTTCGACATCTACGTCACCGTGATCGGCGGTGGTGTAAGTGGTCAAGCTGGCGCAATCCGCCACGGTATCACTCGCGCTCTGATGGACTACGACGAAACTCTGCGCGGTGCTCTGCGCAAAGCCGGCTTCGTAACCCGTGACGCACGTGAAGTTGAACGTAAGAAAGTCGGTCTGCGTAAAGCGCGTAAGCGTCCGCAGTACTCGAAGCGTTAATTCGCTTTCGCGTTCAAAAAGAACGCCCAGTTTCCTCGCGAAGCTGGGCGTTTTTTTATGGGCGCGATTTATCAAAGAATTGCTCTGTGACAACTTGCCACAGCCGTAGAGCCCCTATACTGCAAGGCTTGGCAGTGGAGCCCTTCGGTAATTACCTTGTCAGAATTGGGGCTTTTCATTACCATTCGGCAAAATTTTTATAAGTACATAGTTTTACTTAGTAGATGCCTGATTTAACAGGCCACAAAGCTGATGGGAGAGGACTGAATGAGCAATGACGGCGTGAATGCAGGCCGGCGTCGCTTCTTGGTAGCAGCCACATCCGTGGTGGGTGCTGCAGGAGCGGTGGGGGCTGCGGTCCCGTTCGTGGGGTCATGGTTTCCCAGTGCCAAGGCGAAAGCCGCAGGTGCACCGGTGAAAGTGAATGTCAGCAAAATCGAGCCAGGCCAGCAGATGATTGCTGAGTGGCGCGGTCAGCCGGTGTTCATCGTCCGCCGTACCGAGGAAATCCTGGGGAATCTGAAAAAGATCGAGGGCCAGCTGTCTGACCCTACCTCTAAGAACTCGACTCAACCGACTTATGTCGACCCGGAAACGCGTTCGATCAAGCCAGAGGTTCTGCTGCTGATCGGTATCTGCACACACCTGGGTTGCTCGCCGACCTTCCGTCCAGAAGTGGCGCCCGCGGATCTGGGCAAGGATTGGGTAGGTGGTTATTTCTGCCCTTGCCACGGTTCCCACTACGATTTGGCTGGCCGCGTCTACAAGTCGCAACCTGCGCCTTTGAACCTGCCAGTTCCCCCGCATTCCTATGAGACCGATGACATCATTGTCATTGGCGTCGATACGGAGAAAGCGTGATGAGCAAGTTCATGGATTGGGTTGATGCGCGCTTTCCCGCGACCAAGATGTGGGAAGACCATCTCAGCAAGTACTACGCCCCGAAGAACTTCAACTTCTTCTATTTCTTTGGCTCCCTGGCACTGCTCGTTCTGGTCAACCAGATCGTCACCGGTGTCTGGCTGACCATGAGCTACACCCCGTCGGCGGAAGAAGCCTTTGCCTCCGTCGAATACATCATGCGCGACGTCGAGTACGGCTCGATCCTGCGTATGTTGCACGCCGTCGGCGCTTCGATGTTCTTTATCGTGGTGTATCTGCACATGTTCCGTGGCTTGCTCTACGGTTCGTACCAGAAGCCGCGTGAGCTGGTGTGGGTCTTCGGCATGCTGATTTACCTGGCGCTGATGGCTGAGGCCTTCATGGGTTATCTGCTGCCGTGGGGTCAGATGTCCTACTGGGGCGCCCAGGTGATTATCTCGCTGTTCGGTGCGATCCCGGTCATCGGTAACGACCTGACCCAGTGGATCCGTGGTGACTACCTGATTTCCGGTATCACCCTGAACCGCTTCTTTGCCCTGCACGTTGTTGCCCTGCCGATCGTGATTCTCGGTCTGGTGGTGCTGCACGTTCTGGCGTTGCACGAAGTCGGTTCGAACAACCCTGACGGCGTCGACATCAAGAAACACAAAGACGAAAACGGCGTACCGCTGGACGGCATTGCCTTCCACCCGTACTACACCGTGAAAGATATCGTCGGCGTGGTGGTGTTCCTGTTTATCTTCTGCTCGATCGTGTTCTTCTTCCCGGAAATGGGCGGCTACTTCCTCGAGAAGCCGAACTTTGAAGTGGCGAACGCCTTCAAGACCCCTGAGCACATCGCTCCGGTCTGGTACTTCACACCGTTCTACGCGATTCTGCGGGCGGTTCCGGACAAGCTCCTGGGCGTTATCGCCATGGGCGCAGCCATCGCTGTGCTGTTCGTCCTGCCGTGGCTGGATCGCAGCCCCGTCAAGTCGATGCGCTACAAAGGCTGGCTGAGCAAAATCTGGCTGGTGGTGTTCTGCATTTCGTTCGTGATCCTCGGCATTCTGGGTGTTCTGGCTCCGACGCCGGGTCGTACGCTGCTGTCGCAGGTATGTACCTTCCTGTACTTCGCCTACTTCATTCTGATGCCGTTCTACACCAGGCTCGAGAAGACCAAACCGGTTCCGGAAAGGGTGACTGGCTGATGAAAAAGCTATTTGCGGTATTGATGCTCACTGCACTGCCAGTGTTTGCTTTCGCAGCAGGACAAGCGGGCCCGGCGCTGGAAAAAGTCGACATCGACGTTTCCGATAAAGCTGCCATGCAGGACGGCGCACGTACGTTCGCCAACTATTGCATGGGCTGCCACAGCGCCAAGTTCCAACGCTACGAGCGTGTTGCCGACGATCTGGGTATTCCTCACGATCTGATGTTGTCGAAGCTGGTGTTCACCGGCGCCAAGATTGGCGACCACATGAGCATCGGCATGCAGCCGGCTGACGCCAAGACCTGGTTCGGTGCTGCACCGCCCGACCTGACCCTGGTGGCTCGTGTTCGCGGTACGGACTGGCTCTACGGTTACCTGAAGTCGTTCTACGAAGACCCGACGCGTCCTTGGGGCGTGAACAACAAGGTCTTCCCGAACGTGGGTATGCCGAACGTCCTGGTGGGCCTGCAAGGTCGTCAGGTCGTCGGTTGCAAACAGGTCCAGATCGTCGAGGACGGCAAGAAGCAATATGATCCGCTGACCGGTACCGCGCTGACTCATGAAGCGTGCGATCAGCTGACCATTGTGCCGAAGAGCGGTGCTCTGACCGAAGAGCAGTTCGATGAGAAGGTCAAGAATCTGGTAACCTTCCTCGCTTACTCGGCTAACCCGGTTAAGCTGGAGCATCAGCGCATCGGTACCTATGTGTTGCTGTACCTGGCGTTCTTCTTTGTATTCGCCTACTTGCTCAAGCGCGAATACTGGAAAGATGTGCACTGATAAAGTTTCAAGCAATTGCTGTTAATCGCGCGCGCCCCAGGGCGTCTCTGAAAATGTAACGAGTCTGGTCATCCAGGCGTTACGGGAGGCGCCCTCTGGGCGCGCGCGTTTTTTCCGCTTCCGATAATTTCAACAAGCGAGGAGGACCGCCATGGGCGTGACCAATCGGTTGGCCTGTTACTCCGACCCCGCCGACCACTATTCCCACCGAGTGCGTATCGTACTTGCAGAGAAGGGTGTCAGCGCCGAGATCATTTATGTGGAAGCTGGCCGCCAGCCGCCTAAACTGATTGAGGTGAACCCTTACGGAAGCCTGCCCACCCTGGTCGATCGTGACCTGGCGTTGTGGGAGTCGACCGTGGTGATGGAATATCTGGATGAGCGTTACCCGCATCCGCCTTTACTGCCGGTTTATCCAGTGGCGCGTGCCAACAGCCGTTTGCTGATTCATCGTATTCAGCGTGACTGGTGTGGTCTGGTGGATCTGATCCTGGATTCGCGGACCAAGGAAGCAGCTCGCGTGGTGGCTCGTAAAGAGCTGCGCGAAAGCCTGACTGGCGTGTCGCCGCTTTTCGCCGACAAGCCGTTTTTCCTCAGCGAGGAACAAAGTCTGGTGGATTGCTGCCTATTGCCAATACTCTGGCGCTTGCCGATTCTAGGTATTGAACTGCCGCGGCCTGCCAAGCCGCTGCTTGATTATATGGAGCGCTCGTTTGCGCGTGAGGCTTTCCAGGCGAGTCTGTCTGGTGTCGAACGCGATATGCGCTAAGGCTTAAGGAGCCGCTATGAACTCCAGTCGACCTTATCTGGTCCGCGCGCTCTACGAGTGGATTGTGGACAACGATTGCACCCCGCACATGCTGGTCAACTCCGAATATCCGTCGGTGCAGGTGCCACAAGGTTTCGCCAGTGACGGACAGATTGTCCTGAACGTTTCGCCGGCCGCCGTGCGCCATTTGCACATGGACAACGAAGCGGTCAGCTTCGAAGGGCGCTTCGGTGGCGTGCCGCATACTCTGTACGTGCCTATCGCATCGATCCTGGGCATTTACGCCCGGGAGAACGGTCAGGGCATGGTGTTTGATCTGGAATCGCCTATGGAAGACGAGGAAGAGATTGAGCCGGATGATGATCTTCCGCCACCCGACAGTGAGCCGCCGCGTCCCAGCGGTCGACCCAGTTTGAAAGTGGTGAAGTAATAAAAAAGGCGATCCGAGAGGATCGCCTTTTTTATTACTTCACCATTTTCAAACCGTAGGAGCTGCCGAAGGCTGCGATCTTTTGATTTTGCTTTTAACCACGATCAGAAGATCGCAGCCTCGTTTCGCTCGATAGCTCGTACAGTGTCAGTCGATGTACTCAAACAACTTCACAATCTTCTGCACCCCGGAAACACCCTGCACCAGATTGGTCGCCTGAGCCGCTTCCTGTTTGGTCAGCAGGCCCAGCAAGTAAACGATACCGTTCTCGGTGACAACCTTGATGCGCGAGCCCGGAATGTTCGGATCTGTGAGCATCTGGGTCTTGATCTTGGAGGTCAGCCAGGTGTCGTTCTGGCGGGCAAGGAAGCCAGAGGGCGGCAGCACCTGCAGTTCGTTATGTACCGTTTTCACGCGCTGGACAGCGGCGGCGGCCTGTTCGGCCTTGGCCTTGAGATCTGCGCGTGGGGTTTGGCCGGCGAGCAGCACGACACCGTTGAAGCTGGTGACGACGATGTGCGAATCGTTGTCCAGGGCTGGATCGGCCTTGGCGATGTTCACGCCGACCTTGGTGTCGATCAGAGAGTCGTCGATCTTGCTGCCCAAGGTGCGCGTGCCGCGGTCATCATCGATCGGTGCTTCACGGCTGGCGTTAACCACCGAGGTGCAGCCGCTGATGCCAAGGCACAGAGTCAAGGCCAGAAGGCCTAGGCGATTAGGGGTCATTCTTCACTCCCGAACAGTTGGCTGTCGATCAAGTCGCAAAGGCAATGGATCGCCAGCAGGTGGACTTCCTGAATACGTGCGGTGACGTTGGCCGGTACGCGAATCTCGACGTCCTCGGGCAACAGCAGCGACGCCATGCCGCCGCCATCGCGACCGGTCAATGCTACGACAATCATTTCGCGATCATGTGCGGCCTGGATCGCTTGAATTATGTTTGCCGAGTTGCCGCTGGTGGAAATCGCCAGCAATACGTCGCCCGGCTGGCCGAGCGCGCGGATTTGCTTGGAGAAGATTTCGTTGTAGCTGTAGTCGTTGGCGATCGAGGTGATCGTCGAACTGTCGGTGGTCAGCGCAATAGCCGGCAGGCTCGGGCGCTCGCGTTCGAAGCGGTTGAGCAGCTCGGACGAGAAATGCTGGGCGTCGCCGGCGGAGCCGCCGTTGCCGCAGGACAGCATTTTGCCTTCGTTGAGCAGGGCGTTGACCATCACCTGGCTGGCTTGCTCGATGTGCGGTGCAAGTACGTCCATCGCCATTTGCTTGGTGTCGATACTGGCCTGAAAAAGCTGGCGAATTCGGGATTGCATGTCCATCTGTGTGACCTTAATTAGCGCGGCTACTCGGCACATGAATGTGCAGCCCGCAAAGCAAAGAGCAAAATTGTTGGGTGAAAGTGTCCGTTTCGGGACGCACGCGATCAGCTGTCGAAGGCATTCTGCAGCCAGTTCAACTGATCGTGGTTGCTGTCGATGGCGACCACGTCGAAACGGCAAGGGGAATTGGCCCAACGCGACTCGCGCTGAAGAAAATACTGCGCGGCAACAATCAGTTTCTGCCGTTTGCGCTCATCGATGCTATCGAGCGCGCCACCCCATTGAGTGTTTTTTCTGTAGCGAACTTCAACGAATACTACTGTATCGCCATCAAGCATGACCAGATCAAGCTCGCCGCGTTTACACAACCAGTTCTGCGCCAGCAGGCGCAGACCCTGTTGTTGAAGATGCTCGAGCGCGTGGCGCTCGGCATCTTTACCGCTTTGCTGGCGTGACCTGTCAGGCATCAGCGCGGGGTGTCCGGCAGGCGTTGAACCTGGCCGTTGACGAACTGGGCCCATGGCAACTGGCGCACCACGCGTTGGTTCTGAGTCATGCCCAGGCTGCCCGATTGGCCTTCGATGCGGCTGTCCGGCAGTGCCTTGAGTTGCCCCAGGCGTGGAGCCAGGCGATAGGCATCGACGCCCATCGCATACAGGCGGCCCAGGCTGCCGCCGGCTTGTGGCCATTGTGCAGTCACTTGTTTGCGCAGTGGATCATTGGCATCCAGCAGCCATGGGGTTTCGCAGAAACGAACGCCATTCATGTCGTTGTACTGGTTGGCGTCGCCGCTGGCGCTGAACACGTGGGACGTGGCGTACACCGGCACATCGCCAGCGTACTGGAAGTTCAAGGTCGGCTTGATCTGCTGGGCCTGCTGAGGTGTGGCGGCCAGGAAGATGAACTCGATGTCCTGACGGCGCGACGGCTGGGCGGCTACCTGCGAACCAACAGTGCTTTGCAGGCTCTTGGCGCGGCCTTCGCTCTGGCGCAGCTGGAACATGTCGGCAATCTGCTGGGCCAGTTGCACCGGCTGGTCTACACGTTCGGTGGCAATGATGCTGCCGCCGTTGGCTTGCCAATCCTGGCTGAACGCTCTCAGTACGCGATCGCCCCATTCGCCTTTCGGCACCATGATGGCGGCGCGATGCAGGCCGTCGGCGCGAGCGCGACGAGACACTTCGCGCGCTTCGTCTTCAGCGGCAAGACCGAACTGGAACAGCTGCGCCGGGCCTTGTTCGCCTTCGCTGTAATTCAGCGCCAGGGTCGTGATCGGCAGCTGCGGACGAGCGCTGAGCTGTTTGACCAGCGGCTTTTCCAGCGGCCCGACGACCAGTTGCACGCCATCGGCCTGAGCCTTGCGATAGAACTCGTCGAGGGAGGTCAGGCGCGAGCTGTCATAGAACTCGATGGCTGGCGGTTTCTGACCGGCTTGTTGAGCCTGGTAATGAGCCGCCATGAAACCTTCGCGAAGCGCTTTGCCGACGGTTGCCAGCGGGCCGTCTTGCGGCAACAGCAGGGCGATCTTGCTCAGGGGCTGGCTGGCCAGTTCCTTGAGCCTGGTCAGTGGCAGGGGCAACTGGGCGGCGGCCGGGTGTTTAGGGTTCTGGGCGCGCCAGGTGTCGATCGCGGCTTGCTGCTGCTCCAGGGTGCCAGCGGTTTTCACCGCCAGCGCCAGGCCCATCCAGCCACCGAGGTCGTCGTTGGTGGTCGGTTGCAGTTGATCGGTTGGCAGCGAGGCGATCAGGGTCCAGATCGCTTCGTGGTTTTTGCTTGCCGCTTCACCGCTCAGCATCGGCGCGATGAAAATACGCTCCCGTGCGGCGGCGAGGGTCTGGCCATCGGCTTCAAGGGCGCGGGCATGCACGGTGCCAGTGCGAACCTGTTGTTCGACAGGCAATTCGCCCAGGCGCTGCAGGCTCGGGTGGCTCAAGGCCGTCAGCGCAGCTTTCGGCTGATTGCGCGTCATGGCCAGTTCAGCCGCCAGGGTGCTGGCAAATACCTGTTGGCCAGGCTTGAGTTGTTCGACCGGCACTTGTTGCAGGATTTGCGCGGACTGGCCGGCATTGCCCTGGCGATAAGCCAGGTCTGCCGCACTCAAGCGAAGCAGGGCAGCTTGCTCCGGTGTTTTGCTTTTGGCGGCCTGATCGAGCAGTTGCTCGATGCTGGCATCCGGGGTCCGTGGAAGTTCGCCAAGGCTGGAAGAGGGCGAGCTGGCGCAAGCCGCCAGCAAGGCAGCGAGGCAGAGGGCAGTGAACAGCCGCAGGCAAGCGATCATGTAGTGTTCCTGATACTCGATCAAATTAGCGTGGAATTGTACCCAAGCACTGGCCGGGGCGCGATGTTGCTGGCGTGAATCGATCAATTTAGCTCGTACAAATGTTGCAGCACTGCACAAATGGCTGAAAAAACCGGGCTTGCTTGCGCGTATCGAAAGCATCGCTACGCGCTACAATGGCGGCTTTTACCGATCATGAGGTGTGCGCTTTGACTGCTCCAGGTGCTTTGAATTCCGCTGCTGGCTCGCTTTATGTGGTGGCGACGCCCATCGGCAACCTGGACGACATCAGCGCGCGCGCGCTGAAGATCCTGCGCGAAGTGGCCTTGATCGCCGCCGAAGACACGCGTCACTCCCAGCGATTGATGCAGCACTTCGGCATTCCTACGCCGCTGGCAGCCTGCCATGAACACAATGAGCGGGATGAAGGTAGCCGCTTTATTACCCGCCTGCTCGCTGGCGACGATGTGGCGCTGATTTCCGATGCCGGGACGCCGCTGATTTCCGATCCGGGTTATCACCTGGTGCGTCAGGCTCGCGCGGCGGGAATCAACGTGGTGCCGGTTCCGGGCGCCTGTGCATTGATCGCGGCGCTGTCTGCGGCGGGTCTGCCTTCGGATCGTTTTATCTTCGAAGGCTTCCTGCCGGCGAAGGCTGTCGGTCGTCGTGCCCGTCTTGAACTGCTTAAAGAAGAGCCGCGTACGCTGATTTTCTACGAGGCCCCACACCGCATCCTTGAATGCCTGCAAGACATGGAGCTGGTTTTTGGCCCGGAGCGTCCGGCGTTGCTGGCGCGGGAGCTGACCAAAACCTTCGAAACCCTCAAAGGCCTGCCCTTGGCCGAGCTGCGCGAGTTCGTCGAGTCGGACAGCAATCAGCAGCGCGGTGAGTGCGTGGTGCTGGTCGCGGGCTGGTCGGCCCCCGAAACCGAGGACGCCGTCAGCAGTGAAGCCATGCGCATTCTCAATCTGTTGCTCGAAGAGATGCCGCTCAAGCGTGCCGCAGCCTTGGCGGCGCAAATTACCGGCGAGCGCAAGAATGTTCTGTATCAGGTGGCGCTGGATAAACAGAAGGGCGAGTAAAACCCGACGTGCAGGCGTGGCTGAAGGCGTTTAACGCTTGTTCTTCGGCCGCTCTGCCGTTAACCTTCGCGGCGGAGAGTCGATCGGACAGTCGCTGCCTTCTATGAAAATTAGGGGGGGGAGGAAAGTCCGGGCTCCATAGGGCGAAGTGCCAGGTAATGCCTGGGAGGCGTGAGCCTACGGAAAGTGCCACAGAAAATAACCGCCTAAGCGCTTCGGCGCCGGTAAGGGTGAAAAGGTGCGGTAAGAGCGCACCGCACGTCTGGCAACAGTTCGTGGCTAGGTAAACCCCACTTGGAGCAAGACCAAATAGGGTCCCAAGGCGTGGCCCGCGCTGGGACCGGGTAGGTTGCTAAAGATGTCCAGTGATGGCCATCGTAGACGAATGACTGTTCAAGACAGAACCCGGCTTACAGATCGACTCTCCACCTTTTTTCCTCCCTGCTTGAATCATTGAGCAGGGCGCTCGTAATGGCAGTTTCCCTCCTTGCATAATCCATCGCATATCCTCTTTTGTAATACCGAAAAAATCTTACTCTTAACAAACTACTTTAACTTCTGAGTGCAGCCTCCAGTGCTGATTCAAGTTATTGGGCAAATTCATCCGCCAGATTCTCGTTACCCCTCCTAATACGCTCCTAAATCTCAGTTCTGTAAGGGTTTTCCTTTAATCCGCGCCTTGACGGTGCGGTGGCCGCATTCCTATAGTGTGCGCAAGTGGCGGAAAGTGGCATGAAGTGGGTTTTTTGAACGCAAAACGCTAATATTTGGAGAAACGCTGACGTGTTTCGCGGAGCTAACGCTATCAGTCTCGACGCAAAGGGCCGTCTCGCCATGCCGAGCCGGTACCGTGACGAGCTCGTTTCGCGTAGTTCCGGGCAGCTAATCGTCACAATTGATGCCGTTGATCCGTGTTTGTGTGTTTACCCCCTCGATGAGTGGGAAATTATTGAAACCAAACTGCGCGCACTGCCTTCGCTTCGCGAAGAGAACCGCCGCCTGCAACGTTTACTGATTGGTAATGCCGTCGACCTCGAGCTCGATGGCAGTGGTCGTTTTCTGGTTCCGCCGCGTCTTCGTGAATATGCCCGATTGGACAAGCGCGCGATGCTGGTAGGCCAACTGAACAAGTTCCAATTGTGGGACGAGGATGCCTGGGATGCGGTTTCTGCCGCTGACCTGGCTGCTATTCAACAACCGGGCGCCATGCCTGATGAACTGCGTGATTTGATCCTGTGACTATTGATAGCGGCTTTAACCACATCACCGTACTGCTTGACGAAGCCGTCGAGGCTCTCGCCGTACGTCCTGATGGCTGCTATCTGGACGGCACGTTCGGGCGCGGCGGACACAGTCGGTTGATCCTCAGCAAGCTGGGTCCCGATGGTCGAGTGCTCGGATTTGATAAAGATCCTCAAGCGATTGCCACCGGGCAAGCGCTAGCGGCCGAAGACGGCCGCTTTGTCGTTGTGCAGCGCAGCTTTGCCGAGCTCGGTTCGGAAGTGGTCGAGCGCGGTCTTGCCGGCAAGGTCAGCGGCGTTTTGCTTGACCTGGGCGTGTCCTCGCCACAGCTCGACGACCCTGAGCGCGGCTTCAGTTTCCTCAACGATGGTCCGCTGGACATGCGTATGGACCCGTCCCGCGGGATCAGCGCCGCCGAGTTCGTCAACACCGCGCCGGTGGAAGAAATCGCCCGGGTGTTCAAGGAATACGGCGAAGAACGTTTCTCCGGCCGCATGGCGCGTGCCGTGGCTGAGCGTCGCGACATCAAGCCGTTCGAGCGCACCGGCGACCTGGCTGAAGTCCTGAAAGTCGCCAACCCGGCGTGGGAAAAGGGCAAGAACCCGGCGACCCGTGCGTTTCAGGGCCTGCGTATCCACGTCAACAATGAACTGGGCGATCTGGAAGCCGGCCTCGAAGCCGCGCTGGAATGCCTGGAAATCGGCGGTCGTCTGGTCGTCATCAGCTTCCATTCGCTGGAAGACCGCATCGTCAAACTGTTCATGCGCAAGCTGGTGAAAGGCGAAGCCGACAACCTGCCGCGCAATCTGCCGGTGCGTCACGTCGCTTTCGAACCGAAAATCAAAGTCCATGGCAAAGCGCAGTCCGCCTCCGAGGCCGAACTCAAAGCCAACCCACGTTCCCGTAGCGCCGTCATGCGCGTCGCGGAGAAGCTGCGGTGAGCAAGCTTTTCGCCAAGCCACTGCCCGGCGGAAGCTTTTTCATGCTGCTGCTGTTCGTGGGCGTGCTTGTGTCGGCCATCGGCGTGTCATACAGCGCCCACTGGAACCGTCAGCTGTTGAACTCGCTGTACAGCGAGTTGAGCGTGCGCGACAAGGCGCAGGCGGAATGGGGGCGGCTGATTCTCGAGCAGAGCACCTGGACCGCCCACAGCCGCATCGAAGTCCTGGCCACCGAGCAACTGAAGATGCACATCCCCGGCGCGGCTGACGTGCAGATGGTGGCGCCATGATGAAACTCGAAGGCGCAATGTTCCCATGGCGTTTTCGCCTGGTGGTGGGTTTGCTCGGCGTCATGGTCGCGGCGATTTGCTGGCGCATCATTGACCTGCAAGTGGTCGACCGTGCCTTCCTGAAAGGTCAGGGCGACGCGCGCAGCGTTCGTCACATCCCGATTCCGGCTCACCGTGGTCTGATTACCGACCGTAACGGCGAGCCATTGGCCGTCAGTACCCCGGTCACCACCCTGTGGGCCAACGCCAAGGAAATGCAGCTGGCCAAAGAGAAGTGGCCCGCACTGGCCGCCGCGTTGGGTCAGGATCCGAAAGCCCTGGCCGAACGTCTCGAAGCCCAGGCCAACAAAGAATTCATTTATCTGGTGCGCGGGCTGACGCCTGAGCAAGGCCAGTCCGTGCTCGACCTGAAAGTACCGGGCGTCTACGGCATTGAAGAATTCCGCCGTTTCTACCCGGCTGGCGAAGTGACCGCGCACATGGTGGGCTTTACCGACATCGATGACCACGGTCGTGAAGGTGTCGAACTGGCTTATGACGAATGGCTCGCCGGGGTCCCCGGCAAGCGACAGGTCATCAAGGACCGGCGCGGGCGACTTATCAAAGATGTTCAGGTGACCAAAAACGCCAAGGCCGGCAAGCCCTTGGCGTTGTCCATTGACCTGCGTCTGCAATACCTGGCCAACCGCGAACTGCGCAACGCGATCATCGAGAACGGCGCCAAGGCCGGCAGCCTGGTGATCATGGACGTGAAGACTGGCGAGATCCTCGCCATGGTCAACCAGCCGACCTATAACCCGAACAACCGTCGCAACCTGCAACCGGCGATGATGCGTAACCGCGCGATGATCGACGTGTTCGAACCGGGTTCGACCATGAAAGCGATTTCCATGAGCGCTGCGATCGAAACCGGCCGCTGGAAACCGACCGACACCGTCGAGGTGTATCCGGGCACCTTGCAGATTGGCAAGTACACCATCAAGGACGTCTCCAAGAGTGAAGGTCCGGTGCTCGACCTGACCGGCATTCTGATCAACTCCAGTAACGTCGGCATGAGTAAGGTCGCATTCGATATCGGCGGCGAAACCATTTTCCGTCTGGCGCAGAAAGTCGGCCTCGGCCAGGACACGGGCCTCGGCTTCCCGGGCGAGCGCGTGGGCAACCTGCCGAACTACCGCGAATGGCGCAAGGCTGAAACCGCGACGCTGTCCTACGGCTACGGTATTTCCGTGACTGCGATCCAGTTGGTCCATGCCTTCTCGGCCCTGGCCAACAACGGTCGCCTCGCGCCACTGACGCTGATCAAGACCGACAAGGCGCCGCAAACCACGCAAGTGTTGCCGGAAGCGGTCGCGAAAACCATGCAGACCATGCTGCAACAAGTGATCGAGGCCCCGCGCGGTGTATTCCGTGCGCAGGTGCCGGCGTATCACGTGGGTGGCAAGTCCGGTACCGCACGTAAAACGTCGGTCGGCACCAAAGGCTACGCCGAGAATTCCTACCGCTCGTTGTTCGCCGGCTTCGGCCCGATGAGCGATCCGCGTTACGCCATCGTGGTGGTGATCGATGAACCGACCAAGGCCGGTTACTTCGGGGGCCTGGTATCGGCGCCGGTGTTCAGCAAAGTGATGTCCGGGACGTTGCGCCTGATGAACATCACGCCGGACAACCTGCCACCGGTTCAACAGGCCAACGCAACACCGGTCGTTCCGCTGAAAGCCAATGGAGGGCGCGGCTGATGTCTCTGAGTCTGAACAAGATTTTCGCCCACGCCGGCCGCGATCTGTTGATCCGTGAATTGGCACTGGACAGCCGCAACGTACGGGCAGGCGACCTGTTTCTTGCCGTCCCCGGCGGCAAGTTCGACGGTCGCGCGCACATCACCGACGCCTTGCAGCGTGGTGCGGCGGCCGTGGCTTATGAAGTCGAAGGCGCAACTGTATTGCCGATCACCGATGTGCCGATGATCCCAGTGAAAGGCCTCGCGGCGCAGCTGTCGGACATCGCCGGGCGTTTTTACGGTGACCCGAGCCGCCACCTGAACCTGGTCGGCGTGACCGGCACCAACGGCAAAACCAGCGTGACCCAGTTGGTGGCGCAAGCGCTGGACCTGCTCGGTCAACACTGCGGCATCGTCGGCACATTGGGCTCGGGTTTCTACGGCGCGCTGGAAAGCGGCCTGCACACCACACCGAACCCGATCGCGGTGCAGGCAACCCTGGCTGACCTGAAAAAGGCCGGTGCCAAAGCCGTGGCCATGGAAGTGTCGTCCCACGGTCTGGATCAGGGGCGTGTCACCGCGTTGGCGTTTGATGTGGCGGTGATGACCAACCTGTCCCGCGATCATCTGGATTACCACGGCACCATGGAAGCCTACGGCGAAGCCAAGGCCAGGTTGTTTGCCTGGAACGATCTGAAATGCCGGGTGGTTAACCTCGACGACGATTTCGGTCGGCAACTGGCTGCCGAAAAACGCGAATCGCGCTTGATCACCTACAGCCTGCTCGACAGCAGCGCTTACCTGTATTGCCGCGAAGCACAGTTCGACGACGAAGGCGTGCGCGCGACCTTGGTTACACCGCAAGGCGAGCACCATCTGCGCAGCACCTTGCTCGGTCGCTTCAACCTGAGCAACGTCTTGGCTGCGGTCGGCGCCTTGCTCGGTCTGGACTATGCGCTGGACGAAATTCTCAAGGTCCTGCCAAAACTCGAAGGCCCTGCCGGACGCATGCAGCGTCTGGGCGGCGGTACTCAGCCGTTGGTGGTGGTCGATTACGCCCACACCCCGGATGCGCTGGAAAAAGTATTGATGGCCCTGCGCCCGCACGCCAAAGGCCGCTTGTTGTGCCTGTTCGGTTGCGGCGGTGATCGCGATCGCGGCAAGCGTCCGCTGATGGCCGAAGTGGTCGAGCGTCTGGCCGATGGCGTGCTGGTGACCGATGACAATCCGCGCACCGAAGATCCGGCCGTGATTTTCGATGACATCCGCGCCGGATTCACCGATGTGGACAAAGTTACTTTCGTCGCCGGTCGTGGTCAGGCGATTGCCCAGTTGATCGCCAGCGCCTCGGTGGATGACGTGATTGTCTTGGCCGGTAAAGGTCACGAGGACTATCAGGAAATCAACGGTCAGCGCCACGACTTCTCTGATCTGGTCGAAGCGGATCACGCGTTGACCGCGTGGGAGGTGGCCCATGCTTAAACCCCTGAAACTGAGCGAACTGACCCGCGCACTGAATGGCCGATTGATCCTCGCCGATGCCACGTTCGAGGGTGTCAGCATCGACAGCCGTGCGATCAAACCGGGTCAGCTGTTCATTGCCCTGACCGGTCCGCGCTTCGACGGTCATGATTATCTGAACGACGTTGCCAGCAAAGGCGCCGTCGGTGCCCTGGTCGAGCGCGAAGTCGCCGACAGCGCGCTGCCGCAATTGCTGGTCAAGGACACCCGTCAGGCGCTGGGTCAATTGGGCGCGATGAATCGTGCGGCGTTTACCCATCCGGTTGCCGCCATCACGGGCTCCAGCGGCAAGACCACGGTCAAGGAAATGCTCGCGAGCATACTGCGCACGCGCGGTCCGGTGCTGGCGACCCGCGGCAACCTGAACAACGACCTCGGCGTGCCGCTGACCTTGCTCGAACTCGCGCCGGAACATACTGCGGCCGTGATCGAACTGGGTGCTTCGCGTCTTGGTGAAATCGCCTACACCGTCGGCATGACCAAACCCCATGTGGCCGTGCTCAACAATGCCGGAACCGCCCACGTCGGCGAGTTCGGCGGGCCGGAAAAAATCGTTGAAGCCAAGGGCGAGATTATTGAAGGACTGGCGGCCGATGGCGTCGCGGTGCTCAATCTTGACGACAAGGCCTTCGAGATCTGGAAGACCCGCGCCGCCGGTCGCAAAGTCCTGACCTTCGCCCTGAGCAACGTCAGCGCCGACTTCTACGCCAGCGACCTGGACCGCGACGCTCGCGGTTGCCCGGCGTTCAACCTGCACAGTCCTGACGGTGTGGAGCGCGTTCAACTGAACCTGCTCGGCACCCATAACGTTGCCAATGCCATGGCCGCCGCCGCTGCTGCGCATGCCCTGGGCGTGTCGCTGTTCGGTATCGCCACCGGCCTTGGCGCCGTGCAGCCGGTCAAGGGCCGCACCGTTGCGCAACTGGCCACCAATGGCATGCGCGTGATCGATGACACCTACAACGCGAACCCCACCTCCATGTGCGCTGCCGTTGATATACTCGCCGGCTTTTCCGGTCGCACCGTTCTGGTGCTCGGGGATATCGGCGAGTTGGGCGACTGGGCGGAGCAGGGGCACCGCGACGTGGGCGAGTACGCCCGTGGCAAGGTTTCCGCACTTTACGCGGTCGGGCCCATGATGACCCACGCCGTGAAGGCTTTCGGCGAGCAGGCTTTTCACTTCAGTACCCAAGCTGAACTGATCAAGGCCCTCGGCGCCGAGCAAGACACAAACACCACCATTTTGATCAAGGGCTCGCGCAGCGCTGCGATGGAAAACATCGTCGCCGCTTTGTGCGGGTCCAGCCTGGAGAAACATTGATGCTGCTGCTGTTAGCGGAGTACCTGCAACAGTTCTACAAAGGCTTCGCGGTCTTCCAGTACCTGACCCTGCGCGGGATTCTCGGTGTGCTGACCGCGCTGGTCCTGTCGCTGTGCTACGGCCCGTGGATGATCCGCACGTTGCAGAACCGCCAGATCGGTCAGTCCGTTCGTAACGACGGTCCACAATCGCACCTGTCTAAATCCGGCACGCCGACCATGGGTGGCGCACTGATCCTGTCGTCGATCGGGGTGAGCACCTTGCTCTGGGCTGACCTGAGCAACCGCTATGTGTGGACCGTGTTGCTGGTCACGTTGCTGTTCGGTGCCATCGGCTGGGTTGATGACTATCGCAAGGTGATCGAGAAGAACTCCAAAGGCTTGCCAAGCCGCTGGAAATACTTCTGGCAGTCGGTGTTCGGCCTGGGCGCGGCGATCTTCCTTTATATGACCGCTGCGACGCCGGTCGAAACCACCCTGATCCTGCCGATGCTCAAGGACTACAGCATTCCGCTGGGCGCCGGCTTCATCGTCCTGACCTATTTCGTGATCGTCGGCTCGAGCAACGCGGTCAACCTGACCGACGGCCTCGATGGCCTGGCGATCATGCCGACCGTGATGGTCGGCGGTGGCCTGGGCATTTTCTGCTACCTGTCGGGTAACGTGAAATTCGCTGAATACCTGCTGATCCCGTACGTACCGGGCGCCGGTGAGTTGATCGTGTTCTGCGGTGCGCTGATCGGTGCGGGCCTTGGCTTCCTCTGGTTCAACACCTATCCGGCACAAGTCTTCATGGGCGACGTCGGCGCACTGGCGCTGGGCGCAGCCCTGGGCACCATCGCGGTGATCGTCCGCCAGGAAATCGTCCTGTTCATCATGGGCGGTGTGTTCGTGATGGAAACCCTGTCGGTGGTCATCCAGGTCGCATCCTTCAAGTTGACCGGTCGCCGCGTGTTCCGCATGGCGCCGATTCACCACCACTTTGAACTCAAGGGCTGGCCCGAGCCACGCGTGATCGTCCGTTTCTGGATCATCACCGTGATTCTCGTACTGGTCGGCCTTGCCACCCTGAAGCTGAGGTAGAACGAGTGTCTCTGATCGCTTCTGACCACTTCCGCATCGTTGTCGGCCTCGGCAAGAGCGGCATGTCCCTGGTTCGCTTCCTGGCGAACCGGGGCACGTCGTTTGCTGTCGCCGATACGCGGGAAAATCCACCGGAACTGGCCACGCTCAAGCGTGACTATCCGCACGTGGAAGTGCGTTGTGGCGAGCTGGACGTCGAATTCCTGTGCCGTGCCGACGAACTCTACGTGAGCCCCGGCCTGGCGCTGGCGACCCCGGCCCTGCAGGCCGCTGCTGCCCGTGGCGTGAAACTGTCCGGTGACATCGAGCTGTTCGCGCGTAATGCGAAGGCGCCGATTGTCGCCATCAGCGGTTCCAACGCGAAAAGCACCGTCACCACCCTGGTGGGCGAGATGGCTGCTGCGGCGGGTAAGCGTGTCGCCGTCGGAGGCAATCTTGGCACCCCGGCGCTGGACCTGCTTCGCGATGACGTCGAGCTGTACGTGATGGAGTTGTCGAGCTTCCAGCTCGAAACCACTGACCAACTCAACGCCGAAGTGGCGACCGTGCTCAACATCAGCGAAGACCACATGGACCGCTACAGCGGTCTGCCGGCCTATCACCTGGCCAAGCACCGGATCTTCCGCGGCGCCAAACAATTTGTGGTCAATCGCCAGGACGCGCTGACCCGCCCATTGATTGGCGAAGGCCAGCCTTGCTGGACCTTCGGTTTGGGCAAGCCTGATTTCAAGGCCTTTGGTATCCGGGAAGAGCACGGCGAGAAGTACCTGGCCTTCGAATTCCAGAACCTGATGCCGGTGCGCGAGTTGAAAATTCGCGGTGCCCACAACCAGTCCAATGCCCTGGCGGCCTTGGCCCTTGGCCACGCGGTCGGGCTGCCGTTCGACGCCATGCTGTCGAGCCTGCGCACGTTCGCCGGGCTTGAGCATCGCTGCCAGTGGGTTCGTGACCTCGATGGCGTGGGCTATTACAACGATTCCAAGGCCACCAACGTTGGCGCCGCACTGGCTGCCATCGAAGGCCTGGGCGCGGACATCGATGGCAAGGTCGTGCTGATCGCCGGTGGCGACGGCAAGGGCGCCGAGTTCAATGATCTGCGTGATCCGGTGGCGGCCAACTGCCGCGCCGTGATCCTGATGGGCCGCGACTCCGACAAGATCGGCGAGGCCATTGGCGACGCCGTGCCGCTGATCCGCGTCGGTTCGCTGGTCGATGCGGTGGAGCAATGCCGGGCCGTAGCACAACCGGGCGACGTGGTGCTGTTGTCGCCGGCCTGCGCCAGTTTCGACATGTTCAAGAATTACGAAGACCGTGGTCACCAGTTCGTCCGCGCCGTGGAGGATCTGGCATGAGCCTGCTCAACATCATCAAGCCGTATCCTTCGCCGCTCATTACCGGGCGCGGCATCGATCTCGACTTCCCGATGCTCGCCGGTTGCCTGGCCTTGCTCGGCCTCGGTCTGGTGATGATTGCATCGGCCTCGACCGAAGTGGCGGCCGTGCAGTCGGGCAGTGCCTTGTACTACATGATTCGCCACCTGATCTACGTGGTGCTGGGCCTGGGTGCCTGCATCGTCACCATGATGATTCCGATCGCCACCTGGCAGCGCCTGGGCTGGCTGATGCTGATTGGTGCGTTCGGTTTGCTGGTGATGGTGATCATTCCGGGTATCGGCCGTGAAGTGAACGGGTCGATGCGCTGGATCGGTTTCAGTTTCTTCAACGTTCAGCCTTCCGAGATCGCCAAGGTATTCGTGGTGATCTACCTCGCCGGTTATCTGGTGCGTCGCCAGAAAGAAGTGCGTGAAAGCTGGATGGGTTTCTTCAAGCCGTTCATCGTGCTGCTGCCGATGGCGGGGCTGTTGCTGATGGAGCCGGACTTCGGTGCCACCGTCGTGATGATGGGCGCTGCGGCGGCGATGCTGTTCCTCGGCGGGGTCGGGCTGTTCCGTTTTTCCTTGATGGTGGTTCTGGCGGTCGCGGCGGTGGTGCTGCTGATTCAGGTACAGCCGTATCGAATGGCGCGCCTGACCAACTTTGCCGATCCGTGGGCTGACCAGTTCGGTGCCGGTTATCAGTTATCGCAGGCATTGATCGCGTTTGGTCGTGGCGAATGGCTGGGCGTGGGCCTGGGCAACAGCGTGCAGAAACAGTTCTACCTGCCGGAAGCCCACACCGACTTCGTGTTTTCGGTCCTGGCCGAAGAACTGGGTGCCGTAGGTTCTTTGTGCACGGTCGCGCTATTCGTCTTCGTTTGTATTCGCGGCATGTACATCGGGTATTGGGCCGAGAAGGCCAAGCAATTCTTTGCCGCTTACATCGCGTATGGCCTGTCGTTCCTGTGGATTGGTCAGTTCCTGATCAACATCGGGGTGAACGTCGGCCTGCTGCCGACCAAGGGCCTGACCTTGCCGTTCCTCAGTTATGGCGGCAGTTCGTTGGTGATCTGCTGTGCCTGTCTCGGCTTGTTGCTGCGCATCGAGTGGGAAAGTCGAACCCATCTGGGCAGCGAAGAGATGGAGTTTCATGAGAGCGACTTCGCCGAGGAGTCGACCCATGGGCGCTAACGTTCTGATCATGGCGGGCGGCACCGGTGGCCACGTGTTCCCGGCGCTGGCCTGCGCTCGCGAATTCCAGGCCCGCGGCTACACCGTGCATTGGCTCGGGACGCCGCGTGGCATCGAGAACGATCTGGTGCCCATGGCCGGCATCGAGCTGCATCGGATCAATGCCAGCGGTCTGCGCGGCAAGGGCAAATTGTCCCTGCTCAAGGCGCCGTTGATGTTGCTCAAGTCCGTCTGGCAGGCGCGGGCGATCATTCGCCAGCTGCGCCCGGTGTGCGTGGTCGGCTTTGGTGGTTATGTGACCGGTCCTGGCGGTGTTGCAGCCAAACTGGCTGGTGTGCCGGTGATCGTTCACGAACAGAACGCGGTGGCAGGTACCGCCAATCGGTTGCTGGTGCCGTTGGCCGCCCGAGTCTGTGAAGCGTTCCCCGACACCTTTACCCTGTCGGACAGCCGACGGACCACCGGTAATCCGGTGCGCACCGAGCTGTTCCTCGACACACCGCGACCCGCCCTGGCCGGTCGCAAGGCGCGTTTGCTGATCCTGGGCGGAAGCCTGGGCGCAGAACCGTTGAACAAGTTGCTGCCTGAAGCCCTATCGCTCGTCGCCCCCGACCTGCGCCCGGAAGTGTTCCATCAGGCCGGCAAAAACCACGATGAAGTGACTGCAGAGCGCTATCGCGCGGCTGGCGTCGAGGCGCAAGTGCAGCCTTTCATCAAAGACATGGCCCACGCCTATGGCTGGGCCGACCTGGTGGTGTGCCGAGCAGGCGCGCTGACCATCAGTGAACTGGCCGCCGCCGGTCTGCCCTCGATGCTGGTGCCCTTGCCCCACGCGATCGACGATCACCAGACCCGCAACGCCGATTATTTGGCCCGTGAAGGCGCTGCCTTCCTGATGCCGCAAAGAACGACTGGCGCTGCGGATCTTGCCGCACGCCTGACAGAGGTCCTGATGCAACCACAACGACTCACCGACATGGCCACTGCGGCACGCCGCCTGGCCAAACCCGATGCGACCCGTAACGTGGTCGATACCTGCCTGGAGGTGGCCCATGGTTGAGAATCAGAAAGCCATGCCGCAACCGGAAATGCGCCGCATCCGTCGCATCCACTTCGTCGGTATCGGCGGAGTGGGCATGTGCGGGATCGCCGAAGTGTTGCTGAACCTGGGCTATGACGTGTCCGGTTCGGACCTGAAAGCTTCCCCGGTGACCGAACGCCTGGAATCCTTTGGCGCGCAGATTTTCATTGGCCACCGCGCTGAAAACGCTTCCGCCGCCGATGTGCTGGTGGTGTCGAGTGCCGTGAACACCTCCAACCCGGAAGTCGCCACCGCGCTGGAACGCCGCATCCCGGTGGTGCCACGCGCCGAGATGCTGGCCGAGTTGATGCGCTATCGCCACGGCATCGCCGTTGCCGGTACGCACGGCAAAACCACCACCACCAGCCTGATCGCTTCGGTGTTCGCCGCCGGTGGCCTGGACCCGACCTTCGTCATCGGTGGTCGCCTGAATGCCGCGGGCACCAACGCCCAGCTCGGCACCAGCCGCTACCTGATCGCCGAAGCCGATGAAAGCGACGCCAGTTTCCTGCACTTGCAGCCGCTGGTGGCCGTGGTCACCAACATCGACGCCGACCACATGGCGACCTACGACGGTGACTTCAACAAACTGAAGAAAACCTTCGTCGAGTTCCTGCACAACCTGCCGTTCTACGGTCTGGCGGTGGTGTGCCTGGACGACCCGGTGGTGCGTGAAATTCTGCCGCAGGTCAAACGTCCGGCCGTCACTTACGGCTTCGGCGATGACTGCGACGTGCGCGCAATCAATGTGCGTCAGCAGGGCATGCAGACTTTCTTCACCGTATTGCGTCCTGACCGCGAGCCGCTGGATGTCTCGGTGAACATGCCGGGCAACCACAACGTGCTGAACGCACTGGCCACCATCTGCATCGCCACTGACGAAGGCGTCAGCGATGAAGCCATCGTCCAGGGCCTGTCCGGCTTCCAGGGTGTTGGCCGACGCTTCCAGGTCTACGGCGAACTGCCGGTCGAAGACGGCAGCGTAATGCTGGTCGACGACTACGGGCACCACCCGACTGAAGTGGCCGCTGTGATCAAGGCCGTGCGCGGTGGCTGGCCGGAGCGCCGCCTGGTGATGGTTTACCAGCCGCACCGTTACAGCCGCACCCGCGACCTCTACGACGATTTCGTCAATGTACTGGCCGACGCCAACGTCCTGTTGCTGATGGAAGTGTATCCGGCCGGTGAAGAGCCGATCCCGGGCGCCGACAGCCGCAAGCTGTGCAACAGCATCCGTCAGCGCGGCCAGCTCGACCCGATCTACATCGAGCGCGGTGTCGACCTCGCGCCGGTGGTCAAGCCGCTGCTGCGTGCCGGCGACATCCTGCTGTGCCAGGGCGCCGGTGATATTGGCGGTCTTGCACCGAAACTGTTGAACAGTCCGTTGTTCGCTGGCGCCGTTGCCGCGCCAAGCGTGGGGAAGTTGAAATGACTGCTGCTTACGCCAACCTCGTCTCCACGATCGCGCCGAAAGATTTCGGCCGCGTCGCCGTGCTGTTCGGCGGCAAGAGTGCCGAGCGTGAGGTATCCCTGAAGTCGGGTAACGCGGTTCTCGACGCGCTGCAAAGCGCCGGCGTGGACGCGTTCGGTCTCGACGTGGGCGATGACCTGTTGCAGCGTTTGCTCAACGAAAAAATCGACCGCGCCTTCATCATTCTCCACGGTCGTGGCGGTGAAGACGGCAGCATGCAAGGCCTGCTGGAGTGCCTGGGCATTCCGTACACCGGCAGCGGCATTCTGGCTTCGGCATTGGCCATGGACAAGCTGCGCACCAAACAGGTCTGGCACAGCCTCGGCATTCCGACGCCACGCCACGCGGTATTGAGTTCCGAGGCCGATTGTATTTCGGCGGCGACGGAACTGGGCTTCCCTTTGATCGTCAAACCGGCCCATGAAGGTTCAAGTATCGGGATGGCCAAAGTGACCTCCGCGTCCGAGTTGATCGACGCGTGGAAAGCGGCCAGTACCTACGATTCGCAAGTGTTGGTCGAGCAATGGATTCAAGGTCCGGAGTTCACCATCGCCACCCTGCGTGACCAGGTGTTGCCACCCATTGCCCTGGGCACGACGCACAGCTTCTACGACTACGACGCCAAGTACGTGGCTTCCGATACCCAGTACCGGATTCCGTGTGGCCTGGACAGCACCAAGGAAAAAGAATTGATGGACCTCACGGCGAAAGCCTGTGAGGCGCTGGGTATCGCCGGTTGGGGCAGGGCAGACGTGATGCAGGACGCCGACGGGCAGTTCTGGTTCCTCGAAGTCAATACCGCACCGGGCATGACCGATCACAGTCTGGTGCCGATGGCGGCCCGTGCTGCCGGTCTGGATTTCCAGCAGCTGGTTCTGGCGATTCTGGCAGCCAGCATCGAGGCGCGAGGGTAAGACCATGCAAGGCGCACAGTTGAGACATCAGCCCCCACCAGTACCCGGCCGCAAGCCGGTGCCGCGGGGTGCCAGCCGAATGGTGGCCAAAGAGCCGATGTCCGCGCGCCTGCCGAAAGCCAATTTTGGTTTTCTCAAAGCCTTGTTCTGGCCGGTGATGTTAGTGGCGGTGGGGTTCGGTACTTACGAAGGCGCACAGCGGTTGCTGCCGTACGCCGACCGGCCGATCTCCAAGGTCGCGGTGCAGGGCGACCTGAGCTACATCAGCCAGCAAGCGGTGCAGCAGCGGATCGCCCCTTACGTGGCGTCGAGCTTCTTCACCATCGACCTGGCGAGCATGCGCACCGAGCTGGAACAGATGCCCTGGATTGCCCACGCCGAAGTGCGTCGGGTATGGCCGGATCAAGTGGTGATCCGCCTGGAAGAACAACTGCCGGTGGCCCGCTGGGGCGACGAATCGCTGTTGAACAACCAGGGTCAGGCGTTCACCCCGCGTGAACTGGCGAACTACGAACATTTGCCACAGCTGTTCGGCCCACAACGGGCTCAGCAGCAAGTGATGCAGCAATACCAGGTGCTGAGCCAGATGCTCAGGCCGTTGGGTTTCTCGATTGCACGCCTGGAGTTGCGTGAGCGGGGCAGCTGGTTCCTGACCACCGGCGCCGGCAGTGCAGGCCCGGGGATCGAACTGCTGCTGGGCCGCGGCAACCAGGTGGAAAAGATGCGCCGTTTCATTGCCATCTACGACAAGACGCTTAAAGAACAGATTACGAACATTGCGCGCATCGATCTGCGCTACGCCAACGGCCTTGCTGTTGGCTGGCGGGAACCTGTAGCGCCCACGACAGCCCAACCCGCTGTCGCGAAGAATTAAGAAGAGGCAGGACCCATGGCAAACGTGCAAAGCGGCAAAATGATCGTCGGTCTCGATATCGGCACCTCCAAGGTGGTGGCGCTGGTAGGCGAGGTCTCGGACGACGGCACGCTGGAAATCGTCGGGATCGGCACTCATCCGTCCCGCGGCCTGAAGAAAGGCGTGGTGGTGAACATCGAGTCCACCGTCCAGTCGATTCAGCGCGCGATCGAAGAAGCGCAGCTGATGGCCGGTTGCCGGATCCACTCGGCGTTCGTCGGTGTGGCGGGCAATCACATCCGCAGCCTGAACTCCCACGGCATCGTCGCGATTCGTGATCGCGAAGTC
The DNA here is from genome assembly GCF_949767765.1 of Pseudomonas sp. IT-P171. Lineage (NCBI taxonomy): Bacteria > Pseudomonadati > Pseudomonadota > Gammaproteobacteria > Pseudomonadales > Pseudomonadaceae > Pseudomonas > Pseudomonas sp. IT-P171. Next base: position 122,511 of record NZ_CATKQN010000022.1, read on the forward strand.
AGCTCCGCCGACCTTGAACGCGTCCTCGACGCGGCCCAGGCCGTGGCGATCCCGGCTGACCAGCGCGTGCTGCACACCCTGCCGCAGGATTACGTGATCGATAACCAGGAAGGCGTTCGTGAGCCCCTGGGCATGTCCGGCGTACGTCTGGAAGCCAAGGTCCACGTGGTCACCTGCGCCGTCAACGCGGCACAGAACATCGAGAAATGCGTGCGTCGCTGTGGTCTGGAAATCGACGACATCATTCTCGAGCAGCTGGCCTCGGCCTACTCGGTATTGACCGACGACGAGAAAGAGCTGGGCGTGTGCCTGGTGGACATCGGCGGCGGCACCACCGACATCGCGATCTTCACCGAAGGCGCGATCCGTCACACCGCGGTGATCCCGATTGCGGGCGATCAGGTGACGAACGACATCGCCATGGCGTTGCGCACTCCGACCCAGTACGCCGAAGAAATCAAGATTCGCTACGCCTGCGCCCTGGCCAAACTGGCCGGCGCCGGTGAAACCATCAAGGTGCCAAGCGTCGGCGACCGTCCACCGCGCGAGTTGTCGCGCCAGGCCCTGGCCGAAGTGGTCGAGCCGCGTTACGACGAGCTGTTCACGCTGATCCAGGCCGAACTGCGTCGCAGCGGCTACGAAGACCTGATCCCGGCCGGCATCGTGCTGACCGGTGGTACGTCGAAGATGGAAGGCGCGGTCGAACTGGCCGAAGAAATCTTCCACATGCCGGTCCGCCTGGGCGTGCCCCATGGCGTCAAGGGTCTGGATGACGTGGTGCGCAACCCGATTTATTCCACCGGCGTTGGCCTGTTGATGTACGGCCTGCAAAAGCAGTCCGACGGGATTTCGTTCTCGGGCATCAGCAGCCGCGACAGCTACAGCAATGAAGAGCCGAAAGCCGCCTTGATCGATCGCATCAAGAGCTGGGTGCAAGGCAACTTCTAAGAATTACCGCAGCACCGTTGTAGATACAGGCAGTAGGCGAAAAAACTAGAGAATCAAAGGAGAGGGAAAATGTTCGAACTCGTAGACAACATCCCCGCAAGCCCGGTCATTAAGGTTATCGGTGTTGGCGGAGGCGGCGGCAACGCTGTCAATCACATGGTCAAGAGCAACATTGAAGGCGTTGAATTCATCTGCGCCAACACTGATGCCCAGGCGCTCAAGAGCATTGGCGCGCGGACCATCCTGCAACTGGGCACCGGCGTGACCAAAGGTCTCGGCGCTGGCGCCAATCCTGAAGTAGGTCGTCAGGCCGCTCTCGAAGACCGTGAGCGCATTGCCGAAGTCCTGCAGGGCACCAACATGGTGTTCATCACCACCGGCATGGGCGGCGGTACCGGTACCGGTGCTGCGCCGATCATTGCTGAAGTGGCCAAGGAAATGGGGATCCTCACCGTTGCGGTGGTGACCCGTCCATTCCCGTTCGAAGGTCGCAAGCGCATGCAGATCGCCGACGAAGGTATTCGTCTGCTGTCCGAAAGCGTCGACTCGTTGATCACCATTCCCAACGAGAAGCTGCTGACCATCCTTGGTAAGGACGCCAGCCTGCTGTCGGCTTTCGCCAAGGCTGACGATGTACTGGCCGGTGCCGTTCGCGGTATCTCCGACATCATCAAGCGTCCGGGCATGATCAACGTCGACTTTGCCGACGTGCGTACCGTGATGAGCGAAATGGGCATGGCGATGATGGGCACTGGCTGCGCCAGCGGTCCGAACCGTGCACGCGAGGCCACCGAAGCGGCCATTCGCAACCCGTTGCTCGAAGACGTGAACCTGCAAGGTGCACGCGGCATCCTGGTGAACATCACCGCCGGTCCTGACCTGTCCCTGGGTGAGTACTCCGACGTGGGTAGCATCATCGAAGCCTTCGCTTCCGAGCACGCCATGGTCAAGGTCGGTACCGTTATCGATCCGGACATGCGCGACGAGTTGCACGTGACTGTAGTTGCCACCGGTCTGGGCGCGAAAATCGAGAAGCCTGTGAAGGTCATCGACAACACCGTTCACACCTCCATGGCGTCTCAGCCGCAACAATCGGCTCCCGCTCGTCAGGAAGCGCCAGCGGTAAACTACCGTGACCTGGACCGTCCGACCGTCATGCGCAACCAGGCTCAGGCCGGTGCTGCGACTGCTGCGAAGATGAATCCGCAAGATGATCTGGACTACCTGGACATCCCGGCTTTCCTGCGTCGTCAGGCCGATTAATGGAATGTATCAGGGCTATGAAGGTGATTGGTGTTCAGCAAAGGTCTGGTCTGCTATTATCGCCAGCCTTTGTTGATACCAGTTCGCAATTTGCGCTGAAGCGGCCCAAGCCATGATTAAACAACGCACACTGAAAAATATTATCCGTGCCACAGGTGTAGGCCTGCACTCCGGGGAGAAGGTATACCTGACCCTCAAGCCCGCACCTATCGACACCGGCATTGTGTTTTGTCGTGCCGATCTCGACCCTGTGGTGCAGATTCCTGCCCGCGCGGAAAACGTTGGTGAAACCACGATGTCGACCACGCTGGTCAGTGGTGACACCAAAGTGGATACGGTGGAGCACTTGCTCTCGGCCATGGCTGGCCTGGGCATCGATAACGCCTACGTCGAGCTCTCCGCGTCCGAAGTCCCGATCATGGATGGCAGCGCTGGACCTTTCGTATTCCTGATTCAATCGGCCGGCCTGGAAGAACAGGACGCACCGAAGAAGTTCATCCGGATCCTGCGGGAAGTGACAGTGGAAGATGGCGACAAGCGCGCCACTTTCGTCCCTTTCGAAGGCTTCAAGGTGAGTTTCGAGATCGATTTCGATCACCCGGTTTTCCGTAACCGCACACAAAGTGCAAGCGTGGATTTTTCCAGCACTTCGTTCGTAAAAGAAGTCAGCCGCGCCCGTACCTTTGGTTTCATGAGTGACATCGAGTACCTGCGCAAGCACAACCTCGCACTCGGCGGCAGCGTTGAAAACGCTATTGTGGTCGACGCGGATGGCGTACTGAACGAAGACGGCCTTCGCTATGAAGACGAATTCGTGAAGCACAAGATCCTCGATGCAATTGGTGACCTCTACCTGCTGGGCAATAGCCTGATTGGTGAGTTCAAGGGCTTCAAGTCCGGACATGCATTGAACAACCAGCTGCTGCGCAAGTTGATTGAGCAGACAGATGCTTGGGAAGTCGTGACTTTCGAAGACGCCAGCACTGCACCGATCTCTTACATGCGTCCGGTTGCGGCGGTGTAAGTAAAAACCTCTCTAGTTTTTAAAGGCTGCCTTCGGGTGGCCTTTTTTTATGTCTGCCGGAAAGTGATGCGGTGTTCGTTCTGGCCCTATCGCGGACCGCCACACCGACGATCTCACTGCGTAGCCACCACCCGATTCCTCCCGCTTTCCTTCGCCTGATACAGCGCCTTGTCCGCCGCAAACAGCAACTGCTCGAGGCTGGTGTCGGTGGTCGTGGTCCAGGTGCTGATGCCAATACTGACAGTAATCGGCGATTCAATACCCGCCACAAACGGCAGTTGCTCCACGGCAACGCGGATGTGTTCGGCAATCTGTTGTGCGCCCGCACTGTCCGTTTCCGCCAGGATGACCGAAAACTCTTCCCCTCCGTACCGGGCGACCAGATCCGCCGGTCGCCGTACGTTCTCGGCGATCACTTTGGCCAGTGCGCGTAGCGCATCGTCGCCCGCCTGATGGCCATGTTGATCGTTGAAGGCCTTGAAGTGGTCGGCGTCGATCATCAACACCGACAGCGGTTTACCCGACCGTTGGGCGCGAAACCACTCATGACGCAGTGTCTGATCCAGCGTTCGGCGGTTGGCTACGCCGGTCAGGTCATCAGTGGCGGCCAGCTGTGCCAGTTCCTGCTCGGCGTGGTGGCGCAGTCGCAGCTCCCGGCACAGCAGCCAGGTCAGCCAAAGCAGGCCGATGCACAGCACGCCGGTCGCACCGCTGATCACAATCGCCGTGCGCTTCCAGGCGGCAAACACGTCGTTCCCCGAGAGCGCGACGATCACCGTCAATGGCAGGTTGCCGACCCTGGAAAAGGTATACAGGCGTTGCTCACGGTCGACGCTCGACACGCTGTCAAAGCTGCCGTTGCGTTCGCGCAGGATGCGCTGGACATTGGGGCGATTGGCGAAGTTTTTGCCGATCGAGTCATTGACCAGATGAGGCTTCTGCGCCAGCAATATACCGTCGTCGTTGATGATGGACAGCGCGCTGCCGGCGCCGATGTTCAGGCTGTTGAACAACTGATCGAAGTAACCCAGGCGCATCGAAGCGACGGCAACCCCGAGGAACTCACCCGTAGCCGATGAGATGCGGCGGCTGAAGCTGATTCGCCATTCGTCGCTGTCCTCGCAATCGCAGCGGGATTGGAACGGTCGGCTGATGAACATGCCGGTGTCGCGGTTGAAAGCATGTGCGAGGAAATAATCGCGATCGGCAAAGTTGCCGGGCTTGGGCTCGATCAGCGAGGAGTCCGCAATCACCTCGCCCTGCTTGTCCAGCAGCAGAATGTCGCCCTTGAAGCGCGCCGTGGTAGAGCGGTCGAACAGCACCAGATGGCGGATCTGCGCCGAAACCTGTTTCAAGTCGTCGCGCTGCGAAGCGGCAATCAGGCCTTGCAGGGTCAGGTCGTAGAGTTCGACCGTGCGCAGCACGTCGGCGTCGATCAGTTGCGCAATCGTGGTGGCGCTGCGAGTGGCGGCCTGTTGCGCGTTGGCGTGTTCTCGGATCAACAGGAAAGTGACGATGCTGATGATCGCGATAACGGTCAGGGTGCTGCCGAGGATCACCATGAGCTCGGGGCGACCGGTCTTGCCTGAAACGTGTCTGGGGCGGCTCGCGGGCATGGGGAAGATGTCTGCTTGAGGAGCAAAAAAAAGACCAGCAAAACGCGCTGGCCTTTACTTACCCAAGCTTAGAAGACATTGAGCGGGTAGTCGACGATCAGCAGGTATTCATCGGTGTCCTGATGTCGACTGGCTGAACACTGATCCGCATCGTTGCAATGGATGTAATGATCAATGAAGCGGCAACAAAAAAAAGCCGCTGACAGCAGCGGCTTTGAAGACAACTGTTCAACGGGAAGAGCCGATGAAAGTGTCGAGGGAAAATAGAGCGATAGTTTGCGTTCAGCTATCTTTCTCGACCTGTGGCTGGGCCTGAGAAGAAGAGGATTGAGGGGTTCGCGCAGCGTCCGGAGCCTTGGCCGTCATTTCGTTCTGATACGCTTCGAACGCCGCAGCGCGTGCTGCATTGTGCGCGACGAAGGTCTGCGACTCTTCAGCGATGGCGAACGGGGAGAGGAACAAAGAGGACAAAACGAACGCGCTGGCAATACCCATGGTGTTGGACATCTTTAAAACCTTCTTGCTTGGCAAGTGCTGTTTGGTGCGGCAAAGATAAGGCGCTTTGGAGAGGGGAAAAAGAGCGGATTCATGAAAGGACTGTTGCGATTAAGGCAACAGTGCCTGCTTGGGCGACGGCTTTTGTGGCGAGGGAGCTTGCTCGCGCTCAGCTGCGTAGCAGTCGCACCCAGGCGCCTCGGTTTGTCAGAAAAACCAAGCGACCGATTGGGGTTGCTTCGCAGCCCCGCGCGAGCAAGCTCGCTCGCCACAGGGAGCAAGGTGATTCAGACCGGCAAATGGATGCCGAAGGTATTCATGCCGTGGTCACTGTGCACAAACACATCGCCACCATGCATCAGCGCAATCGCCTTGACGATTGCCAGCCCCAGACCGTGGTTGTTGCCACTGTTGCTGCGCGACGCATCGACCCGATAAAAGCGCTCGAACAACCGCGGCAAATGCTCGCTGGCAATCGGCGAACCGGGGTTGGCGACGCCGATGCTGACCTGATGCTCCTCGACCTCGATGCGTACCTGAATCACCTGGCCGGGCTCGGTGTGTTGCACTGCGTTGCTGAGCAAATTGATCAGCGCCCGCCGCAGATGCGCAATCTCGATCCGCACCTGCGCATCGCCACTGACCTGCACCTGGACCTGCGCATCTTCAAGAATGAAATCCAGATACTCCAGCGTCGTCGCCACTTCATCGGCCAGTGAGGTGGATGTCAGTTTGGTCGCCTTGCTGCCCTGATCGGCACTGGCGAGGAACAGCATGTCGTTGATGATCGAGCGCAGCCGCTCCAGCTCTTCGAGGTTCGATTGCAGCACTTCGAAGTAGTGTTCGGCCGAGCGCCCGCGCGTCAGCGCCACTTGGGTCTGGCCGATCAGGTTGGTCAGCGGCGAGCGCAATTCGTGGGCGACATCGGCATTGAACGACTCAAGCCGCGAGTAGGCCTGTTCGACCCGCTCCAGCGTGGAGTTGAACGAGTTGACGAACTGATTCAGTTCCGGTGGCAGCGACGACAGGCGCAAGCGCCCGGAACGCAACGGCGGCGCCAGTCGCTGGGCTTCCTGGGACAGCTTGATCAACGGTTTCAGACCGATCCGTGCCACCCAATAACCGAGTGCCGAGGCCAACAGCACACCGACAATCGCGAGGCTGATCAGGGCAACCAGCAGATGATGCTGGGTCTGGAAAAACGTCTCTGTGTCGATGCCGATCATGAAGCGCAATGGCGGTCGTTGATCCTTGGCCGGAAACTGGCTGACCAGCACTTTCAGCGGATAAGGCTGATCCGGCAACTGCAGATCCCGCATGCCCAGCGGCCCATCGGCGAAGTCGCGGATCTGCGGCGTCAGGTTGCCGTATTCGTAGTGCGGATCGCCGCTGATGATCCAGAAACTGATGCGTTTGTCTTCTTCACCCAACAGCTTGAGCTTGTTGTTGATCTTCACCCAATGCTCCGGCGTACCGTAACGGCCGACGGTGGATTCGAGCACGCTGTAACGCGCGTCCAGCTCGGCTTCGGGCAGCAGGCCCAGGCCCTTGTCGACCTGTTGATAAAGCGCCCAGCCGATCAACAGAAACACCAGAAGCGCTACCAGCGTAAACATCCCGCTCAGACGCAGCGCAATCGAATTACTGGACACCACGGCTCTCCAGCACATAACCCATGCCGCGGATCGTGTGCAGCAGTTTTTCGTCGAACGGCCCGTCGAGCTTGGCGCGCAGGCGTTTGATCGCGACTTCGACGACGTTGGCGTCGCTGTCGAAATTGATGTCCCAGACCATTTCCGCAATCGCCGTTTTCGAGAGGATTTCCCCTTGTCGGCGGGCCAGCACGCTGAGCAGCGAGAACTCCTTGGCGGTCAGGTCCAGTCGCGTACCGGCGCGGGTCGCCTTGCGGCTGATCAGATCGATCCACAGGTCGGCGATGCTCACTTGCACCGGTTCATGGCCGCCGCTGCGACGGGTCAGGGCTTGCAGGCGTGCCACCAGTTCAAGGAAGGAAAACGGTTTGCCGAGGTAATCGTCGGCGCCATCGCGCAGGCCTTTGATCCGGTCTTCGACACGCTCGCGGGCGGTGAGCATGATCACCGGGGTTTGCTTGCGCGCACGCAACGCGCGTAGCACGCCGAAGCCGTCGAGGCCCGGCAGCATGACGTCGAGGACGATCACCGCGTAGTCGCTTTCCAGCGCCAGGTGCAGGCCTTCGACGCCGTCCCGCGCCAGGTCCACGGTGTAACCTTGTTCCGTCAGGCCGCGGTGCAGATAGTCCGCGGTTTTTTCCTCGTCTTCGATAATCAGAACGCGCATGACCCCGCCTCAGTCTGTGGTCGCCAACGCCGGCATCGTTGCTGGCGCTGGTTTGGGCCGATGGAATAGCCGCTCAAGCCACAAGTATATGACTGGAGTGGTAAACAGCGTCAGCGCCTGGCTCACCAGCAAGCCGCCGACCACCGCGATCCCCAATGGCTGGCGCAGTTCGGCGCCGGTGCCATAGCCGAGCATCAGCGGCAGCGCGCCGAGCAGGGCGGCGAGGGTGGTCATGATGATTGGCCGGAATCGGGTGATACAGGCCTGGTAGATCGCTTCTTCCGGTGGCAGGCCACCTTTACGCTGGGCTTCGAGGGCGAAGTCGATCATCAGGATGCCGTTTTTCTTCACGATGCCGATCAGCAGCACCAACCCGATCAGCGCCATGATCGAAAAGTCCTGGCCGCAAATCCACAGCATGATCACCGCCCCGAGCCCCGCCGAGGGCAGCGTCGAGATGATAGTCAGCGGATGCACGAAGCTCTCATAGAGCACGCCAAGAATGATGTACACCGCCACCAGCGCCGCCAGAATCAGCCATGGCTGGCTGGCCAGTGAACTCTGGAACGCCTGGGCCGCGCCCTGAAAGTTGCCGCTCATGGCCGCCGGCATGCCGATTTCAGCCTTGGCCTGATTGAGCATGATCACCGCATCGCCCAACGCCACCCCGGGCGCCAGGTTGAACGACAGGTTGGCGGCCGGGAACATGCCGTCATGGGCGATGGACAACGGACCCACGGTCGGTGCATCGAATTTCGCCAGCGCCGACAGCGGCACCATTTCCCCGCTCAGGGGCGAGCGCAGGTAGAAATAGTTGAGGCTTTCGGCCTTGCCGCGTTGCTGGGTGTCCAGCTCCAGAATCACGTTGTACTGGTTGATCTGGGTCTGGAATTCGTTGATCTGCCGCTGACCGAACGCGTCGTACAGCGCTTCGTCGACATCACTGGCGGTCAGGCCGAAACGCGAGGCGGCGCTGCGGTCGATGCTGATGTGCGTGATGCTGCCGCCCAGTTGCAGGTCGTTGGAAATGTCGCGGAACGCCGGGTTGGTGCGCAGTTTTTCCGTCAGGCGCTGGGTCCAGGTGCTGAGCGTCGCGCCGTCGTTGCTCTTGAGCACGTATTGGTACTGTGCGCGGCTCGGGCCGGAGCTCAGGTTGATGTCCTGGCCAGCGCGCAGATAGAGCACGATGCCGGGCACTTTCATCAGTTGCGGGCGAATCCGGTCGATGAACTGGCTGGCCGAGACGTCGCGGTCACCGCGTTTTTTCAGGGAAATCCAGAAGCGGCCGTTGGCGATGGTCTGGTTGCTGCCCGAAACGCCAACCGAGTGGGAAAACGCCGCGACCGCCGGATCGGCCGCGACGATTTCCGCCATCGCCAGGTGTTTTTTCACCATGTCAGGGTAGGAAATGTCGGCGGCCGCTTCTGTGGTGCCGAGGACAAACCCGGTGTCCTGGACCGGGAAGAAACCTTTCGGAATGAAGATGTAGCCGGCAATGGCAAGACCGAGAGACAACCCGAACACACCGATCATCAATTTCTGATGGGCGAGGGCGCGGCGCAGGCCTTTTTCGTACCACGCCAGCAACCGTTCGCCGAACGTGGGTTTGCTGTGGGCGTGATGCACCGGGGCGCGCATGAACAGCGCCGCAAGCGTCGGCGCCAGGGTCAGCGACACCACCACTGAAATCATGATCGTAGACGTGGCCGTCAGGGCGAATTCCTTGAACAGTCGCCCGACCACGCCGCCCATGAACAGCAACGGAATGAACGCCGCCACCAGCGAAAAACTGATCGAGACCACGGTGAAGCCAATCTCGCCGGCGCCCTTGATCGCCGCTTCGCGCATGCCATCGCCGGCCTCCAGGTGTCGGTGAATGTTTTCCACCACCACAATCGCATCGTCGACCACGAACCCCACGGCCACCACGATCGCTACCAGCGTCAGGTTGTTCAGGCTGAAACCCATGATGTACATCAGGGCGAAACTGGCGACCAGCGAAACACCCAGTACCGCCGACACGATCAGCGTCGCCGACCATTGGCGCAGGAACAGCGCCATCACCGCCACCACCAGCATGATCGCGATCAGCAGGGTGATCTCCACTTCATGCAACGAGGCGCGGATGGTCTGGGTTCGGTCGACCAGCACCTTGACTTGCACCGAGGCCGGCAACATCGCTTCGAGGCCGGGCAGGGCAGCCTGGATGCGGTCCACGGTCTCAACGATGTTGGCGCCCGGCTGCCGGGAAATCACCAGGTTCACCCCGGGCTTGTCGCCGGCCCAGGCTTGCACGTAGGCATTTTCCGAACCGTTGACGACAGTGGCAACATCCTTGAGGTGAACCGGGGCACCGTCCTTGTAGGAAACGATGAGCTGGCTGTATTCCTCGGGATGGAACAACTGGTCGTTGGTGGACAGCGTGGAAATGCTCGACTCACCGTACAAAGCACCTTTGGCCAGGTTGAGGCTGGTGTTCTGGATCGCCAGGCGAATGTCCGCCAGGGTCAGGCCGATGGCCGCGAGTTTGTCCGCCGAGGCCTGCACGCGAATCGCCGGACGTTGCTGACCGGTGATGTTGATCTGTCCTACGCCGTCGATCTGACTGATCTGACGGGACAGCAGGGTTTCCACCAGATCGCTGAGTTCGGTGCCGGGCATCAAGGTTGAGTTGATGCTGAGAATCAGCACCGGGCTATCGGCCGGGTTGACCTTGCGCCACGTCGGCAGGTTCGGCATGTCCTTGGGCAGTTTGCCGGCGGCGGTATTGATGGCGGCCTGAACTTCCTGGGCGGCGGTGTCGATGCTTTTATCGAGGGTGAACTGCAGGGTCAGGTTGGTCGAGCCGAGGGCGCTGCTCGAGGTCATCTGGGTCACGCCGGGGATGGCGCTGAATTGCACTTCAAGCGGCGTGGCCACCGACGACGCCATGGTTTCCGGGCTGGCGCCGGGGAGTTGCGCGGCGACCTGGATGGTCGGGAATTCGGCTTCCGGCAGCGGTGCAATCGGCAGGCGTGGGAAGGCGATGACACCCAGCAACACCAGGGCAAACGTCAGCAGGATCGTCGCCACCGGATGATCGATGCACCACGCCGAAACCGAGCCGTGGCCCTTCATGGCCTCGACTCCGACTGGACCACTTGCGGTGGCTCGGTCAGGACCTGCACGGTCGAGCCGGGTTTGAGCCGCGATTGGCCGTCGCTGACCAGCACGTCGCCCGGTTTCACACCTTTGATGATGTCCTGGCCGCTGCCTTGATAGACCATCTGAACCTGGACGGTTTCAACCTTGTCACCCTTGACCCGGTACACGAAGTGTTGATCGAGCCCGCGTTGTACGACGGTGGGCGGCACCACCAGGGCATCTTTATCCAATGCTGTCTGAATCTTTACCGTCACCAGCAGGCCCGGCCAGAGTTTCTGCCCGGGGTTGTTGAATTCGGCCTTGGCGCGGATGGTCCCGGTGTTGGCGCTGATCTGGTTGTCGATCAGGGTCAGGTGACCCTCGCCCAGCAGGTTGCCGGTTTCGCCGTCGGTGTCGGCACCGATGTAGGCCTTCACTTGAGCGTGCTCCGGATCGTTGATCAGGCCTTGCAGAGTCGGCAGCATTTGCTGCGGCAGGGAAAACTCCACGGCGATCGGGTCGATCTGGGTCACCGTGAACAAGCCCTGGGTGTCGGTCATGCGCAGGAAGTTGCCTTCATCCACCGTGCGAATACCGACTCGACCGCTGACCGGGGAGCGAATCTGCGTGTAGGAAAGCTGCACTTGCGCGGCATCAATCGAAGCCTGATTGCCTTGGGCGGTGGCCTTGAGCTGATTGACCAGCGCTTGTTGCTGGTCGTAGGTCTGCTTTGAGACGCCATCGTCGACGCTAAGCAGTTTGTAGCGTTTGAGGTTCACCAGCGCCACTTGCAACTGCGCCTGGCTTTCGCCGAGTTGTGCGCGGGCCTGGTCGAGGCTGGCGCGGATCGAGCGGTCGTCGATGGTGGCCAGCAGGTCCCCCTTCTTCACCAACTGACCTTCCTTGACCAGGATTTTAGTGAGGATGCCGTCGATCTGCGGGCGCACTACCACGCTGTGCAAAGACAACACCGAGCCGATGCCGCTGACGTAGCGAGGGACGTCTTTTTCGGCGACGTTCACCACCCTAACCGGGATCGCCGTGGGCGCAGCGAGTTTGGCTGTCACAGGTTTGGTGGCATACCACACGCCCAACGCTGCCAGGACAATCAGAAGAGCGGCGATCAAGGCGGGTTTTTTCTGAATTCGCATGCGAGTGGGGCGCCGGGGCTGGGGGGGACGGAGTCTGGTCAGGGTTATACCTCCCTTTATAAACCTGTTCGCCGGTCAGGAAGGTGACGGCTAACTGACGGCGCTGTCAGTTTGGGGTTTGTGGCTCTTTCGCCTTGATAGGTCCCAAAAAGGGACCTGTCGTTCCCTTTTTGGGACTCTTTGGTCGTCACTGTGAAGAACCTTTCTCTCAGCGAAGCTTTGTTTACGGGCACGCAGCAAAAAGTGCCGGGCTTGTTGTTTGGCAGACCTGACCAAAGTTTCTACGCCAACGAAATTGCTCGCTGGGCTCAGGTAGGGAAAGGCAGTCTCATGCGTGAGCTGGATCGGTTACAACGCTCGGGCGTATTGGCCATGACCCGGCAGGGCAACCAAACCCATTATCAAGCCAACCCCGATTGCCCGATTTATGCCGAACTATCGGGTATCACTCGCAAGACTTTCGGCATCGCCGAGCCTCTGCGCCAGGCACTGCAGCCCTTTGCCGAACAGGTCATTTGGGTATTTGTGTACGGTTCCATTGCCAAGGATCAGGCAAACGCATCCAGTGACATTGATCTGATCTTGATCGGCAAGGGGCTGCACTACAGTGACGTGATGGAGCGGCTCATACCTATGGAAGAGCAATCGCCGAGGTGAACAAAGTGCAGGTTCGATTGTTCGCCTTGTGCCATGAACGGCGCAATTTGGCGAAGTCCGAAGGTTACGTGGATGAGGATGAAGCGTTGTTGACTCAGTTGTTGGATAGCGCATCGCAATTGTTGAGCTGTGTGATACAGCGGCTTACCGGACTCTGATAGCAGCCGCTACCTGCGATGACGTCAGCCCAGCCAGCATAAAACCCGACAGACTCACTCGCGGCATAAAGCCTGCCGTCCCCGACACAGGTATACTGCTGCCTTTCGCGGCTCGCTGACCGGGCCCGACTCTATTGCATCACCCGGAGCTTTCATGACTTCCCCGACACAACCGCCGGTTGCCGACGCCTTGAGCGACGACCAGGCAGACCTGCCAGACAGCGTCGACTCCAGCGCAGACAGCGAAACCAAAGCCGCGATCCCGGCGTTCAAGTTCCCGTTCAAGCCGGGTGAACTGACCGCCGCGAAAGCCGCCAGCCAGCCGTGGTACAAGAACGGCGCCAAGAACGGCCACACCAAGACCCCCGGCGCAGCGCCTCCCGGCACCCGTCGTTCGATGGGCAAGCGCTGAGTTTCCACCCTCCGCCATTGGTCATCCGCCGCGGTTTTCAATCGCGATGATGGCTAAGTGCTCATATCCTGAGCCAGATCAACGTTTGTGGAATCAGTGCGCTTAGAGTCAGCAGCCCTGCCGACTCTTTCCATCCAACGAGCGCGCTTTCCATGAAGATCAACCTCCCGGTGACCGGCCGTAATGTCGACGTTGCGGCTGATGCGAACATCCTCTCGACCACTGATCTGACCAGCGCGATTACCTACGCCAACGACGACTTCATCAGGATCAGCGGCTACAGCCGTGAGGAGTTGCAGGGCTCGACGCACAACCTGCTGCGTCACCCGGACATGCCGGCGGCGGCTTTCGCGCATATGTGGCAGACCCTCAAAAGTGGCCGTTCGTGGATGGGGCTGGTGAAGAATCGCTGCAAGAATGGCGATCACTATTGGGTGAGCGCCTACGCCACGCCGGTGACGCAGAACGGTCAGGCCGTGGAGTATCAGTCGGTCCGGACCCGGCCCTCGGTGCGGCAGATCGAAGCAGCGGAAGAAGCCTACGCAAACCTTCGCGACGGTCGGGTGCCGCTGTTGCAACGCCTGCCTGTGTTCGCACCGGGACTCAAAGTGGTGGCATTGTTCAGTGTGACGCTGGCCTGTGTAGTGGGCATCGAGGTGTGGCTTAACCCGTCATCAGCCGTGTTCGGGATGCTGGCGTTTGTCGTGGGCAGCGGGTTGGCGGCGTTTGGAACCGGACGGATGTTGCGCCCGCTGACAGCGCTTGCCGAGCGCGCCCGACAGATTGCCGACAACCCGTTGAGCCAGGGCATTTACACCGGCCGCCGGGATCAGTTCGGCCAGATCGAGTTTGCCTTCCAAATGCTCGAAGCGCAGATCGGCGCGGTGGTGGGGCGCATCGGTGATGCGTCGCAGCGACTGGCCGGGCATGCGGCGGAACTGGTCGATCACTTGCAAAGCAGTCACAGCAGCACGCTGGATCAACAGGCTGAAACCGATCAGGTGGCGGCGGCGATTCATCAGATGTCCGCCAGCGTGGCTCAGGTTGCCAGCCATGCGCAGCAAGCCTCGCTGGCGGCCGATCTGGCCGGCAGCGAAACCCGCGAAGGTCATCAACTGGTGAGTGAGAGTCGCCACGCCGTCTTGCGTCTGGCCGAGGAACTGGCGCACGCAACCGATGTGATTCATCAGCTGGAAGGACACAGCAGCGAAATCACCGGAGTGCTGGAGGTGATCCGTAGCATCGCCGAGCAAACCAATCTGCTGGCCCTCAACGCGGCCATCGAGGCCGCGCGCGCCGGGGATGCCGGGCGCGGTTTTGCGGTGGTGGCCGATGAAGTGCGGGGCCTGGCCCAGCGCACCCAGCAATCGACCAACGAGATTCAGCGCATGATCAGCACCCTGCAAAACGGCACGCGGGATGCGGTGGTGGTGATGCAGCAAAGCAGTGAACAGGTGGAAAGCAGCGTCGAACAGGCCCGGCGCGCCGCCGACGCACTGGACGCGATCAGTCGGCGGGTCAATCAGATCACCGAAATGAGTCTGCAAATCGCCTCGGCGGTGGAAGAGCAGAGCACGGTCAGTGAAGACATCAACCGCAACATCAGCCGCATTCGCTCCGCCTGTGAAGTCACGGTGAGCGAGGGCCGGCAAAGCCAGGCCAACTCCGAAGACGTGGCGGGGCTGGCAGGGGATTTGCGGCAGTTGGCGCAGGAGTTCTGGCGAGAACGCCGTTAAGCCGCGCGCAACGAAATGAACGCGTAGTTGCGCGGTGTTTCGGTGGTCACTTCTGCGCCGGCCGCCAACACTTGCCCGGCGATGTCGTCGCCGGACACGTGGAACTGCCAGTCACTGCTCGCGTCCGTCAGCGGTTGTTGCGCGACTTGGTCGATAACCGTGGCGAATGCGCTCATGTCCGGCAGGTACGCGGTGAATCCATCGCCCTTGAGCGCTGTAGTCCGAATTCCCAGCAACGCGCAAATCGCATCCTTGGTGCGGATGTCATCGCGATCCGCCTGACGCGAGCGCTGGATAAGTCCTGCGAGTTCCTGATCGACGAGTTCCCCGCCGACGATCAGATCCGGTCCTTGCTCCCACGATTCGGGCGGGCATTCCTTGATCGACGTGTTGAGGGGAATGTGCGGATTGATTTCCATCGGATAGATACGGCACACCAGCGGCCGGCGTTCGTAGATGCGGCAGAGGTTGTCTTCGTCAAGATTCCGGCAGGGACCAATGTTGTAAGCCGCAAAGGTGATGGCCACGAACGCTTCGGACGCGCCGCTTTGCACCACCGCCGAACGGCGTTCGGCATGTTCGCGTTGCTGCGCCGGCAGGCCCAGGCCATTGCCCAGGAAACCTTCCACCAGCACGATCACCTGACCGCCGTCGGCCGCCCACATCCGGGCTTCTGTCAGGGTCAGGGGAACGTGGTGGTCATTGCAGCACTTGCCACAACCTACGCAGGAAAACGTCGTATTCATCGAAGGATCAGTCGCCTGTCTGGGCCCGAAACGGCGACAGAATGCCACCGCGAAGGTCTGCTTCGAAGCAAGTTATGCGCCATTCACTTGGATTTGGCCGGCAGGCGGATGGAGTCCCATTCGGTCACGTAGGCGGTTTTGCTTTTCTTGTTGTAGAGGCACAGCTCGGTGCCTTGCTGGCCTTTCATGTGTTTTTGCGGGTAGCGGCCTTGCAGGAGCATGGCGGTGTAGTCGACACGGTCATCGAACTGTGCGGCTTTGCCGACGGGGAAGGCGTCTGTCAGGCCGCTGGCCTTGATGCAACTGGCGAGCATCGCTTTGTCGAAGGCGGCCCAGGCTTCAGGGGTGGAAGCATGTGCTTGAGCGGCGAGGGCGGAGAGACAGAGAAAGGCGAGGGTGGTGGCTTTCATTGATCAGGCATCCTTGGGCGTGTGTGGGCAGAGTATGCCTGATGGCGATGTGTCAGGCTGGAACCGGCTCCCGGCGGACCACATACATCCCGCAACTTTCATACAACCGCTGAGCCCGAACGTTGTCTTCCAGCACCTTCAAATCCACAAACCCTTCATGACGCTGCTGAAACACGTTGAAAGCATTCAACAGCAATGCCCGACCCAGCCCCCGGCCCTGCGCGCGTGGATGCACCACCAGATTCTTGATGTAGGCGCTGGTCCAGCACTGGCACACGCCAACGATACCGTCGGCATCCAGGGCGATGAAACACAGTGAAGGATCGTACTCGGGATCGGTCTCGAATCGCTGTTGCCAGGTATCCAGCGCCGGCACGCGACCGCCCCCTTCCAGGTAGCCCAGTTCCATCAGGCGATGAACGGCTTCAGCCAGTTCGGGGCGGTAATTGTGCAGGACGATTCCCGGAGGCCAGGTGATGGCGGGCACCACCTCCACCAGGTTGCGCCGCATCAGAAAACAAAAGGCGTCGTTCAAACTCAATGACCCTGTTCGGCGACCGCCTTGGCCGCTTCGATCAGGCACTTGGTCAGCTCCGGCGAGGAGAACTTGGTCAACACCGCGTTGGCGCCGGCCAGACGTGCCTTTTCACTGTTCATCGCGCTGTCCAGGGAGGTGTGCAGCAGCACATACAGGTGCGAGAAGTCCGGGGTTTCGCGCAAGGTGCGGGTGAAGGCGTAGCCGTCCATCTCCGACATTTCGATGTCCGAGACGATCAGGTTGATTTGCTGGGCCGTGCCTTGCAGGTCCAGCAGGCAGTCGATGGCTTCCTTGGCGCTGCGCGCGGTGTGGCATTGCAGGCCGAGGTTGCGCAGGGTGTGCACCGACTGCTGCAAGGCGACCTGGCTGTCGTCGACCACCAGGATGCGCGCGTTGCCCAACACCTCGGCGTCTTCCATGCTCAGTTCGGTCGGGGCCATTTCGATCTGTGCCGGGGCGATGCCGTGGATGACTTTTTCGATGTCCAGCACTTGCACCAGCGTACCGTCGACCGACGTCACACCGGTGATGTAAGAGCGCACACCGCCGGAGCCGAAGGGCGGCGGACGGATGTCGGTGGTCAGGCAATGGACGATCTTGCTCACGGCCTGAACGTGCAGGCCCTGCTTGGAGCGGCTGACGTCAGTGACGATCAGGCAGCCGCCGTTCGGGTCTTCCAGCGGCCGCTCGCCAATGGCGCGGCTGAGGTCGATCACCGACAACGACGCGCCGCGCAGGGTGGCGATGCCTTTGACGTGGGGGTGCGACTCCGGCAGCTTGGTCAGCGGCGGGCAGGGAATGATTTCACTGACTTTGAGCAGGTTGATCGCCATCAGCTTGCCACTGCGCAAGGTAAACAGCAGAAGCGAAAGTGAGTCTGCGCGGGCTTTGGTGGTGGACATAAAAACCTTCTGAGGAAAAAGGTGATGGGCGAATGGAAAGTCGCCAAAAGCTATTGATGCCGGGTTATCGACTTGTTGGGGGCAGGCTTTAGGCCAAATGCATTTCGGCGGCCAAACGGTGAACCCTGTGGCGAGGGAGCAAGCTCCCTCGCCAGGAAAAACTCGCTACTTCATGCCCAGGCGCTTCGCCATCCGCCCAAGATTCGCCCGATCAAGGCCCAGCTCACGCGCCGCGCTCGCCCAGTTATTGTGGTGCCGATCCAGGCAAGCGCTGATCAATTGCCGCTGATAATTTTCAGTCGCCTCACGCAGGTCCCCCGACACCAATGCCGCCGGAGTCGTAGCCGGTTGCTCTGACGCGACCTCAACGCTGCCGCTGGGCAACTCCAGATCCGCCGCACTCAAGCTAAGAATCTTCGGCCGCTCCTTGCAGTGCCCCAAGGCTTTCAGCGCGCTGCGACCAATCAAGTGCTCCAGCTCCCGCACATTACCCGGCCAGTCATACGCGAGCAACGCGGCCTGGGCGTCGCTGTTCAGGCGCAAGCTGTTGAGGCCCATGCGCGAGCGGTTCTGCTCCAGGAAGAAGCCGCTGAGCAGCAGCACATCCCGCCCGCGATCCCGCAGGGCTGGCACCAGCAGCGGGTAAACGCTCAAACGGTGATAGAAATCGGCACGGTAACGGCCACTGCGCACTTCTTCGGCGAGGTCGCGGTTGGTCGCGGCGATGAGTCGCACGTCGACCTGATGTTCCTTGTCTGAACCCAGCCGCTGCAACTGACCGCTTTGCAGCACCCGCAGCAACTTGGCCTGCACAGTCAGCGAGAGCTCGCCGACTTCATCGAGAAACAGCGTGCCACCATTGGCCAGTTCGAACTTGCCACGGCGGTCGCTGGTTGCCCCGGTAAAGGCGCCACGCACATGGCCGAACAGTTCGCTTTCCACCAGCGTGTCTGGCAGCGCGGCGCAGTTGAGGCTGATGATCGGCTTGTCGGCCCGGGGCGAGGCGGCATGAATCGCCTGGGCCACCAGCTCCTTGCCGACCCCGGTTTCTCCTGTGATCAGCACGGTCAGATCGCTGCCGCCCACCAGGCTGATTTCTTCCACCAGCCGTTTGTGGGCCTTGCTCTGACCGATCATTTCACGGTTCTGCTGACCGCTGGCCTGACGGTAAACCTCGGCACGCTGATGTTCGTCCTCGACACGATTGGCCAGCCGTTGGATGCGCTCGGCGGCGTTGACTGTGGCGGCGGCGAGACTGGCGAAGGCTTGCAGGGCGTCCAGTTCGATCGGTTCGAAACGTTCCGGGTCGAGGGCGTCGAGGGTCAGCAAGCCCCACGGGCGCTCGTCGATAAACAGCGGGCAGCCCATGCAGTCGTGGACTTCCAGATGCTCGTGGAGGCCATCGACCAAGCCGTCGTAAGGGTCGGGCATGTCGCTGTCGGCGGCAAAACGGGTCGGACCGGGGCTGCTGAGCAGGGCTTCGAAGCGCGGGTGTTCGCTGACTTTGAAGCGCCGGCCGAGGGTGTCGGTGCTCAAGCCGTCGACGGCCAGCGGCACCAGCCATTCACCATCGAGGCGCAGCAGTGCGGCGGCATCGCAGGGCAGCAGGGCGCGCATGGCTTCGAGCAGACGCCGATAACGCTCGCCCTCGGGGAGTTCGCGGGAGAGGTCCGAGACCAGGGGAAGCAACGTAGTGAGCAGGGATTTTGCAGTCATAGTGACTCCATGTAGTCGAGATGACTATAAGTCAGGCTGTGTCGTTATGACTAGAATGTTTTTAAGTAGTTGATTTTTAACAACTAAATAGCTGGCACGAAAACTGATATAGAGAGGGCAGTCAATTAGAAAGCCCAGTAGCTCAGGAGTCACCTTATGCTTAGCGTTCAAGACCGTGCAATCGTCAAATCCACTGTGCCGTTGCTGGAAAGCGGTGGCGAAGCATTGATCACGCATTTCTACCGCATGATGCTCTCCGAATACCCGGAAGTCCGCCCGCTGTTCAACCAGGCTCACCAGGCCAGCGGTGATCAGCCCCGCGCCCTGGCCAACGGCGTGTTGATGTATGCGCGCCACATCGATCAGCTCGACCAGTTGGGCGACCTGGTGGCCAAGATCATCAACAAGCACGTGGCCCTGCAAATTCTCCCGGAACACTACCCGATTGTCGGCACTTGCCTGTTGCGTGCGATTTCCGAGGTGCTGGGTGACGAGATCGCCACGCCGGAAGTGATGAGTGCCTGGGGCGCCGCTTACGGTCAACTGGCCGAAATCCTGATCGGCGCTGAAACCAGCATCTACGACCAGAAAGAGCAGGCGCCGGGCGGCTGGCGCGGTGCGCGGGCATTCATCGTCGCGGCCAAGGTCGAGGAAAGCGCGGAAATCACCTCGTTCTACTTTGAGCCGGCGGACAAAGGTCCGATCCTCGCCGCAGAACCCGGCCAGTACATCGGCATGAAACTGATCCTCGATGGAGAAGAGATTCGTCGTAACTATTCGCTGTCAGCCCTGGCGAACAAAGGCCAGTACCGCATCAGCGTCAAGCGTGAACACGGTGGCCGCGCCTCGAACCATCTGCACGATCAATTGCATGTAGGCGCCAGCATTCAGTTGTTTCCGCCATCGGGCGAATTCACCCTGACCGACAGCGACAAACCGTTGGTGCTGATCAGCGGCGGCGTCGGCATCACCCCGACCCTGGCCATGCTCGAAGCAGCGCTGGAAACCCAGCGGCCGGTGCACTTTATCCACTGCGCACGCAACGGCAGCGTCCACGCTTTCCGCGACTGGATTGATGGATTGGCCGAGCGTCACCCGCAACTCAAGCGCTTCTATTGCTACGACGAAGATGACGGCGTCAGCCCGGCGGCGGACAAGGTTGGTTTGTTGAGCCAGGAACAACTGGGCGAGTGGCTGCCGCAGCAGCGCGATCTGGACGCTTACTTCCTGGGACCTAAAGGCTTCATGGCGGCGGTGAAACGTCACCTGAAAGCCTTGGGCGTGCCTGAGAAGCAAAGCCGTTACGAGTTCTTCGGCCCGGCCTCGGCGCTGGAATAACCGCTAAAGCGGCTGAACCTGTGGCGAGGGAGCTTGCTCCCCCTGGACTGCGTAGCAGGCCCATCTTTTGGGGCCGCTTCGCGACCCAGCGGGAGCAAGCTCCCTCGCCACAATTGCTTGTCAGCCTTTCAATTCCTTCAGGTGTTTGTACACCGTCGCCCGTCCCATGTTCAGCACGTTTGCCACATAGTTGGAGGCGCTTTTGCCCTTGAAGGCGCCTTCGGCGTGCAGGGCCAGCACCAGTTCGCGTTTATGGTCGCGGGTCAGCAGGTTCAGGCTCAGCTGACGCTCGCGCAGCCAGCCGTGGAGGAAGGTGTTGATCCTCTCCTGCCAGTCATCGCGAAACAGTGAGTCCGGTTGCGGGATCAACTTGCTCGGCGACAGGAACAGGTCCAGCGCGGCCTTGGCATTTTCGAACAGCGAAATATTCAGATTGATGCACAGCACGGCCAGTGGATGACCGTTGCTGTCGCGCAGCACGCTGCTCAGGCTGCGAATCTTCTGACCATCCCAATTGAGTTTTTCGTACGGGCCGATGTTCCGTTCGCTGATGTCATCGCTGAGCATGTCTTCCAGCGCGGAGTCGTCACCGACTTCCCGCTTCGACAGGTTATTGGCGATGTAATCGACTTTCTGTGTGCGCAGATCGTGCAGCACCACCTCGGCGTGGGGAAAGAACAACGTGGCGATGGCATCGGCAATCGCTCGGAAGTTGTCCAGGGCCGGGTCTTTTAAAGGTGCGTTCATACAGTGGAGCTCCAGGCAGCGTCAGCGCCCTGCAAAAAGGGCGCTGGAAGTTTGCCGCAATCGTGTCGACACGTCACCTGAGGACGCGGATCAGCCCAGGCGAGCGGGGGAGAGCATCCCGGCATCCAGGCCGAAGCGCGTGAGTTGCTCGGGCAAGGGCACGCCGCGCACCAGTGCGGCGCTGGCCTGGCCCATGGCGGGCGAGGTCTGGATGCCGTAACCGCCTTGCGCGGCCACCCAGAACAAGCCGGGTACCTGCAGATCGAAACCGGACAGCAAGTCGCCGTCGGCCACGAAGCTGCGCAAGCCGGCCCAGGTGCGGGTCGGACGGCGGATGGTCAGGGTGGTGGCTTCTTCGATCTGGTAGATGCCCATGGCGATGTCCAGTTCTTCGGGCTGTACGTCGTGCGGTTCCACCGGGTCGGCGTTGGCCGGTGAGCCGAGGAACATGCCGGCGTCGGGCTTCATGTAGAACGACTCGTCGAGGCTGACCAGCATCGGCCAATGGTGGATGTCCACGCCTTCTGGTCCGGCGAAGATGAAGGCCGCACGGCGCTTCGGTTGCAGACCCAGCGGCCTGGCGCCGGCCAGTTCGCCGATCTTGTCGGCCCAGGCGCCGGCGGCGTTGATGATGACCGGGGCGCTGAAGGTCTGGCCGTTGGTCCGGACCTGCCACACGCCTTCGCCGTCGCGGGTCAGGCTCAGGACTTCCGTGTCGGTATGCACTTCACCTTTATTGCGCCGGATGCCGCGCAGGTAACCCTGGTGCAGGGCATCGGTGTCGATGTCGCTGGCGGTCGGGTCGTAGATCGCACCGTGGACTTTTTCCCGGCGCAGGATCGGCAGGCGTGCACAGGCTTCGTCGGCGCTGAGCAGTTGCATCTCGGGCACCGTGGCCTTGGCGCTGAGGTATTGATTGTTCAATTCGGCCGGGTCGCCGGTGAAGTCCACGGTCATCTCGCCACGCGGGGTCAGCAGCGGGTGTTCGCAGAAGCCGGCGGGTGGGGCGTCGAAAAAATCGCGGCTGGCCTGGGTCAGTGCCCGGACCTGCGGTGTTCCATAAGCGGCGGTGAACAGCGCAGCCGAGCGTCCGGTGGAGTGATAGGCCGGATGGGATTCGCGTTCGAGCACAATCACCCGGTCGTGCTGCGACAGCCAGAAACCGGTGGAAGCGCCAGCGATCCCGCCGCCGATGATGATGAAATCTGCCTGGCTCATGTACGTCTCCTGTCGAGCGCAAATGCCAAAATTGTAGAAATCCCCTGTAGGAGCTGACTCGTTTCACTCGTCAGCTCCTACAGGGGTTTGTGGTGTCAGGAATGTAGGCGGTAAATGGCATTGGCCAGCGCGATGTCTTCCAGGCCCAGGCCGATGGAGCGGAAGAATACGTGGCGGTCGTAGCGGGGGCGCTGGACTTTTTCGCTGATCAAGTCCGGCAGGTCGCCGACAATCGCGTTCGTGTCCCAGCCATGTTGCTCACCGGCAATCAGCATTTCGCCCGCCGAGCCCGGAGTGGTCAGACGATAGTCGCAGAACACCTGCATGTCGTTGAGGCTCTGCGGCGGCACTTCGTGGGCGCGTGGAGCGTTGGTGCTGATGGAGGTGATCAGCGCTGGTTTGCTCAGGCTGGACGGCTCGATCACCGGACCAGCAGACGAGGTGCACAGCATGATGACGTCGGCGTCCTCAACGGCCGCTTCGCGACTGTCGACGAGCTTCAGGCGTGGATCGAGGCTTTTGATCTCGGACAGGGCTTCAGGGCTGAGGTCGCTCAGGTTTGGCGAGAAAAGGTGGATGCTTTGCCAGTCGCGCAAACCTTTGACGTAATGCAGGTGCGCCAGGGCAACCTTGCCACTGCCGATGATCGCCAGGCGCTGGGCGTTCAACGGGGCAAGGGCGTCGACAGCGACGGCGGTGGTTGCGGCGGTACGCGCAGTGGTCAGTTCGCCCGCATCGCAGAGCAACAGCGGCTGGCCGGTCTGCATCGACATCAGCAAGGTCCATGCGGTCACCAGCGGGCCTTGTTCGCGCACGATGTAGGGCGACGTCTTGACCCCATAGACCCCATCTTCGGCCAGTACGCCCAGGTAGTTGATGAAGTCGCCGGCACCCTTGGGGAATTCCACCAGTTGCTGCGCCGGTTGCACCGCTTGCCCGGTGGCCAGGTCGCGGAACAGTTTGCGCAGGATCTGCGGCACGTCGACCTGTGCCAACAATTCACGGGCCTGGGGTTGGGTGATCACAAAAGGCGTGCTGGACATGGTCGGCTCCGGGAGCTGGAAGTAAACTAATTTGTCCATTATGGACTTTTAGTTATCGCGAGCAATATCCGGGGCAAAAAAAAAGCGCAGTCCGTTTCCGGCTGCGCCTCTTTCAGCAAGGCCCGCGTTACGGGCGCTTGCGCTCAACCGCCCGCAACAGATGCGTCGGTGGCGTTTCACAGCTGATCTTGCGACCCAGCAGCGCTTCGATGGACGGTAGCTGGTAGGAATCATCTTCCCCGGCAAAACTGATGGACACACCGTCGGCGCCGGCACGACCGGTACGGCCGATACGGTGCACGTAGTCGTCCGGGACTTCCGGCAGGGTGAAGTTGATCACGTGGCTGATGCCGTCGATGTGAATGCCGCGACCGGCGACATCGGTGGCCACCAGCACGCGGATCTTGCCTTCGCGAAAGCCTTCAAGCGTCTTGATGCGCTTGTGTTGCGGCACGTCGCCGGACAATTGCGCGGCATTGACGCCGTCGCGTACCAGGCGTTCTTCGATGCGCCGCACTTCATCCTTGCGGTTGGCGAAGACCATCACCCGCTCCCAACCGTTGTCGTTGACCAGGTTGTAGAGCAGTTTGTATTTGTCGGCACCGGCCACCGCGTAGATGTGCTGTTCGACGTTTTCGCTGGCCACGTTCTGCGACTCGATCTCGACGATCGACGGGTCGGTGGTCCATTGTTTGGCGAGGTTCATCACGTCTTCGGTGAACGTCGCGGAGAACAACAGCGTCTGGCGCTCGTTCTTTGGCGGCGTCTGGCGAATGATCTGACGCACTTGCGGGATGAAACCCATGTCGAGCATGCGGTCGGCTTCGTCCAGGACCATGACTTCGACCATGTCCAGGTGCACGTCGCCGCGCTGGTTGAAGTCGAGCAGGCGGCCCGGCGTCGCGACGAGGATGTCGCAATGACGCGCTTCGAGGTGCTTGAGCTGCTTGTCGAAGTCCATGCCGCCGACAAACGTCATGACGTTGAGGCCGGTGTACTTGGTCAGGTCGGCGGCGTCCTTGGCGATCTGCACAACCAGTTCTCGGGTCGGCGCGATAATCAGCGCCCGAGGCTCGCCCATGTAGCGCTCTTTCGGCGGTGGGGTTTGCAGCAACTGGGTAATGATCGAAATCAGGAATGCAGCGGTTTTACCGGTGCCGGTCTGGGCGCGACCGATGGCGTCTTTGCCCGCGAGAGTGAAGCCCAGCACCTGGGCCTGAATCGGCGTGCAATACGGAAAGCCGAGATCCTGGATGGCGTGCATCAGTTCCGGGGCAAGCTTGAAATCGTGGAAACGGGTTTTGCCTTCCTGGGGTTCTACGACGAAATCTTCAAGTTTCCAGGGGATGACCGGTGCTTTTGGCTTGGGCTCGCGACGCGGCCTGGCAGGTTTCGCGGCTTCGCCGGACGGGGCTTCAGCGGCAATGGCTTCGACAGCGGGGGTGGCTGGTGCAGGCGTCGGCGCGTGTTTCGGTGCCGATACGGGTGCGGTCCGGCCAGGCTGATTACCGTCGGTGCGGTGGCTGGGGGTGTGAGACGGAGCGCTGGAGACTGGCGCGAGCTGCTCAGTCTCGCTTTTACCGAACATTTTCTTGAGTGCTTTGAGCACGGTCATCTCATCAATTGATTAAGGAATATACGGCGGCCAGTGTAATGCAAGAATCGGGCGCGGCGTAGGGGGATGGATCAATGGGCTGTTTTTCAGCTGAGCCGTTAACGCAAGCGCTCGCCGAGCCAGACGCCGATGTCGCGAATCTCCTCGGGTAACACTTCGTGACCCATTGGGTATTCCTGCCATGTCACGGTGACACCACGCTGCTTTAAATACTCGTAGGCGGTCCGTCCCATCGAGTTCTGCACCACATCATCGTACTGGCCGTGCAGCGACAGCACCGGAATGCGCTGCTGGCTGGCGCAAAGCTCCAGTTCATCACTGAAAGTCGGTGCATAAGTAGAGAGGGCAAGTACGCCACCCAACGGCCCCTGCCATTTCAGGAATGCGGTATGGAACACCACGGCGCCGCCCTGGGAAAAGCCTGCCAGGAATATCCGCGAGGCGTCTATTCCAGCGGCTCGCTGCACGTCGATCAATTTAATGATCCTGTCCGACGACTCTTCAAGCTGCTCGCGGTTGATCGCGCGTGCAGGGCTCATGGCCAATATGTCGTACCAGCTCGGCATCTCGTAGCCACCGTTGATAGTCACGGCGCAGGTCGGTGCCTGAGGGAGAACGAAGCGAGTGGTCAGCAAGGTTTCCTGTAACGCTTCGGCCACCGGCAGGAAGTCGTAACGGTCGGCGCCCAGGCCGTGCAGCCAGATAACGCAGGCGTCTGCGGGCTTGACGGGTTCAAGGATAAGGGGCTCGGTCATGGCTGCTCCAAATGTGTGCGTGCGCTCTCATTGAGTGCGTGATGTGAGTGCGTATCGGGTTGATCAGTTACGAAGATGTCGCAAGGGTGCAAGTTTTGCTATTGACCTGTCGCTGAATCGCTTTAGCGCCCGGTCTGGTACGGGCTTTGCTATAGGAAAGCCTGTACGAAAATCCCACGCCTGTCGGTAACACTATCAGGCCATTGTTCGTGGTGGGATAGCAAAAAATCCGGTGATGGATGTTCGCCAGTGGCCGCTACGGGCTTCGCGAACGTGAAAGGGCTACAGCCCGTTCGGCCGATTGGTGAGAAGTGAGTGATCCATGATTTGGATTTTCTCCTACTAGACTCATAGCGCAGGTCCTACGTCGGTTGACCCTAAAAAAAGCCAACACGGGTCGACTACGCCTCATAAGGGTGCGACTGGACTCAAGCTCCGACACAACAAGAGCAAAACTGGAGGTTTGAATGAAGATGTTGAAATCCACCCTGGCCATCGTGACTGCAGCCGCAGTACTCGGTGTCAGCGGGTTCGCTCAGGCGGGTGCAACCCTGGATGCAGTGCAGAAGAAAGGTTTCGTACAGTGCGGCGTCAGTGATGGCCTGCCTGGTTTTTCGGTTCCGGATTCCACTGGCAAGATCGTTGGTATCGATGCTGACTACTGCCGTGCTGTTGCCGCTGCCGTCTTTGGCGACGCGACCAAGGTCAAGTTCAGTCAGTTGAACGCCAAGGAGCGCTTCACCGCGCTGCAGTCCGGCGAAATCGACATCCTGTCGCGCAACACCACCATGACCAGCTCCCGTGACTCGGGCATGGGTCTGAAATTCCCAGGCTTCATCACTTACTACGACGGCATCGGCTTCCTGGTTAACAACAAACTCGGCGTCAAGAGCGCCAAGGAACTGGACGGCGCGACCATCTGCATCCAGGCCGGTACCACCACCGAGCTGAACGTTTCCGACTACTTCCGTGGCAACGGTCTGAAATACACCCCGATCACTTTCGACACCTCCGATGAAAGCGCCAAGTCGCTGGAATCGGGCCGTTGCGACGTACTGACTTCCGACAAGTCCCAACTGTTTGCCCAGCGCAGCAAGCTGGCTTCGCCGAAGGACTACGTGGTTCTGCCGGAAACCATTTCCAAGGAACCGCTGGGCCCGGTCGTGCGTAACGGCGATGACGAGTGGCTGGCTATCGTGCGCTGGGTTGGCTACGCCATGCTCAACGCTGAAGAAGCAGGCGTGACCTCGAAAAACGTTGAAGCCGAAGCCAAGGGCACCAAGAACCCGGACGTTGCACGTCTGCTGGGTACCGACGGTGAATACGGCAAAGACCTGAAAGTGAAGAAAGACTGGGTCGTCCAGATCGTCAAGCAAGTGGGTAACTATGGCGAAGTGTTCGAGAAGAACCTCGGCAAGAGCACTCCTCTGGAAATTGACCGCGGGCTGAACGCTCTGTGGAACAACGGCGGCATTCAATACGCACCACCAGTGCGCTGATGGTTCTATCACCCGGTGGGCCAACCGCCGGGTGATGTTCTGTTCCATTACATCCGGGGCACTTCATGCAAAATTCAATCGGCGCACCAAAGCAGAGGCTCAGCCTCAGCGATCCCAAAGTGCGTGCGTGGCTATTTCAGATCATCACCATTGTGGCGGTGGTCTCGATGGGCTGGTATCTGTTCGACAACACGCAGACCAACCTTCAACACCGGGGCATTACCTCCGGTTTCAGCTTTCTGGAGCGCAGTGCCGGTTTCGGCATCGCTCAAACCCTGATCGACTACACCGAATCGGACAGCTATGCCCGGGTGTTTGTCATCGGCCTGCTCAACACGCTGCTGGTGACCTTTATCGGCGTGATCCTGGCGACGATCCTCGGGTTCATCGTCGGCGTGTCACGGCTGTCGAAGAACTGGATCATCGCCAAGCTGGCGACTGTTTATGTGGAAGTCTTCCGCAACATTCCGCCGCTGCTGCAAATCCTGTTCTGGTACTTCGCGGTGTTCCTGACCATGCCAGGGCCACGCAACAGCCATAACTTCGGTGACACCTTCTTCGTCAGCAGCCGCGGCCTGAACATGCCGGCCGCATTGACGGCGGACGGTTTCTGGCCGTTTGCGGTCAGCGTCGTCGTGGCCATCGTCGCCATCGTGCTGATGTGCCGCTGGGCCAACAAGCGTTTCGAAGCCACCGGCGTTCCGTTCCACAAGTTCTGGACCGGCCTGGCGTTGTTCCTGGTGATCCCGGCGTTGTGCGCGTTGATCTTCGGTGCCCCACTGCACTGGGAAATGCCCAAGCTGCAAGGTTTCAACTTCGTCGGTGGCTGGGTGCTGATCCCGGAACTGCTGGCGCTGACCCTGGCCCTGACCGTGTACACCGCGGCGTTCATCGCCGAGATCGTGCGTTCGGGCATCAAGTCGGTCAGCCACGGCCAGACCGAAGCGGCACACTCGCTGGGCCTGCGCAACGGTCCGACCCTGCGCAAGGTGATCATCCCGCAAGCCCTGCGCGTGATCATTCCACCGCTGACCAGCCAGTACCTGAACCTGGCGAAGAACTCCTCGCTGGCGGCCGGTATCGGTTATCCGGAAATGGTCTCGTTGTTTGCCGGTACGGTGCTGAACCAGACCGGGCAGGCGATCGAAGTCATTGCCATCACCATGAGCGTGTACCTGGCGATCAGTATCAGCATTTCCCTGCTGATGAACTGGTACAACAAGCGCATTGCGCTGATCGAGCGGTAAGGAAAAGCGCATGAGTACTCATATTTTCAAACCTGACATGCCGCCACCAAGCAAAGTCTTCGGGCCGATGGCGTGGATGCGCGCGAACATGTTCTCCAGCTGGCTCAACACCCTGCTGACCCTGTTCGCGTTCTACCTGATTTACCTGGTGGTTCCACCGATTCTGGAATGGGCGATCATCGACGCCAACTGGGTCGGCACGACCCGCGCCGACTGCACCAAGGAAGGCGCCTGCTGGGTGTTCATCCAGCAGCGATTCGGCCAGTTCATGTACGGCTACTACCCGGTGGACCTGCGCTGGCGCGTAGACCTGACCGTGTGGCTGGCGGTGATCGGCGTGGCACCGTTGTTCATCTCGCGCTTCCCGCGTAAAGCGGTGTACGGGCTGAGCTTCCTGGTGCTGTACCCGATCATTGCCTACTTCCTGCTGCATGGCGGATTGTTCGGCCTGACCACCGTGGCGACCAGCCAGTGGGGCGGCCTGATGCTGACGCTGGTGATCGCCACCGTCGGTATCGCCGGCGCTCTGCCGCTGGGTATCGTCCTGGCCCTGGGCCGTCGTTCGAACATGCCGGCGATTCGAGTGGTCTGCGTGACCTTCATCGAATTCTGGCGCGGTGTGCCGTTGATCACGGTGCTGTTCATGTCTTCGGTGATGCTGCCGTTGTTCCTGCCTGAAGGCATGAACTTCGACAAACTGCTGCGGGCGCTGATCGGCGTGATCCTGTTCCAGTCGGCCTACGTCGCCGAAGTGGTGCGGGGCGGTCTGCAAGCGATTCCAAAAGGTCAGTACGAAGCGGCTGCGGCGATGGGCCTCGGTTACTGGCGCAGCATGGGCCTGGTGATTCTGCCGCAAGCCCTGAAGATGGTGATCCCGGGCATCGTCAACACCTTCATTGCGCTGTTCAAGGACACGAGCCTGGTGATCATCATCGGCCTGTTCGACTTGCTCAACAGCGTCAAACAAGCCGCTGCCGACCCGAAATGGCTGGGCATGGCCACTGAAGGCTATGTATTCGCGGCCCTGGTGTTCTGGATTTTCTGTTTTGGTATGTCCCGCTATTCCATGCATTTGGAACGTAAGCTGGACACAGGCCACAAGCGCTAAAAGCCGTACCTAATTTAGGAAGTTTTGTCATGAGTGAAGCGATCAAACAGCCTGCAAGCCCTGAAGGCATTATTCAGATGCAGGGCGTGAACAAGTGGTACGGCCAGTTCCACGTGTTGAAAGACATCAACCTGAACGTCAAGCAGGGCGAGCGTATCGTTCTGTGCGGCCCGTCGGGTTCCGGCAAATCCACCACCATCCGTTGCCTCAACCGTCTGGAAGAACACCAGCAGGGCCGGATCGTGGTCGATGGCGTGGAACTGACCAACGACCTCAAGCAGATCGAAACGGTCCGCCGCGAAGTCGGCATGGTGTTCCAGCACTTCAACCTGTTCCCGCACCTGACCATCCTGCAGAACTGCACGCTGGCGCCGATGTG
Organism: Pseudomonas sp. IT-P171; assembly: GCF_949767765.1. NCBI lineage: Bacteria > Pseudomonadati > Pseudomonadota > Gammaproteobacteria > Pseudomonadales > Pseudomonadaceae > Pseudomonas > Pseudomonas sp. IT-P171. The sequence goes on from NZ_CATKQN010000022.1 coordinate 152,674, forward strand.
GGTGCGCAAGATGCCCAAGCGCAAGGCCGAAGAAATCGCCATGCATTACCTGGAGCGCGTACGCATTCCGGAGCAGGCGCATAAATTCCCTGGGCAACTGTCCGGCGGTCAGCAGCAGCGTGTGGCGATTGCCCGTGCCCTGTGCATGAAACCGAAAATCATGCTGTTCGACGAACCGACTTCAGCGCTCGACCCGGAGATGGTGAAGGAAGTTCTCGACACCATGATCGGCCTGGCCGAAGACGGCATGACCATGCTCTGCGTGACCCACGAAATGGGCTTCGCCCGCACCGTGGCCAACCGCGTGATCTTCATGGACAAGGGCGAGATCGTCGAACAGGCTGCGCCGAACGACTTCTTCGACAACCCGCAGAACGATCGCACCAAGCTGTTCCTGAGCCAGATCCTGCATTGATCGAAGCCAGGCAGTGAAATAAACCCGGACTCTGTTCCGGGTTTTTTTTGCCTGAAATTTCACCATTCCTGTGGCGAGGGAGCTTGCTCCCGTTGGGCTGCGCAGCGACCCCCAGGGGTTGGCCAGTAATTGACTATTTTGAGTGCTTCGCACTCGAGCGGGAGCAAGCTCCCTCGCCACAGTTTTTGTGTTTGCCCCGACTTCGCAGTTGTCCTGTCGGGCCAAGCTGACTAACATGTCAGAAAATTCATCCTATGATTGGATGAAAGGGCGAATCCAATGTCAGAAATGTCTCCATTAATTAAGCGATCCCTGGTCGATCAGGCCTTGGACCAATTGCGTCTGCGCATCACCGAAGGTGTCTGGACCGTCGGCCAGCGTCTGCCCACCGAACCCGAGCTGTCTGCAGAGCTGGGCATCAGCCGCAACACCGTGCGCGAGGCCATGCGTGTGTTGGCGTTTTCCGGGTTGATCGAAATCCGCCAGGGTGACGGCAGTTATCTGCGGGCGGTGATCGATCCGCTGGACACCCTGAAAGCGTTGTCACGCTGCTCTCTCGAACAGGCGCGGGAAACACGGCACATCCTTGAAGTCGAGGCCATCGGCCTTGCCGCCCTGCGCAGGACCGACGAAGACCTCATCGAATTACGCAAGGCGCTCAGCGTCAGCGGCGATCATTATCACGGCGATCTCGACAGCTACATCGCTTGCGACCTGGTGTTCCACCGTCGCCTGGTGGACGCCGCGCACAACCCGACCCTCAGCGAGTTGTATCGCTACTTCTCCAGCGTCGTCGGCGCGCAATTGCGCCAGACCTTGAGCATCACGCCGCGCCGTCAGGAAGTGTTCGACCTGCATGTCGACCTGCTCGATGCCGTCGAGCAACGCGACCCGGAACGCGCCAAAGCCCTGTCGAGGCAGTTGATCAATGAACCTTGAAACCGAGAACGCCATGTCCAGCCGCAACCGCCACATCAACGAAGCCAAACGCACGGCGGAGCTCGAAGAGCTGCTGATCGATGCCGAGGCCGATGATGAAGCGGTCCAGCAGAGTCATCCGATCCTGCGGCGTCCGTGGCTGTTGTTACTGGGCCTGATTCTGGTCGCGCTGAACCTGCGCCCGGCGCTGTCGAGCATGGCGCCGATGCTCAGCGAGGTGTCGAAAAGCCTCGGCCTGTCGGCGGCGCAGGCCGGTTTGCTGACGACCTTGCCGGTCCTTTGCCTTGGCTTGTTTGCGCCACTGGCGCCGATCCTGGCGCGGCGTTTCGGCGCTGAACGCGTGGTGTTGGGCATTCTTCTGACGCTGGCGGGTGGGATCATCCTGCGCAGTTCATTCGGCGAAATCGGCCTGTTTGCCGGCAGCGTGCTGGCTGGTGCGAGCATCGGTGTGATCGGCGTTCTGTTGCCGGGCATCGTCAAGCGCGACTTCGCCAAACACGCTGGAACCATGACCGGCGTCTACACCATGGCGTTGTGCCTGGGCGCGGCAATGGCAGCCGGCGCAACCGTTCCATTGAGCGAGCACTTCGACAAAAGCTGGGCGCTGGGCCTCGGCTTCTGGGTGATTCCGGCGCTGGTCGCGGCGATGTTCTGGTTGCCGCAAGTCGGGCACAAACACGGCGCGCACAACGTGGCCTACCGGGTGCGCGGTCTGTTGCGTGACCCGTTGGCCTGGCAGGTGACCTTGTACATGGGCCTGCAATCGTCCCTTGCCTACATCGTGTTCGGCTGGTTGCCATCGATCCTGATCGGTCGCGGCCTGACGCCGACCCAGGCCGGCCTGGTGCTGTCGGGTTCGGTGATCATTCAACTGGCCAGTTCACTGGCGGCACCGTGGCTGGCCACGCGCGGCAAGGATCAGCGCCTGGCGATCGTGATCGTCATGGCGCTGACCCTCGGCGGTCTGTTCGGTTGCCTCTACGCGCCGATCGAAGGCCTGTGGGGCTGGGCGATTCTGCTCGGTCTGGGGCAGGGCGGCACGTTCAGCCTGGCGCTGACCCTGATCGTGTTGCGTTCGCGGGACTCGCACGTGGCGGCGAACCTGTCGAGCATGGCCCAGGGCTTCGGTTACACCCTGGCGTCCATGGGGCCGTTCGCGGTCGGCATCGTGCATGACTGGACCGGCGGCTGGAACGCCATAGGCTGGATCTTCGGCGTAATCGGCCTTGGTGCCATCCTTGCCGGCCTCGGTGCCGGGCGTTCGTTGTACGTGCAGGTGGTCAGCGAAAAGGTCTGACTACAGGTAAACAACGTCCAGGGTCGCCGAGCCGTCGAGCTGCACCTCGGTGCTCAGGTCCAGTTCGGAGGTGGGCGCGATGACCGTTTCAACCGTCACCCGGCTGGTCAGATTGCGAATGGCAATCGGGCCGGCGCTGCTCCCGGCAATGTCGGTGAATCCGAGATAGCTTCGCGCGCCAATCGGAATGGCCTGGGTGTTCGACGAACTCCAGGCTTTGCCGCCTGTGGTCGAGTCGGTTCGATAGACCTGCGTCAGGTCGTCCACCACCGTGCTGGCCGGATCGAAGTTCAGCGAATACAAGCCGATTTTATTGTTGCTGTGGTCGAGGTTCAGGCCGTAGTAAATCTCGCTGTTGACGAGGGCCGAGCCGTCGCGGTTGTCGCGCATCAGCAGGGCAAAACGCGCGGGCGCATTGCACTGAATGTTGAGGTCGAGCATCTGGTCGCGCAGTCGTGTGCGCTTGTCGACGCTGAGGTCTTGCCGGGAGATTTTTCCGTAGTTGACGAGGCCGTTGTTGGACAGCATCGGGGTGCAGGCGAGCGGGGTGATGGTGCCTTTGACGGTCAAGTCAACGGTGGACGCGGCCCAGGTGTGTTGCGTGGCGCTGATGAGCAGGGTTGTCGCAAGTACGCCGAAGTAATGCTGCATTGTGAAAATCCATTTCGTTGATTTTGTTCAGCCGGTGTCAGGCACCCGTCGGCGCTGAACCGGTCTTTTTGACCGAAACCGGCATTCGAGCGGCTCAGCGCGTTGACTCAGGGGAGGTACTTGATTTCAAGCGTCATGGAGCCGTCGATGGGCACTTCCTCGTTCAGGGTCAGGCTGTCGGCGCGAGCGATGTAGGTTTCGACGTAAAGGCGCATGGAGAGGTCCTTTACCGCAATCGGGGTGGTGCTGCCGATCGTGCTGACTGAAAGAAGCTCGTTCGAATTGAGGGTGACGGTGCGGGTCCAGCTTGCGCCGCCATCTCTTGAGCGAATAGCGTCGACAGGCTGACCGTCGGCCAGACGGTTGCTAATGTACGGCCAGAAATAACCCAGCTTTTCGTCCGCCGGGGTCAGGCCCACGCCGAAGAAAAGCGGCGAGGCGATGGCCGTGCCGTGTTTGTTGTCGAGTGTCTTCAATGCGAATTCGATCGGTGCGTCGCAGGCTACGTTGAATTGCATGTAGTGTTTGCCAACCGCCGTGTTCAGTGTGGGGTGGAGGTCCTTCGCGGGAATTTTGCCGATGTCGATGTTGCCACCGTCGGCCAGTGTCGGTGTGCATGCGCTCGGGGTGATGAGACCTGTGACTGTCAGGTCCGTCGACGAGGCGAAGGTGAGTGGCGAAGTCAGGACGATGAACGCCATCGTCAGCGCGTGTGGAATCTTTTTCATGGGACAGGTTTCGCTGTGGGTGGTGAGCGGAATCAGTCCTTGCCCGAAGCGTGACCTCGGGCAAGGAGCACGGCTTACAGGTACTTCATTTCAAATGTGGCTGAACCGTCGAAAGCAACATCGTCGGTTAAGGTGAGGCTGTCGGCGCGGGCAATGACGGTTTGAACCATCAATTCCACAGTGAGATCCTTTACGGCGATCGGAATGAGAGTGCCGACAACGCTTGTCGATGTGAGGCTATTCTTAATAATCTGATAGATGCGCGTCCAACTCGCACCGTTATCAATTGATCTGATCGAGTGTGCAGGCTGTCCGTCCGCAAGAGCGCTTTGGATCAATGGCGTGAAGTAACCTATTTTTTCATTATTGCTGGTCAGGCCCAATCCGAAATACAAGTCGGACGCTGATGTCCCGGCTTTGTTATCTATAGCGTTTATTGCAAATGGAGTTGGCGCATCACACGCAACCGTCAATTGCATCGGCTGACTGCCGACTGTTGTGTACCGTGTTGGACTAAGATCTTTTACCTGCACCTTGCCGACATCGACCATTCCCCCGTCGGAAAGCGAAGGTGTACAAGCGTTCGGCGTGATCAGGCCTGTGACAGTCAAATCAGTGCTCGAAGCCGCCAGCGCATAAGGCGCAACGCCAATCAGCGCCGTGGCGGAGAGTGCTGCAAAGTACTTTTTAATCATTGTTTACTCACTTCTCAGGTTGTGCCCTGACTGCCCCGAGACGCTCAGGTGCGTCCCGGATCCAGCAGGATCGGGTTGGGTGTTACAGGTAAATAATCTCGATCGTTCCTGCGCCATCGAGATTGATGGCGCTGCTCAGGTCGAGGCTGTTGGTGGGGGCGATGACGGCGTCGACGGTCACCGTGGTGCTGAGGTTCTGGATCAGCACCGGGCCGGCGCCGCTGCCGGTGTTGTCGGTGAACGCCATGTAGCGGCTTTTGCCGATGGCGGCCGGGCTGGCGCTGCCGGTGCTCCAGGCCATGCCGGCGGTGCTGGAGTCGGTTCGATAGAGGCGGGCGAAGCCGTCGGCATTGGCGTTGGCCGGGTCCACGCGCAGTGAAAAACGGCCAATCCTGTTGCCGCGGCTGTCCTTGCCCAGGCCGTAGTCGGTCTCGCTGTCGAGCGTCGCTGACCCCGAGCGGTTGTCATGCATGATCAAGGCGAAGGACGCCGGCGCGTCGCAGCCGACCATCAACGTCAACGACTTGGGCGGCAGGCGTGTGTCTTTGTCGGCGTGCAGGTCTTTGTTCGACAGGGTGCCGAAGTCGACCAAGCCGCCGTTGGACAGCACCGGCTCGCAGGCCGCGGGAGCGAAGCGGGCGCGCAAGGTCACCTCGCGGGTGCGTCCGGCGGCGACGGCGTCGAACGCCCCGAAGGCCTCCCAGGTCACCGCGTCACGCACTTGCATGCCTTGCTCTTGAACCCAGGCCGTCAGCTCAAGCTGCGCCGAGAAACTGCGCCCCTGCACCGGCACGCCGGTCTGCACCGGGGCAACCCCGTGCTTCGGTCGCCAGATCAGGCTCGACGCCGTTTCTGTCGGCAGCTGACCGACCCCGGCAATCAACCCGATCTCGACCGATTGACCATCGAGCACGGCATCGTGAATACGCATCTGATAGCTGCCGCGTTCGGCAAAGTGAAAGCGTTCGGCGGTCGCGGCCATCGCCCGGTAGAACAGGCTCATGTCGATGGGCTGCGCACAGTTCAAGGTCAGGCTGAGCCGGCGTTCACCGAGGTTGCGCTCCAGTGCGGCATCGGGCCGTATCGCCCGGTTCATCAGTCCGTAATCAAGCACCGGCTGGCTCAGGTTGAACTGGCAGTCGTCGGTGGACGCCGAGGCCAGTGGCGTTAATCCGCTCAGTGCCAGGGGCGCGAGGGTCAGCAGCAGATAGCGCGACAGATTCATGAAATTATCCTCAGAGGGCTCGGCACTTGGCGGGGGCGGTTTCGTAGTACGCATTGGCGTCGGCGTCGGTGGGCAGTTCAAAGCGCAGTTCGCAACGCTCCAGCCCCGGCGCGCTGATCCACAGTGCGCGGCGGTCGAGAGCGTTGGGCAAAAACACCAGGCCGCCGTCCTGCACCAGGGTCACGAACTCGCCATCCTCGGTGTTCACCGCGGCACCGCGCGGCAGGGGGGCGCCGTTGGCGGTGGTGGCCTTGAGCAAGGCACGACGGGTCAGCGTGATGCCGAATTCAACGTTGTCGACGGCGCCGCGACCGGCCGAAATCACCGCCAGCCCGTTATGAATGTCGGCGTTGCGCGGCAGGGTTTTGGTGTCGACTTCCACCGGGCTGTTGCCGTAAGCCGTCACTTGCGGGATTACCGCCTGACCTTGCCAGTCGGTCCACACCGGACCGCTGGGCGTCGACACTTTGATCGAACCCATGTCGCCCACCGACAGCAGCGCAAAGGTGTCGCTCACCGGGTACGGCGATAGCGTCACGCCACCGCCGTGCAATACCGCGCCGCCGCGAGCGCTGGCCTGATAGCTGGAGCGTTCCGCATCGGCGCGGGTGTAATTGAGGTCGAGCTGGGTGTAGCGCGGCAGCAGCGAAACGCCGGCCGTGGATTGCACCTGTTTGTTGCGCGTGTCGTGTTCGACGCCAACCCGGTAACCCAGTTGATCGTTGACCCGCTCACTCAAGCCGACGCCGCTGCGGTATTCGCCGGCGGAACTGCGCACCCAGGTGCGCGCCCGGCGGTTCTCGCCCAGGGGAATGCTGAGGTTCAAGTAGACGCTGTCATCGTTGCGGTTCGAACCGCTGACCTGCCATTCGGCGGTTGCAGAGACGGATACCCCAGCGATGCTGGTGCCCCAGGAGGCGAGGGCGCGGCTGTTGCTTTGGCCGTCGAACGAACTGGACCGGCTGAAGCCGCTGCTGAAGGCGCCGAGCCATGGATGCGACCACGACAGGGCTGCGCTTTGCTGATCGCGGTATCGGGATTTGCTGTTGTCGGAGGTGTTGGCGAACACCGCATCTTCCAGCTCTCGGTAGCCCAGGGTCCGGTAAGAACTGCCGGCATTCAGCGCCCACTGATCGTTCAAACGATGCGACACGCTCAGGTCAGCCTGAAGCCCCTGACTGGCTTGTTTGCCGCCGGCGTCCGCGCCGGTCAGCGTGGCTTGCACCTGGGTGACGGGCGAGGGCAACAGGCCGACGCTGCCACCCGCTGCGCGATAGTCGGCGGCGCCGGTCAGGCCCGCGCTGAGCAACACTTGCGGGGTGAGCGCACCGCTCCAGCCGCCGCTGATGACCCAGGGATCGCCACCCTGCGCGTCACCGACACTGCGCACCTGACCGGCGCCCAGCGAATAACCGGGCGCAGGCAAAGTGCCCCCCAACATCACGGCAGGCACGGTAAAACTGCGCTCGCTGCCATCGTCTTCCTTGATCGTGACTTCCACGTCGGAGCGCGTGTTGAGCCGCCGCACGTTGGTAAGCGCGAACGGGCCGGCGGGCACCACCGTGGAATGGATCAGCGAACCGTTCTGGCGGACCTCGACCTGGGCCTGACTGTCGGCGATCCCTTCAATGACCGCGCTTTGCCCTTCGACTTGCAGTGCTTGTTCATTCAGCACTTGCACACCGGTGATCTGCGCACCGGCGAGCACCGGGTTGTAGAGGTTGATCTGACCCGCCTGCAGCACCGCTTCCTGGCTGGCGAAAGTACGCTGGGCGTACGCCGCAATATGAGTCGTTGTGGACAGGTCGTCCTGCCAGGTCTGTACCTGACGGCTGCGCACGATCCAGTCACCGGCATTGAAGCCAAGTTCGGTGTTGGCCGAGGCATAGCGGTTGGTGCTGTCGCCAGACCGGCTGTGCAAACCGGTGATGTCGTAATTGATCAAACCGGCGACACCGCCGGTTTGAAAGCCGGAAAAATCCCGGGCAGTGGGGCGTATCGCGTCGGTGGGCACGATCAACGACAGGGCAAGGTTGGCAGGGTCCGGTTCGATGACGGTCTGCGGCGCGCTACCCAGGAAATCGTGGCACTGGCTATCGTCCAGCGTAAGCGCAGGCACCGTAAGGTTCGCCGCATCGAGCAGCGTTCGATCGAAACACAGCGCACCTTCGCGATCGAACGTGACGTCGACCCGGCCATGGCGCTGGCCATTGACGGTGAGCGTGACCGGGTGGCGGCCGGCCGTGAACTGCGGCGCCTGCATCAGCAACGTCGCCAGCGCCGGATCGATGCCGCGCTGCAGCAACGTGTCTTTGTCGAACGACGCCGGCAGCGACACCTCACCGTAGGCGTCGAGCATCATCAGCGCATTGCTCAGCAGCAACGCCAATGGGGTCCGCCGCCATGGATGAGAGCGAGCGCGGCCCCGAATAACGGGCACGGCTTCGCCGTCACGGTAAATGGATACTGTGGTCATCGGGTTCACTTGGGTTATTGCGGCGTACCGGGATTACAGGTACGCCAGGGGCAACGGCCATTGAGCCGTCGCCTTGAAAACATTGGCGCTTACGGTTTCTTCATGGCGCTGTCAGGACTGGATCAGCGCCTCGTAATGCGGCACCGCGAAGCCATAAACCGTCGCCGGTTGAAAACGCACTTGTGTGGCGGCGCCTTCGGGCACCTTGATGCTGATGTGCTCACCGGGAAGCACGTAGGTTTTCGGCAACATCGCGTTGCTCGCCGCCGGCAACAATTGCACTTCCTGGCCCAGACGGACCACATACGGCGTGTCATTGCGCACGGTCAGTTGACCGTCCTTCAGCGACCATTGCAGGTCGGTCCATGGCGTGCGATTGGGCGCCAGGCCTTTGGGGTGCAGGATCACCGGCAAATTCTGCCGCACCGTCACGCCGACCCGCGCCTGACCCGCCTCGGCGGGTGCTTTGCCCTGGGGTATGCCTTCGAAGATCACCCGTTTCAAACGCTGGGTCAGCAAAGGTTTTTCCGACTGCAGAATGAACCGCACCAATTGAGTTTTGCCCGCTTCGACGCGCGCCAGCGGTGGCGTCACGAACACCAGCGATTCGCTGTCTTCGGCAATGTCTTCGAGGGTGACGTGCATCAACGCCAGGTTGGCATCGGTGTTGGTCACGGACACGGACGCTTCGCCGTCAGCCTCGTTGACGATAACCACCGAGGTGTTCGGCACCATGCCGTCGGCCTGAGCGTGTGCGGTCAGCAGCAGCGCAAATGCGCCGAGGCCGGAATGGAACAGATGACGGGTGACTTTGGAAAACATCGTCATGACGTGTCTCGTTGAATGTTCGAAAAAATGGAGCCGGAAACACCGGCCGATCAGTAATTCAGTTGCACAGTGACGTGCCCGTCGATGGGGATTTCGTCGGTCAGCGTCAGGTCGTTCGCGCGAACGATGGTGGTGAACGCCGTAAGCCGTGCGCGTAAATCCTTGATGGCAATCGGGGTGCTCAGGTCGCTAAGCGCCGCGAACCCGGTCCGGCCGGCATGCCCCAGGTAGGAGGACACTCGCCAGGTGGCACCGTTGTTGAGGGAAATGATGGGTTTTACCGCGACCCCATCGGCCACCGTATCGAACAGGCCCAGTGCAACGCTACCCAGGTTCTGGTCGTCGTTGATGGCCCCCAGCCCGTGACTATTGGGGTGGATGGCGGAAGTGCCTTCGCGGTTGTCGATCGTCGTCAGGGTAAACGGCGTGGCGCCATCGCAATTCACCTCCAGGTACAGCGTGCCGTTGTCCAGGGCTGTGGGCTGGTCCGGTCTCAGGTCTTTCACCGTGACTTTGCCGTGGTTGACGATGCCTCCGCCGGACAGGCTGGGTGTGCAGGCGCTCGGGGTGATCAGGCCGGTGACACTCAGGTCGGCGCTGCTGGCGGCGAAGGCCGCGGGGGCGCAGGCGATCAACAGCGGCACCAATAGAGCGAGGGAGCATCTTTCCATGATGGGTCGTCCTTTGAGTGAGCGGGCAACGCTGTGTGCCAGGCGTTGCTCGTTGATGACGGAGGGTTACAGGTACTTGATCTGGAGGGTTGCGGAGCCGTCGAGTGTGACTTCGTCGGTCAGGGTCAGGCTGTTGGCGGGGGCGATGCCGGTACGCACATGGAGATCAAGGTTCAACTCTTTCATCGCGATGGGAGCAATGACGGCACCCGGAGCACCGACACTCCAGATGTTGTTGGCCCCCCAGAATGCCGCAGACCCTTCCTTAAGCCAGGTCTCGCCACCATCAGTGGAGAGAATGGCTTGAGCGTGGGTGCCGTCCGCCATCACATTGCGCGGAACAACGCGAAAGTGGCCCAGCTTTTCGTGGGTATTGATCAGCCCCAGGCCAAAGTAATTGCCCGCAGTGCTTGTGCCTGCACGGTTATCAATCGGGTTTATGGCAAACGGCGTAGCCGCATCGCAGTTCACTGTCATTTGCATGATTATTTCAGGCAAGTAAGTGTGTTTGTCGGGATTGAGGTCTTGTACGGAAAACTTGCCGTGATCGGCGATGCCGCCCCCGGCCAGTACTGGCGTGCATGCATTCGGAGTGATCAGACCTTTCACGGTCAGGTCCGTGCTGGAGGCAGCAAAGGCGGATGAGGAAACGGTCAGCAGCAAGGCAGCGGTCAGAAGGGGTAAACGCTTGTTCATATATGGCTCTTCCTTGATGAACGATGGTTTGGAGTTGCCCTGAGTGGGCAGGGCGCAATCTATCGGTCGAGGTTGCCAGGCGGAATGCAACTAATACGAAAACGGAGGGGCCGGTGTATGAAAGAGTGCTGCGGGTTAAAAATCGCCCTGCTGCGTAGCGTTGTCTGTAGTCCTTCTGTGTCGCCGATGTAGCTTGCAAATGTAGGGCGGTTCTTTTTGTTTCATAGGAGAAAGAACAGGCCCCCGGTTACATTGGGTGAGGTGGCTTTTCGCTCGGAAAAGGGCGTTGTGGTAGGACCCGGACGGCGCTATTTTTCGCGCATTCCAGTCACCAAACAGGATAAATCCGACAATGCGCGTAATCATTGCTGACGACCATCCGGTCGTTCGTATCGGCTTGCGGATGCTCGTCGATCTGAACCGAACATGTGTGGTGGTCGGGGAGGCGGAGGGGCCCGACAGTCTGTCGAGTCTGCTGTGCACGACGCCTTGTGATCTGTTGATCACCGACTTTTGCATGCCGGGCAACCTGCAGGCCGACGGGCTGCAGATGCTGAGCCGCTTGCGACGTGGCTACCCGACAACGCCGATCATTCTGGTCACGATGTTTGCCAACGTCACCACGCTGAGGGCGGCGTTCGCACAAGGCGTGGTGGCGATCATCGACAAAGGCGCGTCGGCAAAGGAGTTGCCTCTGGCGATCAAATCGGTGGGTGAAGGGCGCCGTTATATCAGCGAGTCATTGCGCACGGCGCTGCTTCAGGCGGACGCTCTGGCTCAGTCGAGTTCCGCCGTGCTTTCCGCAAAAGAGCACGAAGTGGTCAGAATGCTCGCCAGCGGCATGACCGTCAGTGAAATCGCCGGCTACTTCAAACGCAGCGTTTCCACCATCAGCAAACAGAAAAGCATGGCCATGCAGCGGCTGGGTATTTCTACGGATGTGGACCTGTTTGCCTATGCCCGAGAGAGTGGCATGGTGCATTAGGTTCGCAGTGCAATTGGGCAGTCCCGGTATTCCCGCCACGAATGCCCATGGTCTTCCCAGTGTTTGCAGACTATCGTGCAGGCCATCTTTTGAACGTCCGGAGTTTGCCCATGAGTGATGCCCACAACGCCTTGATCACCCGGTTCTATGAGGCCTTCCAGCGCCTCGATGCCGAAGCCATGAGCGCCTGCTACACCGATGACGTGGTGTTCAGTGACCCGGCGTTCGGCCAATTGCGCGGGCGCGACGCGGGCGACATGTGGCGCATGCTCACCACCCGGGCCAAGGATTTTTCCCTGACCTTCGACAACGTGCGCAGCGATGAACGCACCGGCGGTGCGCATTGGGTGGCGACGTACCTGTTCAGCCAGACCGGCAACACCGTGGTCAATGACATTCAGGCACGCTTTGTGTTTCGCGACGGCAAGATCTGCGAGCATCACGACAGTTTCGATCTGTGGACCTGGTCGCGTCAGGCGCTGGGGTTCAAGGGCCTGCTGCTGGGCTGGACGCCTTTGGTGAGAAACGCCGTTCGCGCTCAGGCGTTGAAGGGGCTGAAGGCATTTCAGGCCAGTCGCTGATAAGATCGCGGCTTGTTTCCTTTCAAGCCTTGATCGTCACGTGAACAACCCGAGCGAATCTTCCGTTCTTGCCGCCGAACCGCTGCCCGTCAGCAAACCCTGGTTTGTCTACCTCGTTCGTGCGGAGAATGGTTCGCTCTATTGCGGGATCAGCGACGATCCCGTCCGCCGCTTTGCCACTCACCAGAGCGGCAAAGGCGCGCGATTTTTCCTTTCCAGTCCGGCCGTGGCGTTGGTCTATACCGAAGTCTGTCGCGATAAAAGCGAAGCGCTGCGCCAGGAGCGGCTGATCAAAAAACTCAAGAAAAGCGCCAAGGAATGCCTGGTGGCGACGTTTGCTGCCGGCTTATCAATCTGAGTGATAAGTTCCCATCAGGCGGATGGGTGGGATGCTCGCTGAATGCGCGTTAAGCTGCGGCTTCATTTTCCGTGCGGCGGAGCCGAGCATGTCAGAGTTGATTCTTCATCATTACCCGACGTCCCTTTTCGCCGAAAAGGCCCGCTTGCTGCTGGGCTTCAAGGGGTTGTCCTGGCGCTCGGTGAACATTTCGCCGGTGATGCCGAAGCCTGATCTGACGGCCCTGACTGGCGGCTATCGCAAGACCCCGGTGTTGCAGATTGGCGCTGATATTTATTGCGACACCGCGCTGATCGCCCGTCGTCTGGAGCAGGAAAAAGCCCTGCCGGCGTTCTTCCCGGAAGGTCAGGAAATGATCGCGGCGACCTTCGCCGCCTGGGCCGATTCGGTGGTGTTCCAGCATGCGGTCAGCCTGGTGTTTCAACCGGAATCGATTGCCGTGCGCTTCGGCAATATGCCACCGGAAGCGATCAAGGCGTTCATCGCCGATCGCGCCGGTCTGTTTAGCGGTGGCAGCGCTACCCGGTTGTCCGCTGAGCAAGCCCGGCATCAATGGCCGACGATCATGGGGCGCCTGGAGCAACAGCTTCAGCGCGAGCAGGGTGATTTCCTGCTAGGCGAGCCATCGATTGCCGACTTTGCCCTGGCTCATTGTCTGTGGTTCCTCAAGGCTACGCCGGTGACTGCGCCGTTGGTCGATGCTTATCCGGCGGTTTCCGCGTGGTTGGGACGGGTGATGGGCTTCGGTCATGGCGCGTCCAGCGAAATGACGTCCGAAGAGGCGCTGGACGTGGCGCGCAATGCGACACCGGCCGCGTTGCCGGATGAGCAGTTTGATGAACCGAATGGTTTTGAGGCGGGTCAGCAGGTGGTCATCGCCGCGACCGATTATGGCGTTGATCCGGTGGCCGGGGAGTTGTTGTTTGCGGGCAGGGAAGAATTGATTCTGCGTCGTGAAGACGAACGTGGCGGCGTGGTGCATGTGCACTTTCCGCGGTTTGGGTTCAGCATCGAAAAAAGCTGATAAACCACACACACCTGTGGCGAGGGCGCTTGCTCCCGCTGGACGGCGCAGCAGGCCCAACTATTTTGTAAGCGCTGCGCACTCGAGAGGGAGCAAGCTCCCTCGCCACAGGGGATTTGGTGAGGGCAGTCGGGTTATTTGAGGGCTGCCAGGATTGCATCCGGGTCATACCCGCGAATCAACGTCCCGTTCACATCGATGATCGGAATCCCACCGCCACCCAGCGCTTCATAAGCCTTGCGCGCCTCGGCATCTTTCTCGATGTCGAACTCCCTGTATGGAATACCTTTCTGGTCAAGAAAGCGCCGGGTCAGTTTGCAGTAACCACACCACTCGGTGGCGTAGAGCACGACACTGGCCTTTGCCTGTGTTTGCTCCGATACCACCTGCGAGGGGGTGAACACCCGCTCGATCTTGCCCCAGTTCTGATAGACCACGACCACCAGCAGGATCAGCAGGAATTTCTTCAGTACGCTGCCGAGCATCAGTTGCGTCGCTTGAGCTGGTCAGTCAGCTGGGTGGGCAGGCCTTTGATGATCAGCGTGCCGGCTTCTTCGTCGTATTCGATCTTCGAGCCCAGCAGGTGCGCTTCGAAGCTGATCGACAAGCCTTCGGCGCGGCCAGTGAAGCGGCGGAACTGGTTCAGGGTGCGTTTATCCGCCGGAATCTCGGGCGACAGGCCGTAGTCCTTGTTGCGAATGTGATCGTAGAAAGCCTTCGGGCGTTCTTCGTCGATCAGCTCCGACAGCTCTTCGAGGCCCATGGGCTCGCCCATTTTGGCCTGGCTGCTGGCGTAGTCCACCAGGGTCTTGGTTTTCTCGCGGGCGGACTCTTCCGGCAGGTCTTCGCTTTCGACGAAATCGCTGAAGGCCTTGAGCAGAGTGCGGGTTTCGCCCGGGCCGTCGACCCCTTCCTGACAGCCGATGAAGTCGCGGAAGTACTCCGAAACCTTTTTCCCGTTCTTGCCTTTGATGAACGAAATGTACTGCTTGGACTGCTTGTTGTTCTGCCACTCGGAGATGTTGATCCGCGCCGCCAGGTGCAATTGCCCCAGGTCGAGGTGGCGGGACGGTGTCACGTCCAGCTGATCGGTCACTGCAACGCCTTCACTGTGGTGCAGCAGCGCGATCGCCAGGTAATCGGTCATGCCCTGCTGGTAATGCGCAAACAGCACGTGGCCGCCCACAGAGAGGTTCGATTCTTCCATCAGCTTTTGCAGGTGTTCCACCGCCACACGGCTGAACGCCGTGAAATCCTTGCCACCGTCGAGGTATTCCTTCAGCCAGCCGCTGAACGGATGCGCCCCGGACTCGGCATGGAAAAAACCCCAGGCCTTGCCTTGCTTGGCGTTGTAGCTCTCGTTGAGGTCGGCAAGCATGTTCTCGATGGCGCTGGACTCGGCCAGTTCCGAATCACGAGCGTGGAGAACTGCGGGCGTGCCGTCGGGTTTTTTGTCGATCAGGTGGACGATGCAATGACGGATCGGCATGGGCTTCTCGGCTGTTTGAAGCGGCTGGTTGGAGAGAGCAGGGCAGGCTCCCGAAAAAGTGCCAAGTGTACCGCAACCACTGGTTTTGGCGCGGTGCGAACGACAATTCGCAGTCGTCTGGTGGGCCTTGTGCGTTTTTTTCCTGTTTTAGAGCAATAAAGCTGACCAAATGGGTAGCTAGAGGCGGATATTTCCCCGTCTCTGTGCTAGTTTTGCCCCGTCTTACGCGAAGTCACTGCGTTAAGCGTGCATTCAGCATTTGTCAGGTCGAACCAAACCCTGATTTCGGTATCTATAACCCCGATCCCGTGGTTATTGGCCGAGGGTGCCAGATCCAGAAGATCGGGCTCGATGGCTGACACTGCACTCTGCAATCCATATGAATTTGATAGGGAAGGAACACTACATGGCTCTTACTAAAGACCAACTGATCGCCGACATCGCTGAAGCTATCGACGCGCCAAAAACCACCGCGCGTAACGCTCTGGACCAACTGGGCCAAATCGTTGCCGATCAGCTGGAAAACGGCGGCGAAATCACTCTGCCAGGTATCGGCAAACTGAAAGTGACTGAGCGTCCTGCCCGTACCGGCCGCAACCCTTCGACTGGCGCTGCCATCGAAATCGCTGCCAAGAAAGTTATCAAGCTGGTTGTGGCCAAAGGCCTGACCGACGCTGTTAACAAGTAAGACGCAGTAAAAAAAAGCCGTGCTCCGGAGTGATCCGGGCACGGCTTTTTTGTACCTTGAATTCTTCAAACACCGCAGATCCCAAGGCTGGAATATTCAGTCAGCTTTTCTTTGCCCAGCGCTCGCGCCACACCTGCTGTTCGGATTTGGTCTGGAAGGTCCAGGCAACGAAGCGGCTTTGCTTCTGGCCCTGGGACATTTCCACGACCTGGCTTTCCAGCACGCCGGCCTTTTTAAGCGCCGTCTGAATCGCCGGAAGGTTCGAGGCTTTCGAGACCAGGGTGCTGAACCACAGCACTTTGTGCTGGAAATGCGCGCTCTCGGCGATCAGTTGCGTCACAAAACGCGCTTCGCCGCCTTCACACCACAATTCCGCCGATTGCCCGCCGAAGTTCAACACCGGCAGTTTGCGTTTCGGGTCGGCGCGGCCCAGTGCACGCCATTTGCGCTCGCTGCCTTTGGTCGCTTCGTCCATCGAGGCGTGGAACGGCGGGTTGCACATGGTCAGGTCGAAACGTTCGCCGGGTTCGAGCAAGCCCAGCAGAATGTGCTTGGGGTTAGTCTGCTGGCGTAACTGGATGGCCTTGTTCAGCCCGTTGGACTGGACGATGGCTTTGGCGGCAGCCACGGCCGTCGGGTCGATTTCCGAGCCGAGGAAGTGCCAGCGGTAGTCGCTGTAGCCGATCAACGGGTAGACGCAGTTGGCGCCCATGCCGATATCGAGCACCTTGACCGGCGCGCCACGCGGAATTTCGCCGTCGTTGACGCTGGCCAGCAGGTCGGCCAGGAAATGCACGTAATCGGCACGACCCGGCACCGGCGGGCAGAGGTAATCCGCCGGAATGTCCCAGTGAGCAATGCCATAGAACGACTTGAGCAGCGCCCGGTTGAACACCCGCACCGCGTCCGGGCTGGCGAAGTCGATGCTTTCCTTGCCATACGGATTGATGATCACGAACTTCGCCAGTTCCGGCGTGGTTTTGATCAGCGCCGGGAAGTCGTAACGACCTTGATGGCGATTGCGCGGGTGCAGGCTGGCCTTTTCACGCGGTTCCACGGTTTTGGCCGGGGTGGCGGAGTCGGGCTTCTTGCGCGCAGGGCGGGGTGTGCGGGGGGCAGTCATGGGCGTGGTCGATTCGGGTATGGCTAAAAGTGGCGGGTATTGTCCCACATCCAGCTGTTGTGAACGCAATTGTGAATAACAGCGCCATACCCCTGTGGGAGCAAGCCTGCTCGCGAAGAGGCCGTGTCAGCCAGCATCAATGTTGAATGACAAACCGCTTTCGCGAGCAGGCTGCTCCCACAGGGGATTTTCGATGCTTGGAATAACGGAGCAGGCACAAAAAAGGGAGGCCACTCGGGCCTCCCTCTTCCATTGCGATCTGCCGTTACAAACTGGCAATCCGCGCGTGCTGCTCGGCCAGCTTGCCCAAAGCCTGTTCGGCTTCAGCCAGTTTGGCGCGTTCCTTCTCGATGACTTCGGCCGGGGCCTTGTCGACGAAACCGGCGTTGGACAGCTTGCCGCCCACGCGCTGGACTTCGCCCTGCAGACGCAGGATTTCCTTGTCCAGACGTGCCAGTTCGGCGTCCTTGTCGATCAGGCCGGCCATCGGCACCAGCACTTCCATCTCACCCACCAGCGCGGTGGCAGACAGCGGTGCTTCTTCGCCGGCAGCCAACACGGTGATCGATTCGAGGCGCGCCAGTTTTTTCAACAGGGCTTCGTTTTCGGTGAGGCGGCGCTGATCTTCGGCGCTGACGTTTTTCAGGAACAGGTTCAGCGGCTTGCCTGGCCCGATGTTCATTTCGCCACGGATGTTGCGCGTGCCGAGCATCAGTTCCTTGAGCCATTCGATATCGTTCTCGGCCGCCGGATCGATGCGCTCTTCATTGGCCACTGGCCAAGGCTGCAGCATGATCGTCTTGCCTTCGATACCGGCCAGCGGCGCGATGCGCTGCCAGATCTCTTCGGTGATGAACGGCATGAATGGGTGCGCCAGACGCAGGGCAACTTCCAGCACTCGAACCAGCGTGCGACGTGTGCCGCGCTGACGTTCAACCGGCGCGTTTTCGTCCCACAGCACAGGCTTGGACAGTTCCAGGTACCAGTCGCAATACTGGTTCCAGATGAACTCGTACAAGGCTTGTGCCGCGAGGTCGAAGCGGAACTGGTCGAGTTGACGGGTCACTTCGGCTTCGGTGCGTTGCAGCTGCGAGATGATCCAGCGATCCGCCAGCGACAGCTCGTAGGCTTCGCCGTTCTGGCCGCAGTCTTCGCCCTTGTCGAGCACGTAGCGCGCGGCGTTCCAGATCTTGTTGCAGAAATTGCGATAGCCTTCGACGCGGCCCATGTCGAACTTGATGTCGCGACCGGTGGACGCCAGCGAGCAGAAGGTGAAACGCAGGGCGTCGGTGCCGTAGCTGGCGATGCCGTCGGCGAACTCCTCGCGGGTCTGCTTCTCGATCTTCTTCGCCAGTTTCGGCTGCATCATGCCGGAGGTGCGTTTCTGCACCAGATCTTCCAGCTCGATACCGTCGATGATGTCCAGCGGGTCAAGGACGTTACCCTTGGACTTGGACATCTTCTGGCCCTGGCCATCTCGCACCAGACCGTGCACATAAACGGTCTTGAACGGAACCTGCGGTGTGCCGTCTTCGTTTTTCACCAAATGCATGGTGAGCATGATCATCCGGGCAACCCAGAAGAAAATGATGTCGAAACCGGTCACCAGCACGTCGGTGGAGTGGAATTTCTTAAGGAATTCGGTCTGCTCAGGCCAGCCGAGCGTGGAGAACGTCCACAGGCCCGAACTGAACCAGGTGTCGAGAACGTCGTTGTCCTGTTGCAGCGCAACGTCCGGGCCGAGGTTGTTCTTGGCCCGCACCTCGGCTTCATCGCGACCGACGTAGACCTTGCCCGACTCGTCGTACCAGGCCGGAATCCGGTGGCCCCACCACAGCTGGCGGCTGATGCACCAGTCCTGGATGTCGCGCATCCACGAGAAGTACATGTTTTCGTATTGCTTGGGCACGAACTGGATACGGCCGTCTTCAACGGCGGCAATCGCAGGCTCGGCCAACGGCTTGGTGGACACGTACCACTGGTCGGTCAGCCACGGCTCGATGATGGTGCCGGAACGGTCGCCTTTCGGCACTTTCAGCGCGTGATCGTTGACGCTGACCAGCAGGCCGGCCGCATCGAACGCCGCAACGATTTGCTTGCGCGCTTCGAAGCGGTCGAGGCCGACGTATTCGGCCGGGATCTTGCCGTCGATGCTTTCGTTCAGCGTGCCGTCGAGGTTGAACACCTGACAGGCCGGCAGTACGGCGGCGTTCTTGTCGAAGATGTTCAGCAGCGGCAGGTTGTGGCGCTTGCCGACTTCATAGTCGTTGAAATCGTGGGCCGGGGTGATTTTCACGCAGCCGGTGCCGAATTCCGGATCGCAGTAATCGTCGGCGATGATCGGGATGCGGCGGCCGACCAGCGGCAGCTCGACAAATTTGCCGATCAAGGCTTTGTAGCGTTCATCGTTCGGGTTAACGGCCACGGCGGCGTCGCCGAGCATGGTTTCCGGGCGAGTGGTCGCGACGATCAGGTAGTCATTGCCTTCAGCGGTCTTCACGCCGTCGGCCAGCGGGTACTTCAGGTTCCACAGGAAACCTTTCTCGTCGTGGTTTTCCACTTCGAGGTCGGAAATCGCCGTGTGCAACTTGGTGTCCCAGTTGACCAGGCGCTTGCCGCGATAGATCAGGCCGTCTTCGTGCAGACGTACGAAGGCTTCTTTAACGGCTTCCGAGAGGCCGTCGTCCATGGTAAAGCGCTCGCGACCCCAATCCACGGACGAGCCGAGGCGGCGGATCTGACGGCTGATGTTGCCGCCGGACTGATCCTTCCATTCCCAGACTTTCTCGAGGAATTTCTCACGGCCCAGGTCGTGACGATTCTGGCCTTGGGCTTCGAGTTGGCGTTCCACCAGCATTTGCGTGGCGATACCGGCGTGGTCGGTACCCGGCTGCCACAGGGTATTACGACCCTGCATGCGGCGGAAACGGATCAGGGCGTCCATGATCGCGTTGTTGAAGCCGTGACCCATGTGCAGGCTGCCGGTGACGTTCGGCGGCGGGATCATGATGGTGTAGGACTCGCCCGCGCCTTGCGGGGCGAAGTAATTCTCTGACTCCCAGGTGTTGTACCAGGAAGTTTCAATGGCGTGCGGCTGGTAGGTCTTATCCATGCGCGGCGGGACCCTATTGGCATTAATTCAGGAAAAGCCGACGAGTATAGCGGGGCATGGGGCACAGGGCGAGCGGGGGCAGACAGGCGCAGGGTGATTTGGGCGACGGGATTTGTCGGAACGTCCTTTTGGCGTCAACCACTGGAAAGGAGGCAGATAGCTCCGGGTTTCAGAGGGGACCCTGGCGTTCGCCATCAGGCTTGATCGAGACGGTAGACCATCCCTCCAGAAAAGTAGTTGATTGTATAGAGCATAAGTATGTCTTTTGGTTAATGTGTTTGCTTGTGAAAAGAGCATCAATCAAATTGGCTTACTTATTTTTGTTGTCTCTTGAGTACGGTAAAAAAACCAAAAAAAAAGCCACCCCTAGGGGTGGCTTTAAATCGGTCATCACTTCTGACGACCTGGCGGTCACCTCTCCAGATGACCTTTTTCGCTGCCAATGACATTTGTCAGCAAACGGGTGAAGTGTTGACTTCATTTGGTGGAGTCGGGGGGATTTGAACCCCCGTCCGCCAGTACTCCGCTGTCGGTTCTACATGCTTAGCCCGTTCAATTGAGTTAACCCGTCGCCGCCCGAGGGGCAGGGTGCTAAGGGCGAGCTGTGTAATATTTAGCCGTTACGTCCACAGCACACTACGCGGCGATTCTGTTCTGTATGACAATCAGGTCGGGTTTACAGAAATCCCCTTGTGATTGCTGGCGCCGAGGCAGCCAGAAGTGCTTAAGCGTAGAGCTTTTCCTTGAAGAAGGAATCGTTCACTGCAGGAGCACCGTAGTTGGCAAGTTTGGCAACTATCAAGTATGCAACAGTGGATTTACGAGTGCTGTTACCCACTCGGCATGCCCCTAGAGTTTTGTTACCGACGTCGAATCCTGATCGACCCCAAGTGCGCTAAGGCAGGGCAAATATAAGAAGGCTTAGTTGAATAATCAACAGATTTATTTGTTGGCTGTTGAGCGGTTTTTGACAGTATTTAGTTGGCGGATGCGGTAATTGACGGGGGAACTAAGCTACTAATTCGAATTGTTGTATGGAGCGTTATTTTCTAAAGGGGAAATGCTGAAAGAAACGTCCAGAATTGGTGGAGTGTCCGCCTTTATTCGGGCTGCAGCGATCCGGCAGTGGAAGATGCGTTTTACGAAACCACGATTTGCGTCCGTTCTCGGGTTTGCATCTGGATCGGGATTTTCGATGAAGCGACAGTACTCAACTTCAGTCGCCTATTGGAAAAAGGCGAACTGGCAAGCGGAATTTTGTGGGTCCCCCCAATCGTGCGCGATCAGGAGTGCCAATGCCGGGAGCCAGATTCTATATTTGGGGGGCAAATATAGAATCTCCCGCAGGTGGCTCAGTCGTTGTATTGGCTCAACAACCGTTCCAGACGCGCGCTGAGGCGGCGTTTGATTTCGGTTTCGATGTGCGGGGCGAAGTCGTCGATCACGTCTTGCATGATCAATTGCGCGGCGGCACGCAGTTCGCTGTCCAGGTGCAGCAGGTCGTCGGGGTTCTTGCCGGGGGCGGCTGCCGGCGAGGTGGCAGCGGCGGGTGGAGTCGGTTCTACGGTCGGCTGAGACGCGCTGACCGTGTCGAACAACATCGGAATCTGTTCCTGGTCTCCGTCCTCGACCGTGTCGGTCAGCAGAGGTGGTTGCAGGTTGTCATCGCCGAGCAACTGGCGGATCGACTCGAGGTCGTCCAGCAGGTGCGCGGACTTTTGCAGCGGTTTTGGAGTGTCCATCGGAATGCTCAGAGTCGCTGTAAACGGTGATCTTGCAGAGGATAGCCCTGTTCGCGGTAGAAACGGAAACTCTCCCGCGCCGCGGCACGAATCGTCGGATCTTCGACCACCACTTCCGCCACGCGGGCGAACTGTTTGGCGAAAGCCGGGACTTTCAGGTCAAGGTTGACCAGCAAATCCTGATGCTGACCGCAGTCATCGCCAAGTCCGAGCACAATCAAACCGTCGGGCTCGCTTTCGGCGGGGCCGTGGGGCACGAAGCTTTCGCCCTTGAAGGCCCACAGGCGCGCATCGAGATCGTCGCGCTGGGCGACATCGCTGCAATGCAGGTAGATGCGATGTCCCATGCGCCAGGCTTTTTCGGTGAGCTTGCAGGCGAAATCCAGTCGCGCCGAAGGATCAGCACTGGGCAGGATATAGAAGTCGACTTTGGTCATTGCGGTTCCTGAGCCTGGAGCGGCGTCACTCGAGAGTAACGCCGCCCAAGGTCATCGGTTTCAGGCTTTGGCGCGGTCCAGCAGGTATTGGGTCAGCAGGGGAACCGGACGGCCAGTGGCGCCCTTGTCCTTGCCGCCGCTGGTCCAGGCCGTGCCGGCGATGTCCAGGTGCGCCCAGTTCAGGTTCTTGGTGAAGCGCGACAGGAAGCAGGCGGCGGTGATGGTGCCGGCTTTCGGGCCGCCGATGTTGGCGATGTCGGCGAACGGACTGTCCAGCTGCTCTTGATACTCATCGAACAGCGGCAGTTGCCAGGCACGGTCGTCGGCAGCCTTGCCGGCGCTCAGCAGCTGGCCGATCAGTTCGTCGTTGTTGCCCAGCAGGCCCGAGGTGTGGGAACCCAGTGCAACGACGCAGGCGCCGGTCAGGGTCGCGATGTCGATCACGGCTTGTGGCTTGAAGCGCTCGGAGTAGGTCAGGGCGTCGCACAGCACCAGACGGCCTTCGGCGTCGGTGTTGAGGATTTCCACGGTCTGGCCGCTCATGGTGGTGACGATGTCGCCCGGACGCGAAGCGTTGCCGCTCGGCATGTTCTCGGCGCAGGCCAGGATGCACACCAGGTTGATCGGCAGCTTCAGCTCGAGCACGGCACGCAGGGTGCCGAAGACGCTGGCGGCGCCGCCCATGTCGTACTTCATTTCATCCATGCCGGCGCCCGGCTTCAGGCTGATGCCGCCGGTGTCGAAGGTGATGCCTTTGCCGACCAGTGCGTACGGCTTCTCGGATTTCTTGCCGCCGTTGTATTGCATGACGATCAGGCGCGGCGGCTGGGCGCTGCCCTGGCCGACGGCGTAGAACGAGCCCATGCCCAGTTCCTTGATCTTCTTCTCATCAAGGACTTCGACTTTCAGGGTTTTGAATTCTTTACCGAGGTTCTTGGCTTGTTCGCCGAGGAACGTCGGGTGGCAGATGTTCGGCGGCAGGTTGCCCAGGTCACGGGTGAATGCCATGCCGTTGGCGATGGCGGTGGCGTGGGCCACGGCGCGTTGCACTTCAGCCTGGGCGGCCTTGATGGTCACCAGGGTGATTTTCTTCAGGGCGCGCGGTTCGGCTTTCTGGCTCTTGAATTGCTCGAAGGAATATTCGCCGTCCACCAGGGTTTCCGCCAGCAGGCGGGTCTTGCCATAGCTGTCGCGACCCTTGATCACGACTTCGTCCAGCGCCAGCACGGCATCGCTGCCGCCCAGGCCTTTGAGGGTGTTGAGGACGCCGGCGATGATTTTGCGGAACGGACGGTCGCCCAGTTCTTCGTCCTTGCCCACGCCCACGAGCAGCACGCGTTCGGCTTTGAGGTTCGGCAGGCTGTGCAGCAGCAGGCTCTGGCCGACTTTGCCGGCCAGATCGCCGCGCTTGAGCACAGCGCTGATCGCGCCGCCGCTCAGTTCGTCGAGTTGCTTGGCAACGGCCCCGAGCTTGCGGCCTTCGCCGACGGCGACTACCAGGGTGGAGGTTTTCAACGTTTCCGGGTTAACGCTTTTTACAACCAGTTCCATGTCGGGGTCCCTGAGTGATGGGTCAACCAGTGCTCGACGACCTGCGCTCGAGCCTGCTTATAGATAGAAAGACGCAAGTCACGGCTTGCGACAAAGGCCGCAGTTTGAACCTCGGGCCCCGAGCCTGACAACCCTCGGTTGTACGATCTTCTACGCTTTAGCCGCCTGCTTGAGCGTGCGCAGTGACAGGCGCACCCAATCACAGGATAATGCGCCAACTTTTTTCGGCGGCTCTGCCCTGCGGGCTGCCTGATACGTTTGCTTGTTTGGCCGCCTTAGCCTGACAACCCTGGAGTGTCTGGTTTGATTGTCTTCCGTTATCTGTCCCGCGAAGTCCTGTTGACCTTGAGCGCCGTCAGCGCCGTGCTGCTGGTCATCATCATGAGCGGACGCTTCATCAAATACCTCGCCCAGGCGGCTGCCGGCCTTCTGGATCCGGGCTCGCTGTTCCTGATCATGGGCTTTCGTCTGCCAGGCTTTCTGCAGCTGATCCTGCCTCTGGGCCTGTTCCTCGGGATTCTGCTGGCCTACGGTCGCCTGTACCTCGAAAGCGAAATGACGGTGCTGTCGGCCACGGGCATGAGCCAGCAACGTCTGTTCACCATGACGCTGTTTCCGGCCACGCTGGTTGCGCTGGTTGTGGCCTGGCTGAGCCTGAGCCTGGCGCCACAAGGGGCCAATCAGTTCCAGTTGCTGCTGAACAAACAGGACGCCCTGACCGAGTTCGATACCCTTGAGCCGGGTCGCTTCCAGGCGCTGCGCGACGGAACCCGGGTGACCTACACCGAAACGCTGTCGGATGACCGCATCCACCTCGGTGGCGTGTTCATTTCGCAAAAGAACATCTCGTCGGACAAGAAGGATCGCGGGATTTCCGTGCTGGTGGCCGAGAAGGGCCGTCAGGAAATCCGTCCCGACGGTAACCGCTACCTGATTCTCGACAATGGCTATCGCTACGACGGTAACCCGGGGCAGGCCGACTACCGTGCAATCAAGTACGACGAATACGGCGTATTGCTGCCTAAACCGGACGTGAGCAGCGAAGTCACCGACCGTGATGCAATGCCCACCAGTTCCTTGTTCGGCAGTGACGACCTGCGTTCTCGCACCGAACTGCAATGGCGACTGTCGTTGCCGTTGCTGGTCTTCATCGTGACCTTGATGGCGGTGCCGCTGTCGCGGGTCAATCCGCGCCAGGGCCGTTTCCTCAAGCTGTTGCCGGCGATTCTTCTTTATATGGCTTATCTGAGCATCCTGATTGCCGCTCGCGGCGCCCTCGAAAAGGGCAAGATCCCGCCTGCGCTGGGCCTGTGGTGGGTTCATGGGATTTTCCTGGCCATCGGCCTGGGGCTGCTCTATTGGGAACCCTTGCAGTTGAAGCGGGCAAGTCGCCGCAGCGCGCTGGAGGTGGCCCGTGGTTAAGCTCGATCGCTACATCGGCAGCAGCGTCTTCGTCGCGATCCTGGCAGTACTGGGGATCATTCTCGGCCTGGCGACACTGTTTGCCTTCATCGACGAGATGGGTGACGCCAGCGACACCTACACCCTGGTCGATGTGTTGAGCTACGTCCTGCTGACGGCACCGCGCCGTCTGTACGACATGTTGCCGATGGCGGCACTGATCGGCTGCCTGATCGGCCTCGGCAGTCTGGCCAGCCACAGCGAACTGACCATCATGCGCGCTGCGGGCGTGTCGGTCGGGCGGATCGTCTGGGCGGTGATGAAGCCGATGCTGGTGCTGATGCTGGTCGGTCTGTTGATCGGCGAGTACATCGCGCCGGCGACCGAAAGCACGGCGCAGGCCAACCGCTCGCTGGCTCAGGGCAGTGGCGATGCACAAAGCGCCAAGCATGGCCTGTGGCACCGTCAGGGCGACGAGTTCATCCACGTCAACTCGGTGCAGCCCAACGGTCTGCTGTATGGCGTGACCCGTTATCGCTTCGACGATCAGCGCCATATGCTGTCCTCGAGCTTCGCCAAGCGTGCGGAGTTCGACAAGGATCACTGGCAGTTGAGCGATGTCACTACCACGCTGTTCCATGACAAGAGCACTGAAGTGGTGACGACTCCGGTCGAGCGCTGGAACGTGGCGTTGAGCCCGCAGTTGCTGAGTACCGTGGTGATGTCGCCGGATTCGCTGTCGATCACCGGTCTGTGGGGATACATCCACTACCTGGCGGATCAGGGCCTGAACAATGGCCGGTACTGGCTGGCATTTTGGGTCAAGGTGTTGCAACCGCTGGTCACTGCCGCGCTGGTACTGATGGCGATTTCCTTCATCTTCGGTCCTCTGCGCTCGGTGACCCTCGGTCAGCGGGTCTTCACTGGCGTACTGGTGGGCTTTACCTTCCGCATCGTCCAGGATCTGCTCGGGCCTTCGAGCCTGGTGTTCGGTTTCTCGCCGCTGTTTGCGGTGCTGGTGCCGGCGGGTGTGTGCGCCCTGGCCGGGGTCTGGTTGTTGCGCCGGGCCGGTTGATAACGGGTATTTCCCGTCCTTGACGCCGATAAAAACGCCCCTGTCGCAAGACCGGGGCGTTTTTTGTAGGTGCCGTCTGACCTGCGAACGTGACGCTTGCGCCGTGGATCAGGTACAATTCCCGGCTATTTTTCGGCGGGCTATGCCTGCAGCCTTTTTGAGTGTTGATCCGTGAGTGATTTGAGTCATATCCGCAATTTCTCCATCATCGCCCACATTGACCATGGCAAGTCGACGCTGGCCGATCGCTTCATCCAGATGTGCGGCGGCCTTGCCGAGCGCGAAATGGAAGCCCAGGTGCTGGACTCCATGGACCTGGAACGTGAACGCGGGATCACCATCAAGGCCCACAGCGTCACCCTCTATTACACCGCTCGCGATGGTATCAAGTACCAGCTGAACTTCATTGACACCCCGGGCCACGTTGACTTCACCTACGAAGTCAGTCGGTCGCTGGCGGCCTGTGAAGGTGCATTGCTGGTAGTCGATGCCGGTCAGGGCGTCGAAGCGCAATCGGTAGCCAACTGCTACACGGCGATCGAGCAGGGCCTGGAAGTCATGCCGGTCCTGAACAAGATCGACCTGCCACAGGCCGATCCGGAGCGCGTCAAGGAAGAAATCGAAAAAATCATCGGCATCGATGCTACCGACGCCGTCGAGTGCTCGGCCAAGACCGGCCTGGGCGTCGATGAAGTGCTCGAGCGTCTGGTTCACACCATTCCTGCGCCGACCGGCAACATCGAAGATCCGCTGCAAGCGTTGATCATCGATTCCTGGTTCGACAACTACCTGGGCGTTGTTTCCCTGGTACGTGTGCGTCACGGTCGTGTGAAGAAGGGCGACAAGATCCTGGTCAAATCCACCGGCAAGATCCACCTGGTGGACAGCGTCGGCGTGTTCAACCCGAAACATACCCCTACCGCTGACCTGAAGGCTGGTGAAGTAGGCTTCATCATTGCCAGCATCAAGGACATCCACGGTGCCCCGGTCGGTGACACCCTGACCTTGAGCTCCACGCCGGACGTTGACGTGCTGCCCGGCTTCAAACGCATTCAGCCGCAGGTCTACGCCGGTCTGTTCCCGGTCAGCTCCGACGACTTCGAAGACTTCCGCGAAGCCCTGCAAAAGCTCACGCTCAACGATTCGTCCCTGCAGTACACCCCGGAAAGCTCCGACGCCCTGGGCTTCGGCTTCCGTTGCGGGTTCCTCGGCATGCTGCACATGGAAATCATCCAGGAGCGCCTGGAGCGCGAGTACGACCTGGACCTGATCACCACGGCACCGACGGTGATTTTCGAGCTGTTGCTGAAAACCGGTGAAACGATTTACGTCGATAACCCGTCGAAGCTTCCTGACCTGTCCTCGATCGAAGACATGCGTGAGCCGATCGTGCGGGCCAATATTCTTGTGCCGCAAGAGCACCTGGGCAACGTCATTACCCTGTGCATCGAGAAGCGTGGCGTGCAGCACGACATGCTGTTCCTCGGTTCGCAGGTCCAGGTGACCTACGATTTGCCGATGAACGAAGTGGTCCTGGACTTCTTCGACCGTCTCAAGTCCACCAGCCGCGGCTATGCTTCGCTGGATTACCATTTCGATCGTTATCAATCGGCTAGTCTGGTGAAACTGGATGTGCTGATCAACGGTGACAAGGTCGACGCCCTGGCGCTGATCGTGCACCGCGATAATGCGAACTACAAAGGTCGCCAGTTGACCGAGAAGATGAAAGAACTGATTCCACGGCAGATGTTCGACGTGGCAATCCAGGCCGCCATTGGCGGTCAGATTGTGGCGCGGACAACCGTCAAGGCACTCAGAAAGAACGTATTGGCCAAATGCTACGGTGGTGACGTCAGCCGTAAGAAGAAACTGCTGGAAAAGCAAAAGGCCGGTAAGAAACGCATGAAGCAAGTCGGCAACGTGGAAATTCCACAAGAAGCCTTCCTTGCAGTGCTCAGGTTGGATAGTTAGGTCCTATGTCACTAAATTTCCCGCTGTTGCTGGTCATCGCCGTGTTCGTCTGCGGCCTGTTGGCGTTGCTCGATCTGGTTTTCCTGGCGCCGCGTCGGCGTGCGGCCATTGCCTCCTATCAGGGCAGCGTCAGCCAGCCTGATGGGGTGGTGGTCGAAAAACTGAACAAAGAGCCGTTGCTGGTCGAATACGGCAAGTCGTTCTTCCCGGTGTTGTTCATCGTGCTGGTGCTGCGTTCGTTCCTGGTGGAGCCGTTCCAGATTCCTTCCGGCTCGATGAAACCGACCCTGGACGTCGGCGACTTCATTCTGGTGAACAAGTTTTCCTACGGCATCCGCCTGCCAGTGATCGACAAGAAAGTCATTGAAGTGGGTGATCCGCAGCGCGGCGACGTGATGGTGTTCCGCTACCCGAGCGATCCGAACGTCAACTACATCAAGCGTGTAGTCGGCCTGCCGGGTGACCAGATTCGCTACACCGCTGACAAGCGTCTGTTCGTCAACGGTGAGTCGATCGCCGAGCAACTCGTCGGCTCCGAGCCGGGCACGCTGGGCAGTGCCGAGCTCTACAAGGAAAAACTCGGCGTCGCCGAGCACCTGATCCGCAAGGAAATGAGTCGCTATCGCGCATCGCCGGACCATACCTGGACCGTGCCTGCCGGGCACTACTTCATGATGGGCGACAACCGCGACAACTCGAACGACAGTCGCTACTGGGATGATCCGAACATTCCCAAGGATCTGCTGGGCATGGTTCCCGACAAGAATATCGTCGGCAAGGCTTTCGCAGTCTGGATGAGCTGGCCGGAACCCAAACTCAGTCACCTGCCGAATTTCTCGCGGGTTGGCCTGATCAAGTAATCACACACGGCGCTGTTGAACACAGCGCCGAATGCATTTCTGGAACCGCCACAATCGGCGCCAGAGGCATGAAAACAATGATATTCAGGATGTAATTTTTGAACACAGCGTTAATTGTCCCAAGCCTGCGCCGCACCACGGCGATGGCGGTGGAATCCAGCCACGAACTCAGCGTGGATAAACCGTGAGCGTCTCCTTAAGCCGTCTAGAGCGTCAGCTCGGCTACACCTTCAAGGATCAGGAACTGATGGTCCTGGCCCTGACTCACCGCAGCTTTGCCGGGCGCAACAACGAACGCCTGGAATTCCTCGGTGACGCCATCCTCAACTTCGTCGCTGGCGAGGCATTGTTCGATCGCTTCCCCCTGGCCCGCGAAGGCCAGTTGTCGCGATTGCGCGCACGCCTGGTGAAAGGTGAGACTCTGGCGGTACTGGCCCGCGGTTTCGATCTGGGCGAGTACTTGCGTCTGGGTTCCGGCGAGTTGAAAAGCGGTGGTTTCCGTCGCGAGTCGATTCTGGCCGATGCCCTGGAAGCGTTGATCGGTGCGATCTACCTCGACGCGGGCATGGACGTGGCGCGCGAGCGCGTGCTGGCCTGGCTGGCCGGAGAGTTCGAAGGCCTGACGCTGGTCGACACCAACAAAGATCCAAAAACCCGCTTGCAGGAATTCCTGCAATCGCGTGGTTGTGAGCTGCCGCGTTACGAAGTGGTGGATATCCAGGGTGAGCCGCATTGCCGGACGTTCTTCGTCGAATGTGAAATCACCTTACTGAATGAAAAAAGCCGAGGTCAGGGTGTGAGTCGTCGTATTGCCGAACAGGTAGCGGCCGCCGCAGCACTGATTGCCCTGGGTGTGGAGAATGGCAATGACTGATTCAACCGCAACACGCTGTGGCTATGTTGCCATCGTCGGCCGTCCCAACGTGGGCAAGTCCACGCTGCTGAACCACATCCTCGGCCAGAAGCTCGCGATCACCTCGCGCAAGCCGCAAACCACCCGCCACAACATGCTGGGCATCAAGACCGAAGGCGCCGTCCAGGCGATCTACGTCGACACCCCGGGCATGCACAAGGGCGGCGAAAAGGCCTTGAACCGCTACATGAACAAGACCGCTTCGGCAGCGTTGAAAGACGTCGACGTGGTGATCTTCGTGGTGGATCGCACCAAATGGACCGACGAAGACCAGATGGTTCTCGAGCGCGTCCAGTACGTGACCGGCCCGTTGATCGTGGCGCTGAACAAGACCGACCGCATCGAAGACAAATCCGAGCTGATGCCCCACCTGACCTGGTTGCAGGAACAGCTGCCGAACGCGCAGATCATGCCGATCTCGGCGCAGCACGGGCACAACCTCGAAACGCTGGAGCGGGTGATCGCCGAGCACCTGCCGGAAAACGATCACTTCTTCCCGGAAGACCAGATCACCGACCGCAGCAGCCGTTTCCTCGCCGCTGAACTGGTGCGCGAGAAAATCATGCGCCAGATGGGCGCCGAGCTGCCATACCAGATCACCGTGGAAATCGAAGAGTTCAAGCAGCAGGGCAAAACCCTGCACATTCACGCCTTGATCCTCGTCGAGCGTGATGGCCAGAAGAAAATCATCATTGGCGACAAGGGCGAGCGCATCAAGCGCATCGGCACCGAGGCGCGCAAGGACATGGAGCTGCTGTTCGACTCCAAGATCATGCTCAACCTCTGGGTGAAAGTGAAAGGTGGCTGGTCCGATGACGAGCGCGCGCTGCGTTCGCTGGGTTACGGCGACCTGTAGTCCTGCATAAAGATCCACCGTGGGAGCGAGCCTGCTCGCGATGAGGGCCTGGTATTCAACATCAATGTTGACTGACAGACCGCTATCGCGAGCAGGCTCGCTCCCACAATGGTTTTGGGCTGTTTGTAAAACTGCGCTCCTTCATTGAGATCTGCGATTTCCATGTCCCAACCCATCGGCCAACCCGCCTACGTCCTCCACTCCCGTGCCTACCGTGAAAACAGCGCATTGGTGGATTTCCTCACGCCGCAAGGTCGGCTGCGGGCGGTGTTGCGCAGTGCGCGGGGCAAGGCCGGGACGCTGGCGCGGCCATTCGTGCCGTTGGAGGTCGAGTTCCGCGGTCGCGGGGAATTGAAGAATGTCGGGCGCATGGAAAGTGCTGGCGTTTCCACCTGGCTCAACGGCGAAGCGCTGTTCAGCGGTCTTTACCTCAATGAGCTGTTGATTCGTCTGTTGCCCTCCGAAGACCCCCATCCCGCTGTATTCGACCACTACGCCGCGACGTTGCTTGCGCTGGCCGAAGGTCGTCCGCTGGAGCCGTTGTTGCGTTCCTTCGAATGGCGCCTGCTCGACGATCTCGGTTACGGCTTCGCCCTGACGACTGACATCCATGATGCACCCGTCGCACCGGACGGCCTCTATCGCTTGCAGGTCGATGCTGGTCTGGAGCGGGTTTACTTGCTGCAACCCGGTCTGTTCAACGGCACCGAGCTGCTGGCCATGGCCGATGCCGACTGGTCAGCCCCTGGCGCGTTGTCCGCCGCCAAGCGTTTGATGCGTCAGGCATTGGCCGTTCACTTGGGCGGTCGTCCCCTGGTCAGTCGCGAGTTGTTTCGCAAGCCCTGATCACCCCGTATGCTGTGCACCGAACTTTCTCTACTTCTGGAGCGCTTCCGTGACCACCAGCAATCGCATTCTTCTTGGCGTGAACATCGACCACGTTGCCACCCTGCGTCAGGCCCGGGGCACTCGCTATCCCGATCCGGTCAAGGCTGCACTGGACGCGGAAGAGGCGGGCGCTGACGGCATCACCGTGCACCTGCGTGAAGACCGTCGGCACATCCAGGAACGTGACGTACTGCTGCTCAAGGATGTATTGCAGACCCGCATGAACTTCGAAATGGGCGTCACCGAAGAAATGATGGCGTTCGCCGAACGCATCCGTCCGGCGCACATTTGCCTGGTTCCGGAAACGCGTCAGGAACTGACCACCGAAGGCGGTCTGGACGTGGCGGGGCAGGAAGCACGGATCAAGGCCGCGGTGGATCGCCTGGCGAAGATCGGTTGCGAAGTGTCGCTGTTCATCGATGCAGACGAGCGGCAGATCGAAGCGTCCCGCCGTGTTGGTGCGCCGGCCATCGAGCTGCACACCGGTCGTTACGCGGACGCCGAGACACCGACGGATGTGGCTGAAGAGCTCAAGCGCGTGGCGGATGGCGTTGCGTTTGGCCTGGCCCAGGGGCTGATCGTCAATGCCGGCCACGGTTTGCACTATCACAACGTCGAAGCCGTCGCGGCGATCAAGGGTATCAATGAACTGAACATCGGCCATGCGCTGGTGGCGCATGCGTTGTTTGTCGGGTTCAAGTCGGCGGTGTCGGAAATGAAGGCGCTGATTCTGGCTGCGGCCTTGAAAGGCTAAGATCAAAAGATCGCAGCCTTCGCTAGCGCCTGCAGGTGTACACATACCCTGTAGGCGCTAGCGAAGGCTGCGATCTTTTTCTTTTTTAAAGCTGCGGGGTTTCCTGATTCGGCTTGCTCTTGTCGACCCCCGGCACATGCAGGTTGCCTTCGGCGACCTGATTGCCTTCCAGCTGCGGTTGCGTCACCCACGTCAGGATGTCGTAGTAGCGACGGATGTTCGCCACAAAATGCACCGGCTCGCCGCCCCGGGCGTAGCCGTAACGGGTTTTGCTGTACCACTTCTTTTCGGACAGGCGCGGCAGGATTTTCTTCACGTCCAGCCACTTGTCCGGATTCAGACCTTCCTTGGCCGCCAGTTTGCGCGCGTCATCCAGGTGACCGCTGCCGACGTTGTAGGCCGCCAGTGCAAACCAGGTGCGGTCCGGTTCCTGGATCGATTCGTCCAGCTGGTCCTTCATATAAGCCAGGTACTTGGCGCCGCCCATGATGCTCTGTTTCGGATCGAGGCGATTGGACACGCCCATGGCTTGCGCGGTGTTCTGGGTCAGCATCATCAGGCCGCGGACGCCGGTCTTCGAGGTGACGGCAGCCTGCCACAGCGATTCCTGATAACCGACCGCCGCCAGCAGGCGCCAGTCGACTTTTTCTTTCTTGGCGTAGGTTTTGAAGTGCTGCTCGTACTTGGGCAGCCGTTGCTGCAAGTGCTGGGCGAAGGTGGTGGCGCCCATGTAGCCCAACACATCGACGTGCCCGTAGTAGCGGTCTTTCAGGCGTTGCAGGGTGCCGTTCTTCTTCACCTTGTCGAGGTAGTCGTTGATCTCGTTGAGCAGGCTGTTGTCGTCGCCGGCCGCCACGGCCCAGCTCTGATTGCTGGCGTCACCGAGGTCAAACGCGACTCGAATGTTGGTGAAGTAGACCTGGTTCATCGCCACTTCGTTGGAGTCGACCAGGGTCAGATCGATCTGGCCTTCATCCACCATGCGTAGCAGGTCGACGACTTCAACCGCGTCGGACTCTTCGTATTCAATGCCGGGAAATTTCTGTTTCAGCTCCGCCAGTTGCCCGGCGTGGGTGCTGCCCTTGAGCACCATGATCTTCTTGCCGACCAGATCCTTTGGATCGGTCGGCCGCGACTGGCCGTTGCGATAGATGACCTGCGGGGTGACTTCCAGGTAGGGGTGGGAAAACCGCACCTGCTTCTTGCGCGATTCGCTGCTGACCAGGCCGGCCGCCGCGATGACCGGGCCGTTGGGCTTGCCCACCTGGTTGAACAGGTCGTCGAGGTTGTCGGCGGTTTCTATCTTGAGTTCGACCCCCAGATCGTCGGCGAAGCGCTTCACCAGCTCGTATTCGAAGCCGGTTTCACCGTTGCGATCCTGAAAGTAGGTGGCGGGGCTGTTTCGGGTAACCACCCGCAGCACACCATCCTCCTTTACGCGCTCCAGCGTGTTGGGTTTATCAACACAGCCACTGAGCACCAGGAAGAGTCCGGTTGCGATCAGCCATTTGGCGTACCGCGGACGCAAAGCCGTTGGGGAAAACATCTGCGCAGTATACGCAAAGGACCACGAGCGCCATATCTCGACAGCGAAGGCCTTGTCTGCTAGAGAGTGAAAAACCGCTCTGGAGCCCGCAGGAATGGGCTTGAACCGCAATTTGTGACACAAAAAATAACACCTGACGGACCGCTGTTGCAGGCCCGAATACCCAGCCCGACGTTCGGGTACGGCCGTGCGTACCGTTTCGGGTGATGTCGCGGGCGGTTTAGGCTAGAATGCACGGCCTCAAAGCACACCCCTTCCCGAGGCTGTCCCGAAGATGTTGATCCTGCGCGGCGCTCCTGCCCTTTCTGCCTTTCGCCACAGCAAACTCCTTGAGCAACTGAGCCAGAAGGTTTCGGCTGTCAGCGGCTTGTATGCTGAATTCGCTCACTTCGCCGAAGTTACCGGCGTCCTGACCGGCGACGAACAGCAGGTGCTCGCGCGCCTTCTGAAGTACGGTCCAAGCGTTCCGGTCCAGGAACCGACCGGTCGCCTGTTCCTGGTGTTGCCGCGGTTCGGCACCATCTCGCCGTGGTCCAGTAAAGCCAGCGACATCGCTCGCAACTGTGGCCTGAGCAAGATCCAGCGCCTGGAGCGCGGCATCGCGTTCTACGTGGCCGGCCAGTTCAGCGACGCCGACGCGCAGCTGATCTCTGATGCGCTGCACGACCGCATGACCCAGATCGTCCTCGGCAACCTGGAACAGGCTGCCGGTCTGTTCAGCCACGCCGAGCCGAAGCCCCTGACCGCGATCGACGTGTTGGGCGGCGGCCGCGCCGCGCTGGAAAAAGCCAACACCGAGCTGGGCCTGGCCCTGGCCGAAGACGAGATCGACTACCTGGTCAACGCCTTCGTTGGTTTGAAGCGCAACCCGCACGACATCGAACTGATGATGTTCGCCCAGGCGAACTCCGAGCACTGCCGTCACAAGATCTTCAACGCCAGTTGGGACATCGACGGTCAGAGCCAGGAAAAAAGCCTGTTCGGCATGATCAAGAACACTTACCAGATGCACAGCGAAGGCGTTCTGTCCGCTTACAAGGACAATGCTTCGGTGATCGTCGGTAACGTTGCCGGCCGTTTCTTCCCGGACCCTGAAACCCGCCAGTACGGCGCGGTGCAGGAACCGGTGCACATCCTGATGAAAGTCGAAACCCACAACCACCCGACCGCGATTGCCCCGTTCCCGGGCGCGTCGACCGGTTCCGGTGGCGAGATTCGCGACGAAGGCGCTACCGGTCGCGGCGCCAAGCCAAAGGCTGGCCTGACCGGCTTCACCGTTTCGAACCTGCAGATCCCTGGCTTCGAACAGCCGTGGGAAGTGCCGTACGGCAAACCCGAGCGCATCGTCACCGCGCTGGACATCATGATCGAAGGCCCACTGGGTGGCGCCGCGTTCAACAACGAATTCGGCCGTCCGGCCCTGACCGGTTATTTCCGTACCTTCGAACAGTCGATCACCACCCCGCGTGGCGACGAAGTTCGTGGCTACCACAAGCCGATCATGCTGGCCGGCGGCATGGGTAACATCCGTGCCGAACACGTACAGAAAGGCGAAATCACCGTCGGCTCCAAGCTGATCGTACTCGGCGGCCCGGCGATGTTGATCGGCCTGGGCGGCGGCGCGGCTTCCTCCATGGCCACCGGCACCAGCTCGGCTGACCTGGACTTCGCGTCCGTACAGCGCGAAAACCCTGAGATGGAACGTCGCTGCCAGGAAGTCATCGACCGTTGCTGGCAGTTGGGTGACAAGAACCCGATCAGCTTCATCCACGACGTCGGTGCGGGCGGTCTGTCCAACGCGTTCCCGGAACTGGTGAACGACGGCAACCGTGGCGGTCGCTTCGAACTGCGCAACATTCCAAACGACGAGCCGGGCATGGCCCCGCACGAAATCTGGAGTAACGAATCCCAGGAACGTTACGTTCTGGCAGTTGGCCCGGCGGACTTCGAACGCTTCCAGGCAATCTGCGAACGCGAGCGTTGCCCGTTCGCCGTGGTCGGCGAAGCCACCGCAGAGCCGCAACTGACGGTCACCGACAGCCACTTCGGCAACAGCCCGGTGGACATGCCGCTGGAAGTGCTGCTGGGCAAAGCCCCGCGCATGCACCGTTCGGCCGTGCGTGAAAACGAACTGGGTGACGATTTCGATCCAGCCACGCTGGAAATTGCAGACTGCGTCGAACGCGTTCTGCATCACCCGGCCGTGGCGAGCAAAAGCTTCCTGATCACCATCGGCGACCGCACCATCACCGGCCTCGTGGCCCGTGACCAGATGGTCGGCCCGTGGCAGGTTCCGGTGGCCGACGTTGCCGTCACCGCCACCAGCTTCGACGTCTACACCGGTGAAGCGATGGCCATGGGCGAGCGTACTCCGCTGGCACTGCTGGACGCTCCGGCGTCGGGCCGCATGGCCATCGGCGAAACCCTGACCAACATCGCCGCTTCGCGCATCAACAAGATCTCCGACATCAAGTTGTCGGCGAACTGGATGTCCGCAGCCGGTCACCCGGGTGAAGACGCGCGCCTGTACGACACCGTGAAAGCGGTCGGTATGGAACTGTGCCCTGACCTGGGCATTACCATCCCGGTGGGCAAGGACTCCATGTCCATGGCCACTCGCTGGAACGACGAAGGGGTCGACAAGACCGTGACTTCGCCGATGTCCCTGATCGTGACCGGTTTCGCGCCAGTGGCTGACATCCGTCAGACCCTGACCCCGGAACTGCGCATGGACAAGGGCACCACCGACCTGATCCTGATCGATCTGGGCCGGGGCCAGAACCGCATGGGCGCCTCGATCCTGGCCCAGGTTCACGGCAAGCTTGGCTCGCAAGCGCCGGACGTCGATGATGCCGAAGACCTGAAAGCCTTCTTCGCGGTGATCCAGGGCCTCAACGCCGACGGTCACCTGCTGGCTTACCACGACCGTTCCGACGGTGGTTTGCTGACCAGCGTTGTGGAAATGGCCTTCGCCGGCCACTGCGGCCTGAGCCTGAACCTCGACGGTCTGGCAGAAACTTCCGCCGACATCGCCGCGATCCTGTTCAACGAAGAACTGGGCGCCGTGATTCAGGTTCGCCAGGACGCCACCCCGGACATCCTCGCGCAGTTCAGCGCTGCCGGCCTGGGCGAGTGCGTGTCGGTGATCGGTCAGCCGATAAACAACGGCGAGATCAACATCACCTTCAACGGTGACACCGTCTTCGAAGGTCAGCGTCGTCTGCTGCAACGTCAGTGGGCCGAGACCAGCTACCAGATCCAGCGTCTGCGCGATAACGCCGACTGCGCCGAACAAGAGTTCGACGTGCTGCTGGAAGAAGACAACCCGGGCCTGAGCGTCAAGCTGAGCTACGACGTCAACCAGGACGTCGCCGCGCCTTACATCAAGAAAGGCATCCGCCCACAGGTTGCCGTGCTGCGTGAGCAGGGCGTCAACGGCCAGGTGGAAATGGCCGCCGCGTTCGACCGCGCCGGTTTCAACGCGATCGACGTGCACATGAGCGACATTCTCGCCGGCCGTGTCGACCTGAACGAGTTCAAAGGTCTGGTGGCTTGCGGTGGTTTCTCCTACGGCGACGTACTGGGTGCCGGCGAAGGCTGGGCCAAGTCCGCGCTGTTCAACAGCCGTGCTCGCGATGCATTCCAGGGCTTCTTCGAACGCAACGACAGCTTCACCCTCGGCGTGTGCAACGGTTGCCAGATGATGTCCAACCTGCACGAGCTGATTCCGGGCAGCGAGTTCTGGCCGCACTTTGTGCGTAACCGTTCCGAGCAGTTCGAAGCCCGCGTGGCGATGGTTCAGGTCCAGGAGTCGAATTCGATCTTCCTGCAGGGCATGGCCGGTTCGCGCATGCCGATCGCCATCGCACACGGTGAAGGTCATGCCGAGTTCGAAAGCGAAGAGGCGTTGCTGGAAGCCGATCTGTCCGGTTGCGTTGCGATGCGTTTCGTCGACAACCATGGCAAGGTCACCGAAAACTACCCGGCCAACCCGAACGGTTCGCCGCGCGGGATCACCGGTTTGACCAGCCGCGACGGTCGCGTAACGATCATGATGCCGCACCCGGAGCGAGTGTTCCGCGCCGTGCAGAACTCGTGGCGTTCGGAAGACTGGAACGAAGACGCGCCATGGATGCGCATGTTCCGTAACGCTCGCGTGTGGGTGAACTAAGCGCCGTGTACAAGCTCAGCTTTTTTGTTCCCGACAGTCATGTCGAAAGGGTCAAAAGCGCCGTATTCGCCGCCGGTGGCGGACGGATCGGGGCTTATGATCACTGCGCGTGGCAAGTGTTGGGCCAGGGTCAGTTTCGCCCATTGGATGGCAGCCAGCCGTTCATTGGCGAAGCGGGGCAGGTCGAACAGGTTGAGGAATGGAAAGTTGAGCTGGTGGTGGCGGATGAGTTGATCCGGGCGGTGGTGGCGGCTTTGAAACAGAGCCATCCCTACGAGACACCGGCTTACGAAGTGTGGCGGTTGGAGGATTTTTGATCCCAAGGCCGCTGCAATGAAAAACCCGCCAAGGCGGGTTTTTTGTTGCCCAGTATTTATAAACCTACAAAGGATTGCGTTCATTCACCCACAAAAAAGGCGACCCCTTCACAGGAGTCGCCTTTCCTTTTACCGCCGCTAAAACTTACTCGGACAGTTTGTACGCAATCACATAGTCACCTTGCTTGGTGCCCAGCGAACCGTGACCGCCCGCGACGACCAGCACGTATTGCTTGCCGTCCTTGCCGGTGTAGGTCATTGGCGTGGTTTGCGCGCCTGCAGGCAGACGACCTTCCCACAACTGTTTGCCATTTTTCACGTCGTAGGCACGCAGATACTGGTCGAGGGTGCCGCTCAGGAAACCAACGCCACCACCCGTGGTGATGGTGCCACCCAGACTAGGCACGCCCATGCTCAGCGGGATCGGAACCGGCGAGCTGTCACGCACGGTGCCGTTCTTGTGCTTCCACAGGACTTTGGAGGTGGTCAGATCGATCGCCGCCACATAGCCCCACGCCGGCGCCTGGCACGGCAAGCCCATTGGCGACAGCAGTGCTTCGAGGACCACGCCGTACGGCGCGCCTTTGTTCGGCTGCACGCCTTCGGTTTCGCTTTTGCGCGGGCCTTGGGCCGCGATTTCGGCGGCCGGGATCATTTTCGATTTGAACGCCATGTAGCTCGGGTTCACGAAAGCGATCTGACGCACCGGGTCAACCGAGAAACCGCCCCAGTCAAACACACCGAAGTTGCCTGGGTAAACGATCGAACCCTGCAGCGACGGCGGGGTGAACGGGCCGTCGTAGCGCATGGATTTGAAGTCGATCCGGCAGATCAGTTGGTCGAACGGGGTGACGCCCCACATGTCGCGCTCTTGCAGCGGCGGCGGCATCAGGTTGAGGTCGGATTTCGGTTGGGTCGGGGACGTGTGATCACCTTCGACAGCGCCCTGAGGCACCGGCACTTCGTTGATCGGCACGATCGGTTGGCCAGTGCTGCGATCCAGCACGTAGATGCTGCCTTGCTTGGTGGACGCGAGCACCGCCGGCTTCACGCCGTCAGCGGTTTTCAGGTCCATCAGGGTTGGCTGACCACCGACGTCCATGTCCCACAGGTCATGGTGGGTGAACTGCATGTGCCAGCGTACCTGGCCGGTTGCGATGTCGAGGGCGGTGAGGCCGGCGGCGTGCAATTCCGATTCAGGGGTGCGCGCACCACCGAACTGGTCCGGAGTCTGGTTACCCATCGGCAGATAAAGCATGCCGAGTTTTTCGTCGACGGCGAACATGGACCACATGTTCGGCGAGTTGCGGGTGTAGACCTTGCCTTCGGCAATCGGCGTGGTGTCGTCCGGGTTGCCGCTGTCCCAGTTCCACACCAGTTTGCCGGTGTGCACATCGAACGCGCGGATCACGCCGCTCGGCTCGTCGGTGGAAACGTTATCGGTGACGTGGCCGCCAATCACCACCAGGTCTTTGGTGACGGCTGGAGGCGAGGTGGAGTAGTAACCGCCGGCATTGAAGCCGCCGATGTTGGCGCTCAGGTCGACCTGGCCTTTGTTGCCGAAGTCTTCGCACATCTTGCCGGTGTCGGCGTTCAGGGCGATCAGACGGGTGTCGGCGGTCGGCAGGAAGATCCGGCGCGGGCAGACGCTGGCGACGGGAGCGCTGGCGCTGCCGGTCGGGCTCTGCTCGGAAGCGTAGACGGCGTCATCGTGATACGACACGCCACGGCAGGTCATGTGCGCCCAACCCTTGAAGTTCGCCGCGTTCTGCGTGGAGAGCTTCGGATCGAAACGCCAGATTTCCTTGCCGGTGTCCGGGTCCAGCGCGATCACCTGGCTGTGCGGTGTGCACACGTAGAGCATGCCGTTGACTTTCAGCGGGGTGTTTTCGGCAGTGGTTTCACCCGGATCGTTCGGCCCCGGCAGGTCGCCGGTGCGGTAGGTCCAGGCCGGAACGAGCTTGTTCACGTTCTGCGGAGTGATCTGCGTCAGAGGCGAGTAACGATCACCGTGGGCACTGCGGCCGTAGGAGTTCCAGTCGCCATCCGGCATGGCTGGCGCGGTGTTGGTCATGCCCGGGACGCTGTCGCGGTCCAGTTGGCCCTTGATTTCACCGGGGTTGGTGAACTGGCTGGCCAGTGCGGCAACACCGGCGAGCACCACGGCGATGCTGAGCGCGCCAGTGCCCGTCTTCGCTTCGCCTTCGCGCAGCAGCGGACGACGGAACCACGGCAGCAGCATGACAATACCCAGCGCGAACAACATCGCCAGGCGCGGCACCAGTTGCCACCAGTCCAGGCCGACTTCCCACAAGGCCCATACGGTGCTGGCGAACAGCACCAGTGCGTAAAGCCCGAGGGCGGCGCGGCGGGCCAGAATCAGCAGCACGCCGGTCAGTGCCAGGCCGATACCGGCCAGCAGGTAATACAGCGAGCCGCCGAGCATGCTCAGCTTGATCCCCCCGGCCAGCATGGCCAGGCCCATTAGCAGAAGCAGAATGCCGAGCAGGGTCGGCAATAGACGGCTTCGACTCAAAGCACCATCAGTGCTCATAGTGTGGTTCTCCGTGACGTTTCAAGTAGTCCCGCGCAAGTTCACTGTAGATGACGATCCGGCGCGGGCATGGTTCATATCAATTGGGTTCGTTGATGCAAGTCCCTGTGGGTTAGAACGACGACTGGACCTTGATCCCGCCAATCAGCGCGTCATCGACCTTGTCCACGCCACCGGGGTGGCGGATGTATTGCAGGTTCGGGCGCACGGTCAGCCAGTTCGTGACGTGCACGCCGTAATAGAGTTCGGCGCTGTATTCGGTGTCTTGCGGTGGCAGGAAGGACGGGTCGTCGAAGTCGTAGACCGCACGGGCCTGATTGCTCGCCTCGGCGTTCTTGCGGTACGCCGGATTGACATGAACCCGGGCCATCGCGAAACCGATGTCATCCTTGGTCCGTGCATCGAACAAGCCTTTGTAGACGACGCCCGCCTGCACATAGTTGTCGATGGCGTTGGTCTTCTTGTCGTGCATCGTGCCGTTGGCGAACACGCTCAGGCCACGGGAGTGGTCGCTGGCACGGCTGGTCAGTTGCTGCTGCACACCGAGCCACACGCCGTGCTTGCTGGACGCGCTGCGGTAGGCCTCGCCACTCAGGGCGGCGGGCTGGCCATTGCGGTCCTTGTAGGCGTCGCTGGCGTTGGCGTTGCTGTAGTAATAACCGGCGCGGTATTCCCCCGGCAGGCCGTTGAGCTTGGGTGTCCAGACCAGTTCCACCGGCAGGATCGCGCCCTGGGTGCCGCTGCCGCTGAGCTTGAAACCATTGTCGCGATCCAGGTTCGACGGGTTCTGCTCATACGCGCCGACTTGCGCGTACAGCTCTGGCGTCAGGTGATATTTGACCCGCATCGCCCATTGGCTGACCGGCCAGTTGTACCAGATGCCGCCGACCCAGTTACCGACCTGAGAGCCGCAGAACGCCAGGTTCTGGAAGTCGCAGGGGAAGCTGTTGAAGTCTTCGCCTTCGCCGAAACGGCCGACCTTGATGTCGAGCTTGCGGTCGAAGAATTTCTGCTGATACCACATCTGCGTCAGGCGCCAGGTTTGCCCGCGGCCCCAGACTTCCTGAGCGGAAGTGAAACCACCGACCCGTGGATCGTTGATGCGGTCGTTGCTGATGTTGTTGCCGTTGCGCTCGGTGATGGTCAGCTGAAATTCAGCGTCGTCCCAGCCCAGGATCTTTTGCAGATCGAGGTGTGCGCCGAGGCCGAACTGATCGCTGTAGCGTGCGGTGCGATCGTGGTCGTAGCCGCCGTGCAGATTGCTGCCCATTTCGCCGGTGTAATCGACTTTGAAGTCGTAGCCTTTTTCCGAAAGCTCGGTGCGCGTGCCGTTCCAGTCGCCGAGCATCCAAGGCGATTCGCTATCAAAGGCCGGTGCAGCCTGAGCGCAGGTGGCGAGACCCATTGCGGTGAATCCGCCGACCAGGTTCAAGGCTTTTCGGCTGGCAACAGCAAGGCAGACAGCGCTGTCTCGCGAAGATTGAAAATAAGGCATAGAGAAGAAATTCTTGGTCTTTTTCTAGGGAGTGAACGGGGAACAGCAGGATTGAAGCGAATGGAAGAATCGTTTCAGCTTGTCGGGGCGCAAGGATAATGTTCTGTTACAAATAGAGAAAGCGCTTTTACCGACATGAATTCTTTCGGATTTGGTAACAGTGTCGCGGGGCGATCTGTCGCAGTTCACCTACATTTAACAGATAGCGCGCACAGCCCTTCCACCGGACCACCCCCTCGGATAAGGTGCGCGCCTTGCATTTCATTCATCGCTCGAAGGCCCGGCATGACCGAACAGAACAACAACCCGCTGCACGGCGTGACGCTGGAGCAGATCCTGAACACTCTGGTGGAACATTACGAATGGACGGGGCTGGCCGAGCGCATCGATATCCGCTGCTTCAAGAGTGATCCGAGCATCAAGTCGAGCCTGACGTTCCTGCGCAAGACCCCGTGGGCGCGGGAAAAAGTCGAGCGGTTGTATGTGAAGTTGATGCGCACCAAGCGACCGCTCTGAACATGGTCAGCCAGTCTGCCGCGAGGCGTCGTTTTGTGGCGGTGGCGGTGCTGCTCGGCTGGGCAGGATTGAGCATTCAGCTGTACCTGATTTTCTATTCGCGCTGGGCCCTGGGCGCCAGTTTGCTGGGTGGGCTGCTGAGCTTTTTCAGCTATTTCACTGTGCTCACCAATACGTTGGTGGCCACTGTGCTGACCTGCGCACTGACGTCCCGCGAATCCGCTGCACGGCGCTGGTTTTTGCAACCGTGGGTGAGCAGCGGGATTGCCGTGAGCATCGCCGTGGTCGGCCTGGCCTACAACGTCCTGTTGCGCCATCTGTGGCATCCCGAAGGCTGGCAATGGCTGGCCGATGAGCTGCTGCACGATGTCATGCCGTTGCTGTTTCTGGCCTGGTGGTGGTTGTGCGTGCCCAAAGGCACCTTGCGTCTGCGGCACATCGCGCTGTGGGTGATTTACCCGTTGGTGTATTTCGCGTATGCACTGCTGCGCGGGCATCTGCTGGCGACTTATCCATACCCGTTCATTGATGTGGATACGCTGGGTTATCCACAGGTGTTTGTGAATGCCGGGGGATTGTTGGCGGGGTTTGTGCTGATTGCCTTGGTGGTGATCGCGTTGGATCGCCGTCGAGGCTGATCACACTGACGTCTGATCAACCCTGACCTGCGTTGTTACTCCTCGTCGCTGTCGTCCAGCCGCCAATAGCCGACGGCTTTGAGGAATTGATCGTTCAGCCCGTGCACGTCCAGCAATACCCGACGAATCTGCCGTGACACTTTGCTCTCTGTGGCCACCCACGTGTACAGATGGCCGGCGGGTATCTGCAATTCCTTCACCGTGGTCAGCAGATTGTTCCTGCCACCGTCGCGCAACACCCAGATCACATTGACCTGCGCCGGGCTTTCGAGCTTCTGCTGTTCCGCGCCGTTCTCCACCTCAATGATCACCAGCGCTCGCCGATTGGCCGCCAAACCCTCCAGACGCCGCGCAATCGCGGGAATTGCCGTCTCATCGCCGATCAGCAAATAGCTGTCGAACATGTCCGGTACGATCATCGATCCCCGTGGCCCACCGATGTGCAGGAATTGCCCGGGCCTGGCCTGCTCGGCCCAGGTCGAGGCAGGGCCGTCGCCGTGCAGGACGAAGTCGATGTCCAGTTCCAGCGTGTCCAGGTCATAGCGCCGCGGGGTGTAGTCGCGCATCGCCGGCATCGGCCCGTTGTCTTTGCCCGCACCGAGAACCAGGGTTTCCAGCGCCGCTTGTTCTGTCGCGTTCTGCGGGAACAGCAGTTTGACGTGGTCGTCTGTGCCCAGGCTGATGAAGCCGGCCAGTTCAGGGCCGCCCAGGGTAATCCGGCGCATGCGCGGGGTCAGGTCAACCACGCGCAAGACTTCCAGGCGGCGGCGTTTGATTTCATGCATGACGCGGTGAATGGTGTGCTCGATCACTTCAGTCATTCAGCTTTCTCCGCAGGGGATTGAACCAAGGGACCATCAACGATGGC
Organism: Pseudomonas sp. IT-P171; assembly: GCF_949767765.1. Lineage (NCBI taxonomy): Bacteria > Pseudomonadati > Pseudomonadota > Gammaproteobacteria > Pseudomonadales > Pseudomonadaceae > Pseudomonas > Pseudomonas sp. IT-P171. The sequence continues at coordinate 197,208 of NZ_CATKQN010000022.1, forward strand.
TTTGGCGGTGTCGTTGAGCAAAGCGGCGACCCGCAGGATTTCTTCGGGACTCCAGCGACCGTGGTGCAGTTGTAACGCATGACGCAGGTTATGCACCGCTTCGTGAATTTCGGCCGGACGGTCATGGCCGCGTAACGAGCGCTTGCTGACATCGATGCGCATGCGCACCCCGTCCAGTGCAACCGCTTGCTCACTTAAAGACAGACGTCCGGTCTCGGTCACGCTGTAGCGTTTTTTCCCGCCTTCGGCGTCGCCCTGGATCATTTCGCTTTCTTCCAGGAAGGTCAGGGTCGGGTAGATCACGCCGGGGCTGGGGCTGTAGGCACCGTCGAACATACCTTCGATCTGACGGATCAAGTCATAGCCGTGGCAGGGCCGTTCGGCGATGAGCGCGAGCAGCAGCAATTTCAGATCGCCGGGGGCAAACACCCGGGGGCCTCGGCCGCCACGCTCGCGACCGGGGCGTTTCTCGAAGCCGTCGCGGCCGTCACCGTGTTCGCGGTGGGGGGAATGATGGTCTCTCATTTTTTCCTTGTCTCTGGCGTGTTTAGATACAACTTAAGATATATCGTAATGGCAAGGCAAGCGAACAGGACCAACGGTCGTCGCCGAAGGACGTAGGGCGGACTTCAGTGCAGGGGTGGGAAAACGCCGTTTTGTGGCTTGCTGTTTTAGAGTGGTTGATCTAATTGTGCGCAACTAACAGCGGGAATTTTTAATAGTTACGCCTGAGTAGTCTTTTTCTCACAGAACATTTGTTTCTATTTCTCTGTATGCTTTTTTTATTAAAACTGTTTGTAGTATGTTTCTGTCGGGTTAACGGATTAATTATTGAATTTCAGGTTTTTTCTTTCTTGTTATGGGCTGTTGTGACTACATGTTCTTCGGAAGTTTCGTACTTACTTTCTACGAAAATTGGTCGATCATTCTCTGCGTTGAAAGTTGAGCCAAATTGCCACTATCTAAGTCCGCTATTTGCATCGCTCACGCTTTCCACGGACCAATCACTTTGAAAAAGACAGGTACTCAACAATGTTCAAGAAGTTTGCAATCGCCGTTCCGATGACCCTCCTGGCCCTGAGTTCTTCGATGGCGTTCGCTGCGGAAGAATCGCGCTCCTCGATCAACATTACCGCGGAAATCCCGAGCTCGATCTTTTATGCCCAGCCTGTAAACCCGGACTTTGGTAAAGACGAGAGAATGCAATACCGCGTCCTTGACGGAACCCTGACAGACGTGGTTGGCATGTACGATATCAAACACACCGAAGGTTCGGTGAACGCTTACGTCGAAGGCGGCCCGCAACCCTTGTTCAACGGTAATACGGCGAAAAACATTCCCCTGACTTACACCTTCAATGGAAAAGTATTGACCGGTACCACTCAGGAGGTGGTAGGTGACACCGAATCCAATGGCGGCATGCGCGCGGAGCTGCGTATATCCGCCGCCAAACCGGCTGCCGACCAGAATGGCCTGTACACCGTTAGTCCTACCGTGATTTTCGACGCTGTCCCCCGCATTTAAGTCTTGAACCAAGGCTCGTCCTGCTTGGTAGCCTGACCGGTCGGCAGGCAAGTTTTTGTCTGTCGATCGGCTTTAACGAATTTATCCATTGAGTATTTTGTTCATGTTCCCGATGACTCCCATCGCGACGGCGCTTGCCCTTTTTTTTTGCGCATCGGCCTTGGCCGCACCCATGGAAAACGGCAATACACCGAGAAGTTTGTTGGCGCAGGCCAAGGGGCTGCCAAGCGAGTTTGAAGAACACTTCTTTGATGTGCCGCTGGCGGTGCGCGTGGAACGTGACCAACAATTTCTCGGTGAGGCGATGGTCGTGTTAACCCGCGACGACCGCATCACCCTCGTTGACTTCACCGATGTCAGCGACAGCACGATCAAAGCCAGTGAACGCGAGACCTGGACCAATTACCTGAAACAAGGCGTGGCGCTGGGCGACTGCAAGGCGAAATGCCCCGAGCAGCTATTGGCCGTGTACTACAGCCTGGAAAACTCGCTGGTGTCGATTCTCACGGAAAACGCCGAACGCGACGATCAGGTCCAGCGTTATTACAACCAGCCCGAAGGCGGCAGCACCGGGTTGATCGTGCGCAATCAGCTGAACCTCAACGGTGGCCAGAACCAGGACCTCGGTGGTCGTTACGGTCTGGAAGCCAGCAGCAGTCTCGGTAACTGGACTCAAGCGGTGAACCTGCAACTGTCGCGACTGGGCGGTGTGGACAATCAGCTTTATCACGCCGTGCACGAGCTCTACACACAGCGCGAACTGGAAGGCAATTTGCTGCGCCTGGGTTTATTCACGCCCAACTCGGAAGGCCTGACCCGTCAGCCGCGCTCCTTTGGCGCCAGCCCCGATACCGCGCTGGGCGTCATGTACGGCAGCTCCGACAGCCTGGCCATCAACAACCCGAAACCGGCGGTCTACCCGATCTACGTCACGGCCAATCGGCAGGGTTCGGTGGAAATCTATCGCGACGGTTTGCTGATCAATACTCAGGCGATACCGGCCGGTTTGCAGACCCTCGATACGCGGCCACTGCCCGGTGGCATTTATGAAGTGGAAGTGCGTCTGATCGAAGATGGCCAGATCACCTCCAGCACGCAGGAACTGGTCTATAAACCCAACAACTGGCGCAATCATGACGAGCGCTGGCGCTACAACCTGTTCGCCGGGCGTGAATCGAAAATGCTCAGCAACTGGGATGATCAGGCTGACGGCGAGATGACGGCCGGCGCCGCATTCAACTTCCTGCTGCACCCGCGGGTTATCCTCGGCCTGTCGGGCCGACAGGTGAAAGACACCCTGCAATACGGCACGTCGGTCGACTGGGCGATCGTCAACAACGCGAGTGTCTATGCCAACGTCTACAAGACCGAGGACTACGGCACCGGCCTCGACGTGCAGGGTCTTTATTCTTACGGCAGCGGCAGTATCGTCGCCAGCCACAATCGCAGCTGGCTCGACACCACCCGACTCTACGACACGCTGCCGGACGGCACGCGAGTGCGGCAACGCAACGTATTTATCGGCCAGACCAGTAACTCTTCGCTGTCGGTGAACCATCGGCTCACCAGTAAAAGTTCGGTCAATGCCCGGGTGTCCCACAGCGAGGGCAACACCGAAGGCGTTGGCGTGGATCTGGGCTGGAGCCAGCGCGGCCGATTGTTCGGCAGCGACGCCAACTGGCGCTTGTCGCTGTTCGACAGACCGGGCAGCTTCAGCTCGGGGAATGACCGTAATCGCGGCGTCGACCTGAGCCTCAACATTGCCCTGGGCGGTCCGGGCGAACAGATCTCCGGCAGCATCGGCACTCGTACCGATCGCGACGGCGGGCGCGATAACAATGCTTCGGTCACCTACCGCAAAGACTTGCAGGATCACCTACTGCAAAGCGTTTCCGCCACGGCCATCACCGACACCTATGGTATCGGCATGAACGCGATGGCGACGATGCAATCGGACCTGGCCAACGCCGACGGATTTATCCAGCGTTCCTCTTACAACAACGACTTCACCGGTGGCCTGAACCTCGACAGCACCGTCGCCGTCGGCGGGCAAAAAATGGTCATGACCAGCCAGTACCACCGCAACGGTGCGGGCATGATCATCGATGTCGAATCGGACATCGATGACATCGCCCTGCGTGCCGACGACTTGAGCGGCGGCAGCGCGATACTCAAGCCGGGGCGCAATTTCGTACCGATCACGGCTTACAAAAGCAGCTCGGTCAGTTTCGATTTCGAGGGCAATCACGTTCCGGCTGCAACCATCCAGCCGGCGCGCTCCAGCTACCACCTGAACAAGGGCGGCGTGGACTATCGCCAGATTCGCGTGATGAAAACCCTCACCGTGCTCGGTCGTCTGATCGACCCTCAGGGCAAGCCGCTCAAGGGCCACCACATCATCAACCACGCCAGCCGTGGGGTTAGTGAAGTGGACGGCTTCTTCTCCATGGAAATGAACGCTGGTTCCCCGACCCTGGAAGTGCGCCACGGCAACCAGTTGTTGTGCCAGTTCCGCCTCGACCCGAGCAATGGCCGCGCGGAAAACAACGTGCTGATGATCGGCGACCTGCGTTGCACGCCGGACACCCTGGCGGACGTCGCCGATGCTGTGCAGAGGGCGGGTTGATGGACGCTGCTCAATTTCCTGGAGTTTTTAATGTGCTGAAATCATTGACTGCCCTCGGGCGTACGAGCACCAGCGCCTTGCTCCTTGGCGCCTGCCTGATCGTTTCGGCTCCGCAGATCGAGGCCAGGGTTATGCCGATTACAGCCACCTTCAACCCTGACCCGAGCAATCCGCAGAAGAATGAGTTCAGGAATACCACGCCTAATCAGGGCTTCTGTCGCAACTATCCCGCCATCTGCAAGACTCACAATATTTTCAGCCTGCGCTCCCACGTGGGGAATGTTCCGTTCGGTGGTCCCATCCTGCCCAATCACCAGGATGTGCGACAGGGCGCGATGATCAAGACGCCCGCCGCGTGGCGTTCGTTGACGGTCCTTAATCGTGACACCGGCGAGCTCGCCGAGGTGGAAATCCGTATAGCCGGGCTGGGCGGTGTTCACAACCTCAGTAATGATGTAAGACAGCTTACCGGCGAAACAAACACCAATATGGCTCACAGCGTGCTGTGGGGTGGCACCAGTTGGCAAACGGCGCCCAGTCCATGCGTGGCGATTGGCCCAAATAATCAATACGGATTTACCGGTTATCAGTTCTTCTGGCTGACGCCTCAGGAAACGGTGTGTGCGAAACAGGCGAAGTTTCTTATTCCCGGTTTCAATTTCAGCTATCTGGATTTCACCTACGAGCTGCGCACCCCTGACCCGCTGAAAATGTCCACCGGGGTGTACACCGGGACCCAGGTGTACACGATCGGCCCGGGCGGCGACTTCGATCTGGGTGACATCGTTGTGCCCTCGGACAACATCATCCAGCTCGACTTCACCCTCACCGTCGAGCACACCCTCAAAGTCGAAGTCCCGCCGGGTGGCAATCGCGTCGAACTGGTGCCACAAGGCGGCTGGCAGGCCTGGCTGCAACAGGGCCGCAGACCCACGCGGCTGTTCCGTGACCAGACCTTCAACATCTCGGCCAGTTCGCGCTTCAAGATGAAACTCGAATGTGAGCACACCCAGGACAGCAGGACTTGCTCGTTGCGCGAGCCGGTATCCGGCAATTTCGTGCCGCTGAACGTCAGCGTCAGCCTGCCCCGTGGCTTGAGCGATGCAAGCGGCAGAGCCGTCGAACGGCGGCCCTTGCTGATGGATGGCAGCGGTACCGAACTGTTCCAGCCGGCGTTTTACGTGGAGCGCAGACCCGGAACGCTGCACTTCGAGATTCCTTCCCGCGAAGTGGAGCAGATGCTGCAACCGGGTCATCAGCGACAGTATTCCGGGACTGTGACGGTTGTCTGGGATTCGGAAGTTTAGCGGGTCGCACTTTGCTGTAGTTCATTTGACGAGGTTCAGAACAATGAAATCCCTGTTGGCACTGTTTGGTTTTTTACTGGTTGCACAAATCGCACACGCTGGGCCGAGCATCAATATCGGCACGGTTTACGACTATCTGGATGGCGACAAAAGTACGTTCTTGAAACGCGTGTTCAACGGCGGCGACAGCACCGCGTTCGTCAAGGTCAACATCCTGGAAATCCTTTATGACGCCGACGGCAAGTCGCAGGAAGTGCCGCTCGAATCCAGTGCCGACGGCAGCGCCCGGGACGGCTTGATGGCCAGCCCGGCGCGGCTGATCGTGCCCGCCGGTGGCATGCAGGGCACGCGACTGCTGTACATGGGCGAGCGTGATCGCGAGCGATACTTCCGCGTGCGTTTCGTGCCGGTGGTGCCCGAGAAGGAAGACGAATTCGCGGTCTCGGGTGAAGAACGCGAGGAATACAAGAAAACCCTCTCCGCCGGCGTCACGGTGCTGGCCGGGTATGGCGCGGTGTTTTTCGTCCGTCCCAAGGATACGCGTTACGCCAGCGTGATCGAGAACGACGCGAGCCGTTACCGTATCCGCAACAACGGCAACACCGTGGTGGTGATCGACGAATTCAAGGACTGCGCGGTCAAGAAAGAACAGGACTGCCAGCCGACTACCAAGCATCACATTCTGGCGGGCCGCAGTTTCGAGTTCGAGAAACAGGCCGGTCGCGAGTATCGCTTCACCCTGGTTGAAGGCGAGAGCAGCAAGAAACTCGACGTGAAAGGCTGATGATCATGTTCAGAAAACTGATGGTATTGCTGATGCCAGCGCTGGTTCTGTGGGCAAGCAGTTCGGCGTTTGCCGCTCGCGAGGTGCATCAATTCGACGTGTTCGTGACGATCCCGAGCCAGGCGTTCTACGTCATCCCCGCTGACCCTGGCTGGATTCATCGCGAACAGAAATTGCCATGGAATCTGGCGACCTCGACGTTGGGCAGCTTGCGCAAGTATTTCGATGTCAAGAATGAGTCCGGTTCCATCGAAGCCCGCCTTGAGGGCAGGCCCTATCTGTCCAACGGGACGGATGCCCATGACATTGGTTTGCGCGTGCTGTTCAACGGCCATGTGCTGAATGAACTGAACAGTAGCGAGGTGGTGTCGATGAGCGATGCCGCGCCGGGTAAACGTGTGTTGCTGGAGATCGTGCCGATGCCGCCTGTGGATGGGATTTATAAACCGGGCAGCTATTTCGGCAGCGTCAATTTGATTTTCAACGCAGTGCTGCCGGGTGCGTGATGCCATGCAGGATTGGCTGTTGACCTGACTCGTTTCAGAGGAAAAAACATGAATCATTCACATGGCATGGGGCGGCAGGTACTTTGCTGTGTCGGGATCGGGATTTTATCGTTGCTCACCTGTTCTTCAGCCTGGTCGGAAGAAGTCTCGATCCTGGCGTCGTTCAGACCGGATTCTGCAAACCCTCAGCAGAATAAATTCAGGAATGACACACCTTCCAGTGGTTATTGCGCGAGTTACCCTGGCGAGTGCCGTGACAACGACATGTTCAGCCTGCGCGTGCCGATTCAGTTCAGCTCCAATGCGCCGATCCAGGCGAATCACCCGTCGTCGCGCCAGGGTGCCACGTTCAAGGTCCCTGCACAGTGGCGTGAGTTGTCCGTGGTGCATGAAACGACGGGCGAACCCGAGACGGTCAAGGTTCGAATTGCAGGTCTGGGCTCCCGGTATGTGACGGAGGACGTTCTCAGTCTTGTCGGTGGAGGGAGCAGCTATCAACTTGCTCACGCTCAACTCTGGGGCGCCAGTTGGGTGTATGCGCCCGCTCCCTGTCTTTACAGTGGCGTAGGGCTTGTGGGGTCGAATACCTATGGCTTTTTCTGGAAAACACCCGCGGAGGCCAGCTGCGATAAGCAGGCCAGGTTCAACGTGCCCTGGTTGCGTTACAGCTATCTGGCTTTCGCCTATGAACTGATCACACCGAACCCGTTGGGCATGTCTTCGGGCCGTTATTCGGGACGCCTGACCTACAGCGTCGGACCGAACGGCGATTTCGATATGGGTGACGTCATGCAGCCAACCGATTCGACACTCCTGCTGAATTTCACGCTGGAAGTGCAACACACCCTCAAGGTCGAGATCCCACCGGGTGGCAATCGCGTTGAACTGGTCCCGCAGGGCGGCTGGCAAGCGTGGCTGACGCAGGGGCGCAAGCCGACACGGCTGTTCCGGGATCAGACGTTCAATGTGTCTTCGTCGAGTCGCTTCAAGATGAACCTCGACTGCCAGTACACCATGGACGGTAACCGCTGTTCGGTGCGCGACCCGGTTTCCGGTCATTTCGTACCGCTCGACGTCAGCGTGACCCTGCCCAATGGCCTGGTGGATGCCACCGCGCAACCGGTCAACCGCCGACCGTTGCGGCGCGACGGCATTGGCACCGAACTGTTCCAGCCACGCTTTTATGTCGATCGCAGGCCGGGAACATTGCACTTCGAGATTGCCCGGGACGAGGTCGAGGAAATGCTCAAGCCCGGTATCGCCCGATCCTACTCCGGCCTTGTCACGGTCGTCTGGGATTCGGAAGTGGGTTAAGGGTTGAACCCTGATGCATCACTCGATGCATCAGGGTTTTGCCGATTACGGCTGTGCGTCTTTTTGCAGCGCTGCACGGGTCAGCTTTCTGCTCAGCTCTTTTTCTTCGTAGCCCATGTCGTGAAGCAATCCGCCGTAGACCTCATCGGTCATGTCTTGATCAGTCAGTACCACGCTCTCATCAATATCCAGTCGGCGAGCGAGGTCCAGCAGGCGTTGTTTGAGTGCGCGTCGTTGCGCAATCTGCTGGCCTTTGGCGTTGGCCCAGGCGTGTTGGACTTCGCGCAACGCTTCCAGCAAGTCGCTCCTGGCTTCGTACAGCCGGGTGTTGCGCCGGAACTCGTTCGGGTAGGTGTCACGCAGGTATTTCTGCCAGAACGGCTGTTCCAGCATGTCGTTGACCAAGCCATCGCCCGCTTCCATCGACATCACCGTCTCGAAGGCCGTGTCGAGGGTTTCGGCGCTTACGCCGGCTACACGGCGATACAGCATCGACTCCGATTGCCAGGGTAAACCGAGGCGCTGGGCCAGGCCGGTTTCGTAGGCGAGGTACACCTCCACTTCATCGGGATTGCCGGGCCGGCTGCCGAAATCGGCACGGGCAATGTCATCCACGCGCGCAAGGCGAGCGGCGCCCTTTGCCAGGTTCACCAGTTTGCTTTCAAGGACGGCGTTGGACGTCGACAGGGCATAGGCTTCGGAGGCGAGCACCTTGATGCCCATGTGGTTGAACACCTGGGCCCCGGCATCGGCGCAGGTGGTGGGCGCCCTGGCCATTTCGAACAGATCCTTGCGCAACCCGGTGTCCAGATCGATGGCTTCGATCATGCGCCATACCCGGCTGCTGAGCTGTTGGCGCAATTCGCCGCCGGCCCGGTAATCGGCCGAGCGGGTCTGCTTCTGGATCAAGGCAAAGAAATCTTCAGAGCCAGGCTCGGTCATCAGATCGTGCCAGGCTTCCTCCCGAAAAGTCCCCAGCCCTGAGACCTCGGCACTCCACCAGACCGAGTCGTCTTTCATCGGCCACAGGTTCATCGTGTCTCGTGCAGCGTCGGCGTAGACCTGTTTGGGTGCGATGCCGACTGACCGTCGATACGCTTTGAAAATGACCAGGTTTTTGTCCGAGAGTTGCTTTTCGTACAAGCGGGTCCGCGCCAGGAGGAAGGCATCCTCGGAGCCGGGTACAACCGTCGGAATGACGCTGATCGGGTTCTCCTGCAAATCCAGAAAAAAGCCACGGGGTCGACGCTTGTTGAAGGGGCCGAACAGGCCATCGGGCCAGGTGGTGGCCCCGGTGTTGCTCAAGCTCAGGATTCTCAGTTTGGGCATGCGCCCGACGTCCGGGAGCCTGCCCAGTTGCCTGTTGTCATCGAGCCTGAGGGTTTCCAGGCGTGTCAGGTTGCGCAGTTGCTCGACGGCGGACGGGGTCAACGTGATGTCGTTGTTCATCAGCCGCAAGGTTTGCAGGTGGTGCATCTTGCCAATGGTTTCGGGCAGTCGCGTCAACCCGCAACTGCGGGCGCTCAGTTGCCGCAGATGAGGGAAGTCGTTCAACAGGCCGGAGGCGGTTTCAGAAAAGGTCGTGCGGTCCAGATTCAAGGTGCTGATCTGATCGAGGTAGTGTCTGATCTCCGGCAGATCCTTCCACCAGCGTTCGAGGTCGAGCACCTCGAACTCCGTGGACAGGTCCAGCGCATAACCGCCGTCGGCTGTGAGACTGCGCTCACCAAAGACCGTGGACTTGCGTTTGAAACAATCGATGAACCGTTCAACGATGTGCAATCCGCCGCTGTTCATGAATCCGCGTTGATCCGGGCCCCAACTGTCCGGCTGCTGGTAGCGCCAGCGATTGAACAGCACCCGCAGGTCATCCAGTTCGCGGTCCAGTCGGGTCAGTGTCTGATGCCCCTGTTCCTGCGATCCCAGGGAGCGGACGAAGGTATTGACCTCGCGTTCGTTGAAGTGGGGGTATATATCCTGCACCCGTTCGGTGAGTGTGGCGGCTGTCGTGGAGAAACCGGGGCCGCGCAACAGCATCATGGCTTCGTGGTCCGCCGTCGGGCGGATCGGCGGTGCGGCGAGGGCAGTGCGGCGCTGCGCCGGTGTCTCGGTCTTGGCCATCACCCATTGCTTGAGAAAGGCACCCTGGCCCGGCCGATAACCCAGCTGCGCCTGTTTGTCTTTCGGCAACGCGTTGAGGACCGCTTCGTAAAAATCCGCGGCTTCGTGCAGTTTGTGGTTGGCGGCGTCCCAGACCTCGAACTGGTTCACATCATCCTTGACCAGCACCCGGACCGTCGCCGAATCGTGTGCACCCACGCTGCTGCGCAAGGGGCCGGCATCGTTGCCTTCGCGAACCTCGATGCGCAATTGCGCGAACGTGTCGGTATGAATCCTCAATGCGTTCAGCACCAGGCGTTCGGTTTCCGCTACCCACTGCGCGCTGTCATGAAAGCCTTCGTACGCATGGTTGGTCCGGGCTTCGAAGGCCGCTTCACGCGCTCGGCTTTTCAGGCCCAACGGCAGACGTTGCTCCTCGCTCAGGCGCATGAGGTCGGCAGCGTCGGCACTGTTCAGCAGCGTCTGTGCCGCACGGCTTGGCAGCTCGGGAAATGCCTGGCGAACGAGCCGGATCTGCGGATCGTCGGACGGTTGGGCACCTTGGTAAAGCTGATTGACGATGTCAGCGTTCAGTCGACTGGCTTCGTCCGCCAGACGATCACGCAATGCTTGCACCCGTTCGCTTTTGACGGTTGACCGGCCGAGCACCGCTTGCAGCTCTTCCTCGCTGAGGAACTCGACAAGCCTGGGCGCAAACTGCTCGCTCATGAGCTGCGACTGGCTGGTGGACAGCGTCTGCGCCTGGCTCGCCTCGGCATTGCCGTACTGGCGGTACCGGCCGCTCATGTCGACGTCTTCGTAAACCTTCAGGGCTTTATCCGCCGGCCAGCCGTCCAGGTAAGTCGCCAGGGGTTCAAACCACCAGGACGCAGGATCCAGGGGCTGGCCGGTGCGAATCCGTTCAATGGCTTGTCGGGTCTGTTGCTGGATGTTCAGGCGTGTGAGGCTGTCGTCCAGTAGCGGTGGCGGGGCGGTGTTGTCGACGTACATCCGGCGCAGCGCAGCGTCGTCAGTGCCGCTGGCGATGCGAGCGTTGTCCAGTTGCAGGTCGTTGAAGCCATCCACCGAGTGGCCGAGGCGACGCATCAATGTCGGTCGATCCCATGCTCGCGGGTTCTCGGCTTCATGAGTCCAGGCACCGCGGCCGTTGTGTCTTATCTCGGGTAAATAGGCATTGTCGCGATGTGGGTGTTTGACACGGTAGTTGCCGGTTTGCGGGTCCTTTTGCACGGCGTAGTGCTTGGCATCCAGTGGCAGAATGTCCTGGCCTTCGTGGGCATGCAGTCCCAGCGCGTCAGGGCTGGCGTCAGCCGGCAACTTCACATCGGCCCGCTCATAAGGCTTGAGGTCGGGATGCCACAGCCGGGGTTCGCCGTTGGGCAGGGTGACCGGTTTCATGCCTTCGATCAGCGGCGACAGTTTCAGGCGTGCAAGGTTTCCGATCTTCGCGCCAGCGGCAAACGCCACCAGCGAAAGAACGTCCGAGACCACACCGGCAATATGTTCGCCGGCTTCGGTCCACATCCCGAAGGTCATGTCGACAATGCCTTCGACGACGTCGCTGGTCATCTGATACACGGAGTAGGCCATCATCATTTCACCCAGCCCGGGAACGAACGGCGTGACGACCATCAGGGCGATGTTGAAGATGTCCGAGACTATTTTCTTGAAGTTATCCCACCAGGCCCATCGGGCATTGGAATCGGCATCGGCGGTGGACACCGCAATGTGCCGGGCGTCATTAAGGACTTTGTTGAGTTTTTGCTGGAAGAGGTACTCCCAGAGTTCGCCGGGAATCGGTGCGGCCTTGACATGCAGATTAGGGTTGTCAACCGGCACTTCCCGCCAACTCGGCCCCTGGTCCAGCGGCTCTTTCTGATGCCATTTCACCTCGAACAGACGTTGTTGCAGCCCACCGAAAAAATGCCCTCGATCTGATTGATCGACGAACCGGCTGAAGTATTGCTGGTAGGTCATGCCGGTGGACGATGCGATGTCGTTGTCGCGCAACTGACGCGTCAGTTCATTCATGAACGCGACGGTCGAGGGGTACTCTTTCAACGGGTGCTCAGGGTCCTGCGGGACGTAAACAATCACCGGTGTCACGTCACGGATGCGTTGTTCCGGCCTCGGTGCGATCAACACGATTCCGGTCAGCAGGCTGTCGAGAATGGACAATTCGGCGAAGTGCATCACCCGGCCTTTGCGGGTCAGGTTGCGCTGGCCATCGAGCATCTTCAGGACCAGATCGCGGGCCTCGGCATCGATCTCGCCTGTCAGAACGGCCAGTTCAGCGGCCGCTTTGAACGCGGCTTTTTCGCTCTCGACGATCTTGCGTTTCAAAACAACCTGCGCGAGGCCGTCACTGGGCAGCAACTGTTCTTCGAGGTACTTCGTGTAACGCGCCCCGATATCCAGTTCGCGACAGAGGCTCTGGAACCGGGCAATGGGCATTTTGCGTTTGATCGGCAGGATGTCGAAGTGCCCGAGCGCATCAGGCTGGCTGATGTAATTCGAGTCGACCTCGCAGGTTTCCTTGCTCGAGAAGTTATGCAGTGCCGCGTCCAGCAAGGAAACGGTTCGGGTCACCACGCCGTTGATGTTGCTGGCATACCAGGGAAGCTGTTTGGGTAGATAAAGGTACAAGCAGGTTGTCTTTACATCGACGTCGACACCGAACTGTTTCAGTAACGCGTCGGTCAGCAACGGTTCGGCGAACTCGTAAACGCCTTGCACCTTTTCCATGACCTGGTCGACTGTGTCTTGAGCGGACCAGAGTTCAAGGTTGGCTTCCTGTAACGGCGTGTGATCGAAATCCCTGGTGGTCTGTACCCAATGCCCCGAAGTCGCTCGAGTGAGGCTCAGCTCCCGAATCCGTCGCAGCGAAGCACCCTTGAAAGCGGGGTGGATACGGCGCTTGATGAACGCGTAGTGGCGGCCTTTGTTGTCGTCGTCCCCGGGTGTCGGTAGCGCTGATATACGTCCGTGTAAGTCAGTCATGCTTTTCATAAACCTTGAGCATTAAGTGGAGTGACCAGCCTAACGCCCGAGGCTCAAAGTAAAAGTTTGAATTACCGCTGCTTGATCCGCGTTCCTCTGTGAAAAGACATTGGAATTATCAATGCTGAAAATAATTAATTACCGCCATTGTTTATCAGCGTCGTGCCACCTCCACCGGCAGGCATTGGGTATGCGTGCCGGGTTGCAGATACGGCGTGAGAATCGGTGCCATGCCCTTGAGCACCTGCACAGGCAGCGCCGAGGTGAACTTGAAGGCTTCGGCCGTGCGCCCGGGCACAAACGCGGTCATCGTGCCGAAGTGGCTTTCACCGATAAAGAACACAAAGGTGGCGGTACGGTTGATCGACTTCGAACTCAGGATTCGCCCACCGGAGCCAATGGCTTCGATGCGGTTGTCCCCGGTCCCGGTTTTGCCACCCATTCCCAACGGTTTGCCATCGGGTGTGATGAAGCTGCCGGAAACGCGTTTCGCCGTACCGGCATCGACCACTTGTGACAAGGCCTCGCGCATGGCCGTGGCGACTTCGGAGGGCATCACCCGTTTGCCCACATCCGGATCGTTGATCAGCTTGGTTTCATAGGGCGTATTCGCGGCGAAATGCAGGCTGTCGATGCGCAACGTCGGCATGCGCACGCCGTCATTGAGAATGGTGCCGATCAGCTCCGCCAGCGCCGCCGGACGGTCGCCGGAACTGCCGATGGCGGTGGCCAGCGAGGGCACCAGGTGATCGAACGGATAGCCGACTTTCTGCCAGCGCGCGTGAATGTCGAGAAACGCCTCGATTTCCAGCATGGTGCGGATACGGCTGTCGCGGGCGCCCTTGTGACGACTCTTGAACAGCCAGCTGTAGACTTCCTGACGCTCGAACTGACTGGCCTTGACGATCTGGCTCCACTTGGCATCCGGGTTGTTCAGCAGATAGCCCATCAGCCACAAGTCCAACGGGTGAACCTTGGCGATGAAGCCCTGATCCGGCAAGTCGTAGCGGCCGGGACTGTAATTTTCATAGAGCCGTTGAAGGCGTTCATCCGTGAGTTTTTCGGTGAGCTTGACGCCTGTGAGGTGCGCGCGCACAAAGGTGTTGAAGCTTTCCTGGCTGGCCTGCGGCAGCAGATAACGATGCACGGCGGCTATACGGATCGGCGTCGGGCGCATGCTGTCGAGGAACGTTTCGAGCCGTGCCTGGGTGTCCTTGTTCTTGTACTTTTTCCAGAACTTGAGCAGGAACGAAGTGCCCTCGCGGTCGGCGAACTCGGCCAGGTATTCCTGACGCCGGGGATCGCGGTCGTCGCCGAGCAGTGCAGCGCTGTTGTTCGGGCCGGAGTAGGTGGTGTAGCGCACCAGATCGCGCATCAGCCGAATGAACGGCAGGTTGATCGATTCGCGCAGGGCATCGCGCAGGGTCGGCAGGCGGCCGTTGTCTTCCTTGCGGAAGTTGACGAAGGTGTGCAGCCCGCCACCGGTGAAAAAAGCTTCGCCGGGGCTGGCGGAGTATTTGCGGTCCAGCGCGGCGCCGAGCATGGCCGGCAGGTTTCGGTCCTTGTTCTCAATCAGGTAATCGACAGCCCAGCGGCTCAGGCGATCCTGATCCGGGACGTCGACTTTCTTCAATTCCGGTACGGTCATTTCGGCGTACTTGTCGTGCAGCTCGGCGATGATTTGCAGATAAGTGGTCAGCACGCGCATTTTCGCGGTGGAGCCCAACTCCAGCTTGCTGCCCTCGTTGATGTCGAATGGCTGATCGGTGCTGTCGGTCTGCACCCGCACCCGCGAGCCGTCCGGGGTCAGTTCGAACAGCGTGAAGCTATAGCGCACTTGCGTGGTGCTGGTGGGCGTGAGCAGGCGTTCGCCCATCAGGCCGATTTGCGCGGCAAAGGCGGGGTCGGCCAAATGCTTGAGGTATTCGGTGGCCTGGGTTTGCAGGTCACCTTGCAGGGTGGTGGTGGCCGACAGATCGAGGCGATCGAGGTCGTACAGCGGCCGATTGAGCAAGCCGCCCAGTCGACTGCGCGCCACGCTGATGCCTTTGTTGGTTTCGATCGGTTGAATGGTCGGCTGGGTCTGCCAGTCGCGGTAGGTCACTTTGCTGGCCAGTGCGGCCGCCGCAAACGGCGCATCGATGACATTGTTCTGTGCCAACAGACGAATGTGGCTGTCGGTGAGGTCGGCCAGTTCGTCACGGCCCTTGGTCAGGTAGTGGGAAGGGCGGCGCTGGGCGATCATCAACGACAGCATCTCACGCAAGGCCAGGCCTTTGGCGGCCAGGCTCTGCGGGTCCGTGGCAGTACTGGCCAGCGCCTCGTTGGCCTTGTTGAAATCGGCGCCGTACCAGACACGCAGACCTTCGGCCATGCCATGGACTTCGCCGTGCCCCGGCACAGCCGACAGCGGCACGCTATTAAGGTAATCGCGCACGATGTTCTTGCGAGCCTCAAGGGTTTCCGGGCCGGCCTGATAGGCGCGCACGGTGGCGGAAATCATCTGGCGGATTTTTTCCCCACCCGACACCGTCAAGCCATCCGGTGAATGACGGTATTTTTCGAGTTGCGTCGCCAGGGTACTGCCGCCCGCTGACTGGCCGGGCATGTGCAGCAACTTGGCAACCTGCGACCACGCGGCCATGCCGAACCGTGGCCAATCCACGGCGGGGTTGGCCCGGGGTTGACGAGGGTCGAGCAGGAAGCGGTTTTCGATGAACAGCAAACTGTTGACGACCACGGGTGGGATTGCATCAAAGCTCGAATAGAGTTGTTGCGGATATTTGTACTGATACAACGGTGCCGCCCGGCAATCGGTGATCAACAACCCGGCCTGGATCTTCTCCGGGTAGGGCACGAAAAGACCGTTGTCGCTGTAGTCCATCAGCGCCTGGGAAAATCGGGTCTGGGCCGAGATGACGTAATCACGCTTGAGCAATCGCGGCAGGAATTCACCCAGCGAGCTGTAGCCCAATCGCAGATCGAACGGCCCGGTGCCGGGGTAGCGAATGGCGTCGCTGGGACCGGGTTGCAAATCATATTTCAGGGTCGCTGCAAATTTGCTGGCTTCCCGGGATTGAAGCTTCGAGGTGCGCATTTCCTTGGCGGCAGCCAGACCCACGACAATCGCGATAATCAACAGCAACAACCAGAAGGCGCCCCAGCCGTGTTTCGTGCGACTACGGCGAGGTTTTTCAGGTAAAGGCGCTTCATCCAAACGTTCAGTCGGAACCACAGTTTTACTCGAATCGGTTTGCCACAAAGCACCCATAGTCGACTGATCCATTCACGCAGATTGATCGGACTTGTTTGAAGCTTAGACGGTGGTTGGCGATGGTGAAAAAATTGTGGAGAACCAAATGTCAGTATTGTGGCGAGGGAGCTTGCTCCCGCCGGCCCACCCGCCGGCCCACCCGCCGGTTCGCGCTCGGGCGGAGCCGTCGAAAAACCTGTAGACCGAATCATTCAGAGAACCCGCATGTTCAGGGTTCGGGTCTGCTTCGCAGCCCGACGGGAGCAAGCTCCCTCGCCACAGGGACGTGTGGAGTCAGTTGATTAGAGCCAACAAGCATCCCAGAGGGGGTAATCGCCGATTTTCCCGACCAGTCCCGCACGCAATGGGTTGGCAACAATGTAACGAGCATAGGGCAGGAGCTCTTCGCCATCACGGATTGCCCGGTCGTGAAAGCCGGTTTGCCAGAATGCGCCTTCGCGGCGCAGCGCTTGGTTGATAGTAAGTGTGCTGCGTGATTTGGTCGCTTGCATGAGGTGCGCCAAGGTGCACTGCTCAAGTTGCACCAGCCAATGGAAGTGGTCCGGCATGACCACCCAGGCTATCGAGTTGACCCATTCCTGTTCGTGGGCGCGTCTGAGTTCCGCAACCAGCAAGCGACCCAATCGCCAGTTGGTGAAAATCTGGCAACGCTGATGCACAACTGCCGTTATGAGATAGGCCCGGCCTTTTTCTGAAACGCGTCCATGGCGTAGCAAGTGCGAGTTGGGTCGTGGGTGCATTCCTTTGCTTCCTGGAAATAGTGATTTCCATTCACGCTAGCCACACCTCGACCTACACGACGCCTCAAACTTTGAGTGAATTTTCCGAAAGTCCAATTAGCAGCACAATTCCTGTGGCGAGGGAGCTTGCTCCCGCTGGGCTGCGAAGCAGACCTGATCAATGTAATCGTGCTCTGTCAGGTAAAACTTATGTGCTGAATTGCGCCTGCTGCGCAGTCGAGCGGGAGCAAGCTCCCTCGCCACAGGATCGAAATGGCCACAGAAGTTCGTGGAAGCTGAAACACGCTAACTAGAGCCTTCATGACGTAAATACTACGTAGGCAGGGGCATGACGCTGCACCAATACCGTGCAATACTCGGCGGCGTTTCAAATGGCGAAAAATCCTACAAATCCAGACAATCCATCTCCTGAAATCGCATTTTTATCGAGATGTACGCCTGAATTTTGTGATTTGTAGAGTGAAAATCTCTGCCGTCAGCTTTTTATACTGCATGCCCCGCTGATCCTGGAGGTTTTGTCCTACAGGACGGTTCTGCCCACGAAGCAGAGCCGGTTTCAGGCAAGCACTGGCTTATCGGTCAGGGCTTCGACACTCGGTGGTCATATCCAATAACAAGACGAGGTTGTACCCCTATGCCAGTCGGCAATCACCTGCCCCACGGCGAGACCGCTCAAGGCGGCCCGCTTAAACGCGAACTCGGCGAACGGCATATTCGCTTGATGGCGCTCGGTGCCTGTATCGGCGTCGGTCTGTTTCTCGGTTCGGCCAAGGCCATTGAAATGGCCGGCCCGGCTATCATGCTGTCCTACATCATTGGCGGTCTGGCGATCCTGGTGATCATGCGTGCCCTCGGCGAAATGGCGGTGCACAACCCGGTCGCCGGCTCGTTCAGCCGTTATGCCCAGGATTATCTCGGTCCCCTGGCGGGCTTCCTGACCGGATGGAACTACTGGTTCCTGTGGCTGGTGACCTGCGTCGCGGAAATCACCGCGGTGGCGGTGTACATGGGCGTCTGGTTCCCCGAGGTGCCGCGCTGGATCTGGGCGCTGGCGGCGCTGGTCAGCATGGGCTCGATCAACCTGATCGCAGTGAAAGCCTTCGGTGAATTCGAGTTCTGGTTCGCCCTGATCAAGATCGTCACCATTATTGCGATGGTGGTTGGCGGCATCGGTGTGATCGCGTTCGGTTTCGGTAACGACGGCGTGGCGCTGGGGGTTTCCAACCTCTGGGCCCATGGCGGCTTCATGCCCAACGGCGTGCAAGGCGTGTTGATGTCCCTGCAAATGGTGATGTTCGCCTACCTCGGCGTCGAGATGATCGGCCTGACCGCCGGTGAAGCGAAGAACCCACAGAAGACCATTCCCAATGCCATCGGCTCGGTGTTCTGGCGGATCCTGCTGTTCTACGTCGGCGCGTTGTTCGTGATCCTGTCGATCTACCCGTGGAATGAAATCGGCACCCAGGGCAGTCCGTTCGTGATGACGTTCGAGCGTCTGGGCATCAAGACCGCCGCCGGCATCATCAACTTTGTGGTGATCACCGCGGCGCTGTCGTCCTGCAACGGTGGCATTTTCAGCACCGGGCGCATGCTCTACAGCCTGGCGCAGAACGGCCAGGCCCCGGCCGGTTTCGCCACGACTTCGAACAACGGCGTGCCGCGTCGTGCACTGCTGCTGTCGATTTTCGCCTTGCTGCTGGGCGTACTGCTCAACTACCTGGTACCTGAGAAGGTTTTCGTCTGGGTGACGGCGATTGCCACCTTCGGCGCCATCTGGACCTGGGTGATGATCCTGCTGGCCCAGCTCAAATTCCGTAAAGGCCTGAGCGCCAGCGAACGGGCCGGCCTGAAATACAAGATGTGGCTGTACCCGGTCAGCTCGTACCTGGCGCTGGCGTTCCTGGTGTTGGTGGTCGGCCTGATGGCTTACTTCCCGGACACCCGCGTTGCGCTGTATGTGGGGCCGGCGTTCCTGGTGTTGCTGACAGTGTTGTTCTACGTGTTCAAGCTGCAGCCGACCAACGTATCGCAAGGTGCGGTGCCTTCGGCTTCGTAAATCGTTACGCTTGAAATGAAAAAGCCCCGGTCAATTGACCGGGGCTTTTTATTGGGTGCGCCAGGCATGGCGCGTTGCGCGCAAGCGCAACCAGCTTGGCTGTGGTGGCCACGCTGGTGACTTGGAGGTGAAAGTCCTCTACACACCCGGCAAGGGGAAGTGTTAGCCAAAGGCAAGGGTGTCGCGGGTGACTGCGAATCTGAAGGAAGCCCGAGGCAAAATGCTGGCCTGACGAACAGGAAGCGGATAGAGGCGGCGCAGCGGGGTAAGACGGCCCAAACCGTTAAAGCCCGATACTTGCACGGAACGCTGTGACGTAAATCCGACAGGCATAAGCAGGAAGGTCGCGCGAATTACCCTGGGAGATCTGTAGGTTTGCCGCTGTGCTACCGAGCGTCGAGAGGCGACGGGATGAATCTACAGAAGTCAGCCGAGGCCGTAGTAAGTGGCGAATAACCCCGTCACCAAGGGCCGAACAAGTTATGCCGCCAGTAGGCGTCAAAGTCTCGTTGAATACCGAAATGCAGAAATTTCTCCCAGAGAAGACTGTTACCCCGAGTCCCGGACAGAATCCTAGGGCGACGGCTGACAGCGCACAGGTATCGGCGGCGTCTATGACGTGGACGAACGCGGAGCCGGACACGCTGATGGCGCGGGTGCTTGCACCGGCCAACCTCAGACGTGCGTATCAACGCGTAGTCAGCAACAAGGGCGCACCGGGTGCCGATGGCATGACGGTCGACCAATTGGCGGACTATGTGAAACAGTATTGGCCGATCCTCAAGACGCGGTTGCTGGCCGGCGAGTATCACCCGCAAGGTGTACGCGCCGTCGAAATCCCCAAACCCAAAGGCGGAACAAGACAGCTGGGAATCCCCAGTGTCGTGGATCGCCTGATCCAGCAAGCTCTACTGCAACAGCTCACGCCGATCTTCGACCCACTATTCTCGGATTACAGCTACGGTTTTCGTCCGGGTAGAAGCGCGCACCAAGCCATCGAAACCGCTCGCGGCCACGTGGCGGCGGGACACCGCTGGTGCGTGGAACTTGATCTGGAGAAGTTCTTTGATCGGGTCAACCACGATGTCCTGATGGCCTACGTGGCGCGTCAAATCGAAGACAAGCGTGTGCTCACGCTGATCCGTCGCTACCTCGAAGCGGGAACGATGTCGGGCGGACTCGTCAGCCGACGGCAGGAAGGGACACCGCAAGGTGGCCCGCTCTCGCCGTTGCTGTCGAACATCCTGCTCAACGAACTCGACCGCGAGCTGGAACGGCGGGGCCATCGCTTCGTGCGCTACGCCGATGATGCGAACATTTATGTACGTAGTCGTCGAGCAGGCGAACGGGTCATGGTCAGTGTCGAGCGCTTCCTGACTCAGCGTCTGAAACTGACACTGAATCGGGGAAAGAGCCGTGTGGCACGGCCTTGGGTCTGTGATTACTTGGGTTATGGGATGAGCTGGCATAAACAGCCGAAGCTGAGGGTAGCGAGTATAAGCCTGCACCGCCTGCGCGACCGACTCAGGGAGCTCTTGCGTCGGACACGGGCCCGCTCAATGAGATATATCGTTGAGCAAATGACCCCCGTGCTGCGTGGTTGGGTTGGCTACTTCAAGCTGAGTCAGAGCAAGCGGCCACTTGAGGAGCTTGATGGCTGGGTGCGTCACAAACTTCGTTGTGTCATTTGGCGTCAATGGAAGCGGCCCTCTACGAGGGCGCGCAACCTGATACGTTTGGGAATCGACGAGGCGCGGGCGTGGAAATCAGCGGTCAATGGCCGAGGCCCATGGTGGAATTCGGGAGCGTCACATATGAATCAGGCGCTACCGAAGAAGCTATGGGATCGACTCGGGGTGGTTTCGATACTGGATACGATAAACCGGCTTAATCGCATAACCTGAACCGCCGTATACGGAACCGTACGTACGGTGGTGTGAGAGGACGGCGGATGTGAATCCGCCTCCTACTCGATCTGATGAGATCTCCTGTGGCGAGGGGATTTACACAGTCAGTATCGGGCGGCGGCGACCTGTGCCGGTGCGGTCAATCGTTTGTTGAAATCAAGCCATGCTCCCAGCAGAGCCATTAACCCGAGCCCCACCAGCGCCGTGAATATCTGCATGGCAAAGGCATCGTCGGTCATGGCGTTGACCATATCGGCCAGTGGCGCCAACAACACGCCGAGGCAGAAAATTTCCAGCGAGTAACGCCCCATGCGACAACTTTGCTGCGCCAGCCAGTTTTGGGTCCAGCCGTTATCCGGCAACAATTTCGCAGTGACGTACGCCAGCGCCAGGAAGTGCAGCAGCCGTACCGGCGACAGGTCGGTCTTGCTGATCGGGTATATCAGGTTGCTCAGCCAGCCCGGCATGACCGCGTCATGAATTTCCGGCCATCGCCACGAGACGGTAATCACGCCGGTGATGACCACGTACATCAACGCACTGATAAACAATGGCTGACGCCGCAGCGCACGAGTCTCGGGTAACCGTGGCCGCTGCCCGTGAGTCGCAGCGGCACCGCCGAGTACAAACAACAGTTGCCAGACGACCGGGTTGAAGTACCACACGCCGTCCTTGATGGCGGCCAGGTTCCAGCCGAACCACGGCGCCAGCAGGTACACCGTCAACGACACCGCGACCACCGCCCAGGCCTTGCGCACCAGCATCGGCAACACCAGCGGCAAACCGGCCAGCAGCACGATGTACAACGGCAGCGGGTCCATGAGGTTGGGTTTGAAGCGCAGCAGCAGTTCATCCACCAGGGCTTGCTGCGGGTTGGTGATGAAATGGTGCATGCCCATTTCTTCCACCAGATCCCGGGTTTCCACATGGCTGTTGGCGAAGAACACGATGCCCATCAGCATCGCCAGCAGGAAAATATGCACCACGTAGAGCACCCAGGCGCGGCGCAGGATCTTCACGCAGGCGATCAGGTAACCATCGCGCTGAAGGATTTTGCCGTAGGCCAGGGCCGCCGCATAACCGGCCAGAAACACGAAAATTTCGGCGGCATCGCTGAAACCGAAGTTACGCGGGGTGATTTGACCGAGGGGGTTGTGGGGCACGTGATCCCAGAAGATGAAGATCAGCGCCAGGCCTCGAAAAAAGTCGATTCGATGATCGCGTTCAAACGTCATGACAGCGGGCTCGTGAACGGGTGTTGAATAAGGAGTGGCCAGCGCCGCAAAAGGTTGCGCGCCGCACATCGGCGGCGCGCAGGGTGGCGCGATTCGGCGGCAATTGCAAAAAACTCGCTATTACTGAATGTCTCAAATGCCCGCCTTGACCTAAGCTGGATGTACGAATCCGCCCACCGGTCTGGCGGGGCGACGGCGCACAAGAACGACGGCGAACGGACTCTGTCGAACGGTTACACGGCATTGTTCAGGAGCGTGAAACGTGAAGGTTTCGCTGATCGTTCCGGTGTTCAACGAAGAGCAGGCGATCGGCCTGTTCTATCAGGCGGTGCGCCACGAGTTGAGGCTTGGCGGCAACGAGGTCGAGATCGTGTTCATCAACGACGGCAGTTCCGATGGCACGGCAGAGCAGGCCAAAGCGCTGGCGCGGGTCGATGATCTGGTGCTGCTGATCAACTTTTCGCGCAACTTCGGCAAGGAGCCAGCACTGTTCGCCGGTCTGGAATATGCGACCGGCGACGCGGTGATCCCGATGGACGTCGATCTGCAAGACCCGATCAGCGTCATTCCCCTGCTGATAGACGAGTGGCAGAAGGGCGCGGACGTGGTGCTCGCAAAGCGCCGCAATCGTGCCACCGATGGTTACCTGAAACGCCTCACGGCATCGCTGTTCTACCATGTGCTGAACCGTATTTCGTACACCCGGATAGAGGAAAACGTTGGCGATTTCCGGTTGATGGATCGCAAGGTGGTCGACGTGATCCGCGCACTGCCCGAGCACCAGTTGTTCATGAAGGGTGTGCTGTCGTGGGCCGGATTCACCACGGCGGTGGTCGAATACGAGCGAGCCGGGCGGGTGGCCGGTGCCAGCAAGTTCAATGGCTGGAAACTCTGGAACCTGGCGCTCGAAGGCGTGACCTCGTTCAGCACCGTGCCATTGCGTTTATGGACGTACATCGGCGGCGGCATTTCGATCTTCGCGGTGCTTTACGCGGTGTACATGGTCCTGGACAAGGTTTTCTTCGGCAACAGCGTCCCGGGTTACCCGTCGTTGATGACCGCCATTCTGTTTCTCGGCGGTGTGCAATTGATCGGTATCGGCATCCTTGGCGAGTACGTCGGGCGGATCTACATCGAAGCCAAGCATCGACCGCGCTATGTGGTGCGAGACATCGTCGGCGGCAAAGACCGGCTCGGGCTCTAGCATGGGCCGGTTCAGCGATTTTCTCGGTAAAGAACTGGGGCCACGCCAGGTCTGGCTGTTTTTTCTGCTGGCGACGTTGCTGTATGTCGTGCCTCTGATCCTCGCAGACTACCCGTACATCGATGACAACTGGCGTTCGCTGTCGGCCGGCATGGCGTGGGCGGAACAGGGACGCTTGTTTACCCAGCTGTTCTATAACCTGCTGACGTTCGGCAACGCCGCGCCAAACATCTTTCCATTGCCACTGTTGATTGCCACGCTGGGCATGGCCACGGCATTGACCCGGCTGACGTTTCATTACTTTCCACAGCCAACGATAGCCTGTTGCCTGGTGCCGCTGCCACTTTGGTACAACCCGTTTTTTCTGCAGAACCTGTCCTATCAATATGACGGTCCCGCCATGGCCTTGAGCCTGGTGGCGATGATCTATGCGATCACTTTTCGTCACCCCTCGCGCAGTTGGCAATGGCTGGTGCCAGCGTTGCTGATTGCGCTGGCGCTGGGGCTGTATCAGATCAGCCTGAATGTGTTTCTGGGCTTGTGTTGCCTGGAGTTGCTCAGGGGCGCAAATAACCGATTGGCCTGGCCGCAACTGTGCGAATTGGTTGGCTGGAAAGTGGCGCAGGTGACCATGGGCTGGCTGATGTATTGCGGCAGTGCCGTGGCGTTCATGAGTCAGGATCGCGCGTTGTTGTTGAACTGGGCCGCCGCGCCGCTGCTGCAACTGCACGTCAACATCGGCAGAGTGCTGGATAAAGTCGTGCTCCTGTTTCATGGCGGATTCGCCTGGGTGTTCGCCGCACTGTTGCTCTGCGCCATTGCCGGTGCTGTCCAGGTGGGGCTGAAGGTGCGTGCGCGTCAGGACAGCGGAGTGAAGAAAAGCCTGATCGGCCTGTTGTGTTTGCTGACCTTGCCGGTGGTGACGCTGTTGGTGTCGGGCGTCGCGCTGTTTTTTCGCGACTTCAACGAGGGCGCCCGGACCTTGATGGGCTTCGCCGTGTTGCTGGTGCTGTTGTTCTACTTGAGCCACCTGGCGCTGGCGCAGATCCACGAACGGCTGCCGCTGTTGCTGATGGTGCCATTGCTAGCGATGTTGTCGTTGTCGTTCGCGTACGGCCGGGTACTGACGGTGCAGAAAGCCTTCACGACCAGTGCGCTGTTCAGCCTGGAGCGCGACATAGCGACTCATCGACAATTGCGCGAGGCCAAGCGGATTTACATGTCGGTGACGTACTCCGATCACTGGTTGCGGGGGGCTGCGGGTTCGTTCAAACAGATGCCGGTGTTGCGCTATTTGCTGAACATCGACTTTTTCATGCTGGCCGAGAACCTGCCAAAAGTGGGCATTACCAATGTGGTCGCGGAGAAGGAGCGCCGCAATGCGACGCGCGTGGGTTATCAGGGCTATCCACCGTTGCTGGAGCGCCAGTACTACCGGATTTATCTGATCGGTGATTACGGTTTCATCGTCATGAAAGAACCCGCCCCGATCAAGACGCTTCGCTGGTGAAGCGCCCCGTTGGACTCAAGCTGCTGCCATTTCATTCGGTTCAAAACTGTCCGCCCGCGCCATCTGCCACATCCGCGAATAAAACTCGCCGTTGACCTCGCCGGTGAGCAATTCCCCCGGTTTCAAAAACACATGCAGCTGCGAGAACAGCTTGATCTCGGTCGCCGACATGCGCCGCACCAGGTGCTTGGCCGACAACTGCGACGGATGTTCGAGGCCGGCGGCGGCGAGCATTTCCGCCAGTGCCTTGAGGGTGTTGCGGTGGAAGTTGAACACGCGCTGGGCCTTGTCCGGGACGACGAGGGCGCGCTGGCGCAAGGTGTCCTGGGTGGCGACGCCGGTCGGGCATTTGTTGGTGTGGCACGACTGCGACTGGATGCAACCGATGGCGAACATGAAGCCGCGCGCCGAGTTGGCCCAGTCGGCGCCGATGGCCAGCACGCTGGCAATGTCGAAGGCACTGACGATCTTGCCGCTGGCGCCGAGTTTGATTTTGTCCCGCAGGTTCAGGCCCACCAGCGTGTTGTGCACGAACAGCAGGCCCTCGCGCATCGGCACGCCGATGTGGTCGGTGAATTCCACAGGCGCCGCACCGGTGCCGCCTTCCTTGCCATCGACGACGATGAAGTCCGGGAGGATGCCGGTTTCCAGCATGGCCTTGGCGATGCCCATGAATTCCCACGGATGGCCGAGGCAGAACTTGAAGCCCACCGGTTTGCCGCCGGACAGTTCACGCAATTGCTGGATGAAGTGCATCAGTTCGATTGGCGTGGAGAATGCACTGTGCCGCGACGGCGAGATGCAGTCTTCACCCATCTGGATGCCGCGGGTCTCGGCGATTTCCTTGGTGACTTTGTGCTTGGGCAGAATCCCGCCGTGGCCCGGTTTGGCGCCCTGGGACATCTTGATTTCGATCATCCGCACCTGCGGCGTCTGCGCTTGTGCGGCGAAGCGTTCCGGATCGAAGCGCCCGTCTGCGGTGCGGCAACCGAAGTAGCCGCTGCCCAGCTCCCAGGTCAGGTCGCCGCCGTTTTCCCGGTGATAGGCGCTGATGCTGCCTTCGCCGGTGTCGTGGGCGAAGTTGCCGAGCTTGGCGCCCTGGTTCAAGGCGCGAATGGCGTTGGCGCTGAGGGAGCCGAAACTCATGGCCGAGATGTTGAACACCGATGCCGAGTACGGCTGGGTGCACTGCGGGCCACCGACGAGGGTGCGGAAACTGCTCGGGTCACTCAACGGTGCCGGGCGCATGGAGTGGCCGATGAATTCGAAACCCGATTGGTACACGTCGATCAACGTGCCGAAGGGTTTGTCGGCGCTTTCGTTCTTGGCGCGCGAATAGACCAGCGAACGCTGGGCCCGGGAGAAGGGCAGGGCGTCGCTGTCGGACTCGAGCAGGTATTGGCGGATTTCCGGACGGATGCCCTCCACCAGATAGCGGATGTTGCCGAGGATCGGGTAATTGCGACGCACGGCGTGGGGGCTTTGCAGCAGATCGAACAGGCCCACGAGGCTGAGCACGCCGGTGACGGCGGTGATCGGCCAGAGCCAGTCGTGCGCCAGGAACGGCAGGCTGGCGAGGGTGAAGATCACACAAGCGGCAAAGAAGGCGTAGCGGCTCAGGAGTGACAGGCTCATACGGTTTCCTTGGGTTCGGACTCGGTCATTGTTTGGCAATGCTGTTCAAGTTCTGTGGCGAGGGCGCTTGCTCCCGCTCGGCTGCGCAGCAACCGCAAAACCTGCTGACGGGTTCTGTCTGGCTGCACGCGGTGCCTGTATCGGGACCGCTTCGCGGCCCAGCGGGAGCAAGCTCCCTCGCCACAGGCGTTTGCGGCGCCGCAGCGGTTGTCAGGCATTTTGGGCCTGGAGAAAAATCGAAAACAGCTCGGACTGGGATTTGATCCCCAGTTTGCTGTACATGTGTTTCTTATGGACTTTCACGGTTTCAACAGAGATTTCCAGCTTACGGGCGATTTCTTTACTGGAGCAACCGCTGAGCATCAAGCGTCCGACATCCAGCTCGCGCGCGGTCAGTTGTGCACCTTTGAGTTGCTGCACCGAAGCTTCCAGTTGAACGCGCCAGTCACCCTGGACCGGCGCCGGCGCGAGGGCCACGACTTCGTTGATTTCGTAAGGCAGGCGCTGGCGCAACAGGCCGAGCACCCACGGCTGAATCAACGACAGCAAGGCAATCTGTTGACTGCTGAAACGCTGCTTGCTGCCCAACGACAGGCACAGCGTACGATCACCCTCGAGCTGGCAATTGAACTGGATTTCGTCGGCCACCACATTCAGACGAAAGTAGCGCTGGTAATACTCGGTCAGCTCGAAGTGCTCCGGCGCCACTTCCGAGAGGCGATAGAGCCCGGTGCGCGACTGCTCGCGGCAGGCGATGTAGAACGGGTCGAGCAGGTACAAGCCGCGCAGGTAATCCTGGAACAACTGATCCGGGCTGCCGTCCTCGCCCGGGCATTCGGCGAACACTTGCGGGTGCTGGTCGGCGCTGAAAAGCAGCGCCACCCAGCTGTCGAAAGGCACGTACTGATCCAGCAGGCGCACCAGCTGCGTCCAGAAATTGGGCTTGTCGAGGGCGTCGATCAGTTGCCCGACCGAACGGTGCCAGGCGATGTCGTCTAACGAGAGTGTCATGGGTCTACCCCTATCGGGTTACCCCGGCCGCGTGATTCCCTGGCCGGTTGCTTGCTGCGCATACTGGCGCACAGACAACGGCCGGGCAATCTTTCTGCCGCCCGGCCACCAGAACAAGGACTACCCATGAAGGTCGAACTCGCCCAACTGGCGGGCCGTGACAACGACACGGCTTACAACCTCGAACGCGCATTGACGGCGATTGCTGCCTGCGCGACCGACACTCAGTTGATCATGTTTCCGGAAAGCCATCTGATGGGCTTCCCGTCCGCCGAGACCGTCGCGGCGGTCGCCGAACCCCTGACCGGCCCCACCGTCAGCGCGATCGTCGCCGCTGCCCGCGAGCGCAACATCGCCGTGGTGATCGGTACGGCCGAGAACGACAACGGTCGCTTCTTCAACACCACGTTGCTGATCACCCCTGAAGGCATCGCGCTGACATATCGCAAGACCCACCTGTGGGCGTCGGACCGCGGTGTGTACGAGCCGGGCGACCGCTACGCCACGTGCCTGTGGAATGGCGTGCGGGTCGGCCTGCTGATTTGCTACGACATCGAGTTCCCGGAAACCGCCCGCGCCCTGGCGCAACTGGGCGCCGAACTGCTGATCGTCACCAACGGCAACATGGACCCGTACGGCCCGACTCACCGTACCGCCATCATGGCCCGCGCCCAGGAAAACCAGGCATTTGCGCTGATGGTCAACCGGGTGGAAGAGGGCGATGGCGGGTTGTTGTTCGCCGGTGGCAGTGCGCTGGTGAATCCGCTGGGCACGCTGTTGTTCGAGGCCGGACGCGATGAAGGGCAGTTTGCGGTGGAGCTGGACTTCAGTCAGCTGGAAGCGGCGCGACAGGATTATCGGTATCTGGATGATCAGCGGCTGAAGTTGCCGGGGGAGAGGGTTGAACATGCTTCTGGACTTCGGGAGCTGTTGATTCCTCGGAGCTGAAGATCTTTGCGGCGCCCCACAATTCATCTGAAAACTTCAAAACAACAAACGCAACACCCGTAATTTGCGCCGAACTCGGCTCTGCCATAAATCCAATAAAATCCGGAGTAGTCGCTCATGGCTCGTTTGCAACGCACCCTCTCGTTAGGGTCGGTGGTGCTGTTTGGCATCGCCTACATGACGCCGATCATTGTGCTCGGCACGTTCGGCATCCTTGCTCAATCCACCGCTGGCATGGTGCCGGCCGCGTACCTCGCGGCGCTGGTGGCGATGTTCTTCACCGCCATGAGTTACGGCCGAATGGCTTCGGCATTTCCCGTGGCGGGCTCGGCGTACAGTTATGTGCGCAAGGCGATCAGCCCGAAACTCGGTTTCATCGCCGGGTGGGCGGTGCTGCTCGATTACCTGTTCCTGCCGATGGCGATCTGGCTGATCGGCGCGGCGTACCTCAACTCCGCGTTCCCGGCGGTGCCGCAATGGATCTGGGTGCTGGCGTTCATCGGCATCACCAGCGCGATCAACATCGTCGGCCTGAAACTGGCCAACGGTATCAACGCCTTGCTGATGCTGGTGCAGTTTCTGGTGCTGATCGCCTTCGTTGCGCTGTGCGTGCATTACGTCGGCGGCGATGCGAGCACGCCGTTGTGGTCGGTCAAACCGTTCTTCAACGGTGACATGCAGATGCCACTGATCATGAGCGGTGCCGCTATCGCCTGTTACTCGTTCCTCGGTTTCGACGCGGTCAGCACCCTCACCGAAGAAACCCGCGACCCGCGCCGTACCATCCCGCGGGCGATCATGCTGATTACCCTGATCGGCGGGCTGATCTTCGTCGGCGTGTCGTACTTCGTGCAGATTGCGCACCCGTCGTTCCAGTTCGACAGCGTCGATTCGGCGGCCTATGAAATTGCCCGCAACATCGGTGGCGACCTGTTTGTGTCGATCTTCCTGATCGGTCTGATCGTCGGTCAATTTGCCTCGGGGCTGTCGGCTCAGGCCAGCGGTTCGCGTCTGCTCTATGCCATGGGCCGGGACGGCGTGCTGCCGAAATCCTTCTTCGGTACGTTGCATGAACGTTTCGGGACGCCGATCAACAGCATCCTGCTGTGCGCAGTGGTAGCGTTGCTGGCGTTGAAACTGGACGTCACCACCTCGACGTCCTTCATCAACTTCGGCGCGTTCCTGGCGTTCAGTCTGGTGAACCTGTCGGTGATCTTTCACTACTGGATCGGCGGCGAGAAGAAAGGCCTGCGTGAATTGGTGCTGTTCCTGATCTTCCCGTTCATAGGCCTGGCGGCGGATTTGTGGCTGATGGTCAGCCTCGATCACCTGGCGATCTATCTGGGGCTGAGCTGGCTGGCGATTGGCGTGGTGTACCTGGCGGTGCTGACGGGCGGATTCCGTCGTCAGCCACCGGAGATGGATTTTCAGGAAGCCACCTGACCACCGGACTGATGAAGAACGCTGTGGGAGCGAGCCTTTTGTGGTGAGGGAGCTTGCTCCCGCCGGCCGATCCGCGTCCGGGCGTAGCAGTCGCAATGCTTTTGGGACCGCTTCGCGACCCAGCGGGAGCAAGCTCCCTCGCCACAAGGGTGCGCTCCCACATGTGGAGTTGTGTTCAGGCAGCCGGTTTTGATTGGTGGATCGGCAATTCGACGCGGAAAGTGCTGCCAACGCCGACTTCACTGCGCACCAGGATATTCCCCCGGTGTTTCTTCACGATGCCATAGGACAGGGACAACCCCAGCCCTGTCCCCTGGCCGACCGGTTTGGTGGTGAAGAACGGGTCGAAGATTTTCTGCAGGCTTTCCGGCGGGATGCCGGTGCCGGTGTCGGCGACTTCGATCCATACGGTTTCCCCTTCAGACCCGGTGCGCAGGGTGAGGGTGCCGCGTTCCGCGCCGATGGCCTGCGACGCGTTGACGATCAGGTTCATGATCACCTGGTTGATCTGCGAAGGCAGGCATTCGATATCGGGAAGGGCCTGATAGTCCTTCACCACATCGGCCTTGTACTTCAGTTCATTGGCCACGATGTTCAGCGTCGATTCGATGCCGTTTTGCAGATTCGCCCACTGCCATTCCTGGTTGGAATCCACCCGCGAGAAGTCCTTCAAGTCCCTGACGATCTGCCCGACGCGGTTGATACCGTCCTTGGATTCCTTGATCAGCAACGGTATGTCGTCGCGCAGGAATTCCAGTTCCACCCGGTCACGAAGCTGTTGCAAACCCTCGACCAGTTCGCTGGAGCCCATCGCCTTTTCCGCATCACGGTAGGCGTCGAGCATTTCCTGCAGCTGTTTGAAATAGCCATCGAGGGCGCCGAGGTTGGAGGAAATGAAACCGATGGGGTTGTTGATTTCATGGGCGACACCGGCCGCCAGTTGCCCCAGTGAAGCGAGTTTCTCCGATTGCACCAGTTGTGACTCAAGCTGTTTGCGCTCGTCGATTTCCCGCTGCAACGCCTCGCTCGCCTGTTTGAACTGGGCCGTGCGTTGATCCACCAGATGCTCCAGGTGGCTCATCTGCACCAAGGCCCGTTCGGTCATGTCCCATTTGGTCAGCAGGGTGTTGGCCATCTGCTGGACTTCAATGTTGTCGAACGGTTTTTTCAGAATCAGCAGCCGGTCATGGGCCTGCAACCGGTCCAGCAGGTCATCCCACGAATAGTCGGAATATGCGGTGCACACCACCACTTGCAGGCGCGGGTCTTCCTGCCACAAATGCTCAATCGTCTTCGCGCCGTCCCACCCCTCCGGCATGCGCATGTCGACGAAGGCCAGCGCGTAGGGATGCTTTACCTGCAAGGCATCCTTGAGTTTGCCCAGGCCCTCTTGCCCGCCATACGCCGAATCCAGCTCGAACAGGGCGCGGGTGGATTTCAGTTCACTGCCAAACAGCGCCGCTTCCATCGCGTCCAGCTCGACAGTCGGCACCGGCGTCGGCGTCAGGATCTTGCGGAAATCCTCATGAATGGACGGTGTGTCGTCGATCAGCAGAATGCGCCGGTTCGACTGTTCGCTCATGCTTCCTCCGTGACGGTTTTCAGCGGGATCTGCAGGGTGAACTGCGCGCCCTTGCCCGGCCCGTCGCTGTAGGCGGTCAGGTGGCCGTTCATTTCGATGGCGGCCAGGGCACAGCTGTGCAGACCGAAGCCATGACCTTCCTTGCGCGTGGTAAAACCGTGGGCAAAGATGCGCGTCATGTTTTCCGGGGCAATGCCTTCACCGTCATCCTTGACGCTGACTTGCAGTGTCGCGTCGTCGACGATTTTGACCCCGAGGGTCATTTGCCGCGGGCGGTTGCTGAGGTCGGACATGGCGTATTTGGCGTTGCTGATCAGGTTGATCAGGATCAGCAGCAAGCGGTGTTTGTCGCCCATGACCTGCGGCACCTCGCCGTACTCCTTGACCACCTTGACGTGATGCCGGGTCAGCGCACCGGCGTTCATGCGCAGGGCGTCCTCGAGCAATTCGCTGATGTGCAGCGGCTCCATCAGATTGTTGGCGCCCGCGTAGGATTGCTGGGTGGCGACGATGTCCTTGATGTGGTCGACGCTTTTGCTCAACTGCGCGAGTTCGTCGGTCATGCTCTGTTGTTCGAGCGCGATGGCCTCCACCAGTTGATTGAGGTAACCGGGAAGCAATTTGCCTTTCTCGTCCCGGGTCAGGAAGGCACCGAGGTCATCCGGGTGTTCGTTGATCAGCTGCATGGCCTTGCCCAACCCCTGGGCCTTGCTGGCGCGCAGTTTGCGGCTGACCAGATCGGCCGAAATGTTGACGCTGTTGAGCACGTTGCCGACGTTGTGCAACACATTGGTGGCGATCTCGGCCATGCCGGCCTGGCGTGCGGTGTCGAGCAGTTCGCTCTGGGTATCCTTGAGCTCGCGGGTGCGTTCTTCCACGCGCAGTTCCAGTTCGTCATTGGCGGTTTTCAGGGCCTTGTTGACGCGATTGATGGTGGTGAAACTGCGCATCAGGTGAATCGCCAGGTACACCAGCAACAGGACCAGCAGCACTGAAAACACCAACATGTAAAAGTGGTAGCGCTGCTCGACCGCATCGGCCTGTTGCTGGTCAGTGTTCAACAGGCTGGTGATGTCGTCCAGACGCTCGGCGACGGGAATCGCTTCGATGTTTTCCAGCAAACGGTTGACCACCGGCTGTTCGCGCAGAATCAGTGAAATGTGGTTGCTTAAAATATCGATCGGGCTGTGAAACTGTTCGGGCAGGCGCAACTTGTTCACCCCGAGCTTGTTCAGACCGACCAAAATGTCCGCGGCCCTGTCGTCGGAGGTGACCTGGGCGAACTCCAGACTGCTGAGCAGCAGATCGTAAGTGTCGGTGGCGATGTTCTGCAGTTGCAGTTTGTCGCCATCGACCAGCCGGGCCAACTGCTCCTGAATATCGTCCTCGGCGGTGGGCAGGAACGCCAGTGAGTTGCGCAGCACAGCGTTGTGGGACTTGAACTGCTCCACCAGCCGGGTCTTTTCCTGGACGGCGGTCAGGTACGTTTCATGGCTGGCACGCCAGATCGGCGAATCGTTGCGGCCGTGGTTCGATTCCAGGGTATCGAACCGCTCCCACAGCTGCGTCATCTCGATCAGCGGCGTGACCAGCGGATCGTAATTGTGGTTGATGGTGATCCGGGCCTTGAGGATCTCGGTTTCCCATTGCGCGTTCAACTGCTTGATGCGACCGATCAGGTCACGGGATTCGGCGTAGGTCGATGTCTGGTTCGAATTCGATTTGATGTACAGGAACAGCAGCGTCGAGGCCAGCAACAAAGCGACGGCCCCCAGCAGGGCAAGACTGCGACGGCGTGACATTTTCATAAGGGTTTGCCTCCCCATTCACCGGTCAGGGTCTTGAGGAATTTGATGATCAGGGTTTTGTCCTCGGCGGAAGGAATGCGCCCGAGCTGGAACTTGAACATCACGTCCACGGCCTCTTCGAGGGTCTTGGCCGAACTGTCGTGAAAGTACGGTGCGGTTACTGCCACATTGCGCAGGCTCGGTACCTTGAACACATTGCGGTCCTCTTCTTCCCCGGTCACCAGATAGCGACCCTGGTCGGTGTCGGTCGGGTTGCCGCGAACCTTGAAGTAATCGCCCATGACGCCGAACTTCTGGAACATGTTGCCGCCGATGTTCACGCCTTGATGGCAGGCGATGCAGCCGTAGTCCTTGAAACGCTGGTAACCGTATTTTTCCTCGGTCGTGAGGATGTCGGTGTCGCCCAGCAGGTATTGATCAAACCGCGAGTTGCTACTGAGCAGCGTACGTTCATAGGCGGCCAGGGCGTTTTGCACATTGTTCATGGTCACGCCGTCCGGGTAGGCATTGCCAAATGCGCTGTGGTACGCAGGGTCGGCGGACAGCACTTGCACCACGTGCTCCCAGTTGCTGCCCATTTCGCTGGGGCTCTTCACCACTTCATGGATCTGGGATTCCAGGGAGTTGGCGCGGCCGTTCCAGAACTGCCTGAAATTCAGGGTGGCGTTGAACACGCTGGGGGTGTTGATCGTCACCGGCACACCGTTGAAGCCGATGGAAAACGGTACGGAATCGGCACCCCCTTTGTCCAGATGATGACAACTGGCGCAGGACAGCGTGTTGTTGACTGAGAGGCGCGGTTCATTGAACAACTGGCGACCGAGTTCGACCCGCAGCGGGTTTTGTTGTGGCACCGGAGGCAGTGGTTTAAGCGGTTCATCCAGCGGTGCCGCGACCGCGCTCAGACAGAATCCGAGCAGCGGCACCAGGAGCTGGTGGTGAATGGATGGCGACATCTGATGATTCCTTGGCTTAATAGCCCATGTGTCGTTACGCATCGTTCACGTGGCGGTAAATGGAGCAGGTTTCACGGAACACAGATACTGCACGAAGCTGTCCGCTTCCACGGCTTTGCTGAAGTAGTAACCCTGGCCTTCCTCGCAATGATGGGCCCTGAGGAAATTCAATTGTTCGAGGGTTTCCACGCCTTCGGCGATGATGGTCAGTTTGAGGCTGCGCCCAAGACTGATGATGGCGCTGACCAGGGCAGCGTCGTTGCTGTCGTTGCTCAAGCCGCGAATGAACGACTGGTCGATTTTCAGTACATCGATTGGAAAACGCTGCAAGTAACTCAGGCTGGAATAGCCGGTGCCGAAGTCATCGATGGCCAGACGCACACCCAGCGCCTTGAGTCGGTTCAGGGAATTGACGGTGGTCTCGATGTTTTGCATCAACACGCCTTCGGTGATCTCCAGCTCCAGCAAGGACGGCTCCAGGCCTGTCTGTTCGAGGATCTGTTCGATGCCATCGACAAAGTCCCGCTGACGGAAATCGATGGCTGACATGTTCACCGACATGCAGAGATTTGGCAGCCCGCGCGCTTGCCAGGCGCAGGCTTGTCGGCAGGCCTCGGCAAGCACCCATTTGCTCAGCGGGACGATCAGGCCGCTGTCTTCGGCCACCGCGATGAAATCCGACGGATAGACCAGGCCGTGCCCGGGTCTTTGCCAACGGATCAAGGCCTCGGCGCCGACTACCATGCCGCTGCCCAGATCCAGTTTGGGTTGGTAATGCAGGACAAACTCATTGCGCTCCAGCGCCAGGCGAATACCGGTTTCGATGCTTTGCTGATCCCGGGCCCGCTTGTTCATTTCATCGATGAAAAAACTGAAATCGTTCGGGCCGCTTTCCTTGATGTTGCGCATCGCGGTTTCGGCTTTCTTGATCAGCTCGATGGCGTCGAAACCGTCATCGGGATAAATACTGATGCCCAGGCTCGCGGTCACGCTCAGGTCATGCCCGGCGATGTGCAGGGGGGCGCGAATGGCGTTCAAGAGTTTTTCGGCGATGCCCTTTGTCTGCTGGGGATGGCGGATATCGGCGAGGATCACCACGAATTCGTCGGAGCCATAGCGAAACACCGAATCTGACTCGCGCACGGTGGCCACCAGGTTGCGGCTGACCTGTTTCAACATTTCGTCACCGGCCGGATGGCCGAGGGCATTGTTGATGCGCTTGAAGCGATCAAGCCCCAGAAACATCACCGCCAGTTGCTTGTCATGGCGTCGGGACAACGCCAGCGACTGGTTCAGCCGGTCACCCAGCAACGTGCTGTTGGGCAACTCGGTCAACACGTCGTACTGCAACAGATGAGACACCTTGAGCAATTCGTGAACCCGCGCTTCGATGGTTTGCTCCAGGCTCAGCACCTTCATCGCCGCGTCCTGAGCCATCTGCCATTTCCAGGTCAGGGCGCTAGCCATCTGGCGGATTTCCAGGCTGTCGAAGGGCTTTTTCAGCACCAGCATCTGGTCGCCAAACTCCAGCCGTTCGGCCATGGCTTCCCAGGTGTAATCCGAATACGCCGTGCACAAGGCGACTTGCAGGTGTGGATCGGCCTTCCACAGTTGTTCAATGGTCTCCAGCCCGTCCCAGCCCGGAGGCATGCGCATGTCGGTGAACACCAGGGCGTAAGGGTGACCTTCGGCCAATGCGCGTTTTACCAGCTCCAGGGCTTCTTGCCCCTGATAGGCCGAGTCGAGCTGGAACGTCAGCCGTTCCATCGGCAGCGTGCCGAACAGTGCTGCTTCAGTGCCGGCCAGGCTCAGATCACCTTCCGTTTCGGCGCCGAGGATCTTGCGGAAATCATCATGAATAGAGGGTGTGTCGTCGACGATCAGGATGCGCCGGTTGGTCCGCACGAAAGGGGTTTTCATCCTTTGTCCTCCGTGGACGGCATGATTCTCCCGGCTTTCAGCAACTCGGCAGCCTGTTGGCTGCTGACGGCCTTGCTGAAGAAAAAACCCTGGGCGTTCATCGGTGACCCGGTGGCCATCAACGAACTGCGCTGTTCCTGGGTCTCGACGCCTTCGGCAATGATGCCGATCCCGACATCCCGAGCGAAGTTGATGATGGCGCGCAACGTGTTGGCACTGGACGGATCGCGAGCGGCTGTGTCGATGAAGGCTTGGGCGAGTTTCAGGTGATTGACCTGATAGGTCTTGAGGTAATCGAACGAAGAATACTCGGTGCCGAAGTCGTCGATGGCGATCTTCACGCCCAGGTCACGCAAGCGTGGCAACACGTCGTTGTGGGTCCATTTGGTCTGGGCCAGCGTCGCTTCGGTGACGTCGAACCGCAGGTCCGCGGCGCAGAGCTCCCAGCGTGCGGTGGTGCGCAGCACGTCATAGATGAGTTCGGGGCCGCTCTTGAGCTGGGCCAGGGACAGCTTGATCGCAATCACCGGTGGCGCGACACCTTCATCCCGCCACTGGCGCATTTGCCGGCAGGCTCGATCCAGCACCCAATGACCGAGGGCGATGATCGTGCCGGTCTTTTCGGCGGCGGGCAGGAACGCAGTGGCTTCCAGCAAACCGCGCTCGCGGTGGTTCCAGGTGACCTGCGCTTCCATTCCGAGGATCTTGCCGCTGGTCAGGTCGACTTCCGGCCAGTAACACAGTTCAAGTTCATTGTGTTCGATGGCCTCTCTTAACTCGCTGGCGATGGTCATGCGTTCGACCACTTCCTGATTGATCTCCTCTGAATGGAAGTGGTACTGGTTGCGGCCCTTTTCCTTGGAGCGATAGAGCGCCATGTCGGCCTGGGTCAACATGCCGTCGGCACTGGTGATGGTCGGGCTGTAACTGCTGATGCCAATACTGACCGATACCCGTATATCGTTGCTGGCCAGGGAGTAGGGCAGCACCAGTGCATCCCGGACCTTGGTGGCGAGGGCGGCGGAATGGGTCGGGTCGCTGACATCCAGCTGCAGGATCGCGAACTCGTCGCCGCCGAGGCGGGCGACCACATCGTTTTCCCGCACGCAGGCCTTGATGCGCCGGGCCACTTCTTGCAGCAACAAGTCACCCACCGGGTGCCCGAGGGTGTCGTTGATGCGTTTGAAGTGGTCCAGGTCCAGGTAAAACATGGCGAATGGCGTCGCGCCGCGACGTGCGGCGGCGAAGGCCTGGTGCAGCCGCTCGATCAGCGTGGCGCGGTTGGCCAGTCCGGTCAGTCCGTCGGTGCGCGCCAGCAGGAAGATTTTCTCTTCGGCCACCTTGCGTTCTGTGACGTCGATGATGATGCCTTCGACTTCCAGCAGGCGGCCTTCGTCGTCGCGTACCGGGATGTAGCGGTTTTCCACCCAGCGCCAGTCACCGTTGCCGGTGCGCATGCGGAACTCGATGGAGGCGCCGGCAGCGTGGCGGTCCAGCACCCGGGCCATGGCGGTGTCGACCTTCAATTGATCTTCGGGATGTATCAACTCCCGGGCCCAATTGGCCGAGGCGACCAGTTTCGCCGCGACATGCCCGTACTTGGTGATGTTGTGCGAGATGTACATCAGCGGAAACGACGGTTCGCCCCGCAGCCGATACAGAATGGTCGGGCTGTTCTGCACGATGATGTTGGCATCGGACAGTTCCCGGGTGCGCTCCTCGACCGCTTGCTCGAGCAGCGACATCTTCAGCTCCGCATCTTCGGTCATTTGCCACTTGGCGGTCAGCGCGCTGGCCATCTGGCGGATTTCGATCGCATCGAACGGTTTCTTGAGAATCAGCAGACGGTCGCCCAGCTCCAGGCGTTCGTCGATGTCTTCCCAGGAATAGTCGGAGTAGGCCGTGCACAGCGCCACTTGCAACTTGGGGTCGACTTGCCACAAGCGTTCGATGGTTTCCAGGCCGTTCCAGCCCGGTGGCATGCGCATGTCGATGAACGCCATCGCGTAGGGCATGTCGTTGGCCAGGGCCGTTTCGACCTTGTCCAGCGCTTCGAGGCCCTGGAAGGCCGAGTCGAGTACGAAACGCTGGAGTGTGGCCGTCACCGCAGTGCCGAAAAGGGCTTGCTCCGAGCTGGTCAGGCTGTCGTCATCGGACGATGGCGGGCTGAGGATCTTGATGAAGTCCTCATGGATTGAAGGCGTGTCGTCGACGATGAGAATTCGCCGGTTGGTTCGCGCCAGCAGCGTATTCATCGCCAGATCCCTGGACCGGCAGCGGTTTGATGCGCAGTGTTCATAAGGGTCATCCTTTTCCCTGACCACCTGGCCGAACGTACAGATTATGGATCCGAGTCACCAGAGCATAGTCGCCCGGACCAGAGTTCGCGCAACTGACTGAAACGAATCATTGCGGTGATGGCACGAAAATCATCTAGCCTGAAGGTCAGGATCCGGCAATAGCGGATGTTTGCCCGGATTCCGACATGATGCTGTACCCGTTTTCGCCTGAGGTAATGCCATGGAAGAGCAACTCCCCGCGACGTCCGTCTATAAACCCAAGGTGTTGCTGGTCGATGATGAGGAACCCATTCTCAACAGCCTGCGTCGCCTGTTACGGGGCCAGCCCTACGACGTGCTGCTGGCCACCAGCGGCGCCCAGGCCCTGGAAATCATGGCGCAACAGTCCATCGATCTGGTGATGAGCGATGCACGCATGCCCAACATGGACGGTGCCACGCTGCTGGCCCATATCCACCAGCTCTATCCCGATACCGTGCGGATCATGCTCACCGGTTATGCCGACCCGTCAGCCATAATCAAAGCCATCAATGAGGGGCAGATTCATCGCTACATCAGCAAGCCTTGGCACGATGAGGAAATGCTGCTGATATTGCGGCAATCACTCGCGTACCAG
The DNA here is from genome assembly GCF_949767765.1 of Pseudomonas sp. IT-P171. Taxonomy (NCBI): domain Bacteria; kingdom Pseudomonadati; phylum Pseudomonadota; class Gammaproteobacteria; order Pseudomonadales; family Pseudomonadaceae; genus Pseudomonas; species Pseudomonas sp. IT-P171. Next base: position 236,535 of record NZ_CATKQN010000022.1, read on the forward strand.
CATTCCGAACGTGAAAGGTTGCGTCTGGTCCAGGAAACGTGGGATCAGAACCAGGAATTGAGGCGGCTCAACACCACCCTGGACAAACGCGTCGCCTCCCGCACTGCCGAGTTGCAGCAGACCGCCGACATGCTCGACCTGGCCTATGAGGAGCTCAAGCACAGCTACGTCACCGGCACCGAGATGTTCTCGCTGCTGGCCAACCTGCGCATGCCGCCGGCCAAACAGACCAACCGCCAGATCATCGAGTTGGTGCGGGTGTACTGCAAGCTCCATGACCTGGATGCGGGCACCAGTCGCGACCTGACCATGGCCGCGGCGCTCTACAACATCGGCAAGCTCAGCTGGACCGACAGCATGATGACCGCCCCTGCGGACCTGCTGCATCACAATGATCGTGAGCGTTACCGCAATTACCCGAAGCAGAGCGAATCGCTGTTGATGACGCTCGATCCGATGAAGGATGCCGCCCGTCTGATTCTGCACCATCAGGAGCGTTGGGACGGCAGCGGTTTTCCCGACCGGCTCAAGGGTGAAGCGATTCCCGTCGGTTCGCGGTTACTGAAGCTGGCGGTGGATTTCATCGAGTTGCAGCGCGGGTTGATCCTGGAACGGCAGATGAACAGCGATGAGGCGCTGGTGTATATCCGCAGCTATGCCGGAAAACTCTATGACCCGGGGATGGTGGAGGATTTCATTCAGGTGTGCGCCGCCTACCTGAGCGATGTTTCTCTGGCCGATCCGGCGGTCAAGGTCATCACCACCCGGGAATTGGCAGCGGGGATGATCCTGGCGCGCAACCTCAATGCCGACAACGGCATGCTGCTGCTCAATGCCGGCAAGGTATTGAATGGACCGCTGGTGGAGAAGCTGATCGCCTTCGAAGCCATGGAAGGGGCGAAATACAGCATTTTCGTGAAGGTGCCGGAAGACGTGAACGGCGCGATTCTCGAGGGGGGGGAGACTTCCGACGCCTTGCACTGATCATTGTGGGAGCGAGCTTTTGTGGCGAGGGGATTTATCCCCGTTGGGTCGCGAAGCGGCCCCAAACCTGTGACTTCGGTATCTCAGACAAACCGCATCCACTTAGTTTGCGACTGCTTCGCAGCCGAACGGGGATAAATCCCCTCGCCACCAGGCTCGCGCTCAGGCGGGCTGTGTTTCGCAGAAGTTTTTCGGCGTGACCACGCGCCGGCACTCATGTGATCCTTGCGCCTTTCAGCCAAGGCCAATCCTTTTCATGACACCTTCATCCGCCGCTTCACCCCGCATCATCCGCATTGCCGCCGCCCTGTTGATCGGTCCCGACGGTCGTACCCTGCTGGTTCGCAAACGCGGTACCGAGGCCTTCATGCAACCGGGTGGCAAGATCGAGGCCCATGAACAACCGGTCTGTGCGCTGGCCCGTGAACTGGATGAAGAGCTCGGACTGGTCATTGATCCGGCGCACGCGATGTATCTGGGGCAATTCTCGGCACCGGCCGCCAATGAGCCTGGATTTATCGTGCAGGCCGATCTCTTTCAGCTGACGATCGATGCAGACGTGTCCCCGGCAGCGGAGATCGAAGAGGTGCGCTGGATCGATCCGGCGACCGACGGTGATGTCACCCTCGCGCCATTGACACGGGACCTGATCCTGCCGTTTTATCGAGCCTCGCTGACCGCGATCGCCTGATTATTCACGGACCAAGGATTGCCCATGATTCCGCTTCAAGACTTGCTGATCTTCGCCGCTGCCGCGTTGCTGATGGTACTGACGCCGGGGCCGAACATGATCTACCTGATCTCCCGTTCGATTTGCCAGGGGCGCAAGGCCGGGGTGACTTCGTTGCTCGGTGTGGTCGCCGGATTCTTCGTGCATCTGTTCGCCGCAGCGGCGGGTTTGACCGCGGTGTTCCTGGCCGTGCCGATGGCCTATGAAGTGTTGAAGTGGGCCGGGGCGCTGTACCTGATGTGGCTGGCCTGGCAGGCGGTCAAACCGGGAGCGCGGTCGCCGTTCGAGGCGCAGCAGTTGCCGCCGGATTCGTCGCGAAAATTGATCACCATGGGGTTTCTGACCAGTGCCTTGAATCCGAAGATCGCCGTGTTTTACCTGTCGGTGTTTCCGCAGTTCATCACGCCTGAGCATGGCTCTGTCTTCACCCAGAGCATCGTTCTCGGTTTGACCCAGATCAGCGTCAGTTTCTGCGTCAACCTGTTGATCGCGGTGTTTGCGGCAGGCATCGCGTCCTGGTTCGTCAACAACCCGACCTGGCTGGCGCTGCAACGCTATTTCATGGGGTTCGTGCTGTCGGCGCTGGCGGTGCGGCTGATGCTTGAGCAACGAAGGGCGGCGTGAACATGTGGATTGAACGGCTTGATGCCAGCCATGCGCTGGCCTATCGGGCGCTGATGCTCGAAGCCTACGACTTGCATCCTCAGGCGTTCACCTCCAGCGTGCGTGAGCGCGCGACGATGCCGCTGAGCTGGTGGGAGTCGCGCCTGACCAGCAAGCTCGATGTGCTGTTCGGCGCATTTGAGCAAGGGCAATTGGCAGGCATCGTCGGCCTGGCCTTCGAACCTCGTGAAAAGGCCCGGCACAAGGCGACGCTGTTCGGCCTGTACGTATCCGGCCAGGTTCGTCAGCGCGGGCTTGGTTATCAATTGGTGCAGGCGGCGCTGGCCGAGGCGCAAACCCACCCGGTCCTGAGGCTGGTTCAGCTGACCGTCACCGCCGGCAACGAAGCGGCGTTCAACTTGTACCAGCGATGCGGCTTCATCCAGTTCGGCCTGGAGCCGCTGGCGCTGCGGGTTGGTGAAGAGTACTTCGACAAGATCCACATGTGGCGGGAGGTCACCCCAGGAACTTGAGGCATAAGGCCGCTTTTGTGGCGAGGGCGCTTGCTCCCGCCGGGCTGCGAAGCGTCCCAAAAACCTGCAACCTTATTCTCTCAGGTACACCGCATAGGCTGGATTTTCGTCTGCTGCGCAGCCGAGCGGGAGCAAGCGCCCTCGCCACAGGGGACCGTATCGGCTATCGAACCGCGCTGACCCCATCCAGCGTAGAAAACGACGTGTCCTTCGCCGTCAGCAGAAAATCACGCATGTACGGCGCATCCAGCATGTCCGCGCGGATCCCTGCGTACAACGTCGCAAACAAGCCTTTCTCACCCAGCCGCTTGGCCTTCACATAGCCCCGTGAACTGTATTCATGCAGCGCCCAGTGCGGCATGCCGCACACGCCACGCCCGCTGGCTACAAGTTGCATCATCATCACCGTCAGCTCCGAGGTGCGGACCTGGGCCGGTTCGATGTCGGCCGGCTCCAGGAAACGGGTGAAAATATCCAGCCGATCACGCTCCACCGGGTAAGTGATCAAGGTCTCGGTCAGCAAATCTTCAGGAACGATATACGCCTTGTTCGCCAAACGGTGCTGATTGGCCACCGCGAGCATTGCTTCATAAGTGAACAGCGGTACATAGGTGATACCGGCAATTTCCAGCGGATCGGAGGTCACCACCAGATCCAGATCGCCACGGGCCAGGGCTGGCAACGGGGCGAAGGAGAAACCCGACGCCAGGTCCAGTTCGACTTCCGGCCACGCATCGCGGAACTGGTCGATGGTCGGCATCAGCCACTGGAAGCAGCTGTGGCATTCGATTGCCATGTGCAAGCGCCCGGCGGTGCCACCGGCCAGCCGCGCGATATCACGCTCGGCGCCGCGTAGCAGCGGCAAAGTGGCGTCGGCCAATTGCAGCAGGCGCAAACCGGCGCTGGTGAAACGCACCGGTTTGGTCTTGCGTACGAACAACGGCATGCCCATGCGCTCTTCCAGCTCCTTGAACTGGTGGGACAGGGCTGATTGCGTCAGGTGCAGACGGTCGGCGGCATCGACCAGGCTGTCGGCTTCGCGCAAGGCGTGCAGGGTCTTCAAGTGGCGGATTTCAAGCACCGGTTGGGCTCCATGAGGAAAACTTGTGATCAACACGAAAAGGTTGAGTTTGTCTCATGTTGGGTTGGCTGTCGACAATAGGGCCATGTTTTACGGCCTCTAATCTAGGAAGGAACTCACCATGGCTCTGGCCCACACACTTGGTTTTCCACGCATCGGCGCTGACCGCGAACTGAAAAAAGCCCTCGAATCCTACTGGAAGGGCGATCTCGATCAGGACGCGCTGAAAAACGTCGGTGCCCAACTGCGCGCCACCCACTGGCAATTGCAGAAAGACGCCGGCATCGACCTGCTGCCGGTCGGCGACTTCGCCTGGTACGACCAGGTGCTGACCCATTCCCTGACCTTTGGTGTGATCCCGGAGCGTTTCGACAGTGCCAAAAACGCCAACGGCCTGCCGACGCTGGACACGCTGTTCGCCATGGCCCGAGGTGCAACTGCAGCCTGCTGCGGCGGCGAACACACCAAGGCGCAATATGCACAGGAACTGACCAAGTGGTTCGATACCAACTACCACTACCTGGTCCCGGAATTCAGCGCAGACCAACAGTTCAAGCTTAGCTGGGAACAGTTGTTCGACGAAGTCGACGAAGCCCGGGCCCTTGGCCATAACGTCAAACCAGTGATCATCGGCCCGCTGACGTACCTGTGGCTGGGCAAGGCCAAAGGCAACGACTTCGACAAGCTCGACCTGCTGGAACGCCTGCTGCCGATCTACGGCGAAATCCTCGGTCGTCTCGCCGCCCAAGGCGTGGAGTGGGTGCAGATCGACGAGCCGATCCTGACCCTCGACCTGCCGCAAGAATGGAAAAATGCTTTCGAACGCGCTTATCACATCCTCCAGTATTCGCCGCTGAAAAAGCTGGTGGCGACCTACTTCAGTGGCCTGCAAGACAACCTCGGCCTGGCCGTCGGTTTGCCAGTACAAGGTTTGCACATCGATGCGGTGCGCGCCCCCGACCAACTGCTCCACGTGCTCGATCGTCTGCCGACCTACAAGATTCTCTCGGTGGGCCTGGTCAACGGCCGCAACGTCTGGCGTTGCGAACTGGAGCCGGTGCTCGCACAACTGCAATTGGCCCAGGAACGCTTTGGCGACAACCTGTGGGTCAGCAGTTCCTGCTCGTTGCTGCACAGTCCGGTGGACCTGGAGCGTGAAGACAAACTCGATCCGGAACTGAAAAGCTGGCTGGCGTTTGCCGTGCAGAAGTGTGGCGAAATCGCTGTGCTGCGTGATGCACTTAACGACCCGCAGTCGCCCAAGGTGCAAGCCGCCCTGGGCGAAAGCCGGGCGATTCAGGCCAGCCGCGCCGAGTCTCCGCGTATCCACAAAGCGCAAGTGCAAGCCCGCATCAACGCCATCGGTGCAGCCGACAGCCAGCGCCACTCGCCGTTTGCCAAACGCATCGAGCAACAGCGCACAAGGTTGAAGCTACCGGCGTTTCCGACCACCACCATCGGTTCGTTCCCGCAGACCGGTTCGATCCGCCTGGCGCGTCAGGCGTTCAAGCAAGGCAAGCTGTCGGCCAACGATTACACCGACGCCATGCACAGCGAAATCCGCCACGCCGTGCAAGTCCAGGAACGCCTGGGCCTGGATGTGCTGGTCCATGGTGAAGCCGAACGCAACGACATGGTGGAGTATTTCGCCGAGCAGCTGGACGGCTACCTGTTCACCCGTTTTGGCTGGGTACAGAGCTACGGTTCCCGTTGTGTGAAACCGGCGATCATCTACGGCGACCTGAGCCGTCCGAACGCCATGACTGTCGACTGGATCACTTATGCGCAAAGCCTGACCGACAAAGTCATGAAAGGCATGCTCACCGGTCCGGTGACCATGCTGATGTGGTCGTTCCCGCGGGAAGACGTTTCGCGCAAAGTCCAGGCGCAGCAGTTGGCGCTGGCCCTGCGTGACGAGGTGCTGGACCTGGAAAACGCCGGCATCAAGATCGTCCAGATCGACGAAGCGGCGTTCCGCGAAGGTTTGCCGCTGCGTCGGGCGCAATGGCAGGAATACCTCGATTGGGCGGTGCAAGCGTTTCGCTTGAGTGCGTCCGGTGTGCGCGATGAAACCCAGATCCACACCCACATGTGCTACAGCGAATTCAACGACGTGATCGAGGCCATCGCGGCGATGGATGCTGACGTGATCACCATTGAAACCTCGCGTTCGGACATGGAATTGCTGGAGGCCTTCGAAGCGTTCGACTACCCGAACGATATCGGCCCGGGTGTGTATGACATTCACTCGCCACGGGTGCCGGACACGGCGGAGATGGTCAAGTTGATGAGCAAGGCAGTGAAGCGGATTCCGGCGGAACGGTTGTGGGTGAACCCGGATTGCGGTCTGAAAACCCGGGCTTGGCCGGAGACGGAAGCGGCGTTGGTGAACATGGTGGCGGCGGCGCGGCAGTTGCGGAGTCAGTTGGCTTAAGCTTCTGTGGCGTCTGCCCGGACAATGAATGAAAGCGCGGTGTTGAATATGACCGTTCAGCACTCTTCATCAAACTGTCACGTAACTGTGGCAGCGCGCTTGATCAAACTTCATCAGACTCGCGCTCTACTGGGGTTCTGCGTTTCGGTGTTTTTTCATGAGTGCACGTTTTTTTTCGACAGCGGTTTTCCTGGCCGCGTTGTTGTTCGGCCTGCCGTCCTTTGCGGCCTCTCGATGTGATGTGAATGTTCCGACCGAACACGCCGATCTGGCGCAGGTGAGCCTGGCGTACCAGAGCATCGGCCGTGCCTCGGACCCGGCACTGCTGCTGGTGATGGGGCTGGGCGGGCAGTTGATTCACTGGCCGGACGAGGTGGTGGTTGCGCTCTGCCAGCAGGGCTTTCGGGTGATTCGATATGACAATCGCGATGTCGGCCTGTCCACCTGGCGACAGGCGCCGGTCGACGCCAACCTGACCTTCGAAGTGCTGCGCTACAAACTCGGTTTGCCGGTTTCGGCGCCGTATTCCCTGACGGACATGGCCGATGATGCGCTGGGTTTGATGGATGCGTTGCACGTCGATCAATTCCATGTGCTGGGCGCGAGCATGGGCGGGATGATCGCCCAGCATATGGCGGCCATGGCGCCGCAGCGGATCGAGAGTCTGACGTTGATCATGACCACTTCCGGTGCCGAAGGTTTGCCAGCGCCCAATGCGGCCTTGGTGCAGTTGCTCTCGCGCCGTGGTGCGCCGAATCGCGAAGTGGCGCTCGAGCAGCAGGCTGACTTGCTGGCAGCGCTGGGGAGTCCGACGGTGAGCGATGATCGGCAGGCCCTGCTGCATCAGGCGGCGCTGTCTTATGACCGGGCGTTCAACCCCGAGGGTGTGAAGCGCCAGATCATGGCGATCCTCGCGGAGCCAAGTCGGGTGGCGTTGCTTAATCAGTTGCGGGTGCCGACGCTGGTGGTTCATGGCACTGCCGATCCGCTGTTGCCGGTGATGCATGGGGTGCATTTGGCGGCGCATATTCACGGTAGTCAGTTGAAGCTGATTCCTGGGTTGGCCCATCGTTTTCAGGAGGCGTTTAAAGCACCGTTGCTGGCGGCGGTGTTGCCTTATCTGCAGGCTCATCGCGAAGACACTTCGCATTGGGCGCAGATTGATCCTGTGGTTGAACACAACCTTCTGTAGCACCGAAATCCACTGTGGGAACGGGGCCGGCATTCTGGCGAAGGCGGCCTGTCTCTTGCAGACAGACAACCATGCCGCTTCCACAGGTGTATCGTTCATCATTTTCGGCCTGTGTTCAGCCTGTGAGGTGTGTGATGAGTGCTCCCCTGAAGATCGATTTCGTCAGCGACGTGTCCTGCCCGTGGTGCGTTGTGGGTCTGTACGGCCTGACCCGCGCTCTGGATTTGCTGGGCGACGAGGTCCAGGCCGAAATCCGTTTCCAGCCGTTCGAGCTGAATCCGAAGATGAGCCCTGAAGGGCAGAACATCACCGAACACATCACCGAGAAATACGGTTCGACCCCGGAGCAATCGCAAAAGAACCGCGAGATGATTCGCGCACGCGGCGCCGAAGTCGGCTTTGCCTTTCGCACGGACGGTAACAGCCGCATCTACAACACTTTCGATGCTCACCGTTTGTTGTATTGGGCGGGGCTGGAAGGGTTGCAGTTCAATCTGAAGGAGGCGCTGTTCAAGGCGTATTTCACCGACGGCGGCAATCCTTCCGACCACGCTCAGTTGGCGCAGATCGCGCAAAGCGTTGGGCTGGACCGGCAGCGGGCCGAGGCGATTCTGGCATCGGACGAGTTCGCCAGGGAGGTGCGGGAGGAAGAGCAGTTGTGGCTGTCCCGCGGCGTCAGTTCGGTGCCGACCGTGGTCTTCAACGGGCAGTACGCGGTCAGCGGCGGGCAACCGGTGGAAACCTTTGTCGGGGCGATTCGACAGATCATGAGCGAGGCGAAGGGCGGCACGGTCAGTTGATCGGATCGCAGTTGAATAGAAATATATCAATATGCCACTATGGTTTCAGCCGTTCTTGCCGATATAGGCAGCAACGATTTCAATCATAGGGATTTGATCCATGACTCTTCACGCCTTTCGCACGTGGGCAGCGCTCACTTTACTCGCTTGCCTGAGCCTTACCGGCTGCGCCCACGTCCAACCGCCTGTTCCGCTGGATAAACAATTCTGGGATGCCAAGGAGCCGACCATCGGCGTTGCCATCACTGTGGTGCCGGCACCGGTGCTGGCACTGACCGGTCAACAGGGGATGCTCGATTACGCGATCAATCGGGGCGTGAACAGCAAACTCAGCGACAACGTCGAAAAATGGCAAGTGCGCGACCTGAACACGTTGCCGGATGTCATCGTCGCCAAACTGCAGGCCAAGGGCTACAAGGTCAAGAGGATCAATGAGCCGGTCGACCTGAATGTCTATAAGCAAACCAGTTTCCGCGAAGGCTACATGGGCCGGGACCTGACTCCGATCAAGGGCGCTTACGGCGTCGATCGCCTGTTGCTGGTGAATGTCTTCGCCACCGGCGCCACCCGCAGCTACTACGGATTCGTGCCGACCAGCGTGCCGATGGCGCAGGTGAGCGGGCAGGGCCTGGTGGTCGATCTGGCCGACAACAAACTGTTGTGGTTCAAACCCTTCGCGGCGGTGCAAGCGGCTCAGGGCGAGTGGGATGAGCCGACCTACACCAACCTGTCCAATGCCTTCTACCAGGCCATGGACAATAGTCGTCAGCAAATGATCACACCGTTCGAGCAATGAAGCGCTCGATCATGGGGGCCAGTGCGCTGGCCCTGCTGGTGCTCGCCGGTTGCGCGCAGAAACCGGCGCCCGAGGCCGGTTTCAAGTCGCAGAGTGCCGCGTCCTACGTCCAGGCTCATGGACTGAAAGTGGACATGCAACTGCCGCAGGCGTTTGTCGGTGCCAGCACGGTGATTGACGCCGAGGCGGCGCAGAAGGCGGCTTCGTCGAGTCATAACCTGGTGGCGGGTGCCAATGCGGCAGGACTGGCAGGTTTGCTGGTGGCGAGCCTGATCAACACTCAGATGGGCAGCGGCAGCTTGCAGCGCGATGCGGAAAACTCTGCGCTCAAGGATTCGCGTCCGATGGCCGACCTGCTCGCCGGCGTGCCATTGCAGGAACGTCTGCAACAGCGCTATCAACAAGCGTCGCAAGTGGCCGGGCTGAAACAAGGTGAGGGGCAAGTCACCGCGCGGCTGGTGATCGAACCGAAACTGATGCTCACCCCCGATCGCGGCAGCTTTGTGCTGGTCAATCAGGTGCAGGTCCAGGACATTGCCGGTTCGGCGCTGTACCGCATGCGCATTGAAGTGGCGAGCCAGCCAGTTCGGCGTTGCGGCAAGCAATGCATCGACGACGGCACTCTGGATCTGGCGAGGGTCACGGCCGTGCTCGACGAGTGCATCGACGAGTCCATGCGTGTTTTAGCCACCGACCTGATGCTGCCGGCACCGCCGGAGGCCGCCCAGGAAACCTTGCGGTATGTGCTCGATGGCCAGCGTGTGGTCGAGCGCGGTTATCAGTTGGCGAATAACGGCACCTATTGGCGTTATCGCAACCTCTACGGCGCAGTGAAGTCAGTGCCGGTGCCGTTCGAGGATGCGCTGACGCAAGCGCAGTTGCAGAAGGTTTACGGGCAGTAAAACGCAGAACCTGCAGGAGCGATCGGTGCGGTGATCCGACGTGCCGGCGAAGGCGACGGAACAGTCATGAAGTGTCTGACACGCCGTCTTCGTCGGAACACCGCCCGGAGCCAGCCTTGAGCATCAGGTCCGTCAGTGGCTCAGCCCGTACTTCTTCACTTTGTCGAACAGGGTGGTTTTGGCCATGCCCAGTTCCAGGCTGGCCTGGGTCAGGTTGCCGCCGCTGCGTTGCAAGGCGTCGCTGAGCAGGTTGCGTTCGAAGGCTTCCACCGCTTCGGCGAAGGCCAGGCCCTGATTGCTGCCGCTGGTACCGGTTTTCTTGAAGGCCGGCAGGCCGAGGGCAAAACGCTCGGCGACGTTGCGCAGTTCGCGCACGTTGCCCGGCCAGTCGTGGCTCATCAGGTTTGACAGGGTCTGGTTGTCCAGCTCCGGCACCGCGCGGTCGAAGCGCAAGGACGACTGCTGCAGGAAGTGTTCGAACAGTTGCAGGATGTCTTCGCGGCGTTCGCGCAGCGGCGGCAGTTCCAGGGTCACCACATTCAGGCGGTAATACAGGTCGCTGCGGAATTCGCCAGCCTTGCTCGACTCGTCGAGGTCGGATTTGGTCGCCGCGATCACCCGGCAATCCACCGCCACACTCTGGTTCGAGCCGAGGCGTTCGAGGGTGCGTTCCTGCAACACCCGCAGCAGTTTGATCTGCAACGGCAGCGGCATGCTTTCCACTTCGTCGAGGAACAGCGTACCGCCGTCGGCGTGTTCGATCTTGCCGATCCGCCGCTTGCCGGCGCCGGTGAAGGCGTTGGCTTCGTGGCCGAAGATTTCACTTTCGAACAGGTTCTCCGGCAGTCCACCGCAGTTCAGCGCGACGAACTGCTTGGTGTGACGCCGACTGAAGTCGTGCAGGCAGCGTGCGACAAGTTCCTTGCCGGTGCCGGTTTCGCCTTCGATCAGCACGTTGGCCGAAGTGTCGGCGACGTTGGCGATCAATTCCCGCAGGTTCTGCATCGCTGGCGAGCGGCCGATGATCCGGCCTTCCAGGGAATCCCGTTCCGCCAGTTGCCGACGCAGCGAAGACACTTCCCGCGCCAGGCTGCGTTGTTCCAGCGCACGACGTGCGACATCCACCAGCCGTTCCGGGGAGAAGGGTTTCTCCATGAAATCATAGGCGCCTTTCTGCATTGCGCCGACGGCCATGGAGATGTCGCCGTGGCCGGTAATCAGCACCACCGGCAGGCTGCGATCGCGAGCCTTGAGCCGGGTCAGGAGTTCGAGGCCGTCGATGCCGGGCAGGCGAATATCGCTGATGACGATGCCGGCAAAATTGTCGCCGACCCGCTCCAGCGCTTCTTCGGCACTGCCCACGCCGACGCAGGGAATGTCTTCCAGGGTCAGCGCCTGTTGGCAGCCGAGCAGCACATGGGGGTCGTCTTCGACGATCAGCACACTAAGGTCGTTGTTCATATTGGCTCGGCAGGAGTAGGGCTTACCAACGGTAAACTGAGGACGAAGGTGGTACCACCGCTGGCCGGGTGCTCGACACCCAAATGTCCGCCCGTCGCGGCGGCCAGGCTGGCGGAAAGGGTCAGGCCTAGGCCCAGACCCTGCTCACCGGGTTTGGTGGTGAAGAACGGTTCGAACAGGTGCTTGCGCGCTTCGGCGTCGATGCCATGACCGTTGTCGCGGACCCGCAGGCGATATTTGCCATCGAACTCTTCGCCTTCAAGCCACAGCTCCGGTTGGGGCTGCGACTGCATGGCATCGAGGGCGTTGCCGATCAGGTTGACCAGAATCTGCTCCAGGCGGGTCTGGTCAATCTGCACCTGTACGTCGGCGAATTCTCGATGCAATTGCAGCGGGACACTTTCCACGCGTCCGCCGAGCAGTTGCAGCGCGGCGTCCATTGCTTTGCCGAGGCAGGCCTGGCCCTTGTCGTCGCCGCGCCGGGCAAAGGAGCGCAGGCTGGCGGTGATCCGGCCCATGCGATCGATCAGTTCGTTGATGGTCTTGAGGTTGGTGCTGGCCACATCCAGTTGCCCGCGCTCGAGAAAGCGCACGGTGTTGCCGGACAAGGTGCGTAGCGCCGCCAGCGGTTGATTCAATTCGTGGGCGATGCTGGTGGACATCTGGCCGATGGCGGCGAGTTTTCCGGCCTGCACCAGCTCATCCTGGGCGCGCCGCAATGTCTCTTCGGCCTGACGGCGTTCGCGGATCTGACCCTTGAGTCGCTCGTTGCTGGCGCGCAGATCGGTGGTGCGTTCGGTAATCCGACGCTCCAGTTGATTGTTGGCTTCCTGCAAGGCTTCCCGGGCGGCGAGGCGGGTGGCGATCACCTTGCGGCGCTCGTTCCAGGCAATCAGCAGGAACGCCACCAGGGCAAACGCCACGGCCACCAGAATCCCCTGATTGATCGCTTCGCGACGCAAATCCTGCAGCGGCGTGAGCAGGGTGAAATTCCACGGGGTGTCGCTCAAGGGGCGGGTTTGCGAGAGGTAACTGATGTCCTCTTCGTCGGACTCCACTTCGCTGTTGGCCGGGAAGGTCAGTTTTTCCTCGCCTTCGGCCAGTTTTTCCCGGGCCAGCGGTTGCAGTTCGTTCAGTGGAAACCAGTAGTACTGAAGACTGCGGGCGAGTTTCTCCTTGGTCTCGTCGCTCAGTGGCACGACTGATTTCAGCCGGCGCGCCGGATCGCTGGAGAGAATGATGATGCCGTTTTCGTCGCTGACAAAGGCTTCGAGGCGCGCGCGCTGCCAGCGTTCTTCCATGGCTTCGAGGCGGACTTTGACCACCGCGACACCGATGATCTTGCCGTGTTCTTCCAGGCCATGGGCCAGGTAATAACCGGGTTCGCCGTTGGTGCTGCCGATGCCATAGAAACGGCCCGGCTGGCCGCGCACGGCGTTCTGGAAGTAGGCGCGGAAGGACAGGTCTTCACCGAGGTAACTGTCGACGTCGCGCCAGTTGCTGGTGGCCATGACACGACCGGTGGTGTCCATCACGTAGATGGCCCGACTGCGGCTGCGCCGGTTCAGGCCTTCGAGGTATTCATTGACCGTTTGCCGGTGTTCCGGAGACGGGTCGGCCAACAGCTTCGAGACGCTGGATTCGAGTTCCAGCAAGCTGGGCAGGTAGGTGTATTTGCTGATCTCGCTCTCGACGGCGCGGGCGTGCAGTTCGAGCTGACGCTGGCCGTTCTCGCTGAGGCTGCGGATTCCGTAGTGCTCACTGACCCAGAAGCCGAGAAAACCCAATCCGATCATCAGGGCGATGACCAGCGGCGGCAGGAACAGATGGCGGATCAGACGGGGTTTCACGGCGAGTGATGGCTTTGCTGCGCGATAGAGAGTGGGGTCGCATTTCATCACAGATGCCTTGGGTCAACCAGCTTGGCAACGGGCTTGCTCTGGTTTCCAGTCGAGCGCGAAACCTGTGGCGAGGGAGCTTGCTCCCGCTCGGCTGCGAAGCAGTCGTAAAACCGGTAAATGCGGTGTGTCAGATACATGCATTTGCCGGGTTTGGGGCCGCTTCGCGACCCAGCGGGAGCAAGCTCCCTCGCCACAAGAGCAATCCTGCCCTCCTGAGAGAGCAGTACCGTTTTAGTGCTGCAGAATCTTGGCGAGGAAATGCTGGGTACGCTCGGCACGGTGGCTGATGTCGCCGAAGAACTCCTCTTTCTTGCAGTCTTCGATGATTTTGCCGGCGTCCATGAAGATCACCCGGTCCGCCACTTTACGGGCGAAGCCCATTTCGTGGGTCACGCACATCATGGTCATGCCTTCGTGGGCCAGTTGCACCATCACGTCGAGTACTTCATTGACCATTTCAGGGTCGAGCGCCGAGGTCGGTTCGTCAAACAGCATGACGATCGGGTCCATCGCCAGTGCACGGGCAATCGCCACACGCTGTTGCTGACCACCGGAGAGCTGGCCCGGATGCTTGTGAGCGTGGGCCGAGAGACCCACGCGCTCGAGCAATTGCAGGCCTTTCTTGGTGGCCTCTTCCTTGCTGCGGCCCAACACCTTGATCTGCGCGATGGTCAGGTTTTCGGTGATGGTCAGGTGCGGGAACAGCTCGAAATGCTGGAACACCATGCCCACGCGAGAGCGCAGTTTCGGCAGGTTGGTCTTCGGGTCGGCGATGGACGTGCCGTCGACCACGATGTCGCCTTTCTGGAACGGTTCCAGCGCGTTGACGCATTTGATCAAGGTGGACTTGCCGGAGCCGGAAGGGCCGCAAACCACGATCACTTCGCCTTTTTTGACCTCGGTGCTGCAGTCAGTCAGTACCTGGAAGTCGCCATACCACTTGTTGACATTCTTGATAGAGATCATACGGCAAACCTTTTTTGCAGACGCTTGACCAGCAGCGAGGCGGCAAAGCTGATTGTGAAGTACACGAGACCTGCGAAGATCAGGAACTCATTCGAGCGGCCGATGATGTCGCCACTGGCACGCGAGGCATTGAGGAAGTCCACCAGACCGACCGCATACACCAGTGAGGTGTCCTGAAACAGAATGATGCTCTGTTGCAACAGCAGCGGGGTCATCTTGCGGAACGCTTGCGGCAGGATGATCAGACGCATCATCTGGCCGTACGTCATGCCCAGGGCTTGGGCAGCGCCCATCTGGCCTTTGGGAATCGACTGCACGCCAGCGCGGACGATTTCGCAGAAGTACGCCGCTTCGAACATCATGAAGGCCACGATGCATGAAGCGAACGCGCCGATCGGCGTGTCTTCGCCAGTGATCCAGCGCAGCACGAACGGCACCGCCAGGTAGAACCAGGTGATGACCAGCAGGAGCGGGATCGAACGGAAGTAGTTAACGTAGGCGCCGGCAAGGTTCGACAGCAGTTTGCTGTGGGACAGGCGCATCAGCGCGAGGACCGTGCCGAGGATGATGCCGCCGATAACGCCCAGCGCCATCAGTTGCAGGGTCATCACCATGCCGTTCCACAGTCCTGGCAGGGACGGGATGATGCCCGAGAAGTCGAATTCCATCATTTACCCCCTACGGAGATCAGGCCCGGTACGGCGACTTTCTTCTCGACCAGGCGCATCAGCAGCATCAGGCCCATGTTCAGGGTGAAGTAGATCAGCGTTGCCAGGGTGAAGGCTTCGAACAGGTTCGCGGAAAACTCGGCGGTCTGTTTGGTCTGTGCGAGCAACTCCATCAGACCGATCAGCGAGGCGACGGAGGTGTTCTTGAACACGTTCAAGAATTCCGAGGTGAGCGGCGGAATGATGATCCGGTAAGCCTGGGGCAGCAGCACGTTCCAGTAGATCTGTGGCAGCTTGAAGCCCATGGCGCGAGCAGCGGCTTCCTGGCCTTTCGGCAATGCCTGAATGCCTGTGCGTACTTGTTCGCAAACGCGTGCCGTGGTGAACAGGCCCAGGCAGACAACAACGCTGAGGAACGCCGAGGTGGTCGGGTTCAGGTCCTGTTTGTACCAGTCCTGCAGGTTTTGTGGCAGCAGGTCGGGCACCAGGAAGTACCAGATGAATAGCTGCACCAGCAGCGGCACGTTACGAAACAGTTCGACGTAGCAGGTTGCGATGCCCGACACGATGCGATTCGGTACGGTGCGCATGACGCCCAGGATCGAGCCCAGCGTCAGGGCGATGATCCAGGCCACGATGGCGATGGCGATGGTCCAGCCCAGGCCGGTGAGGTACCAGTCGAAATAAATTTCGCTGCCCACGCCGGTAGACTTGAAGAACACGCCCCAGTCCCAGTTGTAATTCATTAGGGTCTCCCCTCGGATTCGATCGATGTACTAGTGCCCGCCTGGGGAAGCTCCGTTCCCGCCCGACTTGAGAGTCAGGCACACGCGATCGGCTCGACAGCCGCCTGTTCGAGTGTTTCCAGAAATGCCAGCAGGGAGTGACAACCTCCTGAAAGAGTAGTAGCCCTCTCAGGAGGTAAGGTTAGTCAGAAATCAGGATTTCTTGTCGTCAGCCGCTTTATCGGTCGGATTGGCGATCAGGGCCTTGAGCTCGTCGCTCATCGGGAACATCAGGTTCAGGCCTTTAGGCGGGATTGGCTGCATGAACCATTTTTCGTAGATCTTGTTGATCTCGCCGGATTTGTAGGTCGCCACAATGGCGTCGTCTACAGCCTTCTTGAACGGCTCGTCGCCCTTGCGGACCATGCAGCCGTAGATTTCGTAGGATTGTGCAGTGCCCGTCACAGCCCAGTCAGTCGGCTTCTTGGCCTTGGCCATTTCACCGGCCAGCAGTGCGTCGTCCATCATGAACGCAACGGCACGACCCGATTCCAGCATCTGGAAGGATTCGCCGTGGTCCTTGGCGGAGATGACATTCATGCCCATCTGCTTGTCGGCGTTCATCGACTTCAGAATACGCTCGGACGTGGTGCCCGCTGTGGTCACTACGTTCTTGCCTTTCAGATCGGCGAAGTCTTTGTACGGCGAATCCTTCTTGGCCAGCAGCTTGGTGCCGATTTCGAAGATGCCGACGGAGAAGTCAACTTGCTGCTGACGCTCGACGTTGTTGGTGGTGGAACCGCATTCCAGGTCCACGGTGCCGTTCTGCACCAGCGGAATACGGGTTTGCGAGGTCACCAGGTTGTATTTGACCTGAAGGTTAGGCAGGTCCAGGTCTTTCTTGATCGCTTCAACAATTTTCAGCTGGATATCGTGGGAGTAGCCAACCGGTTTGCCGGAAGCGTCCGCGATATAGGAAAACGGAATGGAAGCGTCACGATGCCCGAGGGTGATGGTGCCGGACTCTTTGATCTTCTTCAGTGTGCCGGTGAGTTCGGCAGCGAAAACTGGAGTGGTAATCAGAGCGGCAGCAATGGCTGCGCCCAGGATATGGGGAACGATGCGCATCAAATTTTCCTCGACATTGTTTTTTTTATGGAGCCAGTTCATCGGCCCTTTTGTGCTTCGAATGTCCGTCGGCTTCTAAGGACCGCGCAACAAGCATTCGTCCAAAAGTGTAGAGCATGACTCGTGCCAGACCAGTTGCTTAAGGTCAACTCATTGATTTATAACGATATTAAATATTCATGGCGTGTCATTTTGGGTTAGAGAATCCGGTTAACCGAATAGACCGACAAGTCGCGTTCGGAAAACCGAACGAAATCTTGTGCCTGCATATTCTCTGCGGGAGCGAGGGAGCGACATGAATGCAAAAAAGCCCCTGAATCGCGAGATTCAGGGGCTTTCGTTTAGCGCGGATGAGATCAGGCCGCTTCGATCTTGCTGCGGTTCTGCTCGACCTTGCTCAGATAATCCGCGAGCTTCTGTTGCTCATCCGGGGTGGTGAACAACCCTAGCTTGCTGCGGCGCCACAGAATGTCATGCGCCGTGGTCGCCCACTCTTCGCTGCACAGGTAATCGATTTCGCGGGTGTAGAGACCGCCGCCAATGTGTTCGCCCAGATCGCTGAGGCTCTGCACGCCTTCGAGCATGCGCCACGTGCGGCTGCCGTAGGTCGTGGCCCAGCGGCGGGAAATTTCAGTCGGCACCCAGTCGAACTGGTCACGAATCCGTGAGCTCAGCGCCTGCGGGGTGGTCATGTCTTCGCCGCCCGGCAGGGTCGCGGTGGCGGTCCAGCTCGGCTTGATGTGGGTGAAGTACGGCGCCAGTTGTGCCAGCGCCGACTCGGCCAGTTTGCGGTAGGTGGTCAGCTTGCCACCGAACACCGACAGCAGCGGCGCTTCTTCGCCCGTGCCCGACAAGGCCAGGGTGTAATCGCGGGTGACGGCCGACGGATTGTCGGATTCGTCATTGCACAGCGGACGAACACCGGAATAGCTGTGCAGGATGTCGTCGCGGCTGATCTGCTTTTTGAAGTGAGCGTTGACCACTTTCAACAGGTAATCGGTTTCACCTTCGGTGATTGCGACCTTCGCCGGATCGCCGGTGTATTCGCGGTCGGTGGTGCCGATCAGGGTGAAGTGGTTCAGGTACGGGATGGTGAACACGATGCGCTGATCTTCGTTTTGCAGAATATGCGCGTGTTCGCCTTCGTACAGCTTCGGCACGATCAGGTGGCTGCCCTGGATGAGGCGGATGCCATAGGGCGATTCCATTTTCAGGTCGTCACGAATGAACTTGGCGACCCACGGGCCGGCCGCATTCACCAGCGCCTTGGCGCGAATCGAAAACAGACTGCCGTCGGCGCGTTCCAGGTGCAGGTGCCACAGGCCTTTGGTGCGACGAGCGCTGACGCAACGGGTCTGGGTGTGAACGTGGGCGCCTTTCTCGCGGGCGGCCATGGCATTCAGTACCACCAGGCGAGCATCGTCGACCCAGCAATCGGAATACTCGAAGCCTTTGGTGATTTCGCTTTTCAGCGGGCTGTCCGGGCCGAACTTCAGGCTTTTCGAACCTTCCAGTTTTTCCCGTTTGCCCAGGTTGTCATAAAGGAACAGACCGGCGCGGATCATCCACGCCGGACGCAGGTGCGGACGGTGCGGCAGCACGAAACGCATTTGCTTGACGATGTGTGGCGCCTTGGCCAACAACACTTCGCGCTCCGCAAGGGCTTCACGTACCAGGCGGAATTCGTAATGTTCGAGGTAGCGCAGGCCACCGTGGATCAGTTTGCTGCTGGCCGACGAGGTGTGGCTGGCAAGATCATCCTTTTCGCAAAGGAACACCGAAAGACCGCGGCCGGCGGCATCCGCTGCGATCCCCACGCCATTGATCCCGCCACCGATGACGGCAATGTCGTAGACCTCAGCGAGAGGGGGCGTAGGCAAGGTAGAAGTGGGCATCGGCTGGCCTCGGGCTTTTATGATTTTCGGTATTGGATTTCGAACATAAATGTTCATTTGCGAAAATGGTAGCCCATAAAGACGCACACAGCCAGTCAACTTCGATTGAAAATACTGATCGAAGGGCCGTCAAAGGAAAATTTCCGAACATTAATGATGCTGTTGGAGGCTTTTGTGGCGAGGGAGCTCTTGCTCCCGCTGGGCTGCGAAGCAGCCTGAACCGGCGAACGCGGTTTTTCAGGGGGAGCATGTTGTCTGAACTGCGTCTGCTGCGCAGCCGAACGGGAGCAAGCTCCCTCGCCGCAGGGGAGCGTGGTGTTTTCGAAAGGGGTTAAACCACTTCGAGTCGAATCTTGTGCTGACTCAACAACTGCGCCAACGCCGGCACAGGCTGCTGATCCGTCACCAGGCAATCGATCAAACTGATCGGCCCCAGGCGAACCATGGCGTTGCGCCCGAACTTGCTGGAGTCCGCCGCCAGAATCACCTGCCGGGCATTGGCAATGATCGCTTGCGACACCCGTACTTCCTGGTAGTCGAAGTCCAGCAGGCTGCCGTCTTCATCGATACCGCTGATGCCGACCAAGGCAAAATCGACCTTGAACTGGTTAATGAAGTCGACACTCGCCTGACCGACCACCCCTCCGTCACGCCGCACATTGCCACCGGTCAGCAGGACATCGAAGTCGTCCTTGGCGCTGAGCATCGAGGCCACGTGCAGGTTATTGGTGATGATCTTCAGGTGATTGTGGTTGAGCAGCGCCCGGGCAATCGATTCGGTCGTGGTGCCGATGTTGATGAACAGCGAGGCGTGATCGGGGATCTGGGCGGCAATGGCTTCGCCGATACGCTGCTTTTCATCGCGCATCTGATCGGCGCGCATGGCGTAGGCGGTGTTTTCGACACTGGAATCGTAGGCCGCGCCGCCATGGTAGCGACGCAACAAATTGGCTTCCGCGAGCTGATTGATGTCGCGGCGGATGGTTTGCGGTGTAACGACGAACAGCGTGGCCATTTCCTCGATGCTGACATAGCCGCGTTCGCGAACCAGTTCGAGGATTTGCTGCTGACGGGGAGGCAGATTCATGGGGCTTCCTTTGGGCTGCCGTGCAAAATTTGCCCATGATGCCGCAGGAATCTGCTCCCTACCAGTTACATACAGATACGAGTACTTACGTTGGCTTATTCAGCGCCTTCATGAGGTTCCCAATCACGCGTGCGGCTGACCGCTTTTTTCCAGCCGGCGTAGAGTTTTTCCTTCGCGGTTTCGTCCAGCGTCGGTTCGAATTCACGCTCGATCACCGCCTTGCCGCGCAGCTCTTCCAGGCTGCCCCAGAAACCACACGCCAGACCGGCGAGGTAAGCGGCGCCCAGCGCGGTGGTTTCGCGCATTTGCGGACGCTCGACCTGGGTGCCGAGGATGTCGGC
This sequence comes from Pseudomonas sp. IT-P171, assembly GCF_949767765.1. Lineage (NCBI taxonomy): Bacteria > Pseudomonadati > Pseudomonadota > Gammaproteobacteria > Pseudomonadales > Pseudomonadaceae > Pseudomonas > Pseudomonas sp. IT-P171. The sequence continues at coordinate 256,762 of NZ_CATKQN010000022.1, forward strand.
CTGGAACTGCATCAGGAAATTGTTCGCCACCGCGCCGCCATCCACGCGCAGGGCTTTCAGGCGCTCGCCGGAATCCTGTTGCATGGCGTCGAGCACGTCGCGGGTCTGGTAGGCAATCGACTCCAGCGCTGCACGAATGATGTGATCCACGCGTACGCCGCGGGTCAGTCCGAACAGTGCGCCACGGGCATACGGGTCCCAATACGGTGCGCCCAGACCGGTGAAGGCCGGTACCAGGTACACGCCATTGCTGTCCTTGACCTTGTTGGCGAAGTATTCGGTGTCGTGGGCGTCATTGATGATTTTCAATTCATCACGCAGCCACTGAACGGTTGAGCCACCGTTGAAGACAGCGCCTTCCAGTGCGTAGGCCACTTCGCCACGCGGACCGCAGGCGATAGTGGTCAGCATGCCGTGCTTGGATTTCACGGCTTTGTCGCCAGTGTTCATCAGCAGGAAGCAACCGGTGCCGTAGGTGTTTTTCGCCTGGCCTGGCTCAACGCACATCTGGCCGAAGAGGGCGGCCTGCTGGTCGCCCGCGATACCGCCGATGGCGATGCCGCTTTTGGTGTGGCCGTAGATTTCCGACGAGGACTTAACTTCCGGCAGCATTTCGCGCGGAATATCCAGCACCTCCAGCATCTTCGCATCCCACTCCAGGGTGTGGATGTTGAAGAGCATGGTGCGTGAGGCGTTGGTGTAGTCGGTGACGTGCACTTTGCCGCCGGTAAATTTCCAGATCAGCCAGCTGTCGACGGTGCCGAACAGCAACTCGCCCTTGCGCGCACGTTCACGGCTGCCTTCGACGTTGTCGAGGATCCACTTGAGTTTGGTGCCGGAGAAGTACGGGTCGGTGACCAGACCGGTGGTTTCGCTGATGTATTGCTCGTGGCCGTCACGCTTGAGTTGCTGGCAGATCTCGGTGCTGCGGCGGCACTGCCAGACGATCGCGTTGTAGATCGGGCGGCCGGTGGTCTTGTCCCAGACCACGGTGGTTTCACGTTGGTTGGTGATGCCGATCGCCGCGACCTGGTCGTGATGCAGGCCGGCTTGCGCCAGGGCCTCGACCATCACGGCGCTTTGGGTGGCGAAGATTTCCATCGGGTCGTGTTCGACCCAACCGGCTTGCGGATAATGCTGGGCGAATTCGCGCTGGGCCGTGCAAACCACGTTCGCGTCGCGGTCGAAAATGATCGCGCGGGAACTGGTCGTACCCTGATCGAGGGCAATGATGTAGTTCTTATTCTGAATGTCGGTCATGTCGATTGCCTTGGACGAAATAAGGAAGTGAGGTCAGGCGCGGGACCAAATGGGCAGAGTCGCGCGCCTACGGTATCAAGAAGTTCTTGGTTTGCCGTCAATGGCCGGTGTTGCGTCCTTTGTAGCAGGTATGGCGCTGGGCAGATGACGGGCAATCAGCCCGCGATACGCGGCAGCACCGAGGCAGGCACCGACAATCGGTGCAAAAATCGGAATCAGGAAGTACGGGATATCGCGTCCACCGGTGAAGGAAATTTCACCCCAGCCAGCAAAGAAAGTCATCAGTTTCGGTCCGAAGTCACGCGCCGGGTTCATCGCAAAGCCGGTCAGCGGCCCCATCGAGCTGCCAATCACCGCAATCAGCAGGCCGATCAGCAGTGGCGCCATGGGCCCGTTAGGCAGGCCGTTGTTGTCGTCGGTCAGGGACATGATCACGCCCATCAGGACGGCGGTGATGATCACTTCAACCAGGAAGGCCTGGGCCGTGGACAGGGCCGGGTTGGGGAACGTGGAGAACACCGACGCCAGTTCGAGGCTGGCTTGAGTGCCACGAACCATATGGTGGGTTTGTTCGTAATCGAAGAAAAGATTGCTGTACAGCGTGTAAACCAACAACGCGCCACAGAACGCGCCAGCCACCTGGGCAAGAATGTAAAACGGCAGTTTGCGTTTTTCGAAGTCGGCGAAAATGCTCAGCGCGATGCTGACGGCAGGGTTGAGGTGAGCCCCGGAAACCCCGGCGGTCAAGTAGATCGCCATGCTGACGCCGACGCCCCAGATGATGCTGATTTCCCACAAGCCAAAGCTGGCACCCGCGACCTTGAGGGCGGCAACGCAACCGGTACCAAAAAAGATCAGCAGTGCAGTACCCAGAAACTCGGCCATGCATTGGCTGGAGAGCGACGGTTGTTGTAAAGCAGTTGTCATCGAAAACCTCTTTGTTTTTGTTGTCTGGCGCTTTTTTCGTCATGGCCAAAGCGCGATTTTCACCGAGGCAGGATCCCCATCCTGTTCCCGGCTTACTGCTGGTTGCTGCATTTTCACGTTGTACGGCATTCAGATTCGAAAAAATATAGACAAGAAACACTGCTGTCAAAGGTCGAAAGTGAACTACCGGTCACATTGAAACTATTAGTCACATGAATGATCGTTTTGTTTGGCGGGCGAGGCGATCTCTGACGAACGGTAAAAACCAGCGCCAGGCTGTGGAAACGCTGCCGTGATAGAGCCTTTTATGCAGCAATGTCCTAGAATCCAGCGCAGTATTTTTTCTCTGCCGCCCAGTCTGGAGCTGTCATGACCCCCGCATTGGATTTGTTGAAAAAAGTTCGTGCCGAACATCGCGTGCACAGTTATGAACATGATCCGAAGGCAGCATCCTATGGGCTGGAGGCCGCGGAGAAACTGGGCCTGGACCCGGCGCAAGTGTTCAAGACATTGCTGGCGGCCAGCGAGAAAGGGGAATTACTGGTGGCTGTGGTGCCGGTCGTCGGAAGTCTCGACTTGAAGGGCCTGGCGCATGCGGCTGGGGTGAAAAAAGTCGAAATGGCCGACCCGGCCGCGGCGCAACGTTCGACGGGTTATCTGTTGGGTGGCATCAGCCCGCTGGGGCAGAAAAAGCGCTTGCGCACGTTTATCGACAATTCGGCCCAGCCCTTCGCCAGCATTTTTGTCAGTGCCGGTCGGCGCGGTCTGGAAGTGGAACTGGCCCCCGCAGTACTGGCCGAACACACGCAGGCCAAGTTCGCCGATATCGGCCGCGCCTGAATCAGGGAGAAGGTTATGCAGCTTGAGTTTCATCAGGTCGATGCGTTCAGTGATCGGCCGTTCAGTGGCAACCCGGCGATGGTCTATCGGCTCGATGCCTGGCTCGCCGACGAGTTGATGCAGAAGATCGCGGCCGAGCACAACCTCGCTGAAACTGCTTTTGTGGTGCGTGAAGGGCTGGGCTGGCACATCCGCTGGTTCACTCCCACCACCGAGGTGCCTTTGTGTGGGCATGCCACCCTGGCCAGCGCTTACGTGTTGTTCGAGATCTATAAAGAACCGGTCGAACGCTTGGACTTCATTTGTAAATCCGGCCCGTTGAGCGTAAGTCGTGAGGGCGGTCGCTTCTGGCTGGATTTCCCGGCAATCGTGCCGTCTGAAGTGGGCGTGACACTGGATGTCGAACGCGCCTTGGGCGTCGAAGTGGTCGATGTGTTGGGTTCGAATGAATTGTTCGTGGTGCTGGAGTCGGAGCAGGCGGTGCTCGATTGTCAGCCAGACATGGTGGCTTTGGCCAAACTGCCGTGGCCGGGTGCCATCGTCACCGCCAAGGGCAGCAAGCATGATTTTGTGTCTCGGTACTTCGCACCGGCGATCGGCATCAATGAAGACCCGGTGACCGGTTCCACCCATTGCAGCCTGATTCCGTACTGGTCGAAACGTTTGGGCAAGTCGAGTCTGACAGCGTTTCAGTGTTCGAAACGCGGCGGGGAGTTGTTCTGTCGGTTAGAAGGGGATCGGGTCAAGATCGGCGGGAATGCGACGCTGGTGGCGAGCGGAACGCTGATGTTGGGTTAGGAAGCAAAAAATCGCAGCCTTCGGCAGCTCCTACATGGAACGCGTGTTTCTGCAGGAGCCGCCGAAGGCTGCGATCTTTTGATCTTTCGTCAGCTGGCAGTGCTGTAGCGACGGACGCCGGAGTCTACCGCCGGAATCTGCGCCGCCGTGCTACCGGACGCCTGGAACAACACCAGATGTTCGGCCGCCACGCGAATGCCAACTTCTGCACCGACCAGATGATCAGCATGGCTCGGGAAAATCGACTCCAGCTGCGCGCCTGTTGGCAACTGCAACCGATACAACGTCGACGCACCCTGGAACGACTTGCCGATAATCCGCGCCTTCAAGGCGCTGTCCGGTGCATAAACGATATCGTCCGGACGTAGCAGCACATCCACCGCGCCACCAATCGGCCAAGTGTAAGCCCGATTGCCGCGTAACTCACCCAGCTCTGTCTGCACCGATTCCGGACTGCTCAACTGACCGCGAATGAAGTAACCCTGACCAATGAAACTGGCCACATAGGGCGTCAGCGGTTCGTGATACAGGTTGTAGGGCGTGTCCCACTGTTCCAGGCGACCTTCCTTGAAGACCCCCACATGATCGCTCACCGCGAAGGCTTCTTCCTGGTCGTGGGTCACCAGAATTGCGCTGGTGCCACGGGCCTTGAGGATGTCGCGCACCTCGTGGCTGAGCTTGCGCCGCAGTTCACCGTCGAGATTGGAAAACGGTTCGTCGAGCAGGAGCAACTGCGGCTCGGGCGCCAGGGCGCGGGCCAAAGCGACACGCTGTTGCTGGCCACCCGATAGCTCGTGCGGGAAGCGCTTGCCGAGGTTTTTCAGGTTGACCAGTTCCAGCAGTTCTTCGATAACGCGATCCTTCTGCGGGTGCTTGCGGATCCCGAACCCGATGTTCTCGGCCACGCTCAAATGTGGAAACAGGGCGTAATCCTGGAACACCATGCCGATCCGGCGTTTCTCCGGGGCGAGGGTGAAGCCGGCGCTGGAGATTGTCTCGCCTGCCAGGGTGATTTCACCTTCATGAACCGGTTCGAAACCGGCAATCGCCCGCAGGGTGGTGGTTTTGCCGCAGCCTGAAGAGCCGAGCAGGCAACCGATGTCGCCGGCATTCAAATGCAGGTTGAGGTTCTGCACAACGCGCTGGTCTTGATAGCCGCAAGCGAGATTGCGCAGATTAAGAAGTAGTGGCTGGCTCATGCGTGGTGATACGCCGGTTCGACGAGAAACTCGAGCAGGGCCTTTTGTGCGTGGAGACGATTTTCCGCTTGATCCCAGGCGACGGAGCGCGGGTCATCGAGCAGGTCGAGGCTGATCTCTTCGCCACGGTGGGCGGGCAGGCAATGCATGAACAGCACATCCTCGGCGGCCAGATCCAGCAGCGCGCGATTGACCTGGAACGGCGAGAACAGCTTCAGGCGCTTGGCGGTTTCTTCTTCCTGGCCCATGGAGGTCCAGACGTCGGTGCTCACCAGGTGGGCGCCACGCACGGCATCCTTCGGGTCGCGAACGATGGTCACCCGATCGCCGGCCTTGGCCACGAATTCGGGGTTGGGTTCATAGCCTTCAGGGCATGCGATGCGCAGCTGGAAGTCGAACTGGATCGCCGCTTCTATATAGCTGTTGCACATGTTGTTGCCATCTCCGATCCAGGCTACGGTTTTGCCCTGGATCGAGCCGCGATGCTCGAGGAAGGTTTGCATGTCGGCCAGTAACTGGCACGGGTGCAAATCGTCGGACAGGCCGTTGATCAGCGGGACGCGCGAGTTGGCGGCGAATTCGGTCAGTGTGCTGTGGGAAAATGTACGGATCATCACCGCATCGAGCATGCTCGACATGACAATGGCGGCATCGCCGATCGGCTCGCCGCGACCCAGTTGGGTGTCGCGCGGCGACAGGAAGATGGCCTGGCCGCCGAGCTGGATCATGCCGGCTTCGAACGAGATACGGGTGCGGGTCGAGGATTTCTCGAAAATCATCCCGAGTACGCGGTTTTTCAGAGGCTCGAACAGTACGCCGCGGTTACGCAGGTCTTTGAGCTCAACGCCTCGACGGATCACGCTGACCAGCTCTTCGGGCGTGCAATCCATCAGGGAGAGAAAGTGCCTTGCGCTCATCATTGACTACCTTTTTGCAACAGACCGCAGATACTCAAAGCCTTGTTTAATTGAAAAACGGGCGAGACCTGCGGCGTAAGCCGCACGGGGCGACGAAATAGGGAAGGCGCGATCTTGACATTAAATGTCGCGTTTTTCCAATAGGCTACGGTGTTTAGGGGATTTCAGAGGGGCTACGGGGTGACCGCAGTAGCGCATTTGAAGCCGGTTTCCTGACAGCAGCCCGTCATTTGTACACTGGGCTTGCGGGGCTTTGCAATCAAGCGGGGCGGGCATGGTTTACTGATGGTCGGTTTCCGGTACGGTATACAGGGTGTCAGATGGCAATGTGCCTCGTCTGAAACACTTGCTAATGCAATGTGCTGGGTTATAACTAAGTCACGAATGACGCAGGAAGCCTTCGGAATGGAATCGAAAGAACAGCAACTCATGGAACTGCTCGGCCTCACGGCCCGCTCACTGACGCATCTCACGGCCTCCATGACCTCGATGTCCTTCGAGCTTTTGCGAAGCAACGACGAAGTGACCAAGGCCGCTGGACGGCGGATGATCGATCGCATGGCCACCATCAGTGCAGGTCTCGACGAGCACTGGCGACTGATCGGCGAACTCACCGGGGTGCATGTCGCCCACGAGCAGATCGAAACCGTTCAGGAGATCCAGCTGCAGGCGCCGGCGAGGCTGCTGCCCAAGTGATCCCTGTCGGCCATCGGCTGGCCTGATGGTCGCCGATTCACAAGATGAACGTCGCTGGCGCAGCGGCGGAGTGCAGGCCATAGTTTTGATCCCGCGGCCGATATTGCCCGCCCAGAACAAAACAGAGACTGGCCATGACCAAGACTCTCCATCACCGTGCCTGCCACCTGTGTGAAGCCATCTGCGGCCTGACCATCGAGACCACCGAGGTCGATGGCGATCTCCGGATCACCTCGATCAAGGGCGACGCCCAGGATACGTTCAGTCGCGGGCATATCTGCCCCAAGGCTGTCGCCCTGCAAGATATCCAGAACGATCCGGACCGCTTGCGTCAGCCGATGCTGCGGGTCGGCAGCGAATGGCAACCTGTCGAGTGGGAAGACGCCTTCAACCTGGTCGCCGAACGCCTGGCCGGGATTCAGGCGCGGCACGGGCAGAACGCGGTGGCGGTGTACCAAGGCAACCCCAGCGTGCACAACTACGGGCTGATGACCCACAGCAATTACTTCCTCGGCCTGCTGAAAACCCGCAACCGGTTTTCCGCGACGTCGGTCGATCAGTTGCCCCATCACCTGACCAGCCATTTGATGTACGGCCACGGTCTGCTGTTGCCGATCCCGGACATCGATCACACTGATTTCATGTTGATCCTCGGCGGTAACCCGCTGGCCTCCAACGGCAGCATCATGACCGTGCCGGACGTGGAAAAGCGCCTGAAGGCGATTCAGGCCCGGGGTGGCAAAGTGGTGGTGGTCGACCCGCGCCGCAGCGAAACGGCGGCGATGGCCGATCAGCATCTGTTCGTGCGTCCCGGTGGCGATGCGGCGCTGTTGTTCGGGCTGCTCAACACCTTGTTCGCCGAAGGCCTGACCCGCGGCAGCCATCTGCCGGTGGACGGTCTGGATGAAGTGCGCGCCGCCGTCGCGGGTTTCACTGCCGAGGCCATGAGCCCGCTGTGCGCTGTGCCGGCCGAGCAGATTCGCCAACTGGCGCGGGACTTCGCCGCAGCCCCGACAGCCGTCTGCTATGGCCGCATGGGTGTCTCGACCCAGGCGTTCGGGACGTTGTGCCATTGGGTGGTGCAACTGATCAATCTGGTCACCGGCAACCTCGACCGCGTGGGTGGCGCGTTGTGCACAGAACCCGCAGTGGACCTGGTAGCGTCCACCTCGGGCGGGCATTTCAACTTATGGCAGAGCCGCGTGTCCGGGCGTCCGGAATACGGCGGCGAGTTGCCGGTGTCGGCGCTGGCCGAAGAGATGCTCACCGAAGGGGAAGGGCAGGTCCGCGCACTGATCACCGTGGCCGGTAACCCGGTGCTGTCGACGCCTAATGGTCGACAGCTTGAACAGGCGCTGGACGGGTTGGAGTTCATGGTCAGTGTCGATCTCTACATCAACGAAACCACGCGCTATGCCGATCTGATCCTGCCGTCGACATCGGCCCTGGAAAACGATCACTACGACACCACCTTCAACATGTTCGCGGTGCGTAACGTCACCCGGTTCAACCGCGCGATCCTGGCCAGACCGGAAGGCGCACTGCACGACTGGGAAATTTTTGTCGGGCTGGCCAAGGCCTTTGCCGCGAAGACCGGCAAGGAACTTAAACCGACGATCCCGCCCGCACAGATGATTGATCGTGGTTTGCGCATGGGCTTGTATGGCGATGCCTCGGAGCACCGGTTGTCCCTGGCGACGTTGTTCGATCATCCGCATGGTGTTGATCTTGGAGCGTTGAAAACCAACCTGGCTCCGCGCCTTAAAACCCCTAACCAGCGCATCCAGGCAGCCCCCGCAGCCATCCTTGCCGACCTGGCTCGCTTCGCCGCGCTGCAAGCGCCGGCCGCCGATGAATTGCTGATGATTGGCCGTCGTCACGTACGCAGCAATAACTCGTGGATGCACAACTATCATCGACTGGTGAAGGGCAAGCCACGCCATCAATTGCTGATGCATCCGGACGACCTGGCCAGTCGCGGCCTCAGCGACGGGCAGCGGGTGCGGGTCAGTTCCCGGGTCGGCATGATCGAGGTGGAAGTGCTGGGCAGTCTGGATATGATGAAAGGCGTGGTCAGCCTGCCGCACGGTTGGGGTCATGCGCGGCCTGGCGTGCAGCTGACGATTGCCAGCAGCCAGCCAGGTTCCAGCGCCAATGACCTGACCGATGAATCTCTGCTCGACGAGTTGTCGGGTAATGCGGCGTTGAACGGTGTGCCGGTGACCGTGGCGGCGGCTTGATTGGGTCTGTCGGGGAGACCGAGCATGGCGCTCGGGTTTCCGTTACAATGCGCCACCGTGCCGACCCCTGAGTCGGAAAGTTCAGCCGAGGTGCTCCATGGATATCATCGAAACGATTAAAGAGCAGATTGCTAACAACACCATTCTGCTTTACATGAAAGGTTCGCCGAATGCCCCGCAGTGTGGCTTCTCTGCGAAAGCCGCGCAGGCCGTGATGGCATGTGGTGAAAAGTTTGCGTACGTGGACATCCTGCAGAACCCGGAAATCCGCGCCAACCTGCCAAAATACGCCAACTGGCCAACTTTCCCGCAACTGTGGGTTGGTGGTGAACTGGTCGGCGGTAGCGACATCATGACCGAGATGGCTGCAGACGGTTCGCTGCAAAGCACCATCAAGGCTGCTGTTGAAGCGGCTGCTGCCAACAAGTCCGAAGCCTGATTCACCTTGTAGGAGCCCGCTTGCTGCGGGCAGCTCCTGCACGATTCAGGTGAGCCGAAATTCCGGGCATGAAAAAGCCCCGCCTCTTTAAAAGAGAGCGGGGCTTTTTATTGTCTCGAGTTAACGGGCGCTAATTATTCTTCGCCCATCTGCGATTGCAGATAATTCTCAAGACCGACTTTATCGATCAGGCCCAGTTGGGTTTCCAGCCAGTCGATATGTTCTTCTTCGGATTCGAGAATGTCTTCGAGCAGTTCACGGCTACCGAAATCGCCAACCGTTTCGCAATGAGCAATCGCAACTTTCAAGTCGGCGTGGCCGGTACGTTCGATGCGCAGGTCGCACTCAAGCATTTCCTGGGTGTGCTCGCCGATCTGCAGCTTGCCCAGGTCCTGCACGTTCGGCAGGCCTTCCAGGAACAGGATGCGCTTGATCAGCTTGTCCGCGTGTTTCATCTCGTCGATGGACTCGTGGTATTCGTGTTTGCCGAGCTTGTTCAGGCCCCAATCTTCATACATGCGCGCATGCAGAAAATACTGATTGATCGCGACCAGTTCATTGGCAAGGATCTTGTTGAGATGCTGGATGACTGTAATGTCGCCTTTCATGATGGGGTCCTGCCCTGTATTAGCTGTCTATAAAGCGGAGTCTGAGCCGCACAACTAAGAGTGTCAAACCTAAGTTATTGAAACTTATATGAAAATTAATCGGAATAAGAATGTTTGTGTTCCGCGTCTGACCCGTAACCGATTGATTTTCAGGCATAAAAAAACCGGACATGAAGTCCGGTTCTTTGGAATAGGGTATCTATGCGGCAGTAAATTCTACAGGGAAAGGAATTGCTGCCTGGGCTGTTTGCAATTTGGTCAGGGTTTCACGCACCACTTCCTTGGCAAGGCAGGCGCATTTGCCGCATTGGCTGGCTACGCCGGTAGCCTGGCGGACTTCCTTGTAGCTGCAGCATCCTTCATAGATCGCTTCGCGGATTTGTCCGTCGGTGACGCCAGTGCAGAGGCAGACATACATAAGCTAAGAACCGTCGCTGGTGGTGACTCAGTTGCGATGGATCTTAATGTTAACGAGAATGATTGTCAAAGTGGTTTCTGAAAGCTTTGCGTTATAAACGTGCGTGGCTGACGAACGGTTTTCCCCAGGGCAATCTGCCAGTAATCGCGAAGACAGCAATTTGAGGTGTTGACGAAAAACCGTTGAGGACAGCTCAAAAACGCAGTGTATGATGGCCGGTCCTTATGAAGCGGGTGGGTGTCACAGGGCTGTCGCCTGAGGGTGGCAGGCTGGCGCCAACCCGGAACTTCACGTTTTTACACCAGGAGATATTCAATGAGCGTACTCGTAGGCAAGCAAGCCCCTGACTTCACCGTACCGGCCGTACTCGGCAATGGCGAAATCGTCGACAGCTTCACCCTGTCGTCGGCCATCAAAGGCAAATACGGCCTGGTGTTCTTCTACCCACTGGACTTCACCTTCGTGTGCCCATCCGAGCTGATCGCTCTGGACAACCGCATGTCCGACTTCAAGGCACGCAATGTTGAAGTGATCGCCGTTTCGATCGACTCGCACTTCACTCACAACGCATGGCGCAACACCCCGGTGAACAATGGCGGTATCGGCCAGGTTCGCTACACCATGGCTGCCGACATGAAGCACGAAATTGCCAAGGCCTACGACGTTGAGTCCGAAGGCGGCGTGGCTTTCCGTGGCGCGTTCCTGATCGACGACAAAGGCGTTGTCCGCTCGCAGATCATCAACGACCTGCCGCTGGGCCGTAACATGGAAGAGCTGATCCGTCTGGTCGACGCTCTGCAATTCCACGAAGAGCACGGCGAAGTCTGCCCTGCCAACTGGAAAAAAGGCGACAAAGGCATGACCGCTTCGACCGAAGGCGTCGCAGCCTACCTGACCGAGAACGCTGCTGCCCTGTAAGGCGCGTTCGAGGCATAAAAAAACCGGCCGTCGAGGCCGGTTTTTTTATGGGCGGGATAAAACCGATGCCGTTCGCTCAAGCACGACGCTGAGTCTGTGGCCAGGGAGCAAGCTCCCTCGCCACAAGTGTTGGATCAGTCGTTGTAGTCTTCCCAGCCGCCCATCTGCTTCCAGCGATTGACGATGCCGCAGAACAGCTCAGCCGTCTTCTCGGTGTCGTAGCGAGCCGAGTGAGCCTCGCGACCGTCGAAGTCGATGTCGGCGGCCTGACAGGCTTTCGCCAACACGGTTTGACCGTAGGCCAGACCGGCGAGGGTTGCCGTGTCGAAGCTGGAGAATGGATGGAACGGGTTGCGCTTCATGTCCAGGCGCGCAACCGCTGCGTTCAGGAAGCCCAGGTCGAAACTGCTGTTGTGCCCGACCAGGATCGCCCGCTTGCAGCCGTTGGCTTTCAACGCCTTGCGGATACCACGGAAGATATCGGTCAGCGCCGCTTCTTCACTTACTGCCATGCGCAGCGGGTGATCGAGTTTGATCCCGGTGAACTCCAGGGCGGCCGCTTCGACGTTGGCGCCTTCAAACGGCTCGACGCGGAAGAAGTAGGTGTGATCAGGGTATACAAAGCCCTTCTCATCCATGGCGATGGTGGTGGCGGCTATTTCCAGCAAAGCGTCAGTGGCAGAGTTGAAACCACCGGTTTCAACGTCGACAACGACTGGCAGGTATCCACGGAATCGAGCTGCCATCGGGTGGCGTGGACCACTTCCGCCGCCTTGACCGTCCTGTTCGTCATCGAAATGGTCTTCACTCACGCGTGTTCCTCCAGCAGGCGCCAGCGCAGTTTTTCACCGGCGCGCAGCGGGATAACGGTCAGCTCGCCAAATGGCAGGCTGGTTGGGGCGGTCCACTCGTCGCGGACCAGGGTAATGCGATCGGTGTTCACCGGCAGGCCATAGAAGCGCGGGCCGTTAAGGCTGGCGAAGGCTTCGAGCTTGTCCAGCGCATTGCGCTGTTCGAACGCTTCGGCGTACATCTCGATCGCCGCATAAGCGGTGTAGCAACCGGCACAACCGCAAGCGGCTTCCTTGGCGTGCTGGGCATGCGGTGCCGAGTCGGTGCCGAGGAAGAACTTGTCGCTGCCGCTGGTGGCGGCGTCGAGCAGCGCTTCCTGGTGGGTGTTGCGCTTGAGAATCGGCAAGCAGTAGAAGTGCGGCCGAATTCCGCCGACCAGCATGTGGTTGCGGTTGTACAAGAGGTGATGCGCGGTGATGGTCGCGCCAACATTGGCCGAAGCCTCGTTGACGAACTGCACGGCGTCCGCGGTGGTGATGTGTTCGAACACCACTTTGAGCGTCGGGAAACGCTCGACCACACGACGCATGTGCTCATCGATGAAGATTTTTTCGCGGTCGAACACGTCGACATCGCCACGGGTGACTTCACCGTGAATCAACAAAGGCATCCCGACTTCGGCCATGGCCTCGAGCGCAGGGAAAATCTTGTCGATACTGGTGACGCCAGAATCCGAGTTGGTGGTCGCGCCGGCCGGGTACAACTTGGCGGCGAACACGAAACCGCTGGCCTTGGCTTCACGAATTTCTTCGGGCTGGGTGCGGTCGGTCAGGTAAAGCACCATCAACGGTTCGAAACGGCTGCCGGCCGGACGTGCAGCGAGAATCCGCTGGCGATAGCCGTCGGCTTCAGCGGCGTTGCGCACCGGAGGTACCAGGTTGGGCATGATGATGGCGCGACCAAAGGTGCGCGCGACATCCGCAACGGTATTGGTCAACACGGCACCATCGCGAAGATGAATGTGCCAGTCGTCGGGACGCAGCAGGGTCAGGCGGTCGGACATGAGGGGATTCCAGGCGGGTCAAACTCAGGGGAATGCTACCGGAAAAGACTCTCTCAGGCACTCGCTATCAAGTTTTGCGGGAAGCTTCCGATATCCAACAGGTACGCCGTAAACATGTGTGTGTCGGTCTTTTTGTTGTAGAAGCCAGTGGAGCCTCTCGTGCGCCAGCGTTATTTAGCCTTGCTCAGTGTGTTTGCCAGCCTTCCCGCGATGGCGCTCACTTTCCAGACCCGTCTGGAGAGCATCGAGTGGACGGTCGAAGGGGACAAGTTCGAGTGCCGCCTGATTCAACCGATCACCGATTTCGGTTCGGGTGAGTTCGTGCGTCGCGCCGGCGAGCAGGCGACGTTTCGTCTGAAAGCTTATAACTCGATGGTCGGCGGCGGCTCGGCGACCTTATTGGCGGCTGCTGCACCCTGGCAGCCGGGGCGTGGCGACATCAATCTCGGTTCCGTGCGGATCGGCAGCGGCAATGTGCTGTTCAACAGTTCGCAGGTTCAGGCCGGGCGCTTGATCAGTGGCTTGATGGATGGGCGCAGCCCGGTCGTCCGGCATTCTTCGGGCGATGGCCGGGTCTCGGAAGTGCGGCTGTTGCCGGTCAAGTTCAGCAAGGCGTTCAACGATTATCAGGGCTGCGTGGCGAAACTGCTGCCGAAGAATTTCGAGCAGATCAAGCAAACGCAGATCGGCTTTCCCGGCGACGGCCTGGACCTCGACGCGCAGGCCAAGGCTCAGCTGCAGGTGATGCTGGAGTTCATGAAGGCCGATCCCACGGTCAATCACATCGAGCTTGACGGCCACTCCGACAACAGCGGCAACCGCCTGACCAATCGAGACCTGTCGCGGCGTCGGGCCCTGGCGGTCATGGAGTTCTTCAAGGCCAACGGTGTGCAGGAATCGCAGGTTACCGTGCGCTTTCATGGTGAGCGTTATCCATTGGTACCCAACACCAATGCGGCCAATCGGGCGAAGAATCGTCGAGTCAATGTGCACCTCGCGCGGGTCGCACCCACCGAGCCGCCGGCGCCTCAATCAACAGCATCGGCGAGCGCGGCGAAGACTTCCTGACCCATCGGTCATCGTCGCGCGGTCGACATAATCTGTCGCTTCGTCGTCATAAGCTGTCGCGCCACTGTAAATTATTCCGTATGAGCGGTAGACTTCCCGGCTTTCCGTAGAACCCCGTGGAGTGATGGCATGGCGGACGTAAACAAGGTCGTTCTGGCGTATTCCGGCGGCCTGGACACTTCGGTGATCCTCAAGTGGCTGCAGGATACTTATAACTGTGAAGTCGTGACCTTCACCGCTGACCTGGGTCAGGGCGAAGAGGTCGAACCTGCACGTGCCAAGGCTCAGGCCATGGGCGTGAAAGAGATCTACATCGACGATCTGCGCGAAGAATTCGTGCGCGATTTCGTTTTCCCGATGTTTCGCGCCAACACCGTTTACGAAGGCGAGTACCTGCTGGGTACTTCCATCGCTCGTCCGTTGATCGCCAAGCGCCTGATCGAAATCGCCAACGAAACCGGCGCTGACGCCATTTCCCACGGCGCCACCGGCAAAGGCAACGACCAGGTTCGTTTCGAACTGGGCGCCTACGCCTTGAAGCCAGGTGTAAAAGTGATTGCACCGTGGCGCGAATGGGACCTGCTGTCCCGTGAAAAGCTGATGGATTACGCTGAAAAGCACAACATCCCGATCGAGCGTCACGGCAAGAAAAAATCCCCGTACTCGATGGATGCCAACCTGCTGCACATCTCCTATGAAGGCGGCGTGCTGGAAGACACCTGGACCGAGCACGAAGAAGACATGTGGAAATGGACCGTCTCCCCGGAGAAGGCTCCAGATAAAGCGCAATACCTGGAACTGACCTATCGCAACGGCGACATCGTTGCACTGGACGGCGTCGAAATGACTCCGGCTACGGTGCTGGCGACCCTGAACCGTATCGGTGGCGAACACGGCATCGGCCGCCTCGACATCGTCGAGAACCGTTACGTGGGCATGAAGTCCCGTGGCTGCTACGAAACCCCAGGCGGCACCATCATGCTGCGCGCCCACCGTGCGATCGAATCGATCACCCTGGACCGCGAAGTGGCTCACCTCAAAGACGAGTTGATGCCTAAATACGCCAGCCTGATCTACACCGGTTACTGGTGGAGTCCTGAGCGTCTGATGCTGCAACAGATGATCGATGCTTCCCAGGCACACGTGAACGGCGTTGTGCGCCTGAAGCTGTACAAGGGCAATGTGATCGTCACGGGGCGCAAGTCCGACGAATCGTTGTTCGACGCCAACATTGCGACATTTGAAGAAGATGGCGGCGCTTACAATCAGGCGGATGCGGCTGGCTTCATCAAGCTAAACGCCCTGCGCATGCGCATTGCGGCGAACAAAGGCCGGAAGCTTTTCTGAAGTTTCTGACGCCTTGATGGAATTTGTGGCCTTGTTTTCGACAAGGCCACAAATTTGGAAATAGGGTTTTTTTCTGACATTGCGATTCATCTTTCTTCTTGTTTTCGCAAGCGGCATTTCTGCCTGCTTCTCTCCTTTCGATCGTAAACGCTACTGACCGCTGTGGGTCAGTCTGGCGAGTTGATCAATGACCGTCACATGGCGTGAGCTCACGTTGTAAGCAATGCAAAACGGTGCACCGTTGCGTTTCTTTACGTGTCTGAAAAATTTGAGCGCGTTTTCTTTCAGCAGATTCTCTGACTTGGCACTGGTGAGAAACACGACCACTTGCGCCGAATCGCCCTTGGGCAATCGAATCCTTTCCAGAAGCTCGCGGAATTCGATTTTTCTGTTCATCCATCTTGCATCAATGATGTGCAGGTCCTTCAATTTCTCCGGCAATTCGATGTGATGCTGGACCGATAGACTTTCCCGCCCTCTGTTCTCGCCTGGCGTGCCTTGAGCAATATCCGGACGCTCGGCATTGTCCATGACTTTTATGAAGTGTTTTCCTTTCTCAAAATCGGACGGCGCATAGAGCGATCGATAATTGAAGTTAAGTGTGGCGAAGAACAGTAGAAGCAAATAAAACGGAAAGCTGATCAAAAACCAGATGTAGAGTTCTCTTTCCTTGTTATCGAGGAAAGGCAGGGAGACGGCTGCCGACGTTTCAGACAGTGTTGCGAATATGGCGATGACTGTCATGGGGGTGGTGATTCTTTGTTTGGGTTTTGTCATGTTTCGTACTCATATAGGTTTGTCTTTTCTCTATTGGTTAATGGCTGATAGTTGTTTTGCAGTTTTTATATTAGCTGTGAATTTATTGTTGGCCTATGTCTGTTTTATTTCGGTTAAGTTGTTGTGGGCTGTAAGATTTTGTATATGTTGTTTTCAATGTGTCTCGCGAACCCTGAAATGCAGGTGTCCGTTAAGGGTAGCTCAACTGTAGGCGCAGGTCGGACCACCGATATCGATTTATTATTTTGGTTTTGATTTTTCAAATTGATACAAAAAATTTGTTGAAGAGTGTAATGTCATAAAGCAAATAAAGTTTCCGACGTGCAGCTCTCGAAGGTTTCTTGTAAGAATATTCCTCATTGTTTGTAGGGAATGTCTCTCGGTGTGGGTGACCGGGAGGGGCGGCGTGCCATGGGTGAAACGACTAGGCTATTGTGCGGGCTCTAAAAATTCGAACAGCGAAAATTGGACTTGCCCATGAATAAAGTGCTGATCGTGGATGATCACCCCGTCATTCGTCTTGCGGTACGTATGCTGATGGAACGTCATGGCTACGAGGTCATTGCAGAAACAGATAATGGCGTGGATGCATTACAACTGGCTCGTGAACATATGCCGGATATTGTCATCCTGGATATAGGAATACCGAAGCTGGATGGACTGGAAGTCATTGCGCGCCTTGTCTCGGCAGCAATGCCAATGAAAGTACTGATATTGACTTCCCAGGCACCTGGACATTTTTCGATGCGTTGCATGCAGTCTGGCGCTGCCGGATATGTTTGCAAACAACAGGATCTCACTGAGTTGCTCAGTGCAATAAAAGCAGTATTGTCTGGCTACAGTTATTTTCCCAATCAAGCTTTGCATACAGTGCGTGCCAGTCTGGGGAACGCCAGTGAAGCCGATATGGTGGATCGTTTGTCGGGGCGGGAAATGATGGTTTTGCAACAGTTGGCCCGAGGCAAGACCAATAAGGAAATTGCCGATGGAATGTTCCTCAGCAATAAAACCGTCAGCACTTACAAGACTCGCCTGTTGTTAAAGCTCAATGCGCGGTCCTTGGTGGACTTGATCGAACTGGCTCAACGCAATGGGCTGGTGTGACTGCACCAGCGCTTCACGGGACTGGGTGAATGGGTGTTTTCGAGGTTTCGCACTTAAAAAAAAGCCTCCGTTTCGGGAGGCTTTCAGGTGTTATAGGTCAAAATCGTAATCGGCCAACTGTTTTTGCAGTCGGCGCTCCTCCAGCAGGTTGTCGATCGTGCGGCGTTTGCTCAGGTTGGTCTTTGCCACTTCAACCACCGGTTCCGCGTCATCGGCCTCAATGGGTGTGAAGTCCTCTTCTACGTCCAATTGCTCTTTGCCAGTGCTCATAAGGTTAACTCCAGGCTAAGACTGCCTTTGGCGCCCCTTATAGCGACAATCTCTGCGTGGGTAAAAAAGATTTTTTCAATCGATAAATCAAAAAACCTAATAGCGCCTCAATCGTCCGAAGTCTTGTGCTTGTATTCGCACAGGTCTTCGATCCGGCAACTGCCGCAACGGGGCTTGCGGGCCAGGCAGACGTAACGTCCGTGAAGAATCAGCCAGTGATGGGAATCGAGCAGGTATTCCTTGGGCACAAACTTCATCAGTTTTTTCTCGACCTCGACCACGTTTTTACCCGGCGCAATGCCGGTACGGTTACTGACCCGAAAAATGTGGGTATCCACAGCCATGGTCAGTTGGCGAAAGGCAGTGTTGAGCACCACGTTGGCGGTTTTGCGGCCGACGCCGGGTAGCGCTTCCAGCTCTTCGCGGGTCTGCGGTACTTCGCCTCCATGGCGTTCCACCAGCAAGCGACAGGTCTCGATCACGTTTTTTGCCTTGCTGTTGAACAGGCCGATGGTCTTGATGTATTCCGACAATCCCTCGACACCCAGTGCATAAATCGCCTGCGGCGTGTTGGCCACCGGGTAGAGCTTGGCGGTGGCCTTGTTAACGCCGACATCGGTCGATTGCGCTGAGAGAATCACGGAGATCAGCAATTCGAAGGGCGAGGAGTAAGCCAGTTCGGTCTTCGGTTCCGGGTTGTCTTCATGCAGCCTGCGGAAAATTTCCAGACGTTTTGCAGCATTCATGGGCAGTGCATTTCCTCGAAAGCGGTCAGTGTGAGGGATTCGGGCGGGACCAGGCCTGCCATGCAGCGATCACCAGACCCAGCAAAATGAATCCACCGGGGACCAGAGTGACCAGGTGCAGGCCTCCATAGCCAATGAGTTCGCGCAGCAGGCCCAGGCCCACCATCAGCGCACCGAACAGGCCACACAGGCGAAGGCGGTCACGTAATGCGCTCTGGAAGAAGCCTATGTGATCAAGAACGACACATTGCAAGGCGATCAGTCCGGCATAGATTCCCACCTGCTGATGCCATTTGAGTGATAAGACTTGTGCGGCGATCTCCGCGCAACTGGTCAGCGTGGCGGCCAGCAAAATGCCGGCAAACAAACGGGCAGACGGAACAAGTCGTGGTCCCAGGGCCGCCATGCCGACGCCGTAGGCACTGATCACCACAATGAACATCAACCACAGGCCCAGCGCGGTCATCCATGAGCCGGTGGCGCCGATCAGCGGTGCGAGCATCAGCGAGTTTTGCAGCGTTGATGACTTATTCATGGGGGACTAATCCCGATCAACTGTTGCTGATGTTCATCGAAGTAGCGCAAGGCATCGTGGATGGCGTTGATCACGGCTCTTGAAGTGATGGTCGCCCCTGCGATCTGATCGAACTGGCCCTGATCTTTTTTCAACGCCCAGCCATTGTCAGCCGGTTCGCTTCGCGATTTGCCGGCAAAGTCATTGAGCCAGGCATTTGGCCAGTCGGCAATGCGCGCGCCCAGCCCCGGCGTCTCGGATTGCCTGAGGGTTTTGACCCCCACCAACTTGCCGTTTGCGCCTATGGCGATCAACAAGTCGATGCTGCCCGCATAACCCAATGCCTGACTGCGCAACAAAACGATACTGGGTTGGCCGGCCTTGGTCGCGAGGTAGCCGCCTAGCAATGTGCTATTGGTCAATCCCGTATCGTCGAGGCGCAACGGTTGTTCCAGCGGTTGATTGTCGTAGCTGTCAGCGGGCAGCAGGTCCAGCAGGTTGCGGCTGTCGATCAGGCGCTGTTCGTTCGCAATGCGTGGCGCGCTACTGTGCTGCACAAGGTAAGTTGCGCCAATCCCCACGCCTGCCAGCATCACCAGAATCACCACGCTCGACACTCGGCTCATGGCGCAACTCGCTCCTGTCTCGACGTGACAAACCGGTCCAGCGCCGGCACGCAGAGGTTCATCAGCAGCACCGCAAACGCCACGCCGTCCGGATAACCGCCCCAGGTTCGAATCAGGTAGGTCAGCAGCCCCACACCCGCGCCGAACAGCAGTCGCCCGCCAGGGCTTTTGGCGCCCGACACCGGCTCCGTGACGATAAAGAACGCACCCAGCATGCTTGCGCCGGTGAGCAGATGAAACAGTGGCGAGCCATGGGAATCGGATCCCGAGCCGTTCCAGCACAGCAGGCTGATGACGAACAGGCTGACAAGCATGCCCACCGGCGCATGCCAACTGAACACCCGTCGTTGCAGCAAAAACATGCCGCCCGCCAGAAAGGCGAGGTTGACCCATTCCACACCGCGCGCACCGACGTGGCCGAAGGCCGGATTGCCCGCGAAGAGTTCGTCCATGGTCAGGCTTTTGTTGATTCGCAGACTGTCCAGCGCCGTCGCCTGGACCCAGGCATCCGGCGTCTGGCTCAGGCTGAAACCGAACACTTGTTGCAAACCACCGAGCAGGTCCATGCCGTGGGAGGACGGCCAATGGGTCATCTGCTGGGGAAACGTCACCAGCACCAGGGCAAAACCGAGCATCGCCGGGTTGAACGGATTTTTCCCGACTCCGCCATACAGCTGTTTGCCAAACAGCGCGAACGCCGCGGCACAGACCGTCAGCCACCACGGGCAATACGGTGGCAAGGCCAGGGCCAGCAACGTCGCACTGACCAACGCACTGCCGTCGCTCAAGGTGGGTTTGAGCTCCCGCTTGCGCAACTGCAACACCACCGCTTCAACGGCCAACGCAGTAACGCCGGCCAGCATCAGGTTGATCAATACCCCCCAGCCATACAGCCAGAACAACACCAGCATGCCCGGCAGGGTGGCCAGCAACACCAACTTCATGGCTTGCTGCAGGCGCTCGTCGACCGATTCAAGGGGCGACATAGGCATCCACCTGACGCTCGGCTTCCTGGAGACGGGCGCGCGCCTTGTTCATCAGCTCGGCAGGTGTGTCGTTGCGTCGTTCGAGTTTGCTGACGTCAGCGCGAGCGTAGGCCAATTCCGTTTTCAACTGACGAAGCTGGTTGTCGATGGGGCGTTTTTCAACACGCGCCAGGTCAGGTAAAGGTTGTTCGCTCGCAGCCTCCGCGGTGTGGAGGGCTGTTTCGGCGTCGCCGAGTGCGTGTTCCAAGGCTTTGATCTGTTCGGCCGGCGCCTCGCTGGCCTGGGCTTTCTTGAGTTCGGCGCGGCGCATGGCCAGCTGGATTTTCGCCCGTTTCAGCTCGGCGTCCTTCATTGGCGCCGTGGGCACAGCGGCTGGCGGTGCACTGCTTTCCAACTGCGCCAGCGCTTGTTCGGACGCCTCAAACTGCTGTTGCAGGACAATCAGTTGCGATTGCTGTTCGAAGGTCGGCGGATGGCCGAACGCCTTGAGCGATTTGTTCAGTTGGGCACGGCTCATTGCCAGATCGATCTTGGCTTTTTTCAACGCAGCGTCGGCATTCGCCGCTTTTTGCGCACGGACCCTTTCCAGCGCGGCCTGAACCGGGTCGAGCGTTGTCACTTCAGTGTGTTGCGCCGCGCGGTGTGCCCGAGCCTGGCGCTCGGCGAGTTTCTGTTCTTCTTCGCGATGCAAACGTGCATTGCGCTGTTCAAAACGGCGTCGTGCGTGATTGCGTTTGGCGGTGCGCGCCTGTTGTTCTTCAGGGCTGAACGCCAGGCCACCGACAATCGGCAACACCGTGGCCAGCGGCAACGGATGCATCTCGATGCAATCCACCGGGCAAGGCGCCACGCAGAGGTCGCAACCGGTGCATTCGTCGATGATCACCGTGTGCATCAACTTCGCTGCGCCGACGATGGCATCTACCGGACAGGCCTGAATGCATTTGGTGCAGCCAATGCATTCGGCCTCTCGAATGTAGGCGATTTGCGCCGGTGCCGGACCGCGACTGACGTCCAGTTCCAGCACCGGTACTTTCAGCAACTCGGCCAGCGCCGAGATGGTTTCGCTGCCCCCCGGCGGACACTTGTTGATCGGCTCGCCACTGGCAATGCCCTCGGCGTACGGCTTGCATCCGGGGTGGCCACACTTGCCGCACTGGGTCTGCGGCAAAAGCGCGTCGATGCGTTGAATCAGACTCATGTTTTGATCAGTCCGCTGAATCCGAGAAAAGCCACTGCAATCAATCCGGCGCCGATCAGGTCGATCGGCAGGCCGCGAAAGGGCAGGGGAACATCGTTATCGAGGGTGCGCTGGCGCAAGTCGCAGAACAGACTCAGCACCAGCCAGAAACCCAGCCCGGCGCCTAGGCTCAGGGCTGTAGCGTGGAAAAACCCCTCGTCGTCCCGCACGTTGATCAACGCCAGCCCCAGGACGCCGGCATTGCCGAGAAGCAATGGCCAGAGACCTTCGAACGAAAGCGTGGAAAACAGCTTCGGCAGCAACGTCAGCAGTGGCGCGATCAGCAAAACGCTCAAGGGTAAAAACACGAACAGGCCCAGCGAACTCAACCCCAACGGCACCAGCAGTCCGTGGTAAAGGGCATGACCGAGCATGCCGACGATCAGCATCAGGCAGGTCGTCGCGATACCCAGCGCATGCACCTGGCGGCGCTCGGCGCTCAATAGCGGATCGACGCCCAGCGGCCAGTGCAACACGAAGTTGTTGATCAGGGCAGCGCTGATAAGCGTAAGAACAATCTCGGTCATGATCGTCTGTATCCATACATTATTGCTGGTTGCTGGATAACTCTGCAGGAGCTGCCCGACTTCAGAGACATTATGGGCCAGACATGAAAATCCCACAGTCACGCCGGGCACGACTGTGGGATCGGTTTCGCGCAGAACCTTACTTGATGCGCTGACCCGGCTTGGCGCCGCTGTCGGGGCTGAGCAGGTAGATTTCTTCACCGCCAGGGCCGGCCGCCATCACCATGCCTTCGGAGATCCCGAATTTCATTTTCCGTGGCTTGAGGTTGGCGATCATCATGGTCAGGCGACCATCGAGCTTGGACGGGTCCGGGTAAGCGCTCTTGATTCCGGAGAACACGTTGCGTTGCTCGTCACCGATGTCCAGGGTCAGGCGCAGCAGTTTGTCGGCACCTTCTACATGTTCGGCCTTGACGATCAGCGCGACGCGCAGGTCGATCGCGGCAAAGGCGTCGAAATCGATCTCTGGCGACAGTGGATCCTTGGCCAGTTCGCCGTTGCCGGCAGGTGCCGCTTCGCCCGTGTCGGTCTGGCTCGCGGTCAGGTCTTCTTTCGAAGCGTCGGTCATGGCTTGCACTTTCACCGGGTCGATACGGGTCATCAACGGTTTGAACTCGTTCAGCTGATGGTTGCTGAGCAAGGTCGCGTGGTCGTTCCAGGTCAGCGGCGCGACGTTCAGGAACGCCTCGGCATCGGCGGCCAGCAATGGCAGCACCGGTTTGAGGAAGATCACCAGTTGGCGGAACAGGTTGATGCCCAGCGCGCAGATGGCCTGGACTTCGTCGTGCTTGCCTTCCTGTTTGTTCAGCGACCACGGTGCCTTGTCGGCGATCCACGCATTGGCGCGGTCGGCCAGGCCCATGATTTCGCGCATCGCACGGGCAAAGTCGCGAGCCTCGTAGGCTTCGGCGATGCTTGGCGCTGCGGCAAGAAACGCTTCGGTCAGTTCCGGTGCGGCGTTACCCGCTACCAGCACGCCGGCGTTGCCTTTGTGGATGAAACCGGCGCAGCGGCTGGCGATGTTGACGACTTTGCCGACTAGGTCGGAGTTGACCTTCTGCACGAAGTCTTCGAGGTTCAGGTCGAGGTCATCGACGCCACGACCCAGCTTGGCCGCGTAGTAATAACGCAGGTATTCCGGCGATAGGTGATCCAGGTAAGTCCGGGCCTTGATGAAGGTGCCACGGGACTTGGACATTTTCTGACCGTTGACGGTCAGGTAGCCGTGCACGTTGATGCCGGTCGGTTTGCGGAAACCGGCGCCTTCGAGCATCGCGGGCCAGAACAGGGCGTGGAAGTTGACGATGTCCTTGCCGATGAAGTGATACAGCTCGGCCGTGGAATCCTTGGCCCAGAACGCATCGAAATCCAGCTCCGGCTTACGGTTGCAGAGGTTCTTGAAACTGGCCATGTAGCCGATCGGCGCGTCCAGCCAGACGTAGAAGTATTTGCCTGGCTCGCCCGGAATTTCGAAACCGAAGTACGGCGCATCGCGGGAAATGTCCCACTGTTGCAGGCCGGCATCCAGCCATTCGGCGATCTTGTTCGCAACGGCGTCTTGCAGGGTGCCGCTGCGGGTCCAGGCTTGCAGCATTTCCTGGAAGTCCGGCAACTTGAAGAAGAAGTGCTGGGAATCCTTGAGCACCGGGGTAGCGCCGGAGATCGCCGACTTCGGATCCTTCAGGTCGGTCGGTGCGTAGGTCGCGCCGCATTTTTCGCAGTTGTCGCCGTACTGGTCTTCAGTGCCGCATTTCGGGCAGGTGCCCTTGATGAAGCGGTCGGCCAGGAACATTTTCTTTTCCGGGTCGAAGTATTGCGTGATCGAGCGCGTGGCGATGTGCCCGGCGTCACGCAGCTTCAGGTAGATCTGGCTCGACAGCTCACGGTTTTCTTCGGCGTGAGTGGAGTGGAAGTTGTCGAAGTCCACCAGGAACTCGGCGAAGTCGGCGCTGTGTTCAGCCTGGACGTTGGCGATCAGTTGTTCCGGGGTGATGCCTTCCTTTTCCGCACGCAGCATGATGGCCGAACCGTGGGCGTCGTCGGCGCAGACATAGATGCATTGATTGCCGCGGTGCTTCTGGAAGCGCACCCACATATCGGTCTGGATGTATTCCAGCATGTGGCCAAGATGGATCGAACCATTGGCATAGGGCAGGGCGCTGGTGACGAGGATCTTGCGTGGCTCGGACATGGGGCTCGGCTACTTGATGAAACGGAGGTCGGCCACTATAAAGCGCTGGCGCATATTTTTCACCCCGTCAGCCTGTTTCCGGTTGCATCGAATGCCCAAACCTGTGAACAGGCAGTAACAGCGTGAAAATGCTTGTGTGTGGCGAGGGAGCTTGCTCCCGCTGGGTGGCGAAGCCGCCCCAAACCCTGCAACCCGTTTTCGGCGGAAGGAGTGCGTCTGCCTGATTGCGACTGCTTCGCCCGGACGCGGATCGGCCGGCGGGAGCAAGCTCCCTCGCCACAAATGTATGTCCGGCGTAGGATACCTGCCTGATTTTCCAGTCTTGCTATCGGAGTTGCCCATGAGCGCCGTCAATCGCGCAGCGGTGGAAACCGTCCTTCGCCAGTACACCGACCCTTACCTGAACCAGGACCCGGTCAGCGCCGGATGCGTGCGCAACATCGACATCCAGGGTGATCGCGTCAGCGTCCAGCTGGAGTTGGGGTACGCCGCCGGTCTGTTCAAAAGTGGCTGGGCACAGATGCTGCAGATGGCCATCGAAGGCCTCGACGGCGTCACCAGTGCCCGCGTTGATATCACCACTGTGATCGCCGCGCACAAGGCGCAGGCGCAGATTCCGGGCCTGGCCAACGTCAAGAATGTTGTCGCCGTGGCGTCCGGCAAAGGCGGCGTGGGCAAATCCACCACCGCCGCCAACCTCGCGCTGGCCCTGGCCCGCGAAGGCGCCAAGGTCGGGATCCTCGACGCGGACATTTACGGGCCGAGCCAGGGCATCATGTTCGGTATTCCCGAAGGCACCCGACCAAAGGTCAAGGATCAGAAGTGGTTCGTGCCAATCGAGTCCCATGGCGTCGAAGTGATGTCCATGGCGTTCCTGACCGACGACAACACGCCGATGGTCTGGCGCGGTCCGATGGTTTCCGGCGCGCTGTTGCAACTGGTCACGCAAACCGCGTGGGGCGACCTGGATTACCTGGTCATCGACATGCCGCCAGGCACCGGTGACATTCAGCTGACCCTGGCGCAGAAAGTCCCGGTGGCCGGCGCGGTCATTGTCACCACCCCGCAAGACCTGGCGTTGCTGGACGCGCGCAAAGGCGTGGAGATGTTCCGCAAGGTCAACATCCCGGTGCTGGGCGTGGTGGAAAACATGGCCGTGCACATCTGCTCGAACTGCGGGCATGCCGAGCATCTGTTCGGTGAGGGCGGTGGTGTGAAGCTGGCGAACCAATATGGCGTTGAACTGCTGGCTTCGTTGCCGCTGGCAATGGCCATTCGCGAACAGGCCGACGGCGGTAAGCCAACGGTGATCGCCGAGCCGGACAGCCCGATCGCGCTGGTCTACCAGGAACTCGCCCGCCATGTCGGCGCGCGGATTGTGTTGCAGGAAGCGGCGACCCCGGCGATGCCAAATATCACCATCAGCGACGATTGATGATCTGAAATACGATCCCCTGTGGGAGCGAGCCTTCTCGCGATAGCGTTAGATCAGTCAACTCAACTGTTGAATGGCACACCGTTATCGCGAGCAGGTCCGTCGCCCCCACAGTCGTTTTGCGTCGGGCTTTAGATCCGCAACCCGCCATCCATCTCCAGAATCCGGCCGGTGTAGTAGTCATTCTCGAAAATGTACGCCGCCGAGTGGGCGATTTCTTCCGGCTTGCCCATCCGCTTGAGCGGAATCCCGGACGTCATTTTCTCCAGCGCTTCAGGCTTCATGCCCAACGTCATCTCGGTTTCGATAAAGCCCGGCGCAATACCCGCCACACGAATGCCGTAGCGCGCCAGCTCTTTTGCCCAAGTCACGGTCGCTGCCGCGACACCGGCCTTGGCAGCGGAGTAGTTGGTCTGACCGACGTTGCCGGCACGGGAGATCGACGAGATATTGATGATCGTGCCGTTGTTGTTCAGCTCGACCATTTTCGCCGCGACTTCACGGGTGCACAGGAACACGCCGGTCAGGTTGACATCGATGACCGCCTGCCATTGAGCCAGGCTCATCTTGGTCATCTCGCCGTCCTTGACCTTCAGCAGCAGGCCGTCGCGCAGGATCCCTGCGTTGTTGATCAGACCATGGATCGCGCCGAAGTCTTCGGCCACCTGGGCGACCATGTGCGTCACTTGCTCTTCATTGGCGACGTTGCACAGGTAGGCGCGGGCCTCGACACCCTTGGCCTTGCACGCGGCAACGGCGTCATCGAGCTTTTCCGGGTTCAGGTCAACCAGCGCAAGCTTCGCGCCTTTGCCGGCGAAATACTCGGCCATGGAGCGGCCTAAACCCTGGCAACCGCCCGTGATAATGATTACTTTGTCAGTGAGTTGCATTCGCATGCCCCGGTAACAGGTTGAAGTGGTCTTCCTGCAAGAGAGCCTCTCGATCTGCACCGGACGTGCACATGAGAACTGCCCCGATGGCGGACTGTAACTTTCATCAGTCGCCTGTCCGTTTTTTCGACGGATTCTATATAAGGAGTCATAAATTGAGCGTTGAAGCGGCCAAGAATGCCCGAGAATTGCTTCTCAAGGAATACCGTGGAGTGCTCTCGACGCACTCCAAGGCGATGCCCGGCTTCCCGTTTGGCTCGGTGGTTCCGTACTGCCTGGACGGGCAGGGTCGGCCGCTGATCCTGATCAGCCGCATCGCCCAGCACACGCATAACCTGCAAAAAGACCCGAAATGTTCGCTGTTCGTGGGCGAGCGTGAAGCCGAAGACGTGCAAGCCGTCGGTCGCCTGACTTACCTCGCCGAAGCGCAAAAGCTTGAGGACGAGGCCGCCATCGATGCGGCGGCCGAGCGTTACTACCGCTATTTCCCGGATTCGCAGAGCTACCACAAGGCCCACGATTTCGATTTCTGGGTGCTCAACCCTGTGCGTCACCGCTACATCGGCGGTTTTGGTGCGATTCACTGGGTCGATCAGCTGACACTGGCCAATCCTTTCGCGGGCAAGGCGGAAGTGAGCATGGTCGAGCACATGAATGCCGACCACGCCAAAGCCATCGCCCACTATGTCGAGCTCGCCGGCCTGCCGGACACCGAGCCGGCGCAATTGGCCGGGATCGACTCGGAAGGCATGCACCTGCGCATCGGCCAGGGGCTCTACTGGCTACCGTTCCAAGCCCCATGTAATACGCCGACACAAGTACGCGAAGCCTTGGTTTTTCTGGCTCACGCCGAGCATTGGCCGAAAAATGAAGTGGCCGACGCTTGAATTCACGCAATGGCGACGTCATCTAGGGAACACTGGCAAGGCATTCTTGCGTTGAGGAACCATTTGATGCGCCCTTTTTTATTGCTCTTTGTACTGTTTCCGGTGTTGGAGCTGTTCGTATTCGTCAAGGTGAGCGGTGCAATCGGGTTTTTCCCGGCCCTGCTACTGGTCATTCTCGGCTCGATGCTCGGCGTGTTCGTGCTGCGTATCGCCGGCCTGGCAACCGCGCTGCGTGCGCGTGAAAGCCTGAACCGCGGCGAGCTGCCGGCCCAGACCATGCTCGAAGGCCTGATGCTGGCCCTGGCGGGTGGTTTGTTGATTCTGCCGGGCTTCGTCACCGACGTGCTGGGCCTGATCATGTTGCTGCCGATCTCTCGCCGGTTGCTGGCCAATAAAATGCGCCAGCGCGCCGAAGAGGCGGCGATCCGTCAGCGTGCGTTCGCCGATGACCTTCAGCCTCGGGGCGGTCCTGCCCCGCAGCAGCCGCTGGGCCGCGAGCCGAACGTGATCGAAGGCGAGTTCGAGCACCGGGATTCCAAGTAAACCGTTTCACCTGCACGGCACCTTCGGGTGCCGTGTTCGTTTTCGGGTCATGGATGTAAAAATTTTCGATCCGCGCCCTTGTAATAAGCTTATGCGCCCTTATGTAACGGTCACCGCAAGGTTTCTGGCGATCATGCCAGACAGACTTCCGCGGTTCGCTTGACGAACCGCACCCGGCACTGCCGGATTTGTTAAACCCGCCGGGAATACACCGGCCGATGAAAACCACAATTAGGAGAGATCGACAATGAAGCTTCGTCCTCTGCATGACCGCGTCGTCGTCCGTCGCAGCGAAGAAGAAAAGAAAACCGCTGGCGGTATCGTCCTGCCAGGTTCGGCTGCTGAAAAGCCAAACCAGGGCGAAGTCCTCGCTGTAGGCCCAGGCAAAGTTCTGGAAAACGGTGAAGTGCGTGCGCTGTCCGTGAAAGTGGGTGACAAGGTTGTGTTCGGCCCTTACTCCGGCAGCAACACTGTGAAAGTTGACGGCGAAGACCTGCTGGTCATCGGCGAGAGCGAAATCCTCGCTGTTGTCGAAGGCTGATTTCCCGCTCATTTTCCCGCTACTACAAAGTATTTAAGGAATATCGATCATGGCTGCTAAAGAAGTTAAATTCGGCGATTCCGCCCGTAAGAAAATGCTCGCCGGTGTCAACGTCCTGGCTGACGCAGTAAAAGCGACCCTGGGCCCTAAAGGCCGCAACGTGATCATCGAGAAGAGCTTCGGCGCTCCGACCATCACCAAGGACGGCGTGTCCGTCGCTAAAGAAATCGAACTGAAAGACCGTTTCGAAAACATGGGCGCGCAGCTGGTCAAAGACGTTGCCTCCCGTGCCAACGATGACGCAGGCGACGGCACCACCACCGCTACCGTTCTGGCTCAGTCGATCGTCAACGAAGGCCTGAAAGCCGTCGCTGCCGGCATGAACCCGATGGACCTGAAGCGCGGTATCGACAAAGCGACCATCGCGATCGTCAAAGAGCTCAAAGCCCTGTCCAAGCCTTGCGCTGACACCAAGGCCATCGCTCAGGTCGGCACCATCTCGGCCAACTCCGACAACTCCATCGGCGACATCATTGCCGAAGCCATGGAAAAAGTCGGTAAAGAAGGCGTGATCACCGTTGAAGAAGGCTCGGGCCTGGAAAACGAACTGTCGGTTGTTGAAGGCATGCAGTTCGACCGTGGCTACCTGTCCCCGTACTTCGTCAACAAGCCAGAGACCATGACTGCCGAGCTGGACGGTCCGCTGATCCTGCTGGTCGACAAAAAGATCTCGAACATCCGCGAAATGCTGCCAGTCCTGGAAGCCGTTGCCAAAGCCGGCCGTCCACTGCTGATCGTGGCTGAAGACGTTGAAGGCGAAGCCCTGGCGACTCTGGTTGTGAACAACATGCGTGGCATCGTCAAAGTTGCAGCCGTCAAGGCTCCAGGCTTCGGCGACCGTCGCAAGGCCATGCTTCAGGACATCGCTGTTCTGACTGGCGGTACCGTTATCTCCGAAGAGATCGGTCTGAGCCTGGAAAGCACTACCCTGGAACACCTGGGTAATGCCAAGCGCGTGATCCTGTCCAAAGAAAACACCACCGTGATCGACGGCGCCGGCGTTGAGGCTGACATCCAGGCTCGCGTTCTGCAGATCCGTCAGCAAGTGGCCGACACTTCGTCCGACTACGACCGTGAAAAACTGCAAGAGCGTCTGGCCAAGCTGTCCGGCGGCGTTGCTGTGATCAAGGTTGGCGCTGGTTCCGAAGTTGAAATGAAAGAGAAGAAAGCCCGCGTTGAAGACGCCCTGCACGCTACCCGTGCAGCCGTTGAAGAAGGCGTGGTACCTGGCGGCGGCGTGGCACTGGTTCGCGCTCTGCAGGCAATCTCCGAGCTGAAAGGCGACAACGATGACCAGAACGTTGGCATCCAGTTGCTGCGTCGCGCTGTTGAAGCGCCACTGCGCCAGATCGTTGCCAACTCCGGCGACGAGCCAAGCGTAGTGGTCGACAAGGTCAAGCAGGGTTCGGGTAACTACGGTTACAACGCTGCCACCGGCGAATACGGCGACATGATCGAAATGGGTATCCTGGATCCGGCCAAAGTGACTCGTTCGGCTCTGCAAGCGGCTTCGTCGATTGCCAGCCTGATGATCACCACCGAAGCCATGATCGCCGAGATCAAGGAAGACGCACCAGCTGGCGGCGGTATGCCAGACATGGGCGGTATGGGCGGCATGGGCGGCATGATGTAAGCCAGCCTTACCCCGTACGAAAAAACCCCGCCTGCGAAAGCAGGCGGGGTTTTTTATTGCCTTTGATGTGGGGCCGTCCGGAGACCGAGTTGCGATGATGTCAGTTCAAACGCTAACCGCTTGTGACTTGGTAACCCGCTCAACGTTGGTAGCCGGGCGATACAGGGTGTAGTAGTACGATCCCAGACAAATGAGCCAGCAGAAAATCGCCGTCCACACGTTGTGCGAGAAAAAGTGCGCGCCCTGCATCATCCGGCTCACGGAAAACACCGTGCCCAACGTGAAGGCAAAAATAAAGGCTTTACGTGCCAGACGCGGACGCCGATCCCGCAGCACAAAGAACAAGGCAAACAGCGTGAACCCGGTCGCGGCATGCCCGCCGGGCCAGCAACGGCCGGGTTTGTCCGTCTGCGGGCGAGGGCTGAGGAGTTCGCTGTAGGTCTCATGCCCGCCGAATTGTTCCAGACTCCACGGGCATTGAACCGCCGTCACCGCTTTCATCGGCGTGACAAAGGATGTCGCCAGTCCCAGGGACAGCACCATACAACCCAATTCCCGTTTGAACGGTTTGAGCCTGTCGATGAAAAAGGCACCGATGAAACCGAAAATCGCGAACACCGAGAAGGCGATGACCACTTGCTTGGCACGGTCATGCAGGATGTCTTCGAGGAAAAAACTGTGGCGCCCGATGAAGTCTCCAGCCGCCGGGTCATAGAACAGCCGGGCCAGGTCCATGTCCAGGGACGTCAGTTCGAGCAGCACCAGAATGATCGCCGCAACGACGGGAACACCCAGGCACACCCAGAAATTGAGCGGGCGAGAGGCGGGGCGGGCAAGGGTCGAAACCATGGCAGTTCCTTAGTCGGTAAGTTCTTGAGAGCGCAGCCGCGCGGAGTTTGAACCCGGTTGTGTCGCTGCTGTGTGAATCGATAGTGAAAAAGTCGTCAAGGGCTCGACAGGTTTGCCGGCAGGGTTTTCCACTGCACGCAGTCCTAGCCCTCAGCCACGCCAGGCCTTAAGCTGCGCGGGCCAAGACGGCCGTTACTGTGTACGGAGGAGGTGCCCATGCGCATTCTGTTGGTTGAAGATAACCGCGATATCCTGGCCAATCTGGCCGATTACCTGGGGCTCAAGGGCTACACCGTGGATTGCGCGCAGGATGGTTTGTCAGGCCTGCACCTGGCGGCCACCGAGCACTACGATTTGATCGTGCTCGACATCATGTTGCCCGGCATCGACGGCTACACCTTGTGCAAACGCCTGCGCGAAGACGCCCGTCGCGACACGCCGGTGATCATGCTCACGGCCCGCGATCAACTGGACGACCGCCTGCAAGGCTTCAAGTCCGGCGCCGACGATTACCTGATCAAACCCTTTGCCCTGTCTGAACTGGCTGCGCGGATCGAAGCCGTGATGCGTCGGGCACAGGGCGGCGGCCGTCGTACCTTGCAGGTCGGGGATTTGAGTTACGACCTCGATACCCTGGAAGTCACCCGCGAAGGGCGCTTGCTGAAGCTCAACCCGGTGGGCCTGAAGTTGCTGGCCGTGCTGATGCAGAAAAGCCCGCACGTCCTGCGCCGGGAAATTCTCGAAGAAGCCCTGTGGGGCGATGATTGCCCGGACAGTGACAGCCTGCGCAGCCACGTCCACCAATTGCGTCAGGTGATCGACAAACCGTTCGCCAAGCCTTTGCTGCAAACCGTGCACGGTGTGGGTTATCGCTTGGCCGAGGGCCGTGATGGAGTTTAGACAGAGCCTTGCTCAACGGATCATCATCGCCTTTGCGCTGATGAGCGCATTGGTGGCCGGGGCCTTCGCCATGGGGATTGTGGCGACCGTGCACCTGGTAGAAGAAAAACTGATTTCGGCAGGCCTCGGCGGGGATTTGCAACGCCTGCTGTTGATGGACAGTGTGTCGGACTGGAGCCATCGCCCCGAGCCGGACCAGCTGTTCTATTTCAGCGGCGGACCGGGCGATTTCGAGCTGCCCAAGGATTTGCGCCATCTTGATCCGGGTTTCCACGAAGTGTTTCGCGAGCAGCTGTCGTATCACGCGATGGTCGAAGTCGTCGATGGCCGGCGTTATGTGTTGCTGCAGGACCAGAGTGATTTCGAAGAACGGGAGCGGGTGTTGTTCGCCGTGGTGCTGGTGGGCTTCGTCCTGAGTCTGGCGTTGGCGGTATTCCTCGGCTGGATCCTGGCGCGCAAGGTGATGGCGCCTGTGGTGCGGCTGGCCCGTCAGGTGCGCCACCGCGACCAGTTGCTGGGGCTGGCGCCACCGCTGGCACCGGACTATGCCGCGGATGAAGTGGGCGAGCTGGCCGTGGCTTTCGACGCCACCCTCGGTCGCCTGCGCCAGGCATTGACCCGGGAGCGCTTGTTCACCAGTGACGTCAGCCACGAGTTGCGCACCCCGTTGATGGTGTTGGCCAGTTCCTGTGAGCTGTTGCTGGAAAACTCCGGCATCGACCAGCGCGGTCGGGCTCAGGTCGAACGAATCGCCCGTGCCTGCGAAGAGATGCGCGAGCTGGTGCAGACCTTTCTGATGCTGGCCCGCGCCCAACGTGAAGACGCCAGTATGGCGCCGCAACAGTCGCTGGCCCAGGTCGCCGACGGTCTGCTCAACCTGTGGCGCGAACCGATCGAGGCCAAAGGGCTGTCGCTGATGTTCGAACCGGGCAATCCGGACAGCACCTGCTACAACGCCACGCTTCTGCACGCGGTCATGGGCAACCTGTTGCGCAATGCGCTGCATTACACCGAACAGGGTTTCATTCGCTTGACCCTGACCACTACGGGTTTCCGGGTCGAAGACAGTGGCGTAGGCATTCCCGAGGAAAAACGCGAAGCGATGTTCGAACCTTTCGTGCGGGGTAATGAAAAACGCGGCGAGGGCCTGGGACTGGGCCTGTCGCTGGTGCAGCGGATTTGCGAAAACCAGGGGTGGAGCGTCAGTCTGACCAACATGGAGCCTCATGGCTGTCGGTTTCAGGTGGAACTGGGTTAACCACCCTCGTACTGATCGAACGCCTGGTATTGGGTGGCCCTAAGCCATCATTTTGCTCATGTAAAACCCTGAAATAATTCGGGGGTTAACATGACAATTTTTTCACAAAGGCATGACCGGACGCTGACACGGCGCTACCTAAGGTAATTGTCATCAGACGTTCAGGAGTCCTTGATGATGGCCGCCCCGATCAAACTCGATTTTTCCGATAAATACGACGATCAGCACGCTCGGAAATACCTGCAAAAACATCAGGACGGCCTCGGCCGTCGACTGTCCCATTGGCGCGATGAACAACTGGCGCGCAAGGCACTGGCGTTGGTCGGCGAACCCGGACTTGTCCTCGATCTACCCTGTGGTGCCGGACGTTTCTGGCCATTGCTGGCGGAAAAAACCAACCGGGTGATCATCGGTGCGGACAACTCCGAATCCATGCTCAAGATCGCTTTGCAGGCGCAACCCGCGCAAGTCGTGAAAAGGGTACAACCCTTGCACACTTCTGCATTCGACATCGCCTTGCCTGATAACGCCGTCGACAGCATTTTTTGCATGCGTTTGCTGCACCACATCGGTGAAGCCGAGCATCGACTGGCCATTCTGCGTGAATTCGAGCGCGTCAGCCGTGACAGCGTGATCCTTTCGTTATGGGTCGACGGCAATTTCAAAGCCTGGAAACGCAAGCGCTCCGAGAAAAAGCGTGAACAGGAAGGTTACCAAAATCGGTTTGTGTTACCGGCTGCTACGGTCGAAAAGGAATTCGAGCAGGCGGGGTTCCGTATTCAGGAACAACTGGACTTTATACCGCTCTATGCCATGTGGCGGGTTTATGTATTACGCAAGAGGTAACTGATGGCAGTGCAATATGCAGCAGATGCGGACATCGATTCCCGGGACTTTGACTATTACTGGAACCAGCAGGGCGAATGGGTTGAAGAGCCTAACGTTCGTCGCGGTGGTGAAAGTGGTGTGCAACGCATCAAGAGCATTGATGGACAGTTGTTCTACGCCAAGCGTCAGAACGGGCATGTCTATCGCAGCTGGCAGTACCCGTTGGGTCGGCCGACGGTGCTGCGTGAGCGGGACGCGCTCATCGGGTTGAGTCGGATCGGCGTGCGTGTTCCGGAGATAATTTTCTGTGGTGCGCAACGCGATCCTGTCCACAAGTGGCGCGCGTTGTTGGTGACCAAGGCTCTGGACGGTTTTGAGGAAATCGAGCACTGGTACGCAGGCGGTGGCCGCGAACGTCATGGCGAGGCGGTGCATGATCGCGTGCTGAAGGAACTGGCCGATAACCTGGTGCGCATGCACAAGGGGCGGTGGCAGCACAGTTGCCTCTACATCAAGCACGTCTTTGTCCGGGTTACCGGTGAGGGCGAGGCGACGAAAGTCGAAGTTGCGTTGATCGATCTGGAGAAATGCCGTCAGCGTTTGACCGCCCGTCGCGCCGCGTCCCATGACCTGAAGCAACTGCGTCGCCACTCGTCGTTCAGCACGACAGACTGGAAGAAACTCGTCTACCTTTATGAGACAGCGTTTGGCAGCGCTATCAAGGGTTTATAGCAATGAAACTCGAAATTGCACGAGGTTTGTTTTTAATAGGAGCCTTGGCAGTTGCTTCACTGGCGGTGGCGGCTTGGGAGCAGCCCCGCACGCAAGTCCTCAGTTCAGTGAACGGGGACACGCGTTGTCCGATGCCACGGGTTGCAAAGGCAACCGTTGCAACCCAACCCGATCATGATTTATTGCTGTTCATGTTCGGACTTTCTCAAGGACTGAGGCCGCAGAGTTGACCAGATTGAAGCCCAAATAAAAGGCCTCGCATATGCGAGGCCTTTTGTTTATGCCCGATGACTCGAGACCTGCGTCGACCCTTGCAGGAGCCGGCTTTCTGGCTCCTACAGGGGTCAAGCGTTTACAGGTTTATCGGGTTTAGCCAACAACGTGTACACACACGGCAATACGAACAACGTAAACAACGTCCCGATCGACATCCCCGTAGCGATCACCGTGCCGATGTCGAACCGGCTGACAGCGCCCGCGCCGGAGGCAATGATCAACGGCACCATGCCGAACACCATCGCCGCGGTGGTCATCAACACCGGGCGCAGGCGTATGGCCGCTGCCTCCTCGACCGCCTCGCGCGGCGTCAGGCCCTTTTCCTTGCGCAGCTGGTTGGCGAATTCGACGATCAGGATCCCGTGCTTGCTGATCAGCCCGATCAGCGTCACCAGCCCGACCTGGGTGTAGATGTTCATGCTCGACCAGCCGAGGAACAGCGGGATCAACGCACCACAGATCGACAGCGGCACCGTCACCAGAATCACCAACGGGTCGCGGAAACTTTCGAACTGAGCCGCCAGCACCAGGAAAATGATCGCCAGCGCCAGAGCAAACGTCACCCACAGCGCGCTACCTTCCTGAACGTACTGCCGCGATGCCCCGGCATAGTCGACGGCAAAACCCGCCGGCGCCTCTTCCCGGGCAATCTGCCGCACCGCGTCGAGGGCTTCACCCATGCTCACCAGCGGAACCCCGGAGAGAATGGCCGAGTTGAGCTGCTGGAACTGATTCAATTGCCGTGGGCGGGCCCGGTCGGAAACGGTGATCAGGGTCGACAGGGCCAGCAGCTCACCCTTGGTGTTTTTCACGTAATAGTTGTTCAGCCAGCCGGGGTTGTCCCGGAATGGCCGTTCAACCTGCGCGATCACTTTGTAACTGCGACCTTCAATGGTGAAACGGTTGATTTCCGCCTCACCCAGCAACGTCGCCAATGTCCCGCCCAGATCCTGCATCGACACACCCATCTGCGCGGCCTTGGCGCGATCGATATCGACCACGACTTCGGGTTTGTCGAACGCCAGGTCGACGTCGACGAAGGCGAACTTGCCGGACGCCATCGCGCGTTTCTTCACCCGGTCCATCACTTGCAACAGCGACTCGTAATCGTTGGCGGTATTGACGACGAACTGAAACGGTAGCCCCTCGCCGGTGCCCGGCAGGGAGGGCAGGTTGAAGCCGAAAACCTGCAATCCCGGAATGCTCTCCAGTTTGCTCTGCACCTCGGGCAGGATTTCCATTTGCGTGCGATCGCGCTCGTTCCACGGTTTGAGCAGGAAACCGCCAATCCCCGATTGCACGCCGTTGAAGCCGTTGATCTGGAACGAGGAGTAGTACTCGGGAAACGCCTTGAAGATGCTGATGAATTCGTCGGTGTA
The DNA here is from genome assembly GCF_949767765.1 of Pseudomonas sp. IT-P171. Lineage (NCBI taxonomy): Bacteria > Pseudomonadati > Pseudomonadota > Gammaproteobacteria > Pseudomonadales > Pseudomonadaceae > Pseudomonas > Pseudomonas sp. IT-P171. The sequence continues at coordinate 293,484 of NZ_CATKQN010000022.1, forward strand.
GGTGTTCAGGTAATCAAGGTTGGTTGGCTGCGGGGCGCTGGCCAGCATGAAGATGATGCCCTGATCCTCGTCCGGTGCCAGTTCCGACTTGGTGAAGGTGAGCAGCACCGGAATCAGGCACAGTACGATCACCGCGAACACCAGCACCACCGGCCGCGTGTTGAGCGTTCCGTGCAACAGACGCTGGTAGCGGCGCTTGAGGCCTTCGAAAATCAGGTCCAGCCGGTGAGCCAGGCCGCTGGGGTTTTCGTCGTGGCGCAGCAGGAAGGCGCACATCATCGGCGACAGCGTCAGGGCGACGATGCCGGAGATCACCACCGCCCCGGCCAGGGTCAGGGCGAACTCCTTGAACAGCGCTCCGGTGAGGCCGGTCAGGAAACCGATGGGCGCATAGACCGCCGCCAGGGTAATGGTCATCGAAACCACCGGCATGGCGATTTCCCGTGCACCCTCGATAGCCGCGTCCAGCGGGGGCTTGCCTTCCTCGATGTGCCGGTGAATGTTTTCTACCACCACGATGGCGTCGTCCACCACCAGGCCGATGGCCAACACCATCGCCAGCAGGGTCAGCAGGTTGATCGAGTAGCCCATCATCTGCATGAAGAACATCACGCCGATCATCGACAGCGGAATCGTCACCACCGGGATCACGACCGAGCGCAGCGCCCCGAGGAACAGGAACACGACCACGATCACGATCAGCACCGCTTCGAACAGGGTTTTCACCACTTCGTCGATCGAAGCCTGGATGAACAGTGTGGCGTCGTAGGCGATTTCACCCTTGAGGTTCGGCGGCAGCTGGGCCTCAAGGTCCGGCATGATCTTGCGCACTTCCTTGATCACGTCCAGCGGGTTCGCGCCGGGGGTGGCCTTGATGCCGATGTAGACCGAGGGCGTGCCACCAAAGGAGCTGATGGTGTCGTAGTTCTCCGCGCCCATTTCCACCCGCGCGACATCGCTGAGCAGCACGCGGCTGTCACCATCGACCTTGAGTGGAATCGCAGCGAAGGCTTGCGCGGATTTGAGCTCGGTGTTGGCGTTGATGCTGGTGACCACGTACTCGCCTTTCACTTCACCGGCAGCGGAAAGGAAGTTGTACTTGCGCACGGCATCGGTCACATCGCTGGCGCTCAGGCCGAAGCCAGCCAGTTTCACCGGGTCCAGCCACAGGCGCATGGCGAACACCTGGTTGCCGAGAATCTCGGCCTCGGCCATGCCCGGCAAGGTGGCAAGTTTGGGCTGGATGACCCGCGACAGGTAGTCGGTGATCTGCGGGTTGCTCAGTTCCTTGCTGAAGAAGCTGATGTACATCAGCGCCGAGGCGTCGGCGGCCTCCTTGCTCAGTACCGGGTCTTCGGCGTCCTGAGGCAACTTGTTTTTCACTTCGTTGGCCTTGGCCAGCAACTCGGTGAACAATCGGTCGCTGTTGGAACCGACGCGCGCGTAGATCGAGATCACCGAGAAGTTCTGGCGACTGACCGAGGTCATGTAGTCGATGCCTTCGGCACTCGCCAGGCTTTGCTGCATCGGTTGCGTGATGTAGCCCTGGATGGTTTCGGCGTTGGCGCCGGGATACGCGGTGGTCACCGTGATGAGGGCGTTTTCCATTTGCGGATACTGGCGCAGCGGTAGTTTGCTCCAGGCCTGGAAACCCAGCAGCACAATCAGCAGGCTGACCACGGAGGCGAGCACCGGGCGGCGGATGAACGGGTCGGTAAAAGCCATGGGGATTCCTTGATCAGTCCGCGCGCGGCGGGCTGTTCTGCTCGGCTAAAGTCTTGTCGTCGCTGATGGCAATGTGTGCGCCGTTGTCCAGTTTGATCTGGCCGGCGGTGACCACTTTTTCACCGTTGCGCACACCTTTGGTGATCACCACCACACCGTCGCGGCGTTCACCGGTTTCGATGAAACGGCGTTCGGCGATCAGGATGGGTTCACCCTTGGCGTCTTTTTCAACCTGGCCGTCTTCGGTTTTTTTCTGTGCGACGACGTACAGCGAATTGCCGTACAGCGTGTACGTGATCGCGCTTTCCGGCACGACGACGCGTAACTGCGGGTCGGGCAATATCACCTGCAGGTTGGCGAACATGCCCGGCAACAGTTTGCCGTCGGGGTTGGCCAGGGTCGCGCGGACCTGCATGTTGCGCGTGCTGTTCTCGAGTTTCGGATTGATCGCGCTGATGGTGCCGGGGAAGGTCTGCGTCGGGTAGGCCGCGACAATGATTTCGACCGGCTGACCGATGGCGATCTTCGGCACCGACTGCTCGGGCACGAAAAAGTCGACGTAGAGACTGCTTAGGTCTTGCAGAGTGGCAATCATGGTGCCGCTGGCAAGATAGTCGCCAACGTCCACCTGGCGAATGCCGATAGTGCCGCTGAAGGGCGCAACGATGCTTTTTTTGCCGAGCGCAGCCTTGAGTTGATTGACGGTGGCTTTGCTTTTTTTCAGCACCGCCGAAAGTCGGTCGAATTCGCCTTTGGAAATGGCCTGGCTGCCCACCAGTTGGCTACCGCGACCGTAATCGAGCTGGGCCAGCCCGAGGTCGGCCTGGGCGGTTTCCAGAAAGGCAGTTTCCACGGCGCTGTCGAGACGCATGAGGGGTTGGCCGGCCTTGACCTTCTGCCCTGACTCGAACTGCAAATCGATGACGGTGCCGTCGGTTTCCAGGCTCAGGTCTACGCCTTGCAGCGCCGTGAGCGTGCCGACGGTAGGCAGGCGGGCTTGCCAGGGCCGTTCGATGGCCGTGGCCACGGCAACGCTTATAGGCGGTTTCGGCGCGGAGAAGCCTTGAATCATCGTGTAGATGGAGAAGGCTTTATAACCGGCCAGGACCAGCACGACCAGCAGAACAACACCCAACATGATCAGCATGCGGCGACGCAGCATATTTCCAGTTCCTTGGAGAAATCATGAGACAGACGGGAACATTACTCCGAGAGCGGCAGTGAATCCAACTGCCACTTTTCACAGGCGAGCATGCACTGCGGGGGAACAAAAAAACTGTGGTGAGGGAGCAAGCTCCCTCACCACAGGGTAGATCCACCGAAAGGGAGGTGGCGTCAGATCAAATGAAGGTGGTTGTCCCAAAGCCCCGCAGGCAGCTCCAACGGTTTAGCAACCAGATCGGTCTGGCGGCAATCGTAGTAACGGCAACGCCCTTGACCCGACGTCACGACAAAGCCGTCAGCCACTGCACCGACCCCGGCGCAATCGGGAAGTGGCGCATCGAGGCGCACTTCACCGCTGTCCAGGTCCCAGATGAAAAAGCGATTGCCCCGTGGCGCGGTCAACGCGACCAGCCGCAAGTCACTGTGTACCGCGACGCTGGCGGTGTAATGCCCCATCGCCTGCAACTGGTGCTCGGGCACCGGGAACGCCACGAACGGTTGACCGGGCCGCTTGATGGCCAACAGTTCCGAAGATTCGTGGGACGGGCCCATGAATTGCTGACCGGCGACGATGGTGCCGTCACTGGCGATCCCCAGGTGCCGCACGCTGTTCATCTGCTGGGCGAGGGTTTCCTTGCTCAGTAAAGTACCGTCGCGTTGCATCAGCACCAGGCTCGGCTCCATGGCGTTCAGGTTCATCTCGACCCGGCTTTCCGCCTCGGTGCGAATCCCGCCGTTGGCCACCACCAGGGTTTCGCCATCGGGCATCCACGACACCTGATGCGGGCCGATACCGTGGGTGGACATTTCGCCACTGTGCACGAGGCGCTCGCCTTCGAACTTATACACACCGAGCAAGCCGCGACCCGGGTCGGACGTGTCGTTCTCGGTGGCGTACAGCCAGTCGCCGCTGTGGTGAATCACCGCGTGACCATAGAAATGGCGGTTCGGCTGCGAGGCTACGGTTTGCAACAGCGTGCCGTCGCGCAGGTCGATCAGGTAGCTCTCGGTGCCTGGGCGACGGGCGACAAACAGCGCAATCGGCAGGGCCGGATGATTGATGATGTCGTGGCAACGCTGACCGACCTGGGTAGCGAATACCCGTGTACCGTCCAACCGATATCCGACGGCGTAATGCTTGCCGTCCGTATCGTCCCGCGCCGAGAGCAATAGCGGGCTCTTGTCCTTTTGCTTGAACAGCGTCCAGCCGCCCAGTGTCACTGCTCCCAGCAGCAAACTACCTAACGTCAGAGCCTGTCGTCGCAGCATGGCACTCGCCCTCATCAGTCACCGTCGTTGGCGTTGAAGCCCAGTTGGATGCCCAGCGCCTTGGCCAGCTCGCCTTCGTGCAGGCGATGGACCACGTTGAGGCTGTCGTAGAGGTCGTTGAGCTGTTGGCGACCGGCGTCGTCGTTGAGCATCTCGGTCAGTGAGCGCTGGTTGCTGGCGAACAGTTTCAGCGAGGAGGCATAAGCGGTGTCGATCTTGTCGGCCAACGGCTTCTGCTCGCTCGGCAACAAGCCGCGCAGGCCTTTGTTGTCGACACCTTCCCAGACGGTTTTGGCAGCGGCGAGGCTGGCTTCGAGGCCGGTCAGGGAAGACTGGCTGCGCCATGCATCGGCCTGGAACGGTTGCGGCACGCCCTTGCTCTGACGGCCCATCGGCGTGCCGAGTTTTTTCTTCAGGCTGTCCAGGGCGGTGACCTGCACGCGCAGCAGATCGGCGATGGCCTCGTGGGAATCGGCGTAGCGCTGGTTCGGAAACTTGCTCATCTGCGCGAGCATGCCGTCGGTGTTGTTCCAGCTTTTCAGAATGTCTTCGGCCATCAGTTTCTGGCGCTCGCCAATCGCTTTCAGCAGCGGGCAGTACTTGGCTTTCTGCGCGTCGTTGGCCACGTCAGGCTTGTTGTCGAACAGGATGTATTCGTAGGCCGAGAGGCCCTGAACCACGACGCTGGATTTGGCCAGCGCCGCGGCATCGATCTGCGGCTGGGCGTCGACCAGTTGCTCGACTTGACGGCCGACAAGGTTTTTCTTGTCCGGCCAGAACTGCACCTGCCAGGCGCGATTGCCTTCAGCCAGCGGACCGATCAGCAGCGGTTGCAGCTCGGCCCAGGCTTTCTGCGCGTGCAGGAAGTCGGCGCGGGCGGTGTCGAGATTTTCCTTGCCTTCGCAGTAGGCCAGCGCGCTGACAGCCAGTTGGCGGTCGGCTTCAACCCAGCGGGTGTAGGTCGGCAGGATCACCGACTTGGCAATGGCCGCGGACGTGACAGCTTGCGGATCCTGCGGTGAGCAGGCGCCAAGGGCTAGTGCGGCAAGGCTGGTGAATAACAACTTGGGACGGAACATGTCGGGCTCCCGATTCTTTATAAGTGTTTAAAGAGAATTCAAAAATGCCAGCAACGCGGCGCGCTGTTCGGCGTTGAAAGACAAAACCTGTTGCTGCGCGGCCTGCGCCTCGCCGCCATGCCAGAGCACGGCTTCGAGCAGATTGCGAGCGCGGCCGTCATGCAGGAATTGGGTATGGCCACTGACCGCCTGCGTCAGGCCGATGCCCCACAACGGCGGGGTGCGCCAGTCGCGGCCACTGGCCTGGAATTCGCTGCGGTTGTCAGCCAGTCCGTCGCCCATGTCGTGCAGCAGCAGATCGCTGTAGGGGCGAATCACTTGATTGGCCAGTTCAGGTTCTGCCGCGTTGGCGGCAGTGGTGTATTTCGGTGTGTGACAGGACTGGCAGCCGGCCTGGAAAAACAGGCTCTTGCCGGCCAACACTTCAGGCGTGCCGACGTCGCGTCGGGCCGGTACGGCCAGGTTACGGCTGTAGAACAGCACCAGACGCAGGATGTTGTCGCTGACTTCCGGTTCGCCCTCCGGGCCATTGCCGCTGGGCGCTTGTTTGCACGCGGTTTGTGCATCGGTGCAGTCGTCCATCGGCCGCAGGGTTGTGGTGAGGCCCATGTCTCCCGAAAACGCGTGAACGTTTTGTTGATTGAGGTTCGGCTGCCCGGCCTTCCAGCCAAATCGTCCGAGGACGGTTTTCTGTTGGGCGTCATCCCAGACCTGGTTCGGGCGTCCGGCGATACCGTTTTTTTCTTTTGCCTGAGCCTCGGCATTGGCCAGGATCGCCTCATCGGGGATGGCTTCAAGCAAGCCGAGGCCAATCATGGGTGGCGCGACCCTGGCCGAGAAACGGGTGTCAGGGTGCATCGGACCGTACCCCAGTTGGGTGATGTTCAGGCTGGGTTTGCGCAATTCGATCTCGGTGCCGTCCTTGAAGCGGACCGGCACCGGCGTGTAGTCGACCCGCACCTTGCCTTCCGGAAGTACACCGGGGATGGCCATGTCCTGGAGTTGCCCGCCGTAGACCGGCTCGGGAACCACGCCGAGCTGTTCGATGATTTTGGCGTAGGCCGGCGCATCGGGGATCGACAGGCGCACCAGCATCGACACGGCGCTCTGCGCATCAGGCGCGGGCGGATGACCGCGGCCGTCCTTGATGTGGCAGTTCTGGCAGGCGTTGGTGTTGAACAACGGCCCGAGGCCATCCCGGGCGGTGGTGGTCGACGGGGCGATCACCCACGGGTTGCGGAAGAAGCTGTTGCCGACGCTGAAGTCCACACGCCGGGAGGGCGGCAGATTGGCGGAGGGCAGGGAGAAGGCGTTCTGATCGGTCTTGCGCACGGTCGCGGCGCCACCGGACCGGGCTTCACCGGGTTCGGCTTTGGTAAAACGCGGGGCGTCATCGCAGGCACTCAAGCCCAGGGCCAGAAACAGTGCGGACAAGCGAAGAGGCAGCGAGGGCATCAGACATCCTGCAAGACGAGCAAAACAAGGGCGCAAAGTCTAACAGGGCAGTGGAGATTGAATAAGAGGAATTATCGTTTGGTTGATGTGGAGCAGGGTTTTTCAAAACTGTCATCACTCTTACTGATTCAGCACCGTCCAATGTGGGAGCGGTGTTCGGACCAATAAAAAAGGCGACCCGAAGGTCGCCTTTTGTTCAGCCAGCGTTGATCAGAACTCGTGATCAGCGTTGTCCGGGTTCAGGTCGCTGATGCCCAGTTTGCCGGCGGCGGCTTCGATCGAACCGGTCTGTTTGACCAGCGAAGCGATGGCGTCACGGACGATCTGGTTACCGGCAGTGTTGCCGGCGGCGATCAATTGGTCGTAGTGCTCACCCTTGTTGGCGTGATCGACGATGACCTGCATCTTGGCTTCGGTCGCAGCCAGGTCGGCCTTCAGCGCGGTGTCGGCAGCCGGGTCGGCCTTGGCCACCAGGGACGACAGGCTGGCGCCGGTCATTTTGGTGCCGTCGACGCGGGTGTATTCGCCCAGGTACACGTTACGAACGCCTTTGGCATCGTAGAACTGCGAGTTGTGGGTGTTGTCGCTGAAGCAGTCGTGTTCGTCTTCCGGGGAGTTGGCTTCCAGGGAAACCTTCATCCGCTCGCCCGCCAGTTCGCCCAGGGACAGGCTGCCCATGCCGAACAGCATTTTGCGCAGGCCGGATTCAGCCGGTTCCGCTTCCAGGGTGGCGCGGTAGTTGTCGGCCACGTTCGGTTTCCAGTTACCGACCATTTCTTCAAGGTCGCTGACCAGCAGCTGGGTCACCGACTTCAGGTAAGCGCGACGACGATCGTTGTGACCGCCCGTAGCGCCTTTGCCTTCCAGGTAGTCGGAAGCTGGGCGGTTGCCGGCGCCAGGGCCGGTGCCGTTCAGGTCCTGGCCCCAAAGCAGGAATTCGATGGCGTGGTAACCGGTGGCGACGTTGGCCTCGGAACCGCCCAGCTCGTTCAGGCTGGCGAGTTTTTCCGGGGTGATGTCCTTGACGTCGATCTTGTCTTCGCCGACCTGAACCTGAGTGTTGGCGATGATGTTGGCCGTGGCACCCGGGTTACCCAGGGCGTGCTCGTAGGATTTGTCGACGTAGTCGATCAGGCCTTCGTCCAGTGGCCAGGCGTTCACCTGACCTTCCCAGTCGTCGATGATGGTGTTGCCGAAGCGGAACACTTCGCTCTGCAGGTAAGGAACGCGAGCTGCGACCCAGGCAGCCTTGGCGGCTTTCAGGGTGTCGGCGTTCGGCTTGGCGAGGAAAGCGTCGATAGCGGTTTGCAGGGTCTTCGCAGTGGATTCGGCATCGCTGTAAACGGCGAAGACGATGTCGGCGTAGTGCGCGACAACGGCTTTGGCGGCGGCTTCGTCGACTTTACTGGTCGCTGCGGGTGCGGCAGCCGGTGCAGCGTTGCTGGCGGACGGAGTCGGCGCTGGAGCGGCAGCTTTGTCTTTGCCTTCGCCACAACCGGCGAGGGAAATAGCGATGGCCAACAGACTGGCGGTAGCCAGAGGCATACGAATCATGGCGAACATCCTGCTTCGAAAGGGGGGTGGAATGGCGCAGCAAGCGCGCGAAACTGCGACATAATGCAAATCTTTCGCATTATCTGTAAAGGGTTGTGCTTGTAAATATGTCTTATTCACACGAATGAATGCCAGCAGCATGACCTGTATCAGCTGGCAATCACTGTGGCGAGGGGAGCTTGCTCCCGCTGGAAAGTGCAACAGTCGCAATCAGGTCGACTGGAATTTTCTGTCAGAACCGTGGGGGCAGGATTTGGGGCGGCTTTGCCACCCAGCGGGAGCAAGCTCCCTCGCCACAGGTTCAGAGGATCGCGGCATTACTGCGCTGGGCCTGTTTCAGGTAAGCGCCCAGTTCTCGCGCCGGCAGCGGTTTGCTGTAGAAGTAGCCCTGACCTTCATGGCAGCCTTCAGAGATGATGTAGGCCTCTTGTTCGATGGTTTCCACACCTTCGGCAATGACCTGCATGCCCAGGCTCTTGCCCAACTGAATGATGGCCCGGACGATGGTCGCATCGTCGTCGTCATCGAGCAGGTCCTGAACGAAGCTCTTGTCGATCTTGATCTTGTCCAGTGGCAGGCTTTTCAGATAACTGAGCGATGAGTACCCGGTGCCGAAGTCGTCGATGGCGATCAGCGCGCCGGAGCGACGCAGGCTCAGCAGGTGCTGGGCGGCGGTGCTGATGTCTTCCATCAGGCCGGTTTCGGTGACTTCCAGCTCCAGACTGCGGGGTGGCAGGCGGTACATCTGCAGCAGGTTGTTGACCACTCGCGGCAGTTCGGCGTGGTGCAACTGGACGGTGGACAGGTTCACGGCCATGCGCAGGTCGGTGAAACCCTGGTCATGCCAGTCGCGCAATTGTTTGCAGGCCTGATCCAGCACCCATTCGCCGATGGCGATGATGGTGCCGTTCTGCTCGGCCAGCGGGATGAACAGGTCCGGTGGCACCAGCCCATGTTCGGGATGCTGCCAGCGAATCAATGCTTCGACGCCCACTACCCGATGATCGCGGTAGCTGATCTGCGGTTGGTAGACCAGGTAGAACTGGTCGCGCGCCAGGGCGTCGCGCAGGTCTTTTTCCAGCTCGCGACGGCGACGCATTTCAGTGTCGACGCTGGCGATATAGAACTGATAACGGTTGCGCGAGCGGGTCTTGGCCAGGGTCATGGTCTGCTCGGCCTTTTGCAGCAGCTTCTCGGTGCTGTCACCGTCCTCGGGGAACAGGGTGATGCCGATGGTGGCGCGCAGTCGAATTTCCTGATGATCGAGGGCGAACGCCGCTTCGAGATCATCGAGAATGCTCTGGGCCAGTTCGGCCGCTTCGTAGGGTTGTTCGATATCGGCCTGAACGAGGGCGAACTGGTCGCCACCGAGGCGGGCGAGGGCGCCGAGGCGACCGCTGTGGGCCCGCAGGCGATCAGCCAGGGCCAGCAACAACTGGTCGCCGGTCTGATAGCTGAACTGTTCGTTGATGCCCTTGAAGTCATCGAGGCCGACACACAGCACCGCAACCCGCCGCTGCAACTTGCCGGCGTCGACGAGAATCTTGTCCAGTTGTTGCTGCAATTGCTGGCGGTTCGGCAGACCGGTGAGGAAGTCGTATTGGGCCATGCGCAGCAGGCTGTTTTCCGCTTCGTGGCGCAGGTGCGTGTTGCGTTCGATGGATTCGAGCAACTGGTTGGCGGTGTTGATCCAGATGCCCAGTTCGTTTTTTTCGTGGCCCCTGAGCTGCGGAATCTTATGCTCGCTCGGGCGGTCCGGGTTGATTTCGGTGAGGTGCTCGATGATCCGCGACAACGGTTTGGTCAGCAGCCAGTGATAGACCAGATACAGCACCAGCCCCATGGCCAGGGCCCGCAATACACCGGAAATGAAGATGATCACCGAATTGACGATAAATCCCTCGCCGTACGTGGCGGTGTCGAGGGTGATGCTCAGGTCGCCGTAGTACTCGCTGTAGGGGCCGCGACCCACCAGTTGAGTGGTGAAGGTGCGTTCCTTGCCCAGGATCAGGTCGGTCAGCCAGCGACTGCTGGATTGCTGCAGGTCGCGGGATTTTTGCGCGAGCATGGCTTCATTGGGATGGCCGATGGAGGCCTGGCGCACAGCGTCGTCCTGGAACAGGCCTTCGATCACCTGCATGCCCATTTCCCGGTCCAGGCTGTAGACGGCCTGGGTCGAGGGGTCGCGGAACATGTCGAGGATGCGCTGGGCATCGCTGGCCACGGCCTGGCGTGTTTTATAGGCATCGAAAACGATCTGCGCGCAGCTCAAGACCACGCCGACGATCAATGCCGACAGGAGCACGACCCGGAGCAACTTTACCGACAAGCTGTTCTTGAGTTCCAGCTTCAAAGAGTCATTCCTTGTTCCGTGCAGGTAGCATCAAGTTGCCATGAGTATTGGCAATCCCGTGATGGCAGTCAAAGGGACAATCAAACACAGGGGAATTTGCCTGTGGGTTGGCCGAAATGCTGTTGCCTGGAGTATTTGTCCTATTAGTACTGTGTCGGTAGTCGAGTCCTTCAACTTGAGGGGAGGGTAGAGATATTTTCCATTTGGTTGATGTTAGACGGCTATGGCGGTGGGGCAAGGGGGGGAAGGCTGGTTTCATTGTGGGAAATCGGCCTTTGTGCGGGGACGAGACTGCTTGTGAGGGCGGCCCGATTTTCGCGGGTGTCCTCGGACCTTGTGGGCGCTGGCTTGCCAGCGATGACGACCTGACAGAGGACAGATATTCTTCGGTTGTACTCGAATTCGGCAGGCATTCCAAAACCCAAAAAAAACCCGGCAAAAGCCGGGTTTCTTGACTGGCGTCGATCTTAAGCGGTGAAGGTTTTGCCTTCGAACTGCTCAGCCACGAATTTCCAGTTGACCAGGTTCCAGAACGCTTCTACGTACTTCGGACGCAGGTTGCGGTAGTCGATGTAGTAAGCGTGTTCCCAGACGTCGCAGGTCAGCAGCGGGGTGTCGCCGCTGGTCAGCGGGTTGCCGGCGCCGATGGTGCTGGCCAGGGCCAGGGAGCCGTCAGCCTTTTTCACCAGCCAGCCCCAACCGGAACCGAAGGTACCGATGGAGGTTTTGCTGAATTCTTCTTTGAACTTGTCGAACGAACCGAAGGCTGCGTTGATGGCTTCAGCCAGTGCGCCGGTTGGTTGACCGCCGGCGTTTGGCGCCAGGCAGTTCCAGTAGAAAGTGTGGTTCCAGACCTGAGCGGCGTTGTTGAAGATGCCACCCGAGGAAGACTTGACGATTTCTTCCAGGGTCTTGCCTTCGAACTCGGTGCCTGGCACCAGGTTGTTCAGGTTCACGACGTAGGTGTTGTGGTGCTTGTCGTGGTGGTATTCCAGGGTTTCCTTGGAAATGTGCGGCTGCAGGGCATCGTGTGCGTAGGGCAGCGGCGGCAATTCGAAAGCCATGATGATTCTCCTAATCAGGTCAGTTGCGGTGGTCGCAAGGCCGATCACGGGCGGCCAGACAAGCGCCGGGGAGTTTGTACTCTTTGCGGCGCATCGAACCGGATCATAGCACCGGGGGTGCGGCATAACCACGCAACAACTGTGTGGAATAGAGGTTCCAGAGCCTTTTGGAATAATCAGGAGACGATGATTAATTGAAAGGCTACGGTGAACATCATCACGGCGACCAACAGATCCAGAATCCGCCAGGTGCTCGGCCGAGCCAGCCACGGCGCCAGCCATGCAGCGCCCAGCGCCAACGTGAAGAACCACAGCAACGACGCACTGGCCGCGCCCACGACATAGGCACCAGGCTCGGTCTGTTGTGCGCCAAGGGAGCCAATCAGCAATACGGTATCCAGATAAACGTGCGGGTTGAGCAGGGTGACCGCCAAGGCGCTGAGCAGCACGGCGCGCAGTGAACGTACGGTCTGGTTTTCATTCTGTTGCAAGCTCTGTTTCGAGAAGGCCCGGCGCAACGCGAGGCTGCCGTACCAGATCAGGAACACCGCGCCGCCCCAACGGGCCACCGCCAGCAATGTCGGATTTTGCGCCAGCACGGTGGCCAGACCGAACACGCCGGCAGCCACCAGCAACGCATCGCACGTCACGCAGAGCGCCGCCACCGGCAGGTGATGTTCACGCCGCAGGCTCTGGGCCAGCACAAACGCGTTCTGAGTGCCGATCGCCATGATCAGCCCCGCGGCCACCAACAGGCCGTTTACATAGCTTTGCCACATAAGGATTTACTCCGCGTTCGCTGCCAGATCCCGCAACACGTGCAGGGCGCGTTCGGCATCGGCCTGGCCGACGAATAAATGGTCGTGGAAATAACCGGCGATCACGTTGCAGCTGATACCGGCCTGGCCCAATGCCGTGGCGAAGGCGGCGGTCAGGCCGACGGCTTCCAGCGCGGAGTGCACGTTCAGGGTGATCCAGGCGGCAACGTAGTCGAAGCTGAAACCGGCCTTCTCGGCCTGGGAGCGTTCCAGAATCACCGTCAGGCCTTCCTGCTCGCGAAAACTGCCGATGATCTCAAGACCCGGCGGCAAATGGCCGTCGCGCAACGTGCAGAACACATACTCGCCAGCGTTGAGTTGCGGGCTCATGCTGCGCAAAAGCGTTGCCAATGAAGTTTCGCCAGCCATGTCGGTGTTCCTTGCTCAAGAGTTCTTGCTGGCCATTCTCCGTCCACAAGCGGTATAAGAAAAACCAATCATGCTGATCGCTCATTAGGAAAACTGATGTTCGACTATAAATTGCTTTCCGCGTTGGCCGCCGTGATCGAGCAGGCCGGTTTTGAACGCGCCGCCCAAGTGCTCGGCTTGTCGCAATCGGCGATCTCCCAGCGCATCAAACTGCTGGAAGCGCGGGTCGGCCAACCGGTGCTGGTGCGGATGACACCGCCGGCGCCGACTGAAATCGGTCGGCGTTTGCTCAACCATGTGCAGCAGGTGCGCCTCCTGGAGCGGGACCTGCAAACCCTGGTTCCGGCGCTGGATGAAGAAGGCCTGCCGGAACGTCTGCGCATCGCCCTGAACGCCGACAGCCTCGCCACGTGGTGGGCCGAAGCGGTCGGAGATTTTTGCGCCGAACAACACCTGTTGCTGGATCTGGTGGTCGAAGACCAGACCGTCGGCCTCAAACGCATGCGCGCAGGCGAAGTGGCGGCGTGTGTCTGTGCCAGCGAACGTCCGGTCGCCGGGGCGCGCAGCGTTCTGTTGGGCGCCATGCGTTATCGCGCATTGGCCAGCCCGGCCTTCATCGTCCGGCATTTTCCGCAAGGCGTTCGCGCCGATCAGTTGTCGAAAACGCCGGCGCTGGTCTTTGGCCCGGACGATTTCCTGCAGCATCGCTACCTCGCGTCCCTCGGCGTAGATGGCGGTTTTGAACACCATTTATGCCCGTCGTCCGAAGGCTTCATTCGCCTGACCGAAGCCGGCCTGGGGTGGGGGCTGGTGCCTGAATTGCAGGTGCGCGATCAGCTGGAACGCGGGGTTTTGCGCGAGCTTTTGCCAGATAAGCCCATCGATGTGCCGCTGTACTGGCATCATTGGCGCAATGGCGGTCAGTTGCTGGGGTTGCTGACCGATCAATTGGTGCGCTCGTCGAAGCAATGGCTGGTGCCGTTGGACTGACCGGCAGCGTCAAGACCTCACGCACTATGCAAAACGAAATATTCGGAGCACTACATGAAGATTCTGGTCACCGGCGCAAGCGGCTTCATCGGCGGACGCTTTGCGCGTTTCGCCCTGGAGCAGGGCCTGGACGTGCGGGTCAACGGTCGCCGGGCCGAAAGCGTCGAACACCTGGTGCGCCGAGGCGCCGAGTTCGTGCAGGGTGACTTGAGCGACCCGGAACTGGCGCGCAACCTGTGTTCCGACGTCGAAGCCGTGGTGCATTGCGCCGGCGCTGTAGGCGTGTGGGGACGTTATCAGGACTTTCATCTGGGCAACGTGCAGGTCACCGAAAACATCGTCGAAGCCTGCCTGAAACAGCGTGTCCGGCGGCTGGTGCACTTGTCCTCGCCGTCGATCTACTTCGATGGCCGCGATCACCTCGGGTTGACCGAAGAGCAGGTCCCCAAGCGCTTCAAACATCCCTACGCCGCGACCAAATACCTGGCCGAGCAGAAGGTCTTCGGTGCCCAGGAATTCGGCCTCGAAACCCTGGCCCTGCGTCCGCGCTTCGTGACCGGTGCGGGCGACATGAGCATCTTCCCGCGTCTGTTGACGATGCAACGCAAGGGGCGGCTGGCCATTGTCGGCAACGGTTTGAACAAAGTCGATTTTACCAGCATACAAAACCTCAACGAGGCGTTGCTCAGCAGTTTGCTGGCCGGCGGATCGGCGTTGGGCAAGGCCTACAACATCAGCAACGGAACGCCGATCCCGTTGTGGGACGTGGTCAATTACGTCATGCGCAAGATGGATGTCCCACAGGTGACCCGCTACCGTTCCTACGGCCTGGCCTACACCGTGGCGGCGCTCAACGAGGGCATGTGCAAGCTTTGGCCGGGTCGTCCCGAGCCAACCCTGTCGCGCCTGGGCATGCAGGTGATGAACAAAAATTTCACCTTGGACATCAGCCGCGCGCGGCATTATCTGGACTACGATCCGAAGGTCAGTCTCTGGACCGCCCTCGATGAATTCTGCGGCTGGTGGAAGGCTCAGGACATTCGCTGACACACAGGCCGTCCCGATACTGAACCGAGTCCGGGAATCAAGGGTCAATCGATGCGGCTGACGGGTTTATACTTCGCCCCATCAAGCCATCACCGCGTTCCACAAAGGTTGACTCAATGTCCATGCGTAACGATGCCAACGACGACTTCGACGATGTACCGAGCCTGCGTGCCGACAGCCTCGACGACGATGATTTTGTGCCCTCCGCCCGCACCGCCGTGCATTCGCGCACCCCGCCGGTGGTCAAGGTCAAGGCTGCCAGCACCGGCCCGTTGTGGGCGCTGGTCGGCGCCTTGTTTTTTGCCTTCGCCGGCCTTGCCTGGTGGAGCTTCCAGCAGATCTCGCTGATGGAACAGCAACTGGTGGCGACCCAGGAAAGTTTCGCGCGCATCAGTGAGGATGCGGCGGGGCGCTTGCAGGACATTTCCGGCAAGGTCGTCGCCAGCCAGACCAACGTCACCAGCGACAGCGAAGCACTGAAACTGCAGATCAAGCAGCTGGAAAGCAAACTCCAGGATCAGAGCAAGCAGCAGCAGGGCGTTGTCGGCCAGACTTCCGACCTGGACAAGCGCCTGGCGCAAATGACCGCGCAAACCGCCGATCTGGACAAGCGCCTGGCGCAAGCCACCGCCCAGAACACCGAGCACCAGACCGCCAACACGCAATTGCAGGCCCAGGTCAAAGCCCTGAGCGGTGAACTGGCCGCCCTGAAAAGCGCGCCGGCGGACACTGACAAATTCGACGCTCAGCTGAAAAGCCTCGGTGCCGACATCGTTGCGCTGAAAAAACAAGGCAACCCGAGCGCCGCCATTGAACGTCTGGAACAAGACATGATTGTGCTCAAAAGCGAACAGGACAACCGCCCGGCCGCCGGGCCTGCCTCGTCCAGCACGGCCGAGTTCGACGCTTTCCGTGCTTCTGTCACCCGCAACATCAACACCCTGCAGGCGCAGATCCAGAATTTGCAGCAGCAGTTGCGTGCCCGAGCGCAATAACCCGGCACGCGAATACGTGTGGCGAGGGAGCTTGCTCCCGCTGGGGCGAAGCCGCCCCAAAGCATCCACCGCGGATTTTCAGATAATCCGCGGTGCCTGATTTGCGTCTGCTGCGCCCGGACGCGGATCGGCCGGCGGGAGCGAGCTCCCTCGCCACAAAAACCTCAGCTCCCCCCCTCACACCGTTCCCTGAATGTTCGTACATATCCCCAAGCCGTCTACGCTCTTGAAACATCGACAAGAATGAGGAATGCGCAATGGGGTTTTTGCACAGGTTGGCCCTGCTGGGCGGGATGTTGTTGCTGTGTCTGGGGCAGGCTCAAGCTGCCGGGACCGAGAAGGATGACAGCCAGGCCGCCATCGCCTTGCTGGAAAAAGCCCTGGCCTACTACCACGACAACGGTGACAAGGCGTTCGCGGCCTTCAGCCGCCAGGGCGAGTTTGTCGACAAGGACCGCTACGTATTCGTCGTCGATACCAAAGGTGTGATGCTCGCCAGCGGCGGGCCGTCTTCGGCGTTGATCGGGCGCGATGTGTCTGAGGTGCTCGGCCCGGATGTGCAGAAAGCCTTCAAGGACGCGTTGAAAGTGCCGGAGGGCAATGGCATCCAGCAGGCGGAATATCGCTGGCAGAACTGGTCAGACGGCAAGGTCGAACGCAAGCATGTGTTCTACCAACGGATCGGCCAGCGCATTCTGGCAGTGGGTTATTACCTGCCACGGGCGTCGGCGGAGCAGGCGATGGCGCTGCTGAACAAAGCGGCAACCGACCTGGCCAGGGACGAGAAGGGCACGCTCACCGCCATCAACTCACTCAAGGGTGGTTATTTGCAGGATGACCTGTATGTGTTCGTCGTCGACCTGGACACCCAGCGCTATGTCGCGCACGGCACCAACCTGCGGCTGATCAATACCGATTTCGGCAAGATCAAGGACCCTGAAGGCAAGCCGGTGGGCGAGCCGATCCTGGGGTTGATGGCTGAACAGGATTATGGCGAATACGAATATCGGTGGAAAAACCCGGTGACCGGCAAGATCGAGAATAAGCATGCGTACCTGAAAAAGGTCGGGCATTTTCTGGTGGCGGTCGGGTATTACAGCCCTTGATGGTGGTGACTGACAGACCGCAATCGCGAGCAGGCTCGCTCCCACAGTAGATCTCCAGTGATCACAGCTTTGTGTGCGACAGAGATCAAGTGTGGGAGCGAGCCTGCTCGCGATTGCAGGCGACTCGGTCTATCTATCGAGCCTTGTCTTCGCGCCCCCGCAACATCCGGTTCGGCATGGCAATCGCCGCCGCCAATCCCAGCAGCGACACCGCCGCACTGACCATCAGCAAATGCCGGAAGGTCAGCAGCAGCTCAGCGCGCAAGGCGTTCTGCGCATCCCCCGGCGCTGCGTTCAGGCCGTCCAGCAAGACATTCCCCGAACGGCCCTCGGCAATCAGTGTCGAGCCAGCCAGGTGTGCGAAACTCGAGTCTTGCAGCAACGCCAGCAACAGCGCCGACATCAACGCCACCCCCACCGCACCGCCCAGGGAACGGAACAGGTTGGTGGTGCTGGTCGCGACGCCGATGTCCCGTTGCTCCACTGAATTCTGTGTCCCGACCAGTGAGGTCGGGAACTGCATGCCAGAGGCGATACCGCTGAGCACCATGAACAAGCTGCTGAGCACCACCGCCTGGGGCGGACTGAACGCCATGCCGAGAATCGACATTGGCATCAGGATCGCACCGGTGAGGATCATCGGTTTGTAGCGCCCGGTCACCGAGGTCCGCCGCCCGGCGAAATACGCACCGATCGGCAATCCCATGGCCAAGGGCAACAGGTGCAGCGCGGCACTGTCAGCCCCGGCACCCGTCACGCTCTGGAAGCGCAACGGCATCAGCACGATCAGCGAGATCGCCTGGAAACTGGTAAAGAAAATTGTGCACCAGCACAGGATCGCATTGCGGTTGGCGAACAGGTGCATGGGCAGCAACGGCTCCTGCGCACGGCGCTCATGCCGGACGAACAAGGCCAGGACCACCACCGCACAACCCAGCAAGCCCAACACTTCGGCGCTGCGCCACGAATGCCCCTGGCCGAACTGGGTGATACCGAGCAACAAGGCCGTCAGGCCGATGATCATTAACAGCGTGCCAAGGTAATCGATGATCGGCTTTCGCTGTGGTACGGGCAGCCCCACCAGCGTGCGATTGGCCACCAGCCACGCCCCCAGGCCCAGTGGCAGATTAATCAGGAACACCCAGCGCCACGACAGGTATTCGGTCATGTAACCGCCGAGCACCGGACCGGCCACGCTGGCCACCGCGTACATGCTGCTGAAGTAACCTTGATAGCGACCCCGTTCGCGAGGCGGCACGATATCGCCGATGATTGCCTGGCTGACCGAAATCATCCCGCCGGCACCGATGCCCTGAACAATCCGCGCCAGTACCAGCTGCTCCATGCTCTGGGCCATGCCGCAGAACAACGAAGCCATCGTGAACAGCCCCATGCCGAACAGCATCAACGTGCGCCGACCGTACAGGTCGCCGAGTTTTCCGTAGATCGGCACCGCCACGGTCATCGCCACCATGTAGCCGGAAATCACCCAGGCCAGCAGGCTGACATCCTTGAACTGCGCGGAAATGGCCGGCATCGATACGGCGACAATGGTCTGGTCCAGTGCGCCGAGAAAAATCGCCAGCATCAGGGCGATCAGCACGCTGCGAATGGCCGGTTTGGGCGTGTCAGGCTGGTTGAGATTGGTCACGGGAGAACCTGCGGGCAGTGAGGGTCCCGCAAGAGGCATGGGCGAGCGGGGATGCTCGCCAGTGTAAGTCGATAGGAGGCTATTCGATAGCCTCGTACGGAAGTCCGACGTAATTTTCTGCAATGGTTTTTCGACCCGCCTCAGAACTGACAAAGTAGTCCAGCTCCGACTCACTGATGCGCTGGCTGAACCCGTCGTGATCGTCAAAGCGATGCAACATCGAGGTCATCCACCAGGAAAACCGCTCGGCTTTCCAGACCCGGCGCAGGCAGACCTCAGAGTACTTCTCCAGCAAGTCGCCCCGGCCTTCGCGGTAAACCTTCAGCAGAATATTGAACAACGTACTGACGTCGCTCGCCGCCAGGTTCAGGCCTTTGGCGCCGGTGGGCGGCACGATGTGCGCGGCGTCGCCGACCAGAAACATCCGCCCGTACTGCATCGGTTCGACCACGAAACTGCGCAGCGGCGCGATGCTTTTTTCGATGGACGGCCCGGTCACCAAAGACTCTGCCAACGCAGCAGGCAGCCGGGACTTGAGCTCATCCCAGAAACGCTGATCGGACCAATTCTCGACGTGTTCGTCGGCAGGAACCTGAAGGTAATACCGGGTACGCGTCGCCGAGCG
The DNA here is from genome assembly GCF_949767765.1 of Pseudomonas sp. IT-P171. Classification (NCBI taxonomy): domain Bacteria; kingdom Pseudomonadati; phylum Pseudomonadota; class Gammaproteobacteria; order Pseudomonadales; family Pseudomonadaceae; genus Pseudomonas; species Pseudomonas sp. IT-P171. The sequence goes on from NZ_CATKQN010000022.1 coordinate 312,748, forward strand.
CATGCTGCACAGGGCAAAGCCGCGTTCGTGACGGGCGTAGACCAACTCATCGTGGACGGGGGGGGTGTCAGCGAGAATCCCAAGCCAGCCGAATGGATAAACCCGTTCGAACACCTTCAAATTCTCGGCGGGAATCGATTGCCGCGCCACGCCATGGAAGCCGTCGCAACCGGCGATGTAGTCGCAATCGAGCCGCCAGGTTTCGCCATCCTTTTCGAACGTCACGAAGGCTTCATCGGTTTTCATGCCGTGGGGTACGACGTTGCCGGCTTCGTAAATCGTCTGCGCGCCGGCCTCCCGACGAGCGGCCATCAAGTCACGGGTGACCTCGGTCTGCCCGTAGATCATCACGGTTTTCCCCCCGGTCAGGGCCTGCAGATCAATGTGCACCCGACGCCCGTCGAGGGCCAGTTCGAAGCCGCCGTGAACCAGCCCTTCGGCGTCCATGCGCTGGCCGACGCCGGCCTGACGCAGCAGCTCTGCCATGCCTTGTTCGAGAACACCGGCGCGGATTCGCCCGAGCACATAGTCCGGGGTCTGGCGTTCGAGGATGAGGGTGTCGATACCGGCGTTGTGCAGCAATTGGCCGAGCAGCAATCCGGACGGGCCGGCACCGATGATGGCGATTTGGGTTTTCAGCGTTTTCATTGTTTTTATGACTCGCAAGCTCCACGCGACCAGAGTCGGTGAATTATTTTTATGGATCGAGTGCTTGCATTTTTCACTTGCGGGTCTGTCAATTGAAGGTGAAAACTGAGCCGATAGCTGTACATTCTGCCAATCGGTGCGATTATCGCCCACCACCTTCCGAGGCCTGGATTGAAGTTATGAACAAGCCTGACCTGCCTTCGATACCGGTGTTCAAGCTCTATGGTGAAAGCCTGGAATGGCCGACCCCGGACTTGTTGCACTGCGAAACCATCTCCAAACGCAGCCGCGAACATCAGTGGGAAATCAAACCCCATCGCCACGCCGATCTGTGCCAGTTGCTCTTCGTGTTCAAAGGTCAGGCAGAGCTTGAAATCGAAGGCAAACGCACGCAGCTGAGCGAACCGGCGATCCTGGTTCTGCCGCCGTTATCGGTGCACGGTTATCGTTTTTCCGAGGATGTCGAAGGGTTTGTCGTGACCCTGGCCGCGCCGCTGGTCGCTCATCTCCAGGCGCAGCTGGGCAACTCGGTGAATGCCCTGGCCCAGGCCGAAAGTTATCCGGCCGGCAATGACGGTGAGTACCTCAACAGTCTGTTTTCTGCATTGCAGAACGAGTACACCGGCCATCAACCGGCCCGGGAAATGCTCATGCATTCGCTGGTCAGCGTGATCATGGTGTGGGTCAGCCGTCAGGCGCTTCAACGTCGCTCCGCCAGTCAACGTCCGCAGCGTGCGCGGGAATACCTCAACGGGTTCATCCAGCTGGTGGAAGAGACGTATCGCCAACACGTCAAGGTCGAGGACCTGGCGCATCGGCTGGGAATTTCCGTGTCGCACCTCAACGGCACCTGCCGTGAGTTGGCGGGACAACCGGCGTTGCAGATCATGCACGAGCGGCAATTGCTGGAGGCCAAGCGTTTGCTGACCTACACCAGCATGACCATTTACGAAATGTCCGACGTGTTGGGGTTTTCCGATCCGACCAACTTCACGCGCCTGTTCCGGCGCCGGGTGGGGATCTCGCCCAAGGCTTTTCGCGACCGCTTGAAGGCCGATCAGGACAACGAGGCCTGATCCGCTTCGTTATCGAAGGGCGTTGAGGGTCGCGTTGTGGGGGATGCAACGCTCGAAGTTACAGCTCGCGTATTCACGGGGCAGTTGTCGCAACTGCTCGACGCGCCAGGCCGCCGTGCCATACAGCGCCAGCGTGGCCGCGCAGGTGATGAAAATCGCGAGGTATCTTCTTGTTTTGATGTTCATGGCGTTGACCTCTGAACGAATACCCTTCGGTACTTATTTCAGCATAGGTCAGCGGCAGTGAGTTGCCAGTCACGCGTTCTGCGCATGTAGGCCGACATTCAGAACACTGATGTTCCCCGTGGGAGCGGGCCTCTTAAAGTCCGATATCCCAGGCTGGGTCTTCGGGGAATCTGAGCACCAGAAAATCCAGCACGCTGCGCAGTGCCGCCGGCATGTGTTTGCGTGAGGCGTACACCGCGTAGATATTCATCTGGCGCGGTTCGGCCTGGGGCAGCAGGCGGATCAGTTCGCCGCTGTGGATGTGCACACCGGCCTGATAAGTCGGCAGCATCGCCACCCCGGCACCGGCCATCGTTGCCCGTAGCAGCGTACTGGCTTCGTTGGCGCTGATGTTGCCCTGTACCGGCACCGAGACCGGTTCGCCGTCCTGCTCGAAATGCCACAGGCTTTTACCGAAATAGGAGTGCGTCAGGCAGTTGTGCAGGCTCAGGTCTTCGACCTGCGTCGGTGCCGGATGCTCGTCCAGGTAAGCGGGGGCGGCGCAGATCACCGAGCGGCAGACCGTCAGCCGCCGCGCAATGAGGTTCGGGTCCAGGTCATTGCTGGTGCGAATCGCCAGGTCGATGCGCTCATCCACCAGGTTTACCGTGCGGTCGAGCATCTGCAGGTCGATGCTGACGCCGGGGTAACGCTTGACGTACGCCGCCATGGCATCGGCCAGTTGTGCCTGGCCGAACGAAGTGCTGACGCTGATCCGCAGCAGGCCGCGCGGTGCATCGTCCGGCTCGCTGACGGCAGCCTGCATGTCCGAAGACAAGTCGAGCATCTGCCGACACCGTGGCAGGATCTCGCTGCCGGCGGCTGTCAGGCTCAACTTGCGTGTGGTGCGGTGCATCAGGCGCGCGCCGACCCAGTCTTCCAGTTCTGCCAGATACCGCGAAACCACCGGCCGTGAGAGCTCCAGATGATCGGCGGCGGCCGACTGGCTATCGAGGTCGACCACCGTGACGAACACCCGCATTGCTTGTAGACGATCCATGATTTGCCCGATTTCAGAAACAAACTATGTTCCAGCATCGCATTTTTTGTACTGAGTCGTGCAACTAAGCTCTGATCCATCGCCAAGCACGGCACTCGGACAACGGAGCAACAGATGATCGGTTTCACTTCCATCAAGCGTATTTTGCTGGCCACGGCCACCCTTGGCTTCGCGGCTCACGCGGCGGCATCGACGTTGACACTGGATGTGTACAACCCGGGCGACAAGGCGATCTTCCCGGTGACCTCGGTTCTGGTCAGTGGCGAGAAAGACGCGATCCTGGTGGACGCGCAATTCGGCAAATCCCAGGCCGAGCAAGTGGTTGAAAGAATCCGCGCCAGTGGCAAGCAACTGACCACCATTTACATCAGCCACGGTGACCCGGATTACTACTTCGGCCTCGACACCCTGACCGCTGCGTTCCCCCACGCCAAGGTGCTCGCTTCGCAAGCGACAGTGGATCACATCAAGAAAACCGTCGACGGCAAACTGGCGTTCTGGGGCCCGAAAATGGGCGCCGATGTACCGGCCAGAACCATCGTGCCGGGCGTGCTTGAGGGCGACAGCCTGATACTCGAAGGGCAGAAGTTGCAGGTGGTGGGGCTGGAGGGCAAGCAACCGGATCGCACCTTTGTGTGGATCCCGTCGATCAAGGCGGTGGTCGGGGGCGTGGTGGTCGCGGAAAACATTCACGCGTGGATGGCCGACACCCAAACCGCACAATCCCACACCGACTGGCTGGCTACGCTGCACAGCATTGAAACCCTGAAACCGAATACTCTCGTGCCGGGTCATTACCTCGGCAAGAGCGCGCGCTCCCTGGCCGCTGTGCAATTCACTGCGGACTACATCAAGGCCTTCGACGAAGAAACCGCCAAGGCCAAAGACGCTGCGGCGTTGATTGCTGCGATGAAAAAACGCTTCCCGACCCTCGGCGAAGAAATCTCGCTGGAGCTGAGTGCCAAGGTCGCCAAGGGCGAGATGAAGTGGGGTGAGTGAATTTATGTGATGAACACGCACACCTGTGGCGAGGGGATTTATCCCCGTTGGACTGCGCAGCAGTCCCAAGCTTTGACGACTGCTTTGCAGCCGAACGGGGATAAATCCCCTCGCCACAAAAGCCCTTCTACCATTCAAATTTGCAAAGATCACCCAAGCCAACTGGAGAACATCATGAGCAACATCGCAATCATCGGTGCCACCGGCCGTGCCGGCAGCCAGCTGTTGGAAGAAGCCCTGCGCCGAGGCCATAGCGTCACGGCCATTGCCCGCGATACGTCGAAGATCGGTCAGCGTGCCGGAGTCGTCAGCAAGAAAGTTGATGCCCTCGATGCCGAAGCGTTGCAAGCGGCGGTCGCAGGTCATGACGTGGTGATCAGCGCCGCGCACTTTGCGACCCTTCCAGCCCGCGCCGTCATCGGGCCGGTGAAACAGGCCGGGGTGAAACGTCTGTTGGTGGTCGGTGGTGCGGGTTCGCTGTTGCTGCCGGACGGTACTCGCGTGATCGACAGCAAAGGTTTCCCTGAAGCGTACAAAACCGAGGCCAGTGCCGGTGCTCAATTCCTGGAGAACCTGCGTCAGGAAAACGAACTGGACTGGACCTTTGTGTCGCCGTCGGCGGAGTTTGTCGAAGGTGAGCGCACCGGTACGTTCCGGATTGGCAAGGACGATTTGCTGGTGAGCGGTGCAGGGCGCAGCTGGATTACCTTCGCCGACTATGCGATTGCGATGATCGATGAAGTGGAAGCGCCGAAGCATTCCCGTCAGCGGTTTACAGTCGGCTACTGATCCAGAAACACCGCCCATCCGTAGGAGCAGCCTTCGGCAGCTCCTACGGAGTTTGTCCGCTCAGCGGGCCTGAGCCTGCGCTACCAACCACCCCATCAACTCGCGCAACTGCGGTGAAGGTGCCGGTTTCTCCGGGAACACCAGGTAATACGCCAACCCCGTCTTCACCTTCAATTCAAACGGCATGACCAGCCGCCCGGCACTCAGGTCGTCGCCGATCAACGACCAATCGCCGATCGCCACACCGGTCCCTTGGGACGCCATCGACATCGCCAGGTCCAGGGTCTCGAAATGCTGGCCTTTGCTGACGTTGCTCAATTGAAGATCCGCCGCTTTCAACCAGGCATTCCAGTCGCGCTCATCCCGTGTCGGGTGCAGCAACAAGTGTTGTTGCAGATCTGCCGGTGTCTGCAACGCCATCGGCCCGTCCAGCATCGGCCGTGAACACACCGGCGTCAGTTGCTCATCGAACAGCAGATAAGACGTCAACGCACGGTCCGGTGGCGCGCCATACATCACCGCCGCATCGAACTGTTCGCGATGGAAATCCACACCGTGCTTCACCGTGGTGGTCAATTCCACGGGCACGTCCGGACGCTCCCGTTGCCACTGCAACAGACGCGGCAACAACCAGCGCATCACGCAGGTCGGTGCCTTCAGTTGCAGGGTTTCGCGCTTCTCGCCGATCTGTTCGACTGCCTCGTCGATCAAGCCGAAAATCTGCTGCACCCGTGGCAGCCACTCCCGCCCTTCAGCCGTCAAATCCAGGCCGCGGGCCTGGCGAATGAACAGCTCATAACCCAGATGTTCTTCCAGCCCGGCGATCTGCCGACTCACCGCGCCCTGGGTGATGAACAGCTGTTCGGCCGCACGGGTGAAGTTGCAGCACTGCGCGGTGATCAGAAAAGTGTGCAGCGCCGGCAGGGGAGGCAATCGTTTCATTGGGATCCAAGGTATGACGTGAGGACATGGCTAGTATGACTTTTTATCCATTGTTACGGCTACGTGTCGCCCGTTCCAATGAGGCCATCCCTGGACCTGCCCATTCATCATAAACACTGCGCAGGCCCGGCGTCTCAAACGAACAAAAAGGGCAAAAGACATGGCGACGTGCGGCGAAGTATTGGTCAAGTTACTCGAAGATTACGGGGTTGAGCAGGTGTTCGGCATTCCCGGGGTTCACACCGTGGAGCTGTATCGCGGGCTGGCCCGTTCGAGCATCAACCACGTCACTCCGCGTCACGAACAGGGCGCCGGTTTCATGGCCGACGGCTATGCACGCACCAGCGGCAAACCGGGTGTGTGCTTCATCATTACCGGCCCTGGCATGACCAACATCACCACCGCCATGGGCCAGGCCTACGCCGACTCGATTCCGATGCTGGTGATCTCCAGCGTGCAGACCCGCAACCAGTTGGGCGGCGGTCGCGGCAAGCTCCATGAGCTGCCGAACCAGGGCGCATTGGTCGGTGGCGTGGCAGCGTTCTCCCACACCCTGATGTCGGCGTCCGAATTGCCGGGTGTATTGGCTCGCGCCTTTGCCCTGTTCCAGGCCGGTCGCCCGCGTCCCGTGCACATCGAAATTCCGCTGGACGTGCTGGTCGAAGAGGCCGATGACCTGCTCGCCAGCCGGCCGGTCAACATCGACCGCGCCGGTGCTTCGCCAAGCGCGATCAGCCGCATGACCGACCTGCTCGCCGGCGCCAGGCGCCCGCTGATTCTTGCCGGTGGCGGCGCCATCGATGCTGCCGCGGAACTGACGGAGCTGGCCGAACTGCTCGACGCGCCGGTGGCCCTGACCATCAACGCCAAAGGCATGCTCGAATCCAGCCATCCGCTGCTGATCGGCTCGACCCAAAGCCTGGTCGCGACCCGCGCCCTGGTGGCCGAGGCCGACGTGGTGCTGGCGATTGGCACCGAACTGGCGGAAACCGACTACGACGTCACCTTCGCCGGCGGTTTCGAGATTCCCGGTGCGCTGTTGCGCGTGGACATCGACCCTGACCAGACCGTGCGCAACTACCCGCCGACAGTCGCCCTGGTGGCCGATTCGCGCAACGCTGCCCAAGCCTTGTTGAGCGCGCTGTCCCACAAGTCGCTGGCCGAGCGCCGCAACGATTGGGGCCAGGTCCGCGCCGCACGTCTGCGTGAAGACCTCGCCGCCACCTGGGATGCCCCGACCCTGGCCCAGACCCGCTTCCTCGAAACCGTCCTGCACGAATTGCCGGACGCCGTGTTCGTCGGCGATTCGACCCAACCGGTGTACACCGGCAACCTGACCTTCAACCCGGAACGCCCGCGCCGCTGGTTCAACTCGTCCACCGGCTACGGCACCCTCGGTTACGCCTTGCCGGCGGCGATTGGCGCCTGGCTCGGCGGCAGCGTTGAAAGTGGCGCACGTCCTCCGGTGGTGTGTCTGATCGGTGATGGCGGTCTGCAATTCACTCTGCCGGAACTGGCCAGCGCCGTTGAAGCGCGCACGCCGGTGATCGTCCTGCTGTGGAATAACCAGGGCTACGAAGAGATCAAGAAATACATGGTCAACCGCGCCATCGAACCGGTTGGCGTGGACATCTACACCCCGGACTTCATCGGCGTCGCCAAGGCGCTGGGCTGCGCGGCTGAAGCGGTCAACGGTGTCGATCAATTGCGCAATGCACTGCGCTGCGCTACCGATCGCCAAGGCCCGACCCTGATCGAAATCGATCAGACCCAGTGGATGAAGGCGGTGTCGAAATGAGTTTTCCAACCACCCTGGATGGCTTGTTCATCAACGGTAAATGGTCGGCCGGCAGCGAACATCTGCGCGTGATCAACCCGGCCACCGAAGCGCTGCTGACCACCGTGAACGGCGGCGATGCAAACGCCGTCGATGACGCCGTGAACGCAGCGACCGAAGCCTTCTTGGCCTGGTCGCAAACCACCGGCACCGAGCGTGGTGCGATCCTGCGCAAGATTGCCGCCGGCGTGCAGGCCGGTCGCGAGCAGTTGATGCAGTTGCAGTCGAGCAACAACGGCAAACCGCTGTTCGAAGCGGCCATCGACGTCGATGACGTGATCGCGACGTTCGAGTACTACGCCGGTCTGGCCGAAGGCCTCGATGCCAAACAAGACAGCAATGTCGAGTTGCCCACCGATGACTTCAGCGCCCGTGTGCGCCGCGAGCCGTGCGGTGTGGTCGGCCTGATCGTGCCGTGGAATTTCCCGATGGTCACCACCGCGTGGAAACTCGCCCCGGCCCTGGCCGCCGGTTGCTGCGTAGTGCTTAAACCGTCCGAAGTGACGCCACTGCCGGAGCTGGAACTGGCGGCGATCATCGCCGACGCCGGATTGCCGAAGGGCGTGTTCAACGTGGTCTGCGGCACCGGCCTGGCAGTGGGTGCGCCCCTCTCGGCAGACCCGCGCATTGCCAGGATTTCCTTCACCGGCAGCAATGCGGTCGGCGTGCAAGTGATGCAACGCGCTGCCGAAACCGTGAAGGGCGTGAGCCTCGAACTGGGTGGCAAATCTTCGTTGCTGGTGCTCAAGGACGCCGACATCGCGTTGGCGGTGGAAGTGGCCTGTGGCGGTGGTTTCTTCAACGCCGGGCAAATGTGCTCGGCCACCAGCCGCGTGCTGGTCGCCGATGAACTGGCCGACGAATTCCTCCTGCGCCTGAAGGCCCGCGCCGAAGCCATTCGCGTTGCCGACCCGTTCGACCCGAACGTGGAAATGGGCGCGCTGGTCAATCAGGCGCAATACCAGCGCGTGCTCGGTCACATCGATCGCGGTTTGAGTGCCGGCGCCAAGCTGATTTGCGGCGGCAATCGCCCCGCAGACCTGCCCCGCGGATATTTTTTGCAACCGACGATTTTTACCGAAGTGCCCCTCGACAGTGCGTTGTGGTGTGAGGAGATTTTCGGCCCGGTGATCTGTGTGCGCAGTTTCACCACCGAAGCCGAGGCGATTGCCTTGGCCAACGACAGCCAGTTCGGTCTGGTCGCCAGCGTTGTGACGCGCGACGCCGAGGCGGCGGATCGGGTCGCCAACGCTTTGCAGGCGGGACTTGTGTGGATAAACGCGCCGCAAGTGATCTTCCCGCAGACCGCCTGGGGCGGCTACAAGCAGAGCAGCATCGGCCGCGAATTGGGGCCGTGGGGCTTGCAGGCTTTCCAGGAAATCAAACACGTGATTCGCGCCGTCTGACGGCACGAAAAAGGTGAGTGCATGCTTCGTATAGAGGCATGCACTGATGTCATGGCTTCGATGAGTTTTTATCGATAGTCAGCTTTTTTGCACGACCTCAGGATGAACTCACTGGTTCAGCCAAACCCCCGAAAATACGAGGGATAGCGCTGGTCCGGCCGCGCGGATGCAACAGTTTCGACCTGCCTTATACCTACAAAAACAAAGGGAGTCCGTAATGGGCGAGCATGATCTGAACAGACGTCAATTTATCAAAACCGTGGGCGTGGCTTCGGTTGCAGCGGCGGCCATGAGCTTGCCCTTCGTCAAGGCCAATGCCAGCGACACCCGTTTCCAGGGCAAGACCCTGCGCTTGCTGACCTGGTCTGATGACACCGGCCTGGCTGCGCTGCGCAACATTGCGGCGACTTTCGAAGACAAGTACGGCTGCAAGGTCATCGCTGACCGCACCGGCAGCACCTCGGAAATGGTCGCCAAACTCAAGGCCGCGGGTGATCGTCCGCAGTACGACATCATCACCCTGGCTGGCGTCGGCGCCGAAGGCCTGGCCGCCGCCAACCTGCTGGAAAAACCCGACCTCAACCGCATTCCCAACCTGGTCGACGTCCCGGAGAAATACCGCACCGGCGCCAACGGCCACGGGATCGGTTACCTGCTCTGGTGCAACAGCCTGGTCTACAGCACCCGCACCATCAAGGAAGCGCCGGACAGTTACGCTGCCCTGTGGGACGCGGAGCTGTCGCCGAACATCTTCCTGCCGCCGCCAAACTGGACCGAGGCCATGGACCTGATCATCATCGCCGCCAAACTGGCCGGTGGTGACGAGCACAACATCGAGCCAGGCTTCAAGAAACTCGCCGAGCTGAAAGACCGTGTGGTGACCCTGGGTGAAAACCCGAACCAGATCGCCGAGCTGTTCCGCACCGGTTCCCTGGACATGGGTGGCCTGTACGCCCCGGCGTTCTTCCCGAAACAGATCCGCGATCCGGCCTACGGCCTGGGTGCCACGTTCGGCATGAAGGAAGGTTTCTACACCGACCTGATGCTCTCGGTAATGCCGAAGAATCGTCCGGGCGATACCGACCTGACCTACGCCTTCATCAACCACTCTCTGGACCCGCTGGTGCAGGGCAAGATGGCTGAAGATATCTACAACGGCCCGGTCAACGCCAAGGCGATCATCTCCGCCGAAGCGCGCAAGAGCCCGTACATCCTCACGCCAGAGCAGATTGCCGAGAAGGCGATCATGCACGACAACGCCTTCCTGGCCTCCGTGCATGACCAATGGATTCGTCGCTACACGGAAATCTTTTCTTCCTGATTCTTGAGGTCTGAAGATCCATTGTGGCGAGGGAGCTTGCTCCCGCTCGGCTGCGTAGCAGCCGCGAAACCTGACACCGCGTTTTGTCTGAACGGGCGCGGTGAATGATCAGGGCCGCTTCGCGACCCAGCGGGAGCAAGCTCCCTCGCCACAGGTTTTTGCCTTATCTCAGTCTTGCTGCTTTCCATTGACGAGACCCTTGCTATGGAACACCAACCTCTGACTCATCCGGTCGTTACCGCTCCGGCGCGCGCCCATCGGGGTGTTTCGCCGACGACTCGCGCCTGGTTTTTCCTCTCGCCGTCGATGCTGTTTCTGGGCGTGCTGATTGCCGCCAGCCTGCTGGTGCTGCGCATGAGCGTGGGCACCAAAGGCGCGGAATGGACCGGGTTCAGCCTGGCCAGCTACGCCCAGTTGCTGGAACCGTATTACCTCAAATCCCTGCTGCTGACCTTGCGTCTGGCGCTGATCAGCGCAGTGATCGCCGTCGTGCTGGCGATCCCGGTGGCCTACACCATGTCGCGCCTGACCTCACCGTTCGTGCGCCGGATCTTCCTCGCCGCCGTGCTCTTGCCATTGCTGGTCAACCTGCTGCTGCAAAGCTACGGCTGGCTGGTGATTCTCGGCCCGGGCGGGATGCTCAATCAGGCACTGATGGGCCTGGGCCTGATCAAGCGACCGATCATGCTGCTGTACAACCAGAACGGCGTGCTGATGGGCCTGGTGCAAACCGCGTTCCCGCTGGCCGTGTTGCCGATCGCCAGCGCCATGCGCGGCGTCGCCCGTACCTACGAAGAGGCCGCCGCCACGCTGGGCGCCAGTCGTTTGCAGGTGTTCCGTCAGGTGGTGTTGCCGATGAGTTTTCCGGGGATCATCACCGGTGCGACGTTGGTATTCGCCTACAACGCCAGCAGTTTCGTGGTGCCTTTGCTGCTCGGCGGCCGGCGCGTGCCGATGCTGGCGGTGATGGTGCATGACCAGATCGCCCCGCTGATGAACTGGCCCGCTGCGTCCGCCGCCGGTGTGGTGCTGATTGTCACCACGCTCGCGATCATGACCTTCTCCGAATACATCACCGGCCGTCGTCGCCGCATGCTGGAGGCTTCGCAATGAGCGCTGTGATCAAGAAGCGTCATTCACTGTTGCCGGGTGATACCGGCAAGTTCGCCGGCATCCTCTCGGGTTTCATCCTGCTGCTGGCGGTGCTGCCGATCCTGACCATGATCGTCATGTCGTTCAGCGGTGCGTCGAACCTCGACTTCCCGCCGAGCAGCTACAGCCTGCAATGGTACAAGGCCGCCTGGCACACCTTCGTTTCGCCGGATTCCAGCGATGTGCTGAGCCTCGGCAAAGCCATGACCACCAGCCTGATGGTCGCGTGCCTGACCATGGTCTTCGCCACCATCATCGCGGTGCCGGCGGCTTATGCGCTGACCCGTTGCGAGTTCCGTGGCAAAGCCGTGGCGCTGCAATTGATGTCGCTGCCACTGGTGTTTCCGATGGTGGTGTTGGGCCTGGCGTTGTTGCTGGTGTTCGACAGCCTGCCGTTTCAGATGACCACCTCGCGACTGGTGATTGCCCACGTGATCCTGGCGCTGCCCTTTGTGGTGAAAAACTGCACGGCGGCGATGCTTTCCATCGGCAGCGAAGTCGAAGAAGCCGCGCAAATGCTCGGTGCTTCGCCAACGCGAGCGATCATTGATGTGGTGGTGCCGTTGATGAAGTCGGGGATTCTGGCGGGGATGCTGCTGGCGTTCATCGTCTCGTTCAACGAATTCACCGTGACCTATTTTCTCTACACCATCGACGTGATGACCGTGCCGATCTGGATGTACAGCCGCACGGTGTCGTCGCTCGACCCCACCGTATTTTCGTTTGCCGTGCTGATCGTGCTGATCGACTTCGTCCTGATCTGGGCGCTGGAGAAGCTGGTCGGTGAAGGTGGCGTTTCGTTCTGATTCTTGAGGTGATTCATATGTCTGGTCTGATTCTGGAAAACGTCGAGAAACATTACGGCTCGGCCTGCGCGGTAAAGGATGTGAACCTGCATTTGCCGGAAGGCAAACTGGTGTGTTTCCTCGGCCCTTCGGGTTGCGGCAAAACCACGCTGCTGCGGATGATCGCCGGGCTCGAAACCCTGACCGGCGGCGAGATTCGCCTGGACGGTGAAGACATCGGCCACACACCGGCGCATCAGCGCAATTTCGGCATGGTGTTTCAATCGTTGGCGCTGTTCCCGCACATGACCGTGGGGGAGAACATCGCTTATCCGCTGAAACTGCGCGGGGTCAGCAAAGTTGACCAGCAGGCGCGGGTGGTGGAATTGCTGGAACTGATTCAGTTAAAGGAAATGATTGATCGCCCGGTGGCGAAACTCTCGGGCGGCCAGCGCCAGCGCGTGGCGATCGCCCGGGCGATTGCCAACCACCCGAAAATCCTTCTGCTGGATGAACCGCTGTCGGCGCTGGACGCCAAGCTGCGCGAGTCGATGCAGGTGGAAATCCGTCAACTGCAACAGCGCCTGAACATCACTACCATCATGGTGACCCACGATCAGCGTGAAGCCATGACCATGGCCGACATCGTCGTGGTGCTGGGTGAGCATCGTGTGCAGCAGGTCGGCACGCCGATCGAAATTTATCGTCATCCGGCCAACGAATTCGTCGCGGACTTCATCGGCTCGGGCAACATCTTTCCGGCCACGGCGCTGGGTAACGGCAAGGTGGGCTTGCCCGGCGGTGATGCACTGGAAGTGCCGATCTGCAGCAGTATCGTGGTCGGTGAGAAAGTGAAAATGCTGATCCGCCCTGAAGACCTGCAGCTGTCGCACCCGCAGGCGACGGCGGGGAATCGGTTGCTGGGCAAGGTGACGTTCGTGCGTGATATCGGCGCGACCATCGAGACGACCGTTGAGTGTTCGGGCGTGTCGTTTACGGCGTTGAGCACGCCGTGCCAGGGGTTTGGGCTGAGCATTGGCAACCCGGTGTCGGTGACCTTGCCGGCTGAGGCTTGCCGCGTACTGGGTGCCTGATCCGGATTTGATGTCGGCCTTACTGGCCCCATCGCTGGCAGGCCAGCTCCCACAGGTTTATCGGTGTTCACACGATTTTGTGATCACCCACAATCCCTGTGGGAGCTGGCCTGCCAGCGATGGGGCCATCCGTTACCCCCTCAAGGCTGAATCAGACCGTCAACCGCAACCGCGCCAAATCCCGCAACGGCGGCGCCCCGAACAACCGGCTGTACTCCCGACTGAACTGTGACGGGCTTTCATACCCGACGCGATACCCCGCCGCCGACGCTTCCAATCCTTCCGCCAGCATCAACCGCCGCGCTTCCTGCAACCGCAACTGCTTCTGATACTGCAATGGACTCATCGCCGTCATGGCCTTGAACCGGTGATGCAGCGTCGACACGCTCAAATTCACTTCCCTGGCCAAATCATCGATGCGCAGCGGCTGCTCGTAATTGCCATTGAGCCATTTGATCGCCTGGCTGATGCGATGGCTCTGACTGTTGGCGATGGCAATTTCATACAACCGATAGCCCTGCTGACTGCGCAACAACCGATAGAGAATCTCCCGACGAATCAGCGGCGCGAGCATGGCGATGTCTTTCGGTGTGTCCAGCAATCGCGCCAGGCGCAGCACCGCGTCGAGCATCGCCGTGTCGATCCGTTCGACATACAAGCCACGCCCGGTCGGACGGGTTGGTACGCCGAGCGGGCCGGCGTCGGCAATCAGCGCGGTGATTTCCGCCGGGTCGATGTCCAGCCGTACCGAGAGGATCGGTTCATCAGACGTGACGTTCACGATCCGCCCGCTCAGAGGCATGGAAACCGACACCACCAGGTAATTCAGCGGATCGTAATTGAAGAATTCGTCCGCCAGCCTGACCTCTTTGCGCCCCTGCGCCATGATGCACAACGCCGGTTGCGCCAGCACCGGGGCGAAGTCATGGGACTTGCTGTGTTTGCCCAGAAACAGCGAACCGACGGCGGTCTCATAATTGCCATCCTCCGTGGTGTTACGACGGATGATGGCCGCCAGTTCCGCGCGCTGTTTCTCCATGTCGGCGTCCAGCGGGGCTTGAAAGTGATCGAGCGACGACATGCAGGGCATCCTCGGCGAAGCAGTGGGAATGAGCTGAGCTTAAATTTGTGCAAGGCGCAGCGGTAGACACATCCTGCCAAAAGCTTGCCTGATTCTGCACGAGGTTGCAGAGGCGGGTGGTTCTGCCGGTTTAGCACAGGGAAAACTTGCTCGAACCTCGTGTTTCAGCGCCGTGACAGGTTTTACACATTGTTACAGGTGCTGAAGGCAGCTTCGCAGGATTGTGCAACAAGCCGGCAGGAATCGACTAACAGGGCAGCGTGCGGGCGCTTAACCTTGGATCCTGTCGCAGCCCGTCCCACGGCTGCCACTCGAGTACCTGGGAGGGTTGAACATGTCTACGCAGATCCCCGTCAGTCATATGGCCTTTGTCCGCGCCCGCGCCGGGCGTTCGGCGGAGCTCGGTGCGCGCCTCAGCGCCTTGATCGAACCATCGCGCACCGCGCCCGGATGCCTGAGCTTTACCCTGCAGCATTCGCAATGCGATCCGGAGTTGTGGCTGGTGTCCGGTTTCTGGACCCATCAGCAAGCCATGACCGCTTATTTCAGCACGCCGGCGATGGAGATTTTCGCCGAGCTGGTGCAGGAACTGGTGGTCAACAGCCTCGATTTTCATACCTTCAAAGAGGTCTCGGCTGTCCAGGCGCTGGGTCAGACCCAGTCCTGGGTACACAAAATGGCGGGTTGAGGGTTTAATGGCTCGACTTTCCATCAGCCAGGATCCGCGACATGGCACGCAAAGCCTTTGACACCTTCGAAGCCGTATCCGCTGTAGTGCCCCGCGAAGGCGGTTACTACGCGGCGATTGCCACCAAAGCCATCGGTGGCTCGGCTGCACCGCGCTTCAACAAATTGCTGGAAGAGCAAACCTTCAAGACCGCCAGAGAAGCGGACGAGGCTGCCGCCCTGCAACTGACGCACCTCAAGGGCGTCGGCGAAGACGGCGAGCTGATCTGGTAACTACTTGACCGCCCCCGGGCGGAACATCTTGAACAAGGCCTCAGGCCCCAGCTGGAAATAATCCGCGGGTCCGCCACCGCGCAGAATCGGTTCTGCCGCGGCGGTGTCGTACACGCCGTCCTTCAGCAGCCATTTGGCAATGTGCACGGCCACCACTTCGCCGAGAATCAGCCAGCTCGGCACCACGTTGCCGTCGGCCCGCTGCAACTGAATGATCTGCGTGACCTTGCACTCGAAGGACACCGGGCTTTCGGCAACCCGTGGCACCTGAATGACTTTCGACGCCACAGGCGTCAGCCCGGACAACTCGAACTCGTTGACCTCCGGCCCGACCATCGCGCAGCTCTGGTTCATCTGTTCGGCCAGTGGCCGGGTCGCCAGGTTCCAGGCGAACTCGCCGGTCTGCTCGATATTGTTCAGGCTGTCTTTGCGCCCGACGCTGGAGAACCCGATGATCGGCGGAATGTAATTGAAGGCGTTGAAGAAACTGTACGGCGCCAGGTTCAGGCGGCCGTCGGCATCCTGGGAAGAAATCCAGCCAATGGGGCGCGGGCCGACGATGGCGTTGAACGGGTCATGGGGCAAGCCGTGGCCGTTGGCGGGTTCGTAGTAGTGGATGTCGTCGGGCATGGCATATATTCCGGGAGGATCGGGAGGCAGTCATGGTGCAAGGACGAACGGATAATTTCCAGCGATGAGATTCAAATATGGGAGCGAGCCTGCTCGCGATAGCGGTGTGTCAGTCAGCCAATGTGTTGCTGATACGCCGCTATCGCGAGCAGGCTCGCTCCCACAGGTTTTGTGTCGGGCAAAGAAAAGGGGCAGACCCGTTAAGGTCTGCCCCTGTTTTTGTGGCGCTAACGAACTCAGTCCGTCTCGATTCGCGAGTGCTTGCGGGTGTCTTTCATGGTGATGTACACCAGCAACGACACGGCGATGCACGCGGTGACATACCAGTAGTAACCGGTTTCCATGCCAATGCTCTTGAACCACAGCGCGATGTATTCAGCGGTGCCGCCGAAGATCGACACGGTCAGCGCATACGGCAAGCCAACGCCCAGTGCGCGGATTTCGGTCGGGAACAGCTCGGCTTTCACCACCGCGTTGATCGAGGTGTAGCCGCTGACGATGATCAGCGCCGCCATGATCAGGAAGAACGCGCCCCACCAGCTCTGGATGGTGTGCAGGGTGGTCAGGATCGGCACGGTGAACAGCGTGCCGAGGATGCCGAAGGCAATCAGGATCGGCCGACGACCGACCTTGTCCGACAGTCCGCCGATAATCGGTTGCAGGCACATGAACAGGAACAGTGTGGCGGCGGAGATGGTGGTGGAGTCGGAGATGCTCATGCCGACGGTGTTCACCAGGTATTTCTGCATGTACGTGGTGTAGGTGTAGAACGCCAGGGTGCCGCCCATGGTCAGGCCGACCACGGTCATCAGTTCCTTTGGATGGCGCATCAGCGTGCGCATGGCGCTTTCTTTTTTCTCTTTCTTGACCTTGGTGAACGACTCGGTCTCTTCCATGCCACGACGCAGGTACAGCGCGACCACGGCACACAGTGCGCCGATAGCGAACGGGATGCGCCAGCCCCAGGCATACAGCTCTTCGGTGGTCAGGAAGTTTTGCAGCACGATCAGCACGCCCAGCGCGATGAGCTGGCCGGAGATCAGGGTCACGTACTGGAAGCTGGAGAAGAAACCGCGACGGTCCTTGGTCGCCATCTCGCTGAGGTAGGTGGCCGAAGTGCCGTACTCGCCGCCGACCGACAGGCCTTGCAGCAGACGCGCGAAAATCAGCAGGATCGGCGCGCCGATGCCGATGGTTTCATACCCCGGGCTCAGGGCGATCAGAAGTGAGCCGAAGCACATCAGGTACACCGAAGCCATCAGCGCTTTCTTGCGCCCGGCCTTGTCGGCATAGAGACCCATCAGCCAGCCACCGATCGGGCGCATCAGGAAGCCCACGGCGAAGATCGCAGCGGTGTTGAGCAGTTGCGCGGTGGTGTCGCCTTTGGGGAAGAAGGCTTTGGCGAAGTACAGCGAGAAGGCGGCGTAGACGTACCAGTCGTACCACTCGACCATGTTGCCGACCGAGCCGCTGAAAATCGATTTGATGCGACTGGCGGTGGTTCTTTCTTTGGCCGGCACGGCAGCCGACCCAAGGGGCAGGGCGTTGGAGTTATCCATTGAAGGATCCTTCGTTTAATTGTTTTTGTGGAGCGCGTTGAAACGCAGCCTGCGTGGGCTATAGCAGGAGCTGTGCCAACGGAATGAGGGCCGGTTTAGAGGGGTGTTGAGGTTTGAGTGAGCGGAAATCCGCTTATTGGGAATTGGGGGTGAGCGGATAATCGCTTATGGCCCTGGGATTTGTGTTTGTGTGTGCCGGCCTCATCGCGAGCAGGCTCGCTCCCACAAGGGGCCGGTGTACACAGTTCAAATGTGGGAGCGATCCTGCTCGCGATGAGGCCGGATCAGGCAACAAAAAATCAGCTGTCTTGCAGGAACATCTCCCGCGTGAGCCCATGCCGCTGCATCTTTTCATTAAAGGTCCGACGGGGCAGTTGCAGCTCTTCAAGCACTGCCTTTACATCGCCCTTGTGTCGGGTCAGCGCCGCGCGCAGGCAATGTGCTTCGAACGCTTCCGCTTGCGCCGCCAGCGATTGCCCGGGATCCATCCCGACCGGTTCCGGCTCACCCAGCCCCAACACCTGCCGCTCGGCCACGTTCGCCAGTTCACGCACATTGCCCGGCCAGTCATGGCTCAGCAGATGGCTCAATTGCGGGCCGCTCAACGGCGGGAACGTGCGGCCCAATCGTTCGGCAGCGCTGTGCGCAAACGACTCGAACAACAGCGGAATGTCTTCGCGACGCTCACGCAGCGGCGGCAAGCGCAATTCGGCGACGTTCAGCCGATAGGCCAGATCCTCGCGAAACCGCCCGGCCCGCGCCTCATCCAGCAGGTCGGGTTTGGTCGCAGCGATGATCCGCAAGTCCACGCGGATGCTCTGATTGGAACCCAACCGTTCCAGCTTCTGCTCCTGCAACACCCGCAACAGTTTCACCTGCTGGGCCAGCGGCATGCTTTCGATTTCATCGAGAAACAGCGTGCCGCCATCGGCGTATTCGAGCTTGCCGATGCGTTTGCCCTGAGCACCGGTGAAAGCGCCGCTCTCGTGACCGAACAGCTCGGCCTCGAACAACTGCTCGGGAATCGCCGCGCAATTGAGCGCGACAAACGGTTTGCCGGCGCGCGGCCCGAAGTCGTGCAGGCACCGGGCAACCAGCTCCTTGCCGCTGCCGGTTTCACCACGGATCAACACGTTGACCGGCAACGCCGCCAGGTCCAGCACTTGCCGACGCAGCGTCTGCAAGCCACGGGACACACCCAGCAGCGTCGCGTCGAGTTTGGCGCGGTTGTCGGCCTGCTCATGCAAGGCGCGGTTTTCCAGCACCAGCCGGCGCTTGTCCAGCGCCCGGCGCAGGCTGCCCAGCAGGGTTTCCGGGCTGAAGGGTTTTTCGAGGAAATCGTAAGCGCCATCGCGCATGGCATCGACGGCCATTGGCACATCGCCGTGGCCAGTCAGCAGAATCACCGGCAAATCGGCGTCACGGCGCTGCACTTCGGCCAGCAGTTCCAGCCCGGTCATGCCGGGCATGCGCACGTCGCTGAGGATCACGCCGGGGAAATGCTTCGGCAACTGCGCCAGGCACTCCTCGGCGCGGCTGAACAGTTGCACCTCGAAACCCGACAGGCTCAGCCATTGTTCGACGGCGCTGCGGATACTGCTTTCGTCGTCGACCACCATCACTGAATTCAGCATGCGCCAGGCGCCTCCGGGTCGATGGGCAGGGTGAGTGTGAACACCGCGCCGTTGTCGTGATTATCGGCGCTCAAGCGTCCGCCCGATTCGTGAACAATGGCAAAGGATACGGCCAGACCGATGCCCAGGCCATCGCCCACCGGTTTGGTGGTGAAAAACGGGTCGAACACCTTCGCAAGATTTTCTTCGGCGATGCCACTGCCGTTGTCGATGACATTCAGGCGCCACAGTTGTTCGTCGGCTTCGAGGCGGATTTCCAGGCGTTTGCAGGGTTTGTCCTGCATCGCATCCAGCGCATTGCGCAGCAAGTTGATCAGCACCTGTTCCAGACGAATCGCATCGCCGCGCACCCAGGCCGGGCGCGTCAGGTGCAGCACGGTGCTGACCTGTTCATCGCGCAGGCGCGTGTCGAGCAGCTCGAGCGACTGATCCACCACCGCTGCCAGGTCCAGGCGTTCGCGCAAGCCGCTGGGGCTTTTGCGGGCGAAGGTTTTCAGGTGGCCAGTGAGGGCGGCCATGCGCGTCAGCATGTCATCCACCGGTTTCAGTGCCTTGTAGGCGTCGTCGATGCGGCCGTGATCGAGCAGCAGACGCAAGGTCGCGAGTTGCATGCGCTGGGCGGTCAGTGGCTGGTTGATTTCATGGGCCAGGGCGGCAGACATCTGGCCGAGGGCCGCGAGTTTGGCCGATTGCACCAGGCCGTCCTGAGCCGTGCGCAGGTCGCGGGTGCGTTCTTCCACCAGTTGTTCGAGCTCTTCGCGACTGCGCTGGCGAATTTTCGCCAGGCGCCAGCGCTGGTTGAGGAAGAGCAGGAGAAACACCAGTGTCAGCCACAGGCCGGCAGCGGCGAGTGCGGCGTTGCGACTGTCTTCGAACGCCACCTGGGGGCGGCGCAGCAGGTGCAGGGTCCAGCCTTCGGTGGTCAGCGGCAGGGATTCCCACAGGTAGTCCGTTTTGCCGTCCGGGCCATCGACCTGCGCCAGCTCACTGTTGTCGTCGAAGCGGCGCAGCGATTGATAGTCCAGCAGTGTCAGCGGTTGCTTGTCGTATTGGCGGGTGGCCTTGAGCTCGGCGTGATCGCTCTCGCTCAGCGGTTTCAATTGGCGATAGCGCCAGCCCGGCCGATTGGCGATGAAGATGATTCCGCGTGCATCGCTGACCAGCAGCGTGTCGCTGCCCTGACGCCATTCGCGTTCCAGTTCCGGAAACTCGAGTTTCACCACCATCGCGCCGAGAAACTTCCCGTCGTCACCCGTGACGGCGCTGGACAGGAAGTACCCCGGAATCCCGCTGGTCACCCCTACTGCATAAAAGCGCCCGGTGCCCAGGGTTCGGGTCTGGCTGAAATAGGGACGAAAACCGTAGTTGTGGCCGACATAACTGCTGGGCAAACGCCAGTTGCTCGCCGCCACGGCAAGGCCGGTGTGATCAAGCAGTTCCAGGGTGGAGGATTGCGCGGCACCGTTGATCTTTTCCAGTTTGCGGTTCAGCACATCCTGTTGTTCGGGCGTTACCGGCCCTTTGAGCGCCGAACGCAGTTCCGGGTCCAGCGCCAGCACGGCGGGCAGGGCGCGGTAGCGTTCGATCAGGGTATGCAGGGAGGTGGCGTACAAACCCAATTGCAGATTGGCGCGGGCCGCGTCTTCCACCAAGGCCTGACGCTCGGCGTGACGCATGGCCAGGGTCGCGGCGAGGACAGTGCCCGCGATGATCAGCAAGGTATATAGCGCCAGGCGCAGGGATCGGGAAGTCGGCAGCATGCTGTGGGAACAGGTAAAAATAAGGAGGGCACCATAGCATGGGAGGTGAGTATGAACTATCAATCCAATGATCAGTCACCACGTTATACCTGATTTTTTTGCCGCTAAGTTTTAAGTGGCGCTTACTTCCAAGAGTTATTGTTGCCGAGTTGGATGTATCGGCCAAGCGGCATTTTGTATGTCATTTCTTGATAAAAAAACATTGGAGCTTTTTCTTCGTATGATTGTATCTTTTGGTCAAGGCTGAGCATTTCTGCTACTTGTTCGTCATGACGCAGAATGACGTCTGTATATACTAGAGGTCCTACCATGTTGCCCATTATTGTGGGTCTGTCATCTGGGTTTTTTTCGAGTATTGACTGCCCGATATATCCACCGCTTTTGGAGTACCTTCCGGAATTGACAACTTGTGTATAACGTAAGGTCATTTCATCCATGACGTCCTTCAAAATCGAGTTTCCTGCATGGGCAGCGAACGAGCTGTTAGGTATCAGGGAGGCAGGCAGCTCTCCTTGCCAAGATACATACACAGGTTCGTGTGTAATAAGTTCGTCAGGTTCTGCCATTAATGGTGTGTTGCCTAATTGCTCTCCATCATATGTCCTATCGTCTTCGAGGTAGATATCGTCGACATCGGAGTACATTCCACCGAGTTTATACACGATGAACGGTCTTAAAGTGTCCGCTACATAAGCGAGGTTTTTTGGGTCTCCCAATCTGAAATCATTGTATAAGGTCGATATTTCGGTTTTCTGGAATTCGTTGAAAAGCTCACTGTCTCTCAAATAAATAATGTCGTGAACATTGAGTTGTGTCAGTATTTTGGAGTATCTGTCTTTGATAGCTGTCTCCAAGTATAAGTGCACTTTGTAACCGCTGGCCTGCTTGACGGTGTTGTTGATGTTGGCTATGTGTGCGGCTAGTTTTTCTGGTGCTTCGCCAATCCATATCATATGAATGTCTTTATTAATCGGTTTTTTTTCTGTCCCCCATGAGTCTCTATACACAATAGGATTGTTACCGACCATTCCATAGCGATTTAACCCATCAACATCTCCCGCCGGATCCGGATTCACCCAACGCCCCAGCCACGGCGCGTAATATCTGAACCCATAGTAATAAAGCCCACAAGCATCCTGTTCCTTGCCCGAATACCGAATGGTCTTGTGATCGGCATCAACTCGCGAACGAGCCGCCCACCAAGCTGTACCGCCGAATGGGTAATAGCCTTCATGACTGATCACACCCGCGTCTTTATCCAGTTCCAGACTGCAAGACCCCACATGATCGTCGACGCTGTAGCGCAGTTGATCAGCGTCGATATCATCGGGTTTGCCTTTGACCCAATGCAGGCACCGCACGCTGCCACGAGCCAGTGGAACGCAGATGACCTGAAGTTCTTCGTCGTCATCGGTTGTGCGCACTTCCAGTCCGGGCAAGTAATGGACGACACGTCGGTGGGTAACGGCGCGGCCCTGTTGGGCACTGAATTTGACGACCCGTTCACCGCCAGCGCTGTAGCGATACCCTTCACCGTCATCGGCGGCGGTCGGGCGGCGAACGGTGGTCACGCTTTGTAGCTGATTCAGCGCATCCCAGTTCATCGCCTGAGCACCGGGAACCAGCCGTTGCAGATTGCCATTCGCGTCGAAGTCACGCAGGAAGTCCGGTTCGTCGTCACCCTCGTTCCAGGGCAAGGCGCGGTTGCTGTGCGGATCGACGCGCAGCTGTTGCCTGAGCGGATTTCTATCGCTGACATGGCGCAACCCGGTGCGGTTACCGCCCGCGTCGTACTCGTAATACTCGGTGTAGTTGAGTAGCCTGCCAGGATCGATGGGACTGGGAATGATGAGTTCCGGCAAACCGGGGGGCTGACCGGCATTGACGGTCTCACGACCCGTGGCGCAGGTCAGCTGGTAAAGGCTGTCGTAGGAAAAAGTGTTTGCTGCCTCTACACGCTGGTTGGCGAAAAACGTGATGGGTTGGGTGTGGTCCAGCAGTCGCAGAATGTTGCCGACCGGGTCGTACTCAGAGCGCAGATCCTGCAAACGAACGCCTGCCGAGGTGATGGCGGTCAAGCGTTCCAGCTGACCGCCTGCTGCCTCGTAGGTCGCACTGCTGGTGACGTCGTTGCCGGTCAGCTGAGTCAACAGTTGGCCTTCGGCGTTGTAGCTCGCCGCTTTCAACAGCGGTTGCCGGCCTTGAGATTCGAGGGTCAGGTCAATGCGCTGCAATTGCCCGGCGCGATCAAGGCTGAAGTGCTTACGGTGACTTCCGGCATCGGTTTGCTCAAGCACTTGTCCCAGCGACCCGAAGCGGGCGGTGGTGGTGTACCCCACGCCGGGTTGCAGCAGGGTGTCGCGTTCCGCTTCGACAACGGGCCAGTGGGGATGGACTTCGCATTGGTCCGGTAAAAACCGTCGACGTTGCCGGACGACTCCGCCGCTGAGTGCCTGCTGGTCGAGCCACACTGCACCGGCTCGATCATCGTGGCGGATCAGTTGCCCGCACTGGTTGCGCTCGGCAAATTCGCCCGCGTTGTCGGCATAGGTCAGGCGTTCAACGGTGCGTACGGTCAAGCCCTGCATGTGCTCATGGACTGCTGTCAGCCGTCGCTGTACGTCGTAATCATGCTGCCAATGACTGCCTCGACCATCCCAATGCTCGCGCATTTGCCCGGTCCCGTCCGGTAAACCCAGGCGCCATCCGGCGTCGAGATTTTCAGTGCACAACGCAGTGCCGGACAAGCTGTAAACGGTGGCCGTGTTCGGGCGGGACCCAGGCGCGAGGAAGCGCGGATCCCGTTGCGCAACCAAACGGCCGGCCGCGTCGTACTGCTGAGCCGTCACCCGCGATTCAGGCTTGAGTTCGCTGGCGTCCCGCCGCCAGTACGCCACCTCACGTACTGACAGGTTACGGTTGTCGATGACTCCAACGTGTGGAGTTTGTTCATCAATGGCTGGCATCAATGCAGCGTTCTGTTGAGGCGCCGTGTTGCTGCGGGTGGTTCATCAAACAGATCGTTTTCATCGAAGGCGATGACGTACCAGCAGCGGTAGCGCTGTTCCCGGCGCAACGGTTTGAGTTCCGAATTTTCGCCTTGCGGCATTTTTTTTGCCAGGATGGTGTGGGTCGGTCGGCCGGCGGCGTCGTAGAACTGCTGGTCGTGATAGGCGAACACGCGTAGCGAGTCATCGTTGATACGTCGGAACTGATCCGCGAAGTAAGGCCGGTAGATGCGCACTTTCTCGCCCTTGTTGTTGTATTCGACCGGTTCGCTGACCCGCCAGCGCCGTGTGGCTTCGGCTTCTTCCGGCTGGCCATCTTCCTTGAGTTTCAGCGTGCCGTCTTCCAGCACCACCCAGGCCTTGCCAGGCTCGACTTCCTGTTTGGTTTGCAGCACCCGGCCAAAGCCATCCTGATGGAGGATGGCGATGCGAATCTGTAACTCCGGATCACCCGGGTAACGGTCCGCTTGCAAGGTGGCGACGTGAACAGGTTCTCGGTGGGCGGCGTCGACGTATTGCTGAAGAAGCTGTTCTTGCGCACTCGGGTTTTCGAGCGCCAGCACGTGCTGGCGGGCGCGATCGCAGAGATGCCCGCTGGGCAACACAAAGCCTTGTTCCCGTGCCCAGGCCAACCATTGCGCACCCGGTGACTCGGTCTTGGGGATTTGCCCCATCCAGCTCAATGCATCGCTGAACATGGCCATGGCGAAGTTGCCGATGGCAACCTTGGGCGATTCGATGGCGTGAGCCGGGCTGCGATCTGTAGGGCGCACGTAGTCCTGTAGCGGATCGAAGCCCACTGGCAGGCCCAGTTCGGTGCCATGAAAACTGGTGACCAACACTTCGCCAAAGGCGTTGTAACACGCTTCCTGAGTGTTTTGGTTGGGGTCTTTGATGGCTGCGGGCAAGAACGTGCAGTAATCGACATCGAGGATCTGGGTGACACAACCGTCCGGTAACTCGATTGCCGTGTGCAGGCACCAGTAGGGGTCATACGTGACTTTCGTGACGCCGTGACTTTGCGTCTGCTGGAAGGATTCGACATTGTAGAAACCCTCCGGACCAAGGTAGCGCGGGAAACCACGGTGCACGGACCACAGGTAGTTTTTCGCATCGGTCGGATCATCAGGCTCGGCCTGTTCCACCTCGGGCAGGAACCACTTCATGATGTGATAGCCCACTTCGGGGGATTCAAGCTTCTCCTTGAGATTGAAAGGCATCTGCCCCTGATCATCCTTGAGTTTGTCGTAAGCGCTCAAGGCGTGGGCATCCAGTTCGGCGATTTCCACGTAGCCAGGCAGCGCGTGAATTGTCGCGTCGCCTTTTTCCATGGTCTGGTGGGTGGCAGGGTCAATGTATAACTGCATCGACATGCCGGCGAGCACCGACTGCTTCGCCCACTCCCCCTCGTCCTCGCTCCACGCCAGGAAATTCTCGTGATGGATATCCTTGATACTTAACTGCGCCTTTTCCAGTACCAGCGCATTCCCGCGCTCGCGATACGGCAACCCCAGTCGAAAAGGCGTTCCCGGTTTCCAGGTCGCTTCATCGTACAGATGGATGAGTTCGGCCTTGGACTCGGTCAGATACCAGCGCTGTTGCGCCTCATCGTGGGCGTCCTTCCAGTATCGGTTGTCATGCTCGTCGTCGAAGGGCGGTGTTTCGTCGGTTTTGCGCCGTGCGTAGTAGACGATGAAGGCGTGCAGCGGACTGCCGAACTCATCCCATTTCAGATTGAGGGTGTGCTCGCAGCGTGGATCGTCGGGCATTTCAGGTTCGTACTGATAGCTGATCGATTCCAGCGCCATGGGTTGCAGCACGGCATAGGGGTAGTGCTCGTTTTTCGCCCGCAGCAGGCGTACCAGGAAGCGAGCCTCCGACACCGCATAGGGCACCACTGGATTATCCAAAGCGAACACTTCAGAGCGCAATGTCGAGCCACTGAGCGATCGTGCGATCTGGCGGGTCGTTTCCTCGTCAGGCTCAAGCGGTTCTCCAACCCTGTCTCGTAGATGGAAGCGTTCCAGTTTGGTCGGTTGCAGCGCAACAGCCTGCGCATCGTCGCTGTAATACCCGACCCTTGGCTGATTAATGGATTTGCCAACGTGAAACCAGGTTTTACTCAGGATCGGAGCGGTGAACCCCAAGGTTGCACGTACCGCTTCGGTGGCTTCGGTGTCGGTCTGCAATAACAGGCCAAAACCGCGAAACTCCCGTTCGAAGGGGTCGTAGTAACCCTGGCGGTAACTCATGAGCTGGGTCAGTTTATTGCCGGTGATTTCATCGACCTGAGTCTGGCGCTTGACCAGATGCATGGCGAATGGCAGTTCGGACTCGACGACGGCGTCCTTGTCGATCAGGTGATGTTCGTATTCCTCATCGAGGAACTCCTGCGCCGAACTGCGATAGTCGATAAAGCTGAGGGCGCCCATGTTGTTGTTGCTGCGGTTGACCAGGTAGGGCTTGGCGTTGACGAAATCGTAGCGCCAGTGCCGGGGAGACATGTGCGGTACGGTCAGGATCAGGCTGGTGCAACCCATTCCCAGCAGGTCCGCCGTGGTGACCTGACACAACCGATCGTAGCGCACGCCTTCGGGCCAGGGCACTTCGACAGGTTCGGTGACGAAGCCCTTGCCGCAGTGGTTCATGAAGATCAGAAATCCGTCGGATTGCAGGTAGATCAGGTCCGTTGCGCCTGAACCGTCGAGGTCCGCCAGGAGCACTTGCGAGGCATTGAATGTCTCGTAAGGAAACGTTGGTGAGCTGAGCACGATTCTTGTCCCGAAGCGCCCATGGCCGAGGTTGGGCCAGCACTCCAGGCTGTTGTGACGGATACGGAACAGGTGCTGTTTGCCGCTGCCCAGTACATCACTGAAGCCCACCACTTCGGTTTCTGAATTGCTCGGCAGTGGCAGGGCATCGTCTTTGTCGTGTTCAACATTCCGGCCGGCACTGAACCCCTGGTCATCGCCCAGATTTGTGTACAAACGCACACTGTTGCTGCCGATCAGGGCCACGTGAGTGCGACCGTCACCGACCAGATCGGTCATTTGCGCCTGAGGATGGAAATATTCCAGCGGAAAGGCTTTATAGGGGACAAATCCTGACCACTGGCGGTCAGGATTCAGGGTGAAACAGCCGTTCATGGTCGGGGCGTGTACGCCCCATTCGAGCTTGCCGTCACCGTTCAGGTCAGTGAGCGTCTGACGCAGCGATTTACTGCTGTCGGCCAGCGGAATGTATGGCAGTTCTTTCAAGTCGCCGTAGCGAACGTCATCGCTGGGGTAGTTATCGCGCAACGGTTCGCGGTAATACCAGGCCTTGTCATAGCGGCATAAAATGCCGGGCATACCTTTGCTGTACAAATCCACCAACTGGTAACGCTGACCGTCATTGAGGCCTGGCATCTGCGGGAACGCTTTCCAGCCGGGTTGATCAGCTTTTTCCAGATCGAAGGGCGCGTAGTTGAATTCGAACGGTGGCCGGCTCTCGATATCGTCTTGCTTACCGTAAGCCTGAAGATGAGCGGCAGTCAGATGGTTGTAGTCCAGCGCGCCTTGGTGGTGCTCCAGAAAAAGCCGTTGAACCAGTTTCGGTGAGTCACCCAGTTCGTCGCGGAAATGGTGAAACATCATGACTTGTCTGCACAGGCGTCGAGTGCCCAGTTCAAATCCGTAATCGTGATTCCAGAACGGGTCGCTGCGTTCCAGCCATTCGCCGTACTGATCGCCGCCCGATGTGTAAGGTGGACCGTATACCGGTATTTGCGTCAGGTCGTGACTGCGTTCGCCGTAATCGAACAGCAGATGAAAATGGAAGTCGACGTCTTTCCATTCACCGACTTTCAGCGAGTACAGTTCAGGCTCCGCCACTGCATTGCCATAGAGCACCCGGTGCAGATACCGCTGGGCACGATAGTCGCGAAAATCCGGCGCGACCGGTTTTTCCGTTTCGGCCTTGTATTCATAGACGATGTGCTCACCGCGGGGAGAGACGGTTTCGTCCAGCAGCCAGACCCCGACGCGTTCAGGTTCCAGCGCTTTGCTCTCGTCCCTTGGTTCCGCCCGGCGCGACGCCAGTGTCTTGCCATAGACATGGCGATTGCCATCGGCGCTATGAATCAGCCAGAAACCTGCCGCATCGTCGTCACTGATCAGCCGTTCGATTTTGGCAAAACCGCCCTCGATGCGTGGCTGATAGCGAATGGCTCGATAGCTGGTTGTCCCGAGGGTGACGAGTCTGTCAACGATCTCGCCGTCGGCATCCAGCTCCGGCATCCAGGTTTCGCCGTCGGCGCCGACCAGCAGATCCTTGCGCTTGTCGTACAGCGGAACGCCCTTGCTCGTGCGCACCGTTATTGCATTCACGGTCAAATGCCAGCCGATACCGAAAATACTGTTGCCCACGTGACTGCTGTAGCCAAGCGAAAGGGCCGGCACCATTTCCCGGTTGGGCGCCTGGGAAACGGGCAGCGGTATGGCCAACGAGGCCGAACCTGTCGTGCCCACTGCCCCCCAGCCGCCAAAGCTGGCAATGGCGCCACCGATTTTCGGTTGGGCGGGAGCTGAAATATTGATAGTGCCTTTTTGTTCTTCCGTGGCCATTTCCGTTTCCACCTGACAAGGACGCACAAGTGCATTCAACTTATCAGGGGGCGCGGTGGTTGTGACCTGTCATATCTGACAGGTCTGCCTTGTTGGCCGGAAAAATCCCTGGCGTACTCCAGGCGAAAAAAAACCGGCTGTCGTCACCAACAGGCCGGTTCTTTTCAGGGGGGGCAGCGTAACTTACTGCACTTCCACCGCCAGACTCTCACTGATCTTCTTCTGCCAGATAGCAGGCCCAGTGATATGCACCGACTCACCCTTGCTATCCACCGCAACCGTCACCGGCATGTCTTTCACGTCGAACTCGTAGATCGCTTCCATGCCCAGTTCGGCGAAAGCCACCACGCGAGACTTCTTGATCGCTTGCGCCACCAGGTAAGCCGCGCCGCCCACTGCCATCAGGTAAACGGCCTTGTGGTCCTTGATCGCGTCGATCGCGGTAGGGCCGCGCTCGGATTTGCCGATCATGCCCAGCAGGCCGGTTTGCTCGAGGATCTGACGGGTGAACTTGTCCATCCGCGTTGCAGTGGTCGGACCGGCAGGGCCAACGACTTCTTCGCGCACCGGATCAACCGGGCCGACGTAGTAGATGAAGCGACCTTTGAGGTCCACTGGCAGGGTTTCACCCTTGTTCAGCATCTCGACCATGCGCTTGTGCGCGGCGTCGCGACCGGTGAGCATCTTGCCGTTGAGCAGGACGGTTTCGCCCGGCTTCCAGCTCTGCACGTCTTCCGGGGTCAGGGTGTCGAGGTTGACGCGACGGGCCGACGGGCCGGCTTCCCAGACGATTTCCGGGTAGGCGTCCAGCGGTGGCGCTTCCAGGGTCGCCGGGCCGGAGCCATCCAATACGAAGTGCGCGTGACGGGTGGCGGCGCAGTTCGGGATCATGCACACCGGCAACGAAGCGGCGTGGGTCGGGTAATCCATGATCTTCACGTCGAGCACGGTGGTCAGGCCACCCAGGCCCTGGGCGCCGATGCCCAGCTGGTTGACCTTCTCGAACAGCTCCAGGCGCATCTCTTCGATACGGTTGGACGGGCCGCGCTTTTTCAGCTCGTGAATGTCGATGGATTCCATCAACACTTCCTTGGCCATCACCGCGGCTTTCTCGGCGGTACCGCCGATGCCGATGCCGAGCATGCCCGGTGGGCACCAGCCGGCGCCCATGGTCGGAACGGTCTTCAATACCCAGTCGACGATCGAGTCGGACGGGTTGAGCATGGCCATTTTCGACTTGTTCTCGGAGCCGCCGCCCTTGGCCGCCACGTCCACTTCCACGGTGTTACCCGGAACGATGGAGTAGTGGATAACAGCCGGGGTGTTGTCCTTGGTGTTTTTACGAGCGCCCGCCGGGTCGGCGAGGATCGAGGCACGCAAGACGTTTTCCGGCAGGTTGTAAGCCCGGCGCACGCCTTCGTTGATCATGTCGTCCAGGCCCATGGTGGCGCCATCCCAACGCACGTCCATACCCACGCGGACAAACACGGTGACGATGCCGGTGTCCTGGCAGATCGGGCGGTGGCCGGTGGCGCACATGCGCGAGTTGATCAGGATTTGCGCCATCGAGTCACGGGCCGCTGGCGATTCTTCGCGCAGGTAGGCTTCGTGCATCGCCTGAATGAAATCAACGGGGTGGTAATAGGATATGAACTGCAGGGCGTCGGCAACGCTCTGAATCAGGTCGTCTTGCTTGATCACGGTCATGAGTCGCGCTCCTCTAAAAGACGGGAACATTCAATAAGGTGCTTGCAGCTTGGGTGCATCGGTCGGTTGCAAGCACCTTTCAAGGCACGCCGGGCATGCTGGCGCGACGCTAAAAAGGCGCGGCAGTATAACGCGCCTCGCAGGCGGGCACACGCGCCGGCAGTCAATCGTTGGTCGCATACCGCCCACATATGAATATTGCAGAGGAACCATTGTGGCGAGGGAGCTTGCTCCCGCTCGGCTGCGAAGCAGTCGCAATAGAATCAACGGAAAAAAATGCAGGGGCCGCTTCGCAGCCCAGCGGGAGCAAGCTCCCTCGCCACAGGATTCTTGCAACATCGGGTCATCGCTTTGACGCCAGTTTTATGCGTTGAAAATTGAATGGTCATTTGTCAGACACGCCACTAAAGTGGCATTCGGTCTGTAGAGTAGGACACTCGGTCAGCCTCCTTTCGCACGGTGAGTCAACGATTGACCCATAACGCCATCCAGCGCCTTTTGCTCAAACGTTTTGCCCTCGCAGCCGGCACCTACGCCCTGGCCCTGCTGCTGCTGTGGCTGGCGTTTTTTACCGGCCATTACGATGAGCCCCTGGCCAATGTCGCTGTCGGCAGCGCGCTGGTGGTCATCAGCCAGGCGACGTTGTTCGCGGTCTTCTACAGTGGCTGGAACCTGCGGTTCTCCGACCCCAGCCTGACCGAAGCGCAAGTGTTGCTGGGGCTGGGATGGCAAACCTGGCTGGTTGCCAATCTGGATGAGGCACGCGGCGCTTTTCTGGTGTTCTACGTGCTGATTTTGCTGTTCGGGCTGTTTCATCTGTCGCGCCGGGCCTTTGTGCGGTGCGCGCTGTTGGTGTTTTTCAGTTTCAGCGCGATCACGCTGTGGGAGGGCTACCACTTCCAGTTGGCCGACCCGGCACTGGCCGCGTTGCAGGTGTGCGTACTGTTTATCGTGCTGGTCTGGCTGGAGCTTTACGCCCGCTACGTACAGGCGTCACGCCAACGGATGCGCCAACGCCGCTTCGCCTTGCAGGCGCATCAGGACACCCTGCGCGGAATGATGCGCCAGCTCGAAGACCTGGTCGCCACCGACGAGTTGACCGGGCTGTTCAACCGTCGGCATTTCCTGCGCCTGGCCTCACGCGAACTCAACGCCATGGAGCTCGGCGTGGTGCATGGCCTGGCGCTGATCGACCTCGACCATTTCAAACGCATCAACGATGTGCACGGCCACGCTGCCGGCGATCAGGTGCTGCAAGCCTTTGCCGGTGTGGCCAGCGCCTGTCTGCGTGAGGGGGACGTGCTGGCTCGTTATGGCGGCGAAGAGTTCGTGTTGCTGCTGCCCGACTGCAGCCCGGAACGCCTGACTTCCTGCTGCGAGCGGTTGCGGATTGCTTTCACCGACGTCGAGTTGATCGGCCTGAAGGTCGGCAATCTCAGCCTGTCGGCAGGCATGACCCTGCTGGAGCTGGGCGATGATCTCGACGGCGCTTTGCAGCGCGCCGACCAGGCGCTGTATCGCGCCAAGCGCGACGGCCGCAATCGTTGCGCGGCGGCGTGGGAGAACGTCGATGCCTGAGTTACGGGTCGGCGATCGTCAATGGTCGGTGGCGTCTGGCAGCAACCTGCTTGATGCGTTGAATCAAAACGGCGTGTCCGTTCCTTACAGCTGCCGCGCCGGCAGTTGTCATGCGTGTCTGGTGCAATGCACGCAAGGATTGCCGAGCGACAGCCGGCCCGATGCCCTGAGCGCAGAGCAGCGTCAGCAAGGCTGGCGCCTGGCGTGTCAGTGCCAGGTGGTTGAGGATTTGCAGGTGCATGCTTTCGACCCGCAACAGGACGGTCGTCCGGCCGAGGTCGCCGCCGTCGATTGGTTGAGCAGCAGCGTTTTGCGTCTGCGCCTGACGCCGCAACGCCCGTTGCGCTACAGCGCCGGGCAGCATCTGGTGTTGTGGAGCGGCAACGTGGCGCGGCCTTATTCCTTGGCCAGCCTGCCGGAAGAAGACCGCTTTCTGGAGTTCCATCTCGACTGTCGCCAACCGGGCGAATTCAGTGAGGCGGCGCGTCAGTTGAAAATCGGCGATCCGCTGCGTCTCGGCGAATTGCGCGGCGGGGCCTTGCATTACGATCCGGACTGGCACACCCGGCCACTCTGGCTGATGGCCGCCGGAACCGGGCTGGGCCCGTTGTTCGGCGTCTTGCGCGAAGCCCTGCGCCAGGATCACCAGGGCGGCATCCGCGTGATTCACCTCGCCCATGATGCCGATGAGCATTATCTGGCCAAACCTCTGCAGGCCATGGCCGCCAGCCGCCCGAACCTCAGTATCGAACTGTGGACGCCGACCGAGTTGCCCGCGGCTTTGGCGCAACTGCGGCTTGTTTCCCGGCAAACCCTAGCCTTACTCTGCGGGTCCCCCGACAGCGTCGATGCCTTTGCCCGGCGCCTGTATCTGGCGGGACTGCCGCGCAATCAACTGCTGGCCGACGTCTTCCTGCCTCGCGGTTGAGCGCTGACTTTGTAGCGAGCAAGCACCCTCGCCACAGTTGATCCTCTCAGATCAGGACACGCCATGCCCGATGCCATCCAGATTGAACGCGAACGCGGCCTGCTGACGCTATGCCTGAACCGCCCCGACAAGAAAAACGCCCTGACCCGCGCCATGTACAGCCATTTGGCCGAAGCGCTGGAACAGGCTGACACCGACCCCGAAATCAACGCGGTGCTGATCACTGGCAGCAGCGAATGCTTCACCGCCGGCAACGATATTGCCGATTTCCTGCAAGCGCCTCCGAGCAACCTCGACAGCCCGGTGTTTCAGTTCATGCTCACCTTGCTTGAATGCCGCAAGCCGGTGATCGCTGCCGTGGCAGGTGCAGCGGTGGGGATCGGCACGACGTTGCTGCTGCATTGCGATCTGGTCTACATCAGCCGCGACGCTCGACTGCGCATGCCCTTCGTCAACCTCGGTTTATGCCCGGAGTTTGGCTCCAGCCTGCTTTTGCCTCGATTGCTCGGGCATGCCAAAGCGGCGGAACTGTTGCTGCTTGGTGAAGGTTTCAGTGGAGAGCAAGCGGCCGAGTGGGGTATTGCGACCGAGGCTTTGGGCAGTGGCGAAGCCGCATTGGCCAAGGCGCGGGAGATGGCGCTGCGTTTCGAATCGCTGCCACCGGAAGCGGTGCGCATCAGCAAGCGATTGATGAAAGCCCCGGATCGCGAGCAATTGCGCAAGGTGATAGAAGAAGAGGGCGCGTTGTTCACCCAACGGCTGCGCTCGCCGGAAGCGCTTGCGGCGTTGTCGGGGTTTATCAACCGACATTGAATCGACAGTGGCCGGGCGGGCCTCATCGCGAGCAGGCTCGGTACACCACAAATCCCCTGTGGGAGCGAGCCTGCTCGCGATGAGGTCCGCCCAGACACTGCGGCTTCAGGATCAGAAACCAAAAGCCCCGCCATTCACATGGCAGGGCTTTGTTTTTTCAGCAGCCGGTCACTCAGACCTGCGGATCGCCAACGTGCAGGATTTTCATCCCGTTGGTGCCGCCGGTGGTGTGGTAGCTGTCGCCCTTGGTCAGGATGACCCAGTCGCCTTTCTCCACGACGCCGCGCTTGACCAGCTCGTCGATCGCCTTCTGGCTGACTTCGTGTGGCTCCAGCGAGGCCGGGTCGAACGGAATGGTGTACACGCCACGGAACATCGCTGCGCGCGCCTGGGTTTCGCGGTGCGGCGAATACGCATAGATCGGTACCGAAGAACGGATGCGCGACATGATCAGCGGGGTGTAGCCGCTTTCGGTCAATGCGATGATCGCTTTGACGCCCGGGAAGTGGTTGGCGGTGTACATGGTCGCCAGCGCGATGCTCTCGTCGCAGCGGGTGAATTCCTTGCCGATGCGGTGGCTGGAGGTCTTGCCGGTCGGGTGCTTTTCAGCACCGACGCAAATGCGCGCCATTGCTTGCACGGCTTCCAGCGGATACAGGCCGGCGGCGGATTCGGCGGACAGCATCACGGCGTCTGTGTAGTCGAGCACGGCGTTGGCCACGTCGGACACTTCGGCACGGGTCGGCATCGGGTTCTGGATCATCGACTCCATCATCTGGGTCGCCACGATCACAGCCTTGTTGTGGCGGCGTGCGTGCAGAATGATTTTCTTCTGAATGCCCACCAGCTCGGCGTCGCCGATTTCCACGCCCAGGTCGCCACGGGCAACCATCACCGCGTCGGAAGCCTGGATCAGACCGTCGAGGGTTTCATCGTCGGCCACGGCTTCGGCGCGTTCGATTTTCGCCACCAGCCAGGCAGTACCGCCGGCCTCGTCGCGCAGTTGACGGGCGTAGTTCATGTCGGCCGCATCACGGGGGAAGGACACGGCCAGGTAGTCGACCTGCATTTCTGCGGCGAGCTTGATGTCGGCCTTGTCTTTCTCGGTCAGGGCCGGAGCAGTCAGGCCACCGCCGCGACGGTTGATGCCTTTATGGTCCGACAGCGGGCCGCCGATGGTCACGGTGCAGTTCAGTTCGGTGGCGGTGGCGGTATCGACGCGCATCACTACACGACCGTCGTCGAGCAGCAGCTCGTCGCCCACGCCGCAGTCCTTGACCAGGTCCGGGTAATCGATGCCGACCACTTGCTGGTTGCCTTCGGTCAGAGGATGGCTGGTGGAGAAGGTGAATTGATCACCGATCTTCAGCTCGATCTTCTTGTTGGCGAATTTGGCGATACGGATTTTCGGGCCTTGCAGGTCACCCAGCAGGGCCACGAAGCGGCCGTGCTTGGCAGCGAGGTCACGCACCAGCTTCGCGCGAGCCTTGTGCTCGTCGGGGGTGCCGTGGGAGAAGTTCAGGCGGGCGACGTCCAGGCCAGCCAGAATCAGCTGTTCGAGAACTTCCGGCGAGTTACTGGCCGGGCCAAGGGTAGCGACGATTTTGGTGCGACGGACGGACATGCATAGACTCCTGAGTTCAAGCGCTGAGTGAGGCTACTATGGTCTCCGGTTGTAGTCATTGTTCGTTTGCACTACTTATTCGTTTATATCTTTAAACGAACAATCTTGAAGATTTTGCGCCACGGGTCGATACAGAGCTCAAGACAGGAGAACCCCCATGCGATTCGTGCTCATAGCCATTCTTGCCCTCAGTGTTGTGGGCTGCACCCGTTTTTCGATGAACCATCATTTGAATAATGCCTACAAGGCTTATGACCGTGGCAATTGCGAGCAAGTGACGCTTGAACTGTCCAAAGTCGAACGCGCCAGCCGCGCGCGGTCTTACGTATGGCCGGAAGTGTCGATGCTGCGCGGTTTGTGCCTGGAACGGCAAAAGCTGTTTGTCGATGCGGCTCAGACCTACCAGTTCATCATCGCCTCCTACCCGCAAAGCGAGTACGCCTATCGTGCCCGCGCCCGACTGGAAACCTTGCAGTCGCTGGGTCATTACCCGCTGCGCAACTCTGCCGCCGTGGTTCGCCCGACCCGGTTCTGATTGCATCCAGCGGCTGGCTCACTGGCGGTGGTGAGCTATAGTCGAATAAGCCGGTTTAGAGCCTTGCTGTCAAGCCGACGTAACACCTGTGATCGGCAGGAGTAAGCGACAGCGGTTCCATGGACTGTCGCACCGGGATCGGGGAGAGCGCGCCCATTGCCTATCTATAAAGGCAGGCCCGTTCCGAAGCATTAGTGCGGCCCTGCTTAAGGGCCTTGCTGGGCGAATTGCGCATGTTCACTGACCGCCGGATCGAGCGGCATCAACTGCCGTATTTTCTGAAAGTGTTCAACAGCGTCACTGACAAACCGATTGGTTTCCTGGGCAACGTCTCTGAAGACGGGCTGATGCTCATCAGTCAGTTACCGATGATGATCGGCGCCGATTTTGATCTGCGCCTGAAAATCCCCATGGCCGATGGCTGCCAGCAGGTCATCGACCTCAAGGCCTGCTGCCTGTGGTGCCACGAAGACGCGACACCTCACCACTATGACGCCGGGTTCAGCCTGCAATGGGCACCGCCGGAGTATGGGCAACTGGTGGCGGCGTTGAAGCAGTACTTCAGTTTTCAGCCGTTGCCGGCTTCGGCCTGACGTTTTGCGGCGCCGGTGCAATTGCTTTCGTCGAAACGCCGCCCGGAGCTTGCTCGCGAAAGCGCCGGACCAAACAACACATCCTGAACGTATAGAGACTAAGCCGCGCTGAACGCCTGTCCGTTTTCCAGCGACTTCTCCACCCGCAACAACCCAACTCACTTAATTGTTAAATCGCCACTGCCAGATGCCGGGGGATTGTCTTCAAGGCTCTCGGCCAAATCAAGCTGCCTGAGGGGAGCCACTCGTCGGGACTGTCAGTTATTACAGGTAGCCATTCGCTGTTTGGTTAGGTAGCAATAGCCAGGAGAACGCTATTCAACCGCAGGAGAGCGAAAACATGACAGCAGTTCAGAATGACCCGAAATCCAATCTAGCGGCCCCTGTTGTAAACACACCTCAATCTCATAAGGCCTACTACGCCCATGCTGGTCGTAGCCTGAGAGTTGAACTTGAGGAAGGAGAAGGAGGGCGTTTAACACCTGATGGTTTTCAGATCGACTTTCATCCTTCTGGGCCTATGGGAACATACAAAAATCTACACGATAGGCACTTTTGGCAGGATCTGTCGCCGGGGCCCCACCAACTGCATGCGGTCAGTAAACGGCAAGATCAGGATAATTCCCCTTGGACCTTTGTTGAATGGTTCTATGTATTGACCCCCCCTGCGACATCCTCTCTGGACTATGCACCGCACAAGATCGAAGACCGTTCATCGTGACTGTCATTTATCACAGGTTACGGCTTGCTCCTGAATCGCTTAAACCTGTAGCACGAAGTCTCCCCCGTCGCTTTCAGGAAATCTCCCATGACAAAGGAAACCAGCGGTAATTCACTCATTTCACAACTTTTCGATTCGACGGTCGGCCAGGAGCGGATGCAAAGCCTGACGCAAGACCAGCAACTCACCGCTGATAACAGCTCGGTCTTGCAACTGGTGCGGATGGGGCATCAGGGATTGATGGATACGTTCGGCCTGTCCAGCCATGAAGCCAGACTTGTACAGAACAAATCCAACAGTGTGCTGGTGCATGTTGCACGCCAGTTTCGCAATCACCGATTGACTCGCCATACACCGCGCAACGCTTTGCACTACACCGGCATCAGCGCGCTGGTCGATGGCCCGAACCATGAAAAACTGTTCAATCCCGCCTGGGGTGAGACCACGCTGCCGGGTAACCTTGATGCCAACGATGCACCGGTGGCGTACTTCGTGGAGCTGTTCACCAAGGCCCTTGAACTCGAAGTGCGCGCAGATGCAGGTTGTGCAAAAAAAATAACAATGGCGGTCCGGCGGCCTGATCTGGGAACCCGTGTCATCGATCCGACAATGGCTTACCAGATGACACCGACGGTGGTGTTGGTGAACAAAGTACTGAGTCACATCATCGAAAATCAGCCTGAAGACCCTCTTCTGGCCGATGAAGTTGTTGAGGACCGGCTGCTCCAGGCACGCTATCCCATGACCACGTTGCCGTTCGAATGGTACCGGGTGCAATGGAACCATGTGCTGCAGCAAAAGGGTTTGAGCCTGGGGGATGTGGTGCGGATCGCCGATCCGAAATATCCGTACTGGAAAGAAGCAGGGGCTCACGGAGGGCGCTCCAGTATTGCCATGCGCCAGGCCAGCGGCCTGGGACCGGCGATGCAGGCGTTGCTGTCGGAGAATAAGTACGTCATGACGGAGGAGCCCGAGGAAGTGAAGCTCCAGCGAGTGGATCGCCGTACAGGCCGTATCGATCCTGATCCGCAAGCCACCAACGACGATTTTTTCAAAGACAATTTCGGTGCCAATTACGACGATTTGCTTGATGTAGTGACGTTTTGCACCCAGACCTCGATCAATTCGGATCAGTTGGCCAGCTTGTTGTCGATTGAACGTTATGCCCCCCACATTTCTCCGAATGTCTCCTCCCCTCCCATGGCGGACGCGAAAACGTTCGGCTCGGTGTTTATCAACGCGGAAGGCAATGCAGATGCAATCAGCGTGTCCCAACCTTCGGGCGCGGTGACAGACAGGAAACTGATAAACGCGACCAAACGGCACTTCGACCTGATTAACCGCATGCTTCGCCTGGCTCGGCACATCGATCTGCCGTACGACGAATGCGATCTGCTGTTGGTGGCCGCCGGCCGTGCCCAGGCACGCAAATCGGCGAATGAGCCTGTGGCAAAAGAGCTAGCGACTCAATCCTACAAAATCACCGACAGTACGCTGCGAGCCATTGGGCTTTTTCAGGATTTCCGTCGGGAGTTCAGATGCACAGCCGAGGATTTTGCGGCATTGATCGACGAGATGAGCGTCTGTGCTCGCGGCGAAGAGCAATCTCAGTTTGACCGCGTGTTTAACGGCCAATCGTTGTTCGACACACCGCTTCGCCTCGATGGCGGCAAGTTTGCCATTCACCCGCAAACCGACAGTGATCGTCGCACGGTAGATCAGATCTGTAGTGGCTTGGGCATTAATCTGGAAACCTGGCGTTATCTCGCTCGAGTGGTCGCCGAATGTTACGGCATGCGCAATGAGCTGGAGCGTAGTGTCAGGGTCGTCTCAAGCTTTTATCGACTGGTCAGGCTGTCGTCTTTCTGTGGGGTGACCTCGATAGAGCTGGCAGCGCTGCTGGAAACCATGAGCCCCATGGGCAGCGATTGGCTGCGTGAGTTGTTGGGCCACCCCCACATTGGTAGCTATAGAACGATCGGCAGGGCCGACGTGCTGGATGTACTGCATGCCGTTCAGTCCTGCGTGAAATGGTGCCGGGAAAATAACCTTGAGGTGATCTGGCTGGTGCAACACGTGTCGCCGGTCGAGGTGCCGACAGCGGCTTCAGAAGCCGAATTGGCGCTGTTGCAAGAATTGCGCAAGCGTCTGGAACCGACTCGCCTGACCGAAGAAGCGCTGTTGGGCGCAGGCATTCCACCGGTTCGTGCAGAGCTCGGCACGAATTGGCTGGCCTTGCTGAACGAGATCGTTGAAGAAAAGGGCTTGATCGTCAAAGGTCATGCTGTAGATGACGCGTCGTACGAAAGCTGGGCCAAAGACGAAATCAACGGTGCGGTCGAAATGGCGGAGGTTGATGAAACACAGGCTGAGCGAGTACGGGCGACCGTTCTGGCGGTCGTGTTGCAGACCCGGGCGGCGCAGAGTGCCGTCGTGCAAGAGAGTCTGGCGGTTTATCTCAATGTCGAACAGGACCAGGCCCTGGCCGTGCTGCGGTGGGTAGAGTCGGACGGGGTCTTCCTGCTGCTCAATGAAACGATGCGGGTGTTGGGCGATGCGACACAAGCGGAACAAACCATCGCCGTCGGTGACGATATTCTCAAGATGCTGGCGCATCTGGTTCGCCGTACCGCCGTGGTGAAAAAACTGGCATTGAGTTCCGCGATGCTGGCCACGCTGACGACCCAAGAGCATTGGCGCTGGTTCGGGCTTCGGCAAATCGAGGAACTGACCCTCGATACCTTCTACTTGTTGACCATCTACGGTCGCGCAGTCATTCACACCGAGGAGCCGGCCGAGAAACTGCTGGCGTATTTGAAACTGGTCAATGAGCTTCCGCCCCAACTGACCCCGGAGGACATTCGGCTTATTCGCGATGGTGCAGCGAGCTCACTGGCACAGGCAGTCAAATGGGGCATCAAGGAAGTATTGGAGTGTGCGAATTATCTGGCGCCCGATCTGCCACTGATTCGTGAGTTGTCGCAGATTGACTTTGTGATCCGTGCGCGAGGCTGTGCCGCGACCACAGGCCTGGACGCCAAGGCCATTTTGGAATTGGGCATGCTGAGTCCGGAAAGCGATGTGCAGAGCTGTCGCCAGGCGGCAGAGCACGCCGTGCAGTGTTTGTCTGAGTCGGCTATCCAGAGCAAAGCACAGGAGTTTGGTGAGGTTGGACAAAGTGTAACGGGCACTACGACGGTCTCGACTAACCGACTGATCGCTAACGCACCCGGCGAGTACGCGCGGATCGAAGTCATGCTGCGAGACTTCCAGGGCGAGCCTCTGGCCAACATTACAGTGACCTGGGAGTGTGAACGCAGCGGCTTGCAAGAGGTGACGTCGGTCACCGATCACGCAGGGAGAGCGAGCGTGCGCTTCAAGGCGGGAAACTGGATGGGCCTGGCCAAAGTCGTTGCCCGCTATGGCCTGGGGCAGCGGGTGTATGCCGAACCTATTTTGATTGACTGTGACGAAAGTACTATCGACTTCGTAAAAGAGGACACCAGCACTGGGCCTTTCGAGCCGAAACTGGCCGGGAACCTCGAATACCTTGAGCTTCAGGTAAGGCTGGATGACAGGTTTTATAATTTTGCTGCAGATCGCCCTATTCAATGGGCATGTACAGGTGGAACTCTGGACCCGGTGGTGTCTTATACCGACAAGGACGGCTTTGCCCGAACCCGTTTGCGCAGCCGGGAAGCGGTGGCCGATCTCACAGTCACCGCGCGGTACGAAGACAAGGACCCTGTGAGATTCGAAAAAATCAGTTTTGTTGATCGGCCTCGCATTACGGTGCTTAAGGTGTTGTCACCTGCTGTGGCGGGACTGTCGCTGGAGTTGAGCTGTCTAGTGATTGGACTGGATGGCAGGCCTTATCAGGGTGCGAGAGTCACTTTCTACCGGGGCGAAACCCTGCTTGGCAGCGACGACAGCGACGAGAACGGTGAAGCGACGTTCACCGTGTCATCCGTTACAGCTGGGCCGCTGACAGTGAAGGCCTCTGTAACCCACGGCAGTAAATCCCTTGAGCTCGAGGTGGCCAGCGGCGCTGTGATGCATGGTCAATCGGCCGATTATCTCTTGCCGGTTGCAGGTTCTGACCGCGCCAGCCAATTGTGGATTGAAGTCCGGGAGCTGGCGGACAACGACGCTTCGCCGATCGCCCGTTATCCGATTGAGTGGATTGTTGAGTTTCTGGATCCACCGGAAGAGGGGGAGCAACCCGAGCTACCTGAAGAAGCTTTGGTGCCTACCGATAGCGACGGTCGTTCGATGTTCCCGTTCCTTGCTGCCAAAGCGGGGCGCTATAAAGTCACGGCCCGCATGCAGGGGCGCACTGACAAGCGGGTATTCGACCTTGAAGTGGTTGAGCCGCTGCAGTGGCGCATCAAGCTCATCGACCTGACCGACGCAGCCCCTGTCGAGCTAACCATCGAGCCGGGTGACCTCCTGAACCTTACCCGTAATCGCAAGTACCGACTCGATCTTGCTCCTGATACCACGCATGACCTCAATGGGGCACGTGCTGCGCTGGGCTGGAGTGCGCCTTTCTCCGCGAAAGCCATGGGGATGACGTTTGCACCACTCACGGGGGAATACACCATCGTTTCGGGCGAGATCATGAGCTGGTCCATCGATTGCGCCGACTTGCGCGATGGCAGCTTCGAATTGACCTGGTTGTGCAACCGGATTGATCAGACGCTGGTATTGAAGGGGCATTTGTGGTCCGGCGCGGCCGTGGTCCAGCATCCGCTGCCCGGTTCGGAGGTGGAGCAACGAATGGTGGTGGGAGGTACGGGCGCGAAAGGCAGCATTGTTGAGGTTTTTATCGGCAAGGATTTGCCTTATCGGGCACGGACTCAAGTCGATGATCAGGGTCGATGGTGTGTCCAGCTACCGCAACCCCAAGCGGCGGGTCCGTGCACGCTGTCCGTCAAGCAGTTGTCTGCCGCGGGTGCCGAGTATTGGGCACCGGATGTCATGGTTACGGTTAAAGAGAATTACTTTAAACCGCCCCATATCCAGTCACCCCTCAACGGCGCCAAAGTTGCTGCCAATCCCGTATTTTCCGGATTCGGCCGCCCTGGAGCCACCGTGACACTGGTCAAGGGGGGGGAGCCGACAATTATTTATGGCACCGCCGCCGTTATGCCAAGCGGAGGTTGGGAGTTGCAATCAAAAGATATGGAGCAGCCGGGAAGTTACAGTCTCAATGCGAAATTGTCTGTTGCCGGTATCGGCGATTCAGGCTGGATGACAGTTCAATACGGCGTCGAAGTCGTCGCCTCTGCCCCCAATAAAAAAGACCCCTGATGCTTCCCTGAGATCATCGACCTATTGAGTTTGCATTGACCTTACAACAGGCATAGCGCCCTGCGGCGTAACTCACAGACATTACGGCGTGAATGGAGAATTGATAATGAAAAAGTCCGTTATCGGGGCATTGGAAGAGCGCCGTCGTGATGCGCTGGTGGATTACTATCGTGGACACGTCGCTAACCCGGTGTTGGGGCTGAAAACCATTGCCGAAATCGAACAGTATCT
This sequence comes from Pseudomonas sp. IT-P171, assembly GCF_949767765.1. Classification (NCBI taxonomy): domain Bacteria; kingdom Pseudomonadati; phylum Pseudomonadota; class Gammaproteobacteria; order Pseudomonadales; family Pseudomonadaceae; genus Pseudomonas; species Pseudomonas sp. IT-P171. Next base: position 355,301 of record NZ_CATKQN010000022.1, read on the forward strand.
GCTGATGGACACCCAGATGACCGACAAAGTCGACACGTCACCCTTGGCGGAGGCGATTGCCTGCCTGCAGCGTTACCTGGGAAGAATCTATAACCGGATGGAGCCCGGCTACGACAAGAAGTTTTCTGACGATGACCTGGAGTACTGGTACAAGCGCTTGTGCAATATCAGCGATTGGTCGGGTTACAAGATGCTGCAGAATGACCCGCATAATTACATTTCACCCGGTCTTCGGCTGAAAAAAACCAAGTCATTTATCGACCTTGAAAACAACTTGTCACAAGCCCGTATCAGTGACGCGTCGGTGCAAACTGCTTTGTATGAGCACTTGGGCAAATTTGAAAAAGTGTGCAACTTGCAGTTGATTTCCGGGTACATCGACAGCACCGACAAACCAGCCCCAGTCGATAAACCTGATGAGCCCACTTTCCGGAACACCTTCTATTACATGATCGGCCGGCAGACCGAGCAACCTTACGCTTACTACTGGCGCAAGGTTCGAGTGCACATTAATCAGGCGAACCAGGACACGGAATACCTCAATCCGGCAGACTGGACAGAATGGGAAGAGTTGCAGTTGCCCTCAGGTTTAGAGGTGCTGGCGGTTCGCCTGGTAGTGTTCGGTGGTCGTTTGAGCGTGGTGTATATCGAAGGTGAACAAGCCCCGGATGAGAAGGATAAGGACGGCATTGTCACCAAGCCTGGCGCATGGACGGTAGAGGCCAAGCTTGCCTGGCTGGGGTTGAACGACATCTGGTCCACGCCGGTCAGCTTGCGCAAAGAGCAATTCGCCATTCTGAAAAAAGAAACCATGCGTTTGGTGGCCGTCACGGTCGCGGGCTCGCGCAAAGATGTCGAGGACTGGCTGGCCGTCAGTTTTACCTCCCTCGATGCAGCCCCGGGTGTGCAAGCCTGGCGTGATGATACCGCTCCGGGTTGGCTGTTTGCCTGTGTCGATGCTTTGTTCCAGCCACAGGCAATCAAGGTTGCGACGTTGCAGAGCTGGTCCAGTGGGCGGTTCAAAGATCAGCGTTTGTTGCAGCACAAAGTCATTCGTGATGAATACGCGGCACTTGATCGGGTCCTCGCGGCACCGGCCAGTGGAGGAACTGTCGAGGGTGATCTAAGTGGCACGCTGGGGATCAGCCTTAATTTCGACAGTCGACTGGATGCGCAGAACGTCATTCAGAACACACTGCAGGTCCAGGGGGTGTGTCAGGCGTCGCGGCTCGATTTCGATTTGAAGGAAATCGTGCTGCTTTCTCAGCACAGATTTGAAGGGGAACCGGCTTTCTTCGAAATTTCATACGCCGGGCCCTGGTCTGTTCTGTTGACATGTCATCTTCTGACACCTGCTGCGATGCACATCGAGTTGTTGTTCAACAATATCGCCGGGCAGGAAAGTGTCCTGGGTAGTATCCCGGCCGCGGAGTTCACTGCGGTAGAGGGAAGGTGGTGGCGCGCGACGAAGGAGATTCAGTTGTCGCAGCAAACGCTGGAGCAACTGGCCCTCAAACGACCAGACGAAGCGTTCACTGGCGCTGGATTGTCAATTCGCACGCCACAGGGTGCGGCCAGATTCAGCGATTCGGTTAATAAAATCAGCGTCAATGCACAGCCTCAAAAGTTGACATTCGGTTTGAGCCTGTTCGATGGAGCAAACAAGGTCAAGGGGCAGGAGTTCACGTTCGATCTGGTGAACTGGTATGCCTCTGGCTGGATTGAATACAAATGGTCCGGAGACCCGGCTGGCAAAATACTGAATGTAACCTGGGGTGATGACAAGGGCGCGCGCGGCCGTGACAAGTATGAGGTGACCATCAACCAGGCGCCCACGGCCAGCAGCCTGCCGCTGCTCGACACGCAGGCCTCGGGTGCACAGTTTCTGGATTTGCAGGCGCTGGGTTTGAGTAAACTGCGCTGGGTTCGCCTCAACTCGCTGTTTGGTCCGGTCCTGAAATCGAAAGTGGCCGTGTCGATTGATGAGTTATTGTCTTGGGAAACCCAGCACTCTCCAGAGCCTGCGCCAACTGCCGTTGCTGGTGGTTATGCTTCTGTACCCATGGATTTCAAAAGCGCTCATGGGGTTTTTTACTGGGAACTGTTCTTCCACCTGCCATTTCTGATCGCCCATCGATTGTGTGAAGAACGCAATTATCTTGAGTCCCAACGCTGGTATCACTACCTGTTCGACCCGCAGAACAAGCGTGAAGAAGAGTCGACCAACATTGATCTGCACTGGTACTGCCGTCCGTTGCTGGAGCCCGGTTATGCCGGTGCCGAAGCGAACAATCTGGTAGACCCGGATGCCATGGCCTACGCCTGCCCTGTCATCTATCGCAAAACCATCTTCATGAACTATGTGCGCTGCATCCTGACCAACGCCGATGAACTTTACCGCCGCTTGACACGCGATGATCTGGTGGCCGCGAAGTTGCTCTATGAGCGAGCTCTGGCGCTGCTCGGGCCCAAACCTGATGCTGCCCCCATGAGTCACTGGGTGCCGAAATCGGTCAAGGATATTCTCACGCCCTCCACGCCTCGCGGGCCTTCGAAGCTGGAACTGTTTGCGCAACAGATCGAGGTCAATGTCGCAACATTGCCCGAACGGGTTGTTGGCACGCCGCAGCTGGCCGGCCTTGAACTGGATGAGTTCCGTCCGCCGATAAACGAGATGCTGCTGGGTTTGTGGCTGCATATCGAGCAATGCCTGAGCAACATGGCAAACAACTTGACCATCGATGGCAAGCCCATGTTTCTGCCCTTGTTCGCGCCACCAACCAACCCATTGGATTTGTTACGGGCTCAGGCAGGGGGATCTTCCGGAGCATCGCGCAGCGCTGGTGGCTGGTTGAACATTCCGCATTACCGTTTTCGCCCGATGCTGTCCTCGACACAGAATGCGGTGCAGACCTTGATGCGTTTCGGCCAGCAGGTGCTGCAGTTCATGGAGCAGCGTGACAGCAGGCAACTGGAGGAATTGCACCAGGTTCATGTGATGGAATTGAGTAAATTCGCCACGAAAATTCAACAGGCGACGATTGATCAGTTGAAAGCGGCGAAGGAAGGGTTGAGCAAGAGTAAAGCGGTTATCGAGCAACGGGAAAACTACTACAAGGACTTGCAAAAGGATGGGCTGATAGAAAGGGAAAAGGCTGCGGACGGCTTGGCTGTCGCTAGTCGGGTAACAAGTGCGGGAGCCTTTATTCCTGAGGTCGTCGCCGGGGTCGGCAGGATTTTTCAGAAGGTTGGTGGAATGGCTGGGTTGATTTTCGGCGTGCCGTTCATTTCTGCCACAAGTGAAACTGGGGATAAAGGGGCGCCTCCTGCGCACATGGCTTCAATTCTAGCCGGATCAGGGGCTATTAGTTATGGGGTTTCTGAAAGCTTACGAATCACGGCTTTCAATGATCGCCGGTCTGCTGAATGGCGTTTTCAGGAGCAACAAGCCCAAGCAGAAATTGAAGTAATTGATCAGCAAATCATCGCACAGGAATCTGCGATTCATGGTGCCGAAGCCAGTCTGCGCCATGCCAAGAAAAGCGCCGAACAAGCCCAGGCCATTTACTCGTTCCACAAGACCCGAACCACCAACGTCGAGTTGTATCGCTGGCTGGTGAGCCAGATGGCGACCCATTACTACCAGGCCCACGATGCCGTGGTCGGCATGTGCCTGAGCACCCAGGCTTCCTGGCAGTATGAAATGGGCGACTACGACACCACCTTCGTTCGCCCCAATGTCTGGATGGACAAACATCACGGGTTGATGGCTGGCGAATCGATTGCCCTTGATCTGTTGCGCATGGAATCCGCGTTTCTCCACCGGCACGAGCGGCGTCTGGAAATGACTAAAACCATTTCCTTGCGTCAGTTGTTCGATGCCAAGGCAGCGGAAGAAGGGAGTGAAGATAATTGGGAAAAAGTTCTGAAAAAATTTGGCGACGACGGGGTAGTCGACTTTGAATTTACCCAGAAGATGTTTGACCTGGATTATCCCGGTCACTACTGCCGGCAGATCATGACCGTTGAGGTGACGTTCCCCGCAGTGTTGGGTCCCTATCAGGATACTCGCGCCATTCTTACCCAACTTTCCAGTACCACGGCGGTAAAGCCGGTCGAGAGTTCGCTGGATTACTTGTATGCCCCGGATGCCGCGCGCACGCCTTTGGACATCAAGCTCAATCTGCGTAACAGCCAACAAATAGCCGTGTCCAGCGGCGTGGACGATCTCGGCGGGAACATGCAGCAGGATGAACGTTACCTGCCTTATGAAGGTACCGGCGCGGTATCGAAATGGAAGCTCGAGTTGCCGATGGGCAAAGACCATACGCAGCAGGCACTCACTAGCAGCCTGACGGACATCATCATTCGTGTCCGCTACCTGGCGCTTGCCGGTAACACAGCGTACACCCAGGCCGTGATCGAGAAGCTCAAAGGCAGCCGTGCGAATGTGCGATTGCTGCCACCGCAAAACCAACCCGTTTCATCGTCGATAAATGTTTGAACGTGGAAGCTGTTACTAACGACAACAGAGGAGAGGTCATCATGACTAGTAATGAGTTGGTCGAAGGAAGGAATTTGATTGAGCACGGCGGCTTCTCCTCCGGGTGGCAAGATACCTGGACTGTCGAGGGTTCACATCTGGTGCGTGAGGACAGTGTGACGGGCAAGTTTTATCTACAACTCAACAACGAGGCGACTGTCCGTTGCAGTGTTGATCTGCCGATAGCTCCAGCTCCCGATAAGAAGGCTCTCTATTGGTTTTCGTTCAGCTATGAGGGGTTGGGCGCCAGACCCAGCAACGTCACGATACAAAACGAGAGCGGAGACGTCATTTTTGACGAGGCTTTCATGAGCAGAAAATCACAAGACAACTCAGGGACGGCAGATCCTGCACCATTGGCTGAACTTAGACCTTATCCGCCAATAGAACTTGAAGGACTATTACCCACGGATAAAAAGATCGATCTGGTGGTGACCGCTGCCACGGGAGGGAGTCGTGAAGGTATCAACGTCACGGACTTCAAGTTTGATCTGCGACTGGCTCCTTTGGAGTTGAGGTCGATGTTATTGGATGGCCGAGAGATTCTACCTGCCGTTTTTTCCACGTCGGCGGTGTCATAGTTTTCCGGCCCGCTTCCAGCTCAGATAGTGCGTTACCAGTTGTGCGCCTAGCGTGTTGGAACGTGTATCCACCACCGGCACGCCATGAGCGTTCAACCGCTCATGGCATTCGGCCCGCGCATTTAAATAATCCACGGTCCCGCAATACGTCAGCGCTTCGTTCAACGTTTGCACGGGGGACTCGCGCAGGCTGTCGAGTACGTCTTCTCTCAGGCTGGCGACAAGTACCCGATGTTGCTTGTTCAGCCGATTGACGGCGGTGAGGAGTTCTTCATCGTCTTCGTCGCGTAGATTTGTGACCAGAATCACCAATGCCCGGCGTTTTTGTCGGGCCAGCAGTTGAGTTGCAGCCGCTTGATAGTCCGCACTGCGTTGAGTGCTGTTCAGGTCGTAGACCGTGTTGAGCAATACGTTGAGTTGGCCAGTGCCTTTCACCGGCGCAAGATAACGTGGCTGATCGCTGGCGAAGGTGCAGAGCCCCACCGCATCCCCCTGACGCAACGCCACGTAACTAAGCAACAGGCACGCGTTAAGCGCGTGATCGAAATGCGCCAATTCACCATCGTGGCTGCGCATGCGTCGACCGCAGTCGAGCATGAAAATGATTTGCTGATCGCGTTCGTCCTGATACTCCCGGGCAATCGGTGTGCGTTGGCGAGCGGTGGCTTTCCAGTCGATCTGGCGCAAGCTGTCGCCTTCGCGAAATTCCCGTAGCTGATGAAACTCCAGGCCCAGGCCGCGTCGCTGCCGCTGGCGCACGCCGAGCTGGCTGAGCCAGTTGTCCACAGCCAACAGTTGGCCGCCGTAAAGGCGGGCGAAGTCGGGGTACACGCGGGTGTGGTCGGACACCTTTGGCAGACGTTTGCCGGACCATAGGCCCAAGGGGCTCGGCAGGTTGATTTCGCAGTGTTCAAAGGTGAAGTGGCCGCGTTTGAGCGGACGCAGGCGATAGCCGGCCTGGCTGTGCTGGCCGGGTTGAAGTTCGAGCGACAAGGGCAGGTTTTCGAAGCTCAGGCCGTCGGGTACGTGGTCAAAAATCCGGATAGTCAGTGGCTGGGGAAAGTCGTGTTCAACCTCCAGTCGCACTTCCCTCCAGCGGCCGAGTGCCAGGCTGCCGGGCATTTGTCTTGTTATCCGGGGCGAGGGCAGGCGTTTGAGGCGTACAGCATCGAGTATTGCCAGGGCCAGCAGCGCCAGCAGCAACCCCCAGTTGATCGACAACAGCGTGGATGAAACGGCGATGTCCAGCGCCCGCAATGTACCGAGCACGATGCCAATGGCCAGCAGCAGTGCCAGCCAGATCAGCAGCAGACGCGAAGGTTTCATCTGCGCACACCTTTTGTCGCCGGAGTTCTTTTTGTGGCGAGGGAGCCTGCTCCCGCTGGGTTGCGCAGCAGCCCCAAAATCAGTCGACGTGGTTTGTCAGGCACATCGTAACCGCCGGGTTTACGACTGCTGCGCAGACGAGCGGGAGCGAGCTCCCTCGCCACAGGGTGTGTGTGTGACAGAGATGTGATCACAAGCGCGGCGCCGGCACTTGATCGAGCAATTGCTGTAGCACGTGATCGACCTCCAGCCCTTCGATATCCAGCTCCGGCGCGATGCGTACGCGATGGCGCAGCACCGCCAGCGCGCAGCCCTTGATGTCGTCCGGAATCACGAATTCGCCGCCACGCAGCAAGGCGCGCGCCCGAGCGCAGCGCACCAGCGCAATGGAGGCCCGAGGCCCGGCGCCGAAGGTCAGGCCGGGCCAACTGCGGGTCGTGCGCGCGAGGCGTACGGCGTAATCGAGAACCTGGTCGTCCAGCGGCAGATCGCTGGCGATGCGCTGCAGGGCCAGCACGTCCTTGGCTTGCAACACAGTGCGCAGCGGTTGCACGTCGAGCATGTCGGCCCGGGTCGAGCGGCTGACCTGGCGCACCATGTCCAACTCCTGATCGGCGTCGGGGTAGTCCATGCGCACTTTGAGCATGAAGCGGTCCAGCTCGGCTTCCGGCAGGGGATACGTGCCTTCCTGTTCGATGGGGTTTTGCGTGGCGAGCACCATGAACGGCTGCACGATGGGCAGGGCCCGGCCTTCGAGGGTGACTTGCCGTTCCTGCATGGCTTCGAGCAATGCGGCCTGGGTTTTCGCCGGGGCGCGGTTGATCTCGTCGGCGAGCAGCAGGTTGGTAAACAACGGACCTTTGCGCAGTTTGAATTGCTCGGTCTGCAGGTCGTACACCGCGTGCCCGGTGACGTCGCTGGGCATCAGGTCCGGGGTGAACTGGATACGCGCGAATTCGCCGCCGAAGCAGCGGGCGAGGGCGCGCACCAACAAGGTCTTGCCCAACCCCGGCACACCTTCGAGCAGCACGTGGCCGCCGGCAATCAGCGCGGTGAGTACATCGTCGATCACCGTGTTCTGGCCGATGACGGCTTTTTGCAGCTCCGCTCTTACCGCTTGGGCCAACTGACTGGCGCGCTGGCGTTGCTGCGCGGCATGGCTCGGTGCGCCGGGCTCGATCTGTTCACTCATAAGGCATTCCTCAAGGTTTGCAGGTGGGCGACCTGACGGCTGAATTCAACGCTGGACAGCCGTTGCTTCGGTCGCGGGCTCATGGCCTGGCTGATAGCGCGTGTGGGTTGACCGGTCAGGCGTGCGAGCACCAGCCATTGTTCGGCGACGCCGAGTTGTTCAAAACCGGGATGACGGCGCCGCATCCGGCGCAGGATGTCCTGCTGCAAGGCTTGCAACAGGCTGGCTTGGCCGGTGCGGCGCCACATGAAATAGGCGCTGGCTCGCAAGTGTTCGTGGAGTTGCCGGCGAGCGCTCGGGGCGGGTTCGATCAACGGGCCGTGGCGCACGCCGACATGCCACAGACACAGGCCGATCAGGGCGATGAGGGCCACCAGCGCCTGGGGGAAGTAACGCAACAACAACGCCAGCAGGCTGTCGTGATCGGTGTTGAACAGCAGGGTCACCTTCGTGTCCGCGGTCAGGTACCAGAGCAGCCAGGCGTTGTCGTACCGGTCGATGGCCGGGGTTTTCCACAGGTCGGCATCGGTGACCACGATGATCGAACCGAGCCCGTGGTTCAGCTGCATCATGTGCGTGGCCTTGCCGCTGTTGGCCCAGGCTTGGGCGAGATTTTTCGGGTCTTCGAGATGGAACGCGGTATCGAAGGTGGCATAGGCTGGCGCGTCTTCGTCCTCGAGGTACAGCTTGGTCAGTTTGGGGTAGGGGTCCTTGCCGGTGTCGGGCGGCGGGTCCTTCAGGTCTTTGCTCAATGACTGGTGCAGCTGGACCCGGTCGAGCAACAGGTCATTGCTCTGGCCCAGTTTTTCATCCCACAACGACTCGGCGATGAATAGAAGACGGCCACCGGCGCGGGTCCAGTTCAGCACTTGATCGATCTGGCGCGGGGTCATGCCGGAGCGGTCGCCGAGCAACAACAGGCTGCGTTGCCGGGGCTCCAGCGTGGGCAGGAGATCGAGGCTGTTGGCGTGGCTGACGGTCAGGCCCTGTTGGCGCAGGAAATGTTCGGCGGCCAGATAAGGGTTGGCCTGGGCTTCGGGTGAAGGGCCGTGATCGATATCTGCCTGATAGGGCGTCGCCCTGGCGTACAGATAAAGACTCAACGCGCCCAGCAGCACGGCGATGAATACGCCGGCGGCGAGCCACAATCGGCGGTTCAATGCGTAGCCCCCGGACCGAACAAGGTCCGCCAGCCGTCACACAGTTCCTGTTGTAAATGTGCCGGTGGCAGGCGATGCCCATAGGCCATGTTTTGCCAGTGCCCGGTCAGGTTTTTGCTGAAGGCCAACAGGGCGGGCTGTTGCAGTTTTTCGACACGCTCCAGCACCTGGCCCTCGGTGTCGGCAGGTTTCAGCGCCATGTTGTAATCGTGCAGCAAATGACTGAGCAGCGCGCGATAGAGCAAGCCGAGCGCCTCGCGAGGGCTGGATTGCCAGAGGCTTTCGGCGCTGGCAGCAATGTCTGCGGGCAGGGTTTCGCGGCTCAGGTCCAGGCCGAATGCCTGCTGCGGTAACGGCCGCGTGACTTTGCCCTTCAACGCCGGTCGGCGACTGACGAAGGCCTGCAACCATGCCCGGTAACGCCAGATCAATAAACCGATCGCGCCGATGACGGCGCCCCAGAGCAGCACTTCAATCAAGGTCGCCAACGCGCCGAAGCGCTGGTTGTCCAGCAACTTGAACAGGGTCTTCAGCCATTCAGGGGCTTTGCCATCGTCAGGGTTTTCGGCGGATGGCTTGTCCTCGCCAAAACGATAGCGCGTGACGGTTTCCTTGTTCTTGAACGGTGGCTGATCGAGGATCGCCTTGATGCTGTCCCGGGACGCCTGGCTGGTCAGTGGCTGGCCCAGCAGACGCGGACTGTCGGGAGCAATGGCCGGTTCGGCGGCCCAGAGGTTTTGCCCGGTTGGCATCAATAGAAATGCTGCCAGCAGTAGCGTGAGGGCGGCACCGCTCACCCGTTGGCGCAGGCGGCGGAATACCAGCTCGATGTCCCAGGCCTCCAGCACCGTGCGCCGGTTCAGGTAAAGACTGAACCCGCAGGCCACGTAGATCGGTTCCCACACCACCAGCACCATCACGTAAAACGCATTCGTCAGGTGCTCCAGCCAGCGCCAGTCCTGTGTGGCGGCGGACAGCAAGGTCTGCCAGCTCCAGTCGAGTTCGACTTGTGGCGGCAGGAGCAGGTAGAACAGCACCATCAGGCCGATCCACAGCGCACTTTCCAGATGTACGCCGATGATCGTCAGCCACCGCGCTGCACCGCCGTCGCGTTGCAACAGCACTTGCAAGCGCTGTTGTCGTGCCTGACCGCTCAGGCCTTCGAGTTGCACCACCGGCAACAGGAAACTGCGACTCAGGCTCAAGCGTCGCCAGGTCAGGCTGGCCAGCAGTTGCGGCTTGAGCAGGCGTGGCCACTGGCGCAACGCCTGTTTCAGCGTGGGCGTTTCACCGAACATCGCTTTGGAGAGTATGTGCAGCGGCAGACGTTCAAACGCCGGTTTCAGCCACCAGAAGATAAACGCGACGAGTGAGGGAGAATCCCACAGCAGCAAGGTGAGCAGGGCGAAAACCGGCAGGGTCATGATGGCCCAGCTGGCCATCAGCAGGCGTCGGTGCCGCTGGCTCAGCAGCACGCCCAGGTCCATGGCTTCCCAGGTGGTTCGAGGGCGGATCACCACGGTCGCGTCACTCAGGCGCATGGCGGGTCCGTCCAGCAAACAGCAGGTACATCGCTACCAAAAACCACAGCGACGCGCCGACCAGATATTTGGTCATCGGTGCTGGCCCGGTCATCGACGACCAGTAGGCTTCGATAAAGGCCGCGATCAACAGAAACAGCATGACCCCGCAGATCAGCAGCACACTTTTGCGCGCCGCCACGCGCAGGGCTTCGGCGCGCGGCAGTCGTCCCGGTGCAATCAAGGCCCAGCCCAGTTGCAGGCCGGCGGCACCTGCCAGGGCAATGGCGCTGAGTTCGAAGGCACCGTGGCCGATCACGAAGGACCAGAAGGTTTGTCCGTAGCCGATCTGAGTCAGATGCCCGGCCACCGCGCCGATCATCAAACCGTTGAAGAACAGGAAAAACGCGCTGCCCAGGCCAAACAGCAAACCGCTGGCGAAGGTCTGAAAGGCAATGCCGATGTTGTGCATGATGTAGAAACCGAACATCACCCAGTCTTCACTGGCCGCCCGTTCCGCCGAGCGTCCAAGGTGGCCGGCGACAGGGTCGTACATGCCTTGCATTTCACTGACCTGTTCGGCCGGGATCAGGTTGTAGACCAGGTCCGGGAACAGATACACCAGCACGGCAAAGCCGATCAGGCTGCCAAAAAACATCAGGCTGGCGGCGAGCACGAAACGCCACTGCTCACGTACCAGTCGCGGGAAGTCCGCCAGGATGAAACCCAGCGCGTTGGCACCCAGTCGGCTGCGATGCTGATAAAGCTGTTGGTGCCCGCGCAGCACCTGTTGCTGCAACGAGTCGATCAGAAAACTGCTGTAGCCGCGTTCCTGGGCCAGAGCCAGATGCTGACAGAGCCTCCGATAGTCTTTCGGAAAACTGGCGATCCGTGTGGTGTCCTTGTTCCGCTCCAGCCTGTCGAGCAGGAGGGAAAATTGCGCCCATTCAGCCTTGTGGCGATTCTCGAAAAGACTTTGCTTCATGCGGGGCCCAACAAGCCGCGGGCGATGCCGTTGAGTTCCGCCGCGGCGCGTGGTGCTGAAACCTTCAACGGTTGCGCGAGGATGGAAGCGAGTTCCGTGACCCGCGCTTCGGAGAGTTCGCCCTGGCGTTCTGCAAACCCGAGGATGGCGCGTTGTTCGGGCAGCGTCAGGGCAAACGGCGGACGCCGCGGCTCGGCGTCCGGCAGTTGCGGTCGGGTGAGCGGCTGCTCGCGGTAGATCACCAGCGTACCGGCGGCCAGGTCGCCGAGGCGTTTGAAGCTGGGGTGTTGCAGGCAACTGATGGCGCCGAGGAAATAGCCGAACGGCAACAGGTCGACAAAGCGCAGCAGGTTGCGCAACAACGATGCGGACCAGCCGATCGGCGTGCCATCGTCCTGCACCACCCGCAGGCCCATCCATTGCTTGCCCGGCGAGCGCCCGTGATTGAGCACCTCGAACAGCACCATGTACCACCAGCTCACCCCGAACAGCAGGATCGAGCCCAGCCCGGCGCCAAGTTTTCCCAGGAACGCGAGGACAATGAACAGCAGGCCCAGGATCAAGCCGCGCAGTCCGAGATCGATGGAGAACGCCAGCGCACGCACCATCAACCCGGCCGGGCGCAGTGGCAAGTCGATGCCTTCCGGCGTTTCAACCTGATACCGCGTATCCAGTGGCGGGGACAGCGTCGCTTTCCTTGGCAGTGCTGCGGTCTCGAGCATGGGCAACCTGATGATGTGGCCTGATCGGGATTCTCTGTCCGGCCGATGCTAGCAGCCTCTTGGGGGAAAACGACATAACTATGTATTGCACGGTGCGTGGCGAGAGGTGATTGAATGCAAGATCACTGGCCGGGGCGGGATGCAAACGCCTAGACTTCGCCGATCTTCAGTTCAGGAATAGCCCGTGACCTCGATCTTCTGGTACGACTATGAAACCACCGGCATCAACCCCCGTTGCGACCGTCCGCTGCAAGTGGCGGGCCTTCGCACTGACTTCGATCTCAATGTCATCGACGAGCCGGTCAATCTTTACTGCCAGCCCAGCGAGGACATCCTGCCGCATCCGGCGGCTTGCGCGATCACTGGCATCACACCGGGCCAATTGGCCGGGCACGGTTTGAGCGAAGCGGATTTCATGACCCGGGTGCATGCCCAACTGGCGGCGCCGGGCACGTGTGGCGCGGGTTACAACACCTTGCGCTTCGACGACGAGATGACTCGTTACAGCCTGTATCGCAATTTTTTCGACCCGTATGCGCGCGAGTGGCAGGGCGGTAACAGTCGTTGGGATTTGATCGACGTGGTGCGCGCCGCCTATGCCTTGCGTCCGGATGGCCTCGTCTGGCCCAAGGATGACGAGGGGCGGGTAACGCTCAAACTCGAACGCCTGACCGCCGCCAATGGCATCGATCACGGCAATGCTCACGAAGCGCTGTCGGACGTTCGAGCGACCATTGCGCTGGCGCGTCTGATTCGAGAGAAACAACCGAAGCTGTACGACTGGCTGTTTCAGTTGCGCGGTAAACAAAAAGTGATGGATCAGATTCGGCTGTTGCAGCCGATGGTGCACATTTCCGGGCGCTTTTCGGCCGCACGCAGTTATGTCGGCGTGGTGCTGCCGCTGGCCTGGCACCCGCGCAACAAGAACGCGTTGATTGTCTGCGACTTGCACCTGGATCCCCAGGGCTTGCTTGATCTGGATGCTGACGCCTTGCGCCAGCGCCTGTATACCCGTCGCGAAGATCTGGCCGAGGGCGAGTTGCCGGTGCCGCTCAAGCTTATCCACATCAACAAATGCCCGGTGGTCGCGCCCCTGTCGGTACTTCGTCCCGTTGATCAGCAACGCCTGGGGCTGGACATGGCGTTATATCAGGAGCGCACGCTGCGGCTAAGTGACGCACAGCAAGTTTGGCGAGATAAAGTTCAGGCCATTTATGCCAGCGAGGATTTCACCCAGAGCAAGGACCCCGAGCAACAGTTATACGATGGTTTTATTGGTGATCGGGATCGGCGCCTTTGTGAGCAAGTCCGGGCAGCTGACCCGGCGCAATTAGCAAAGGTACAATGGCCTTTCGATGATGAACGTTTACCCGAATTATTGTTTCGATATCGAGCACGTAACTTTCCCGACACGTTGAGTTTCGAAGAGCAAGAACGCTGGCGAATATTCTGTCAGCAACGTTTGTCAGATCCTGAGTGGGGTGCGCCCAATACGCTGGAAACTTTTGCAGAGGCCGCAGCCCACTTGAACATTACGGCGACGCCATTCCAGCAAGAGGTGCTCAACGAGTGGAGCAATTATGTCCAGGCATTGCGCAAACGTTTGAATCTTTGAAACTGAAATGCCCGGCACTGAATGCCGGGCATAAAAAAACGCCAGCGTTTGCTGGCGTTCTTTTTTTCAGCGAAAAGCGTTGTGGCTTAGCCCAGCAGGGTAGCCCAGCCTTCAACCACGTCACCGCCCCACTTGGCTTTCCACTCTTTCAGAGTCTTGTGGTTGCCACCTTTGGTTTCGATGACTTCACCGTTGTGCGGGTTTTTGTATTGTTTAACTTTGCGAGCACGCTTGGTGCCAGTAGTTTTTACTGCGCCGCCGCGTGGTGCCTTGGTTTTGGATTCTGGATCCAGCAACGCGATGATGTCACGCAGGGACTTGGAGTATTCGCCCATCAGGGTGCGCAGTTTGCCTTCGAATTCCAGCTCGGTTTGCAGTTTGTCGTCTTGGGACAGGTTCTTCAAACGGGCTTGCAGCTCTTTGATAGCTTCTTCGGTGGCGCGATATTCGTTGATCAAGGACATGGGGACTACCTTATGTTAAGCGCTGGATGGCAGGTGACAGTGCGGCAATAATAGTCAGGGTGTTTCATCAAGTAAACAATTAAACCGGAGTTTATTTGAATTAGTTGTCGTGAATAGGGCGCACGCTGGATGCGCAGTTAAATAGTGTGACCCAGGTATCACAGATATTCACAATTGAGCACTTGAAGATTGGCAACAAGAGCACCATTGCGCGGGTGAGCGAGTGCTTTCAACGCGTGTGCCTGCCATCCCCGCACAACGCAAGGTGTCATCTATACTGCAGTTTTTCCGCGCAATCGCTAGAATGCGGCCTTTGCGAAGTTCTGGAGTTTCCCCCCCATGCGCACTTTTCGGCTGGTGATTGCTTGCCCGGACCGCGTCGGCATCGTTGCTAAAGTCAGTAACTTTCTGGCGTCACATAACGGCTGGATCACTGAAGCGAGCCATCACTCGGATAATCTCAGTGGCTGGTTCTTCATGCGTCACGAAATTCGGGCCGATTCGCTGCCTTTTGGTATCGAGGCCTTCCGCGAAGCGTTCGCACCGATTGCCGAAGAGTTCTCGATGAACTGGCGCATTACTGATACCGCGCAGAAAAAGCGCGTGGTGTTGATGGCCAGCCGCGAGTCTCATTGCCTGGCCGACTTGCTGCACCGCTGGCACAGCGATGAACTGGACTGCGAAATCTCCTGCGTGATTTCCAACCATGACGATTTGCGTAGCATGGTCGAGTGGCACGGTATTCCTTACTACCACGTGCCGGTCAATCCACAGGATAAAGAACCGGCGTTCGCCGAAGTCTCGCGCCTGGTCAAACAGCACGAAGCCGAAGTGGTGGTACTTGCCCGTTACATGCAAATCCTGCCGCCCGAGTTGTGCAGTGAATATGCGCACAAGGTCATCAACATTCACCACAGCTTCCTGCCGTCGTTCGTCGGCGCCAAGCCTTATCACCAGGCTTCCCTGCGTGGGGTAAAGCTGATCGGTGCGACGTGCCACTATGTCACTGAAGAGCTGGATGCCGGCCCGATCATCGAGCAGGACGTGGTGCGTGTCAGCCACAGCGACAGCATCGAAGACATGGTGCGTTTCGGGCGTGATGTCGAGAAGATGGTGTTGGCTCGTGGTCTGCGTTATCACCTGGAAGACCGGGTGCTGGTGCATGGCAACAAGACCGTGGTGTTCTGATCCCCGCACGACACGGTTGAAATTCGAAGGGCCTGGGCGTTCAATCGCTCAGGCCCTTCGCCGTTTCTGCACTGAGGACATGACCATGGCCGATCCACTGGACAAAGCTACTTCCAAGGCCCCCGCGACATTGGGGGAGGGGTGTTTGAGCCGCTACGACCCGGATGACTTGAGCCCTGAAGACGGGACGGAGTTTCCGGGGGCGGCGGAGTTGTGGGAGGCGTTGAATCCGGATTCTGGCCCTGAAGGAGCTGGATTGCCGGTGAAGCGGTCTTGAGGTTTGGCGTGCGGTCGCTTTTTGTGTGCATATCCGTTGCTGCAGCACCGGATATGTACACAACAAAAAACACCCCCCCTAAGCCTGCCTAAACCTCATCAACTTCTTCAACAACGGCCGCCCAAGCATCAACAAAAACACCGGTCCCCCAACCACCAGATAAAAGTAATAAGTCACCGCCCGCCAAATCAGAATCGCCGCCGCCGCCGTGGATTTCCCCACCATGGGTGCCAGCAGCGCGGCCGAGGTCAATTCCGCAGCCCCTGCGCCACCCGGCAACAGGCTGAATTGCCCCGCGCTCAGCGAAAGCATCTGGATCAGAAAACTCCAGGCCCACTGCAAATCCGCACCGAGCCCGCGCAACGCCAGGTACAACACGCTATAGCGCAGGACCCAATGCACACAGGTCAGGACAAACACCTTGATCAACGTCTGAGCGGGCAACTTCAGCGTGTCAGTGAATGCCGCCAGAAAATGCAGGAGTTTTCGTGCCCAACGCATTCGCGTGCTGCCTTTGACATTCAGGCGCACGAGCAAGCGTCCACTCAGGCGAATCAGCAGCCGATGATAGCGCGCGATCACCACGCAACTGAGCAGCCCGCCAAACATCGAAATGGCACTGACCGTCAGCAGCCATTCCATGCGTTCGCTGAGGTGCTGGAACAGCGCATAAATCAGAATCCCGATTAACGCGCAGAGAAAGAACAGCAGGTCGCTCAGTTGATCCATGGCGAAGACGGCGCTACCCCGTGCCGGGCGCACGCCGTTGCGTGCCAGCAGCGCCATGATCGTCAGCGGTCCGCCGCTGCCGCCCGGCGTGGCGCAGTAGGCGAACTCGGCCGCCATCACCACGCCAAGGCTTTTGACCGGACTGACCTTGTCGCGCTGATCACCCAGCAACAGGCGCAAGCGCATCGTGTTCACCACCCAGCACAGCAGGATCATGCCGAACATGATCAACAGCCAGTTCAATGGAAAACTCTGCAGTCGCGACCAGGTCTGGTTACCGCCAAGTAACAGAGGAATCAGCACCGCAACGAGCAGCGCGACAAACAACACAATTGCGCGGCTCATGCGGCGCGACCGACGCGGTCGGTGTGCAGCGTCAGCCACCGCGCCTTGGTCATCGGCACACGGCCCTCGTCGAGCAGGCGCTTGAGGGTTTGCAGCCAATAATTGCGTGAGAAAGGGTGACGCATGTCCACCGGGTGCAACCCCAGGCGAATCACCGCAGCGCGACGCCAGCGGTGTTCACGCTGATCGCTGACCAGCTTCGATACACCCCGACGCCAGGCACTGCGTGCACTCCACACCAACCCCGGCGCATCGACCGGGGTGAAATCCGGCAGGCGATACAGGTGCAGCGGATCGCTGGTGTAACTCAAGGGTAACTGGCGCAAGGCCTGGCGCGTTCCTTCGCTCATCAGCCAGGCCGGGGCGACAAAACCCTCCAGCGGCCAGTGGTAGCGATGGAACACTTCAATGCCGGCATGCAGACGTGCGAGGGCGGCTTCCTCAGACAGGCTGTAAAACTCGCCCTCGTGGGTGTAGATGCGACGCATGAACCAGTCTCGCGGTGTGTGGGGGGGCGGGCTTTCATCGCAATGAAAATAGCCGTGCAGCGCCAGTTCGTCACCTCGGGCGACACGGCGGGTGAGCATCCGTCGAAATCCCGGATGGGCCTCAAGATCGTTGTGTTTGTGAAAGTCCGGCACCACCAGCCAGGTCATCGGCACTGCGCCCAAGGCGTCGACGGCTTCGACAAAGGGTTGGTAGTCGGCCCAGGTTTGTGGGGCGACGTCATGCAACACCAATAGCAGGCTGGGCGCGTTCATGGGCTCAGCCATTGGCGATCCGCGGCCATTGGCTGCCGAGGACGGCGTAATAATGGCCCAGCAGACTGTTGACCACCGTGTCCCAGGAATAATGGCGCTCGACATGACTGCGAGCCTGTTGGCCCAGAACGGCACTGCCCGAACCGAACAACTCCCGAACGGCGTTGGCCATCGCCATTGAGTTGTTCGGCGCGCAAAGCAGGCCGCAGTCTGAGTTGATGATTTCCTGAAAGGCCCCGGCTGCCACGGCCACCACCGGAATGCCGCAAGCCATGGCTTCGAGAATCACCAGGCCGAAGGTTTCCTGATCGCCGGCATGCAGCAGCGCGTCGGCACTGGCCATCAGCCGTGCCACTTGCGTCGCCGGGCAGAACTCATCGACCACCGTCACGTTGTCCGGCACCACCGCCGGCATCGACGAACCCACCAACAACAAGTGATAGCGGCGGCCCAGGCGCTTCATGCAGTCGAGCAACACCGGCAGGTTTTTTTCCTTGGAGCCGCGTCCGGCGAAAATCAGCAGATGGGTATTTTCATCGATGCCCAGTTCTGCGCGCAGGCCCGGGTCTCGTGCATCGGGATGGAAGGTGTGCAGGTCGACACCCAGGGGTTGGACGAAAACGTTCTTCACCCCCAGGGTAATCAATTTGTCGGCCATGATCCGGCTCGGCGCCAGCACCCGGTCGAAATTACCGTACAGCTTGCTGACGTAGGCCTCGACATTGGTGGTGACCCAGTTGCCCATGCGGTTACTGACCAGCAGCGGCAGGTCCGAGTGATAAAAGCCGATCACTGGCACATCGAGTTGTCGCCGGGCGTCGAGCGCGGCCCAGGCCGTGAGGTACGGGTCGCCGACTTCGATCAGATCGGGTTGCAAATCCTGAAGGACATTGCGCCAGGGCGCGAGGCGCAGAGGGAAACGGTAACCCTTGCCGAAGGGCAGGGCGGGGGCTGGAACCGTGTAAATGCCATCCTGTTCACCCAGGTGTGCGCCGGGGATCAGCAGGCTGTGACGAATGCCGGGCTTGATACCCAAGCGACGGTGTTTAGCATCCAGATACGTGCGCACGCCACCGCTGGCAGGGGCGTAGAACATGGTGATGTCAGCGATATGCACGATGAGCATTCCTCCGATCCGTTGTTCTCCGTTGGTTGACCTTTATGAAGGATAGATGTTCGGTTGGGGTTTTGTGACGGGGGCTGGAACTTTGGACCGTTATGTGGCGAGGGAGCTTGCTCCCGCTCGGCTGCGAAGCCGTCGTCATTCAGACGGTGCGTCAGATCTGACACACCCACAGAATGTTGGGCTCGCTTCGCGACCCAGCGGGAGCAAGCTCCCTCACCACAGGTCCGGGAAACACTAAATACGGAAACTGCCCACCAATTGCTTGAGGCGCGCCGCCTGCTGCTCCAGGTCCGAACACGCCCGCAATGTCGATTGCAGGTTTTCCACGCCTTCCTGGTTCAGCGTGTTGATCTCGGTGATGTCGACATTGATCGACTCGACCACCGCCGTCTGTTCCTCGGTTGCCGTGGCCACCGACTGGTTCATCCCGTCGATCTCGCCAATGCGCAAGGTCACGCTGTTCAGGCGCTCTCCCGCCAGGTTGGCGATTTCCACGCTGTCCTGGCTGTGACGCTGGCTGTCGCTCATGGTGCTGACGGATTCGCGGGCGCCGACTTGCAGCTCCTCGATCATGGTCTGCACCTGTTGCGCCGATTCCTGCGTGCGGTGCGCCAGGTTGCGCACCTCATCGGCCACCACGGCGAAACCACGCCCGGCTTCACCGGCACGGGCGGCCTCGATCGCAGCATTGAGCGCCAGCAGGTTGGTTTGCTGGGAAATGCTGGTGATCACTTCGAGAATCTGCCCGATGTTCACGGTTTTGCTGTTCAGCGATTCGATGTTGGTGCTGGAGGCGCTGAGCATGCTCGACAGCTGGTTCATCGCGACAATGCTGCGATCCACCACTTGCTGGCCGTCTTCGGCGAGGCTGCGGGCGTCGCTGGCCTGACTCGAGGCCTGGGCGGCGTTGCGCGCAATTTCCTGGGCCGCGGCACCGAGCTGATTGATGGCGGCGGCGACGCTGCTGGTGCGCGAAGCTTGCTGGTCGGAGTTGTACATCGACGAGTTGGAGGCCGCGACCACGCGCAGGGCGACTTCGTTGACCTGCCCGGTGGCCGAAGACACTTCGCGGATCGAACCGTGAATGCGCTCCACGAAACGGTTGAACGCGGTGCCGAGCACGCCGAATTCATCATTGTTCTGGATAGTCAGGCGTTTGGTCAGGTCGCCCTCACCATCGGCGATATCGGCCATGGCGCGCGTCATGACGTGCAGCGGCTGGATCAGGAGGCGGATCAACATGCCCAGCAGGGCGATGATGATGGCGACCGCGATGATGGTCGCCACGACCGCCGAGGCGCGGAATTCGCTGAGCTTCGCAAAGGCTTTGCCTTTATCCGCCGACAGACCGATGTACCAGTTGACGGAATTCAGGCCTTTGATCGGCGTGAACGTGACGATGCGGGTTTTGCCATCGACTTCAACTTCACTGAAATCGCTGCTGATGCGCGGTGTATCTTTCGGGTACGCCTCGGCCAGTGATTTCATCACCAGCGCTTTGTCCGGGTGCACCAGAATCTTGCCGTCGGCGCTGATCAGGAACGCATAACCCATACCGTTGAAGTCCATCGCATTCAGGCTGTCGGCGATCACTTGCAGGCTCAGGTCGCCGCCGGCCACGCCGATGTTCTGACCGTCCTTGAGGACGCTATTGACGATGGAGATGACCAGCTGGCCGGAGGCCAGATCGATGTAGGGTTCAGTCAGTGCCGGGCCGCTGGTGCTTTGGGCGCTTTTGTACCAGGGACGGGCGCGGGGGTCATAGCCCTCCGGCATTTTGCTGTCCGGCCGGATGATGAAGGTGCCATCCTTGTTGCCCAGATAGGCGCCCATGAAGGTCGACGTCACTGCTTTCTGCTCCAGCAGCTTGGCGACGTTGTCGATGTCGGCGTTCAGCGCGATGCTTTGTGAGAGGTTTTCGATCAGCAAGCTGCGTCCGGTCAGCCAGGTCTGGATATTGTTGGCAGCCACACTGCCCATTTCTTGCAGATAGTTGTCCAGGTCCTTGCGAATGGCGTTGCGCTGCAGGTAGTCGTTGTACAGTGTGAACGAGGCGAACGCGGCAATGACGATGAGTGCCGCGGCGAGCAGGATTTTATGGCTGAAGCGCAGATTTTTGTTCATGGCTCGGGGTTCCGCTAAGGTCTTAAGGCCCAAGGCGTGCTTTTATAGGAAAAAGCGCAGTGGGCGATCATGAAAACAAGCTGATATTTCCGTCCTCTCCTTAGGGGGATTACCGACGCTTTTCAGTCTTTTATATCGGCCGTGCAGCATTAAAGATTAACCATGGGTGACCAAATGCCTGATTCATCGCAACTCGTTATCGGTGCCGATCTCGCGGGGAAGCCGATCGCCCAGGCCATGCGCCTGGCGAACCGTCACGGTCTGGTCGCGGGCGCTACCGGGACCGGCAAGACCGTCACCTTGCAAAAACTGGCCGAGGCGTTCAGCGATGCTGGCGTGGCCGTGTTTGCCGCGGATATCAAGGGTGACCTGTGCGGTCTTGGCGCGGCCGGCAACCCTCAAGGCAAAGTTGCCGAGCGCATCGCCGGGATGCCCTGGCTGAACCACACGCCTCAGGCTTATCCGGTCACCCTGTGGGACATTCACGGCCAGTCCGGTCATCCATTGCGCACAACCTTGAGCGAAATGGGACCGTTATTGATCGGCGCCCTGCTGGAACTGACTGACAGTCAGCAGTCGGCGTTGTACGCCGCGTTCAAGGTCGCGGACCGTGAAGGCTTGCTGCTGTTGGATTTGAAGGACCTCAAGGCACTGCTCAATCACCTGCGCGACCACCCCGAATCGCTGGGGGACGACGCCGCGCTGATGACCACGGGATCGAGTCAGGCCCTGTTGCGGCGCCTGGCGATTCTGGAACAACAGGGCGCCGAAGCACTGTTCGGCGAGCCGGCGTTGCAACTCGAAGACATTTTGCAGCCGACCGCCGAGGGGCGGGGGCGCATTCATTTGCTGGATGCCAGTCGCCTGGTGCACGAGGCGCCCAAGGTCTACGCGACGTTCCTTTTGTGGCTACTGGCCGAACTGTTCGAACAACTGCCGGAACGCGGCGATGCTGATAAACCGTTGCTGGCGCTGTTTTTCGATGAAGCCCATTTACTGTTTGCCGATACACCCAAGGCATTGCAGGAGCGTCTGGAGCAAGTGGTGCGGCTGATTCGCTCGAAAGGCGTCGGCGTGTATTTCGTCACCCAGTCGCCGGGCGACTTGCCGGATGACGTGTTGGCTCAACTTGGCCTGCGCGTCCAGCATGGCTTGCGCGCGTTCACGGCCAAGGAACAGAAATCCCTTCGGGCCGTGGCCGAAGGCTTCCGTCCGAACCCCGCATTCGACGCCTTGTCGGTGTTGACTGAACTGGGGATTGGCGAAGCGCTGGTCGGCACGTTGCAGGACAAGGGCACGCCGGAGATGGTCCAGCGCGTATTGGTCGCGCCGCCGCAATCGCGGATCGGGCCGCTAACCGAGACGGAACGCACGCTGCTGATCGCCGGCTCGCCGTTCAAGGGGCGGTACGACAAACCGGTTGATCGGGAATCGGCGTATGAAGTGTTGATGGGGCGTAAAGGATTGGCACCAGAGCCCGAAGCGGCGCCGGGCAAACCTGCGGCGGAGGAACCGAGCTTCACCGACAAGGCTGGGGAGTTCCTCGGCACGGCGGCAGGGCAGGCACTGAAATCGGCAATGCGACAGGCGGCCAATCAGTTGGGGCGGCAGTTGGTGCGCGGGTTGATGGGCTCGCTGCTCGGTGGCAGTAAACGCCGCTGAAAGCAAAAGATCGCAGCCTTTAATCCTTGGGTTTGGCGTGCGCCGCCAATCGCTCCAGCGCCGCTCGCAGATTCGGATCACTGATCCCCTCCGCCGTGGCCTGAATGGTCGCGCCCGCATCGCTGGACAAACTGATGGTATGCCCCGCCGCCCCTTGCTGAACGGTCGGTGGCTGCACCTTGAACAGAATCCGGGTCAGGCTGGCGAATTCATCAAACATCTGTAACTGCCGTTGCAGACGCTTCTGTTGATAACGCAGACGAGTTGCCCAATGACCATCGGTGACAATCAGCAACAAACTGCCTTCGCGCCACGATGCCACGTGGCAATGCTCGCGGGCGGCAGGCTGCAATTGGCTTTCCAGCAGACGTTGTAAATGACCCAGGCGTTGAGCATGGCCAAAAATGGCTTTCAGCGGTTTGGCTTCGCGAAGCAGAACGGCGGGTGCTCTGGCCGTAAGAGGGCGAAATGCCATGATCAGACACCTGAAGTAACAGAGGCGCCATGGTAGCAGAAAGCACCGGATGCACCCGACCCATTGCTTTGCGCGCGCTTTACCCATTAAATCAACAAGTAACTTCTGCCGTAACTGGCTTGAAGTTCAGCAAAACGCCCTTATTTTAAGTGAGCCCCGTTACAGCGCAGTGCATGCATCGTGGAACAACGCCACTTTCCTCACCATCGTTTCCGGGTAGAATGCTCGTTCGCATGCGGCCATGAGGGCTGCACGGGCGACTCACGGGGCCGCCCTCCATCCCTTTAGTGTGGAAGATCCTGCCGATATGTTTGCGCCTTTGTTAAAGAAACTTTTTGGAAGCAAGAACGAGCGTGAAGTCAAACGCATGCTCAAGACGGTGCAACTCGTCAATGCCTTCGAAGAGCAAATGGTGGCCCTTTCGGACGATCAATTGCGTGCCAAGACAGATGAGTTCAAGGCCCGCATCGCCAAAGGGGAAACCCTCGACAAGCTGCTGCCAGAAGCCTTTGCGGTCGCCCGTGAAGCCGGCAAGCGCGTCATGGGTATGCGCCACTTCGATGTCCAGCTGATCGGCGGCATGACCTTGCATGAAGGCATGATCGCGGAAATGCGTACCGGTGAAGGCAAGACCCTGGTGGCCACACTGGGCGTTTACCTCAACGCGCTGTCCGGCAAGGGCGTGCACGTTGTGACCGTGAACGACTACCTGGCCCGCCGTGACGCCAACTGGATGCGTCCGCTCTACGAATTCCTCGGCATGACGGTCGGTGTGGTCACGCCATTCCAGCCGCCGGAAGAGAAACGTCAGGCCTACGCCGCCGACATTACCTACGGCACCAACAACGAATTCGGTTTCGACTACCTGCGCGACAACATGGCGTTCAGCATGGAAGAAAAATTCCAGCGCGAACTCAACTTTGCCGTGATCGACGAAGTCGACTCCATCCTCATCGACGAAGCCCGTACCCCGCTGATCATTTCCGGTCAGGCCGAGGACAGCTCCAAGTTGTACATCGAGATCAACAAACTGATCCCGCAGCTTGAATTGCATGTCGAAGAGGTCGAAGGCGAAGTCACCAAGGCCGGCCACTACACCGTTGACGAAAAGACCCGTCAGGTCGAACTCAACGAAGCCGGTCACCAGTTCATCGAAGACATGCTGACCCGCGTCGGCCTGCTGGCAGAAGGCGAGAGCCTGTATTCGGCGCATAACCTGGGCTTGCTGACCCACGTTTATGCCGGCCTGCGCGCTCACAAGCTGTTCAACCGCAACGTCGAATACATCGTGCAGGACGGTCAGGTCGTCCTGGTCGACGAACACACCGGTCGTACCATGCCGGGTCGTCGTTTGTCCGAAGGCCTGCACCAGGCCATCGAAGCCAAGGAAAACCTGAACATCCAGGCCGAAAGCCAGACACTGGCGTCGACCACGTTCCAGAACTACTTCCGTCTGTACGACAAGCTGTCCGGCATGACCGGTACCGCGGACACCGAAGCGTTCGAATTCCACCAGATCTACGGCCTGCAGGTCATGGTCATCCCGCCGAACAAGCCTTTGGCGCGTAAAGACTACAACGACCTGGTGTTCCTGACCGCCGACGAGAAATACGCGGCGATCATCAACGACATCAAGGAATGCATGACCCAGGGCCGTCCGGTGCTGGTGGGTACTGCGACCATCGAAACGTCCGAGCACATGTCTGCGCTGCTGCAGAAAGAAGGTATCGAACACAAGGTCCTGAACGCCAAGTTCCACGAAAAAGAAGCCGAGATCATTGCCCAGGCCGGTCGCCCAGGCGCACTGACCATCGCCACCAACATGGCCGGTCGTGGTACCGACATCCTGTTGGGCGGTAACTGGGAAGTGGAAGTCGCGTCTCTCGAAGACCCGACGCCGGAGCAGATTGCCCAGATCAAGGCCGACTGGCAGAAACGTCACCAGCAAGTGCTCGAGTCGGGCGGTTTGCAGGTGATTGCGTCCGAACGTCACGAATCGCGCCGTATCGACAACCAGCTGCGTGGTCGTGCCGGTCGTCAGGGTGACGCCGGTTCCAGCCGTTTCTACCTGTCGCTGGAAGACAGCCTGATGCGCATCTTCGCCTCTGACCGGGTGAAGAACTTCATGAAAGCATTGGGCATGCAGTCCGGTGAAGCGATCGAGCACCGCATGGTGACCAACGCCATCGAGAAGGCCCAGCGCAAGGTTGAAGGCCGCAACTTCGACATCCGCAAGCAACTGCTCGAGTTCGATGACGTCAACAACGAACAGCGTAAAGTGATCTATCACATGCGTAACACGTTGCTGGCCGCCGACAACATCGGTGAAACCATCGCCGACTTCCGTCAGGACGTACTCAACGCGACTGTCAGTGCACACATTCCACCGCAATCGCTGCCCGAGCAGTGGGACGTGGCCGGTCTGGAAGCGGCATTGCAGAGCGACTTCGGTGTTTCGCTGCCGATCCAGCAATGGCTCGACGAAGACGATCACCTGTACGAAGAAACCCTGCGCGAGAAGCTGATGCAAGAGCTGATTGCGGCGTACAACGAGAAAGAAGACCAGGCCGGCGCCGATGCGCTGCGCACCTTCGAGAAGCAAATCGTTCTGCGCGTGCTGGACGATCTGTGGAAAGACCACCTGTCGACCATGGACCACCTGCGTCATGGCATCCACTTGCGTGGCTACGCTCAGAAGAACCCGAAGCAAGAGTACAAGCGCGAGTCGTTCACGCTGTTCTCCGAGCTGCTGGATTCGATCAAGCGCGATTCGATCCGTGTGCTGTCGCACGTCCAGGTTCGCCGCGAAGACCCGATCGAAGAAGAGCAACGCCTGCGTCAGGAAGCCGAAGCACTGGCGGCGCGCATGCAGTTCCAGCACGACGAAGCACCGGGTCTCGAGCAGCCGGACCTGCTCGGTGAAGAGGTCGATGTAGCCCTCGCCACCGCACCGGTTCGCAACGAACAGAAGCTGGGCCGTAACGAGCTGTGCTACTGCGGTTCGGGCAAGAAATTCAAGCATTGCCACGGGCAGATCCAGTAAAACCCGTTTCATACGCTGAAATACCCGCGCCGCGACCGGCATCAGCCGTCGCGGCGTTTTGCCATTTACACCACCGTTCTTCCTGAAAGCGGTGCTGACATCATTTATTAAGGAGCGCATTCATGGCTGTTGGTCTTGGTCCTTTGCCAACGTTGCACCCGGTTGCCGGTTTTGAACTCGGTATCGCCTCGGCCGGCATCAAGCGCCCCGGGCGCAAGGATGTCGTGGTCATGCGCTGCGCCGAAGGTTCCACCGTCGCAGGCGTGTTCACCCTGAACGCCTTTTGCGCAGCGCCGGTGATCCTGGCCAAGCAGCGCGTGCAAGGTCCGGTGCGTTACCTGCTGACCAACACCGGCAATGCCAACGCCGGCACTGGCGAACCTGGCCTGGCTGCCGCCGAACGCACCTGCGCCAAACTGGCTGAATTGACCGGCGTCGACGCCAGCCTGGTGCTGCCGTATTCCACCGGCGTGATCGGCGAGCCGCTGCCGGTCGAGAAGATCGAAGGCGCGTTGCAAGCCGCGCTCGACGATCTGTCGGTGAACAACTGGGAAGCTGCCGCCACCGGCATCATGACCACCGACACCCTGCCGAAGGGTGCCAGCCGCCAGTTCCAGCATGACGGCGTGACCATCACCGTCACCGGCATCAGCAAAGGCGCGGGGATGATCCGTCCGAACATGGCCACCATGCTCGGCTACATCGCCACCGACGCCAAAGTCTCCCGCGACGTATTGCAAAACCTGTTGCTGGACGGCGCCAACAAGTCGTTCAACCGCATCACCATCGACGGCGACACCTCGACCAACGACTGCTGCATGTTGATCGCCACTGGTCAGGCGGCCTTGCCGGAAATCACCTCCGCGAGCGGTGAGTTGTTCGCCAAGCTGAAACAGGCCGTGTTCGAAGTGTGCATGGACGTGGCCCAGGCCATCGTTCGCGACGGCGAAGGCGCGACCAAGTTCGTCACCGTTGAAGTCAACGGCGGCGGCAATCACCAGGAATGCCTGGACGTCGGTTACACCGTGGCGCACTCGCCGCTGATCAAGACTGCGCTGTTCGCATCCGACCCGAACTGGGGGCGCATTCTGGCTGCCGTTGGTCGTGCCGGCGTACCGAACCTGGACGTGAGCAAGATCGACGTGTTCCTCGGCGACGTGTGCATCGCCAGCCGTGGCGCCCGCGCATCGACCTACACCGAAGCCCAGGGCGCAGCGGTGATGCAGCAGGAAGAGATCACCATCCGTATAGAGCTGGGTCGCGGCGATTGCAGCGAAACCATCTGGACCACCGACCTGTCCCACGAATACGTGAAGATCAACGCCGAGTACCGTACTTAATACCGAGTCGACCCCTTCGCGGGCGAGCCTGCTCCCTCAGGGTTAGCGCAAATCCTGTGGGAGCGGGATTGCCCGCGATGACGACAGACCAGACACTCAAGAGGCTGGTCTGTACCCCTCATCAAAAGGTCCCGAACATGAGCCTCCACCTGATCATCGGCGACAAACTGCTTTCCTCCTGGTCCCTGCGCGGCGCCCTGGCCCTCGATCTGGCCGGCGCTCCGTACACCGAAGAGCTCATCAAGCTGAACCAGCCGGACACCCGTGAACGTCTGCTCAAGCATTCGCCCACCGGTAAAGTCCCGCTGCTGAAAACCGCACACGGCACCATTGCTGATTCCCTGGCGATTGCCGAGTACCTGGCCGAACAATTCCCGGATGCTGGCCTCTGGCCCAAAGATGTCGCCGCCCGCGCCCAGGCGCGTTCGGCGTGCGCGCAGATGCACGCAGGGTTCTTCGCCATGCGCGGCAACATGCCGTTCGACCTGAGTCGCGACGCACCGTTGTCGCCGGCCCCGGCCGACGTCCAGGCGGACATCGAACGCATGCAGGCCTTGTGGGCCGAATGCCGCGCAGCCGCGACCGAAACCGGTCCGTTCCTGTTTGGCCGCGCGACACTCGCCGATGCCTTCTTTGCCCCCATTGCCGTACGCCTGCGCACCTATCAGGTGAAATTGCCGGCGGCGGATGAGGCCTACGTCGAAACGATCTACCAATGGCCAGCCTTCAAGGCGTGGCAAAAGGCAGGTCTGGAGGAGATCGGGCAGTGAAACGAGTACACGTAGCGGCCGCCGTCATCCGCGATAACAGCGGCAAGATCCTCATCGCCCGCCGTGCCGACACACAGCACCAAGGCGGTTTGTGGGAGTTTCCCGGTGGCAAGGTCGAGGTCGACGAATCCGTCGAAACCGCCCTGGCCCGCGAGCTTCACGAAGAGTTGGGCATTGTGGTCAGCGCGGCGCGTCCGTTGATCAAGGTCCGCCATGACTACCCGGACAAGCAAGTGTTGCTCGATGTCTGGGAAGTCTCGAATTTCACCGGTGAACCCCACGGTGCCGAAGGCCAGCCTTTGGAATGGGTTGCGCCCCGTGATCTGTTGAATTACGAATTCCCGGCGGCCAACCAGCCGATCGTTGCGGCCGCACGCTTGCCTGCGCAGTACCTGATCACGCCTGAAGACCTGGAAACCCCGGCGCTGCTGCGCGGTATCCAGAAAGCCATTGCCGGCGGGATCAAGCTGATCCAGCTGCGGGCGCCCAACGGCTACGACCCGAAATACCGCGATCTGGCGGTGGATGCGGCGGGGCTGTGTGCCGGCAAGGCACAGTTGATGATCAAGGGGCCGTTCGAGTGGCTGGGCGATTTTCCGTCCGCCGGTTGGCACATCACCTCGGCACAACTGCGCAAATACGCGGCGGCAGGTCGTCCGTTGCCGGCGTCGCGCTGGTTGGCGGCGTCCTGCCATAACCCTGAAGAGTTGGCATTGGCCGAGCAGATGGGCGTGGACTTCGTGACGCTGTCACCTGTAGAGCCGACCCTGACTCACCCGGGGGCTCAGCCGTTGGGTTGGGAGCAGGCGTCGATCCTGATCGAAGGCTTCAGCAAACCGGTGTTCTTGCTGGGTGGTGTTGGGCCAGCTGAGCAACAAAAGGCTTGGGAGGCGGGCGCCCAAGGTGTCGCGGGGATTCGAGCGTTCTGGCCTGACGCGTGATTTTGCGTTGAAGCGGATGACCTCATCGCCAGCAGGCTGGCTCCCACAGATAAACGCAGTCTCCCGTGGGGGCCAGCCTGCTGGCGATGTGGCCCAGACAGGCGCCGGTCAACCCTGAGGTTTCGCCGCCGCCTGCCAAAGAATCTCTGCAATCCCCTGGCGCTTGGCAATCAACCGCGCCGCCACAAACAACAAGTCCGACAGTCGATTGATGTATGCCAACCCAACCCCGGCCAACGGTTCAATCGCATTCAAATGCTGACACCTGCGCTCGGCACTCCGCGCCAGGCTCCGGCACACATGGGCCTGGGCAATCAGCGCCGAACCGCCCGGCAGAATGAAATTCTCCAGCGGTCCCAGCTCTTCATTCCACACATCGATCGCCGCTTCCAGGCGTTCAATTTCTGCCGCGTTCAGTGCCTGATACACCGGCATCGCCAGCTCTCCACCGAGATCGAACAGCCGATGCTGACAAGGCGCCAACACCTCGATCACTTCGTTCAATCCTGGAAACTGGCCACGTTGCGCTTCCAGCCCGGCCAATAGCACGCCTACCTGACTGTTCAGCGTATCGACTTCACCAATGGCCTCGATCCGGGGATGGTCCTTGGTCACGCGGCGGCCGTCGCCCAGTCCGGTTTCGCCTTTGTCGCCAGTGCGGGTGTAAATCTTCGACAAGCGAAAGCCCATGGTTACCTCGATAGCTGATTGAATTCTTGAGAGACGAGCGGGGTGCTCGCCAACGGCAGGCGCAAGGTGAAACACGTGCCCTGGCCCGGTGTCGATTGCACTTCCATCTGCCCCTTGTGGTTGTTGGTGATGATGAAATACGAGACCGACAGCCCAAGCCCGGTGCCCTGACCGATTTCCTTGGTGGTGAAAAACGGCTCGAAGGTGCGTTTGCGCACGCTCTCGCTCATGCCGATGCCGTTGTCTTCGACCTGGATTTCCGCCCACGGCGGATTCAGCTTGGTACGCAGGATGATCCGCCCGGGCTCACGGTCATCTTCACGTTGGTGAATGGCTTGCGCGGCGTTTTTCAGCAGGTTGAGCAGCACTTGTTCGAGTTCGTTGGCGGTGCCGGGCACCGGGCCCAGCGCCGGATCGAACTGGCGAATGATCGCCTGGCCCTTGAAGTCGAAGCCGATCGCCAGGTCGAAATCGTTGCCAGCAATTTCCACGGCCTGATCGATCAGTGCCGGCAGATCGCACGGGGCCATTTGCCGGGTGCTGCGACGGCTGAAACTGAGCATGTGGGTCACGATCTTCGCCGCCCGGGCGCCGGCCTGCTGAATACCGTCGAGTAACTGCGGCACTTCCCGTGCTTTCAGGTACTCGTTAACGGTGTCCAGCTCGATGCCGATTTGCTCGGCTTGCTCGAGGTTTTTCGGTAGATCGGGGGACAGGCGTCGGCGAATGTTCTGCACGTTATGCAGGATCGCACCCAGCGGGTTGTTGATCTCGTGGGCCATGCCGGCGGCGAGGCCGCCGACCGAGAGCATTTTTTCCGACTGAACCATCATTTCTTCCAGGGACAGGCGCTGGGTGATGTCGTCGATCCGGATCACCACACCGCGCCCCGCGCCGCCCATCAGCGGGTAAAAGGTCAGGGCGTAATGCTTGGGTTCGTCATCCTTGAACCAGGTCACGCGCTCGATCTTTGCCACGGTGTGTTGCTCGACGGTCTGTTTGAGCTGTGGCAGAAACGGCTTGAGCGGTTCGAAGGCGAGGAAGATCGGCTGGTTCAGCGCCTCGTCCAGTCGCGTGCCGGAGAGGGCGCTGGCCTCCTGATTCCATTGCGTTACGTAGAGCTGCTCGTCGAGGGCGATCAGCGCCGATGGCATGGAGTCGATGATGCTGTTGAGGTAGTTCTGGAACCCGGTAAGTTTCTTCTCGATCTTGCTGCGCACCTGGACTTCGAGTTCCAGTTTGCGGTTGGTGTGACGGGTTTCCTCGGCCAGCCCCTGAGCCTGGTCGTAGGCCGCCTGGGAATCGTCACGCGCGCGTTTGAGTTGCTGCTCCCGCGCTTCGATTCGCGAGAGCATGGTGTTGAAGGCCTCGGCCAGGCTGCCGATTTCGTCGTGATTGCCTCGGGAGGCGCGCAGGGCGTAGTTCTCTTCCCGGGTTACTTGCCGGGACAGTTCTTCGAGTTGATGGATCGGCCGGGTAATCAGGCGTTTGATCTGCCGGGCGATCACCAGCCACAACAGCACACTGAAGATCAGGATCCCGAGGCTGGCGGTCAGGGTCCCGGTGTAGAAGGCCATCGGCAGTTCGCTGCTGGCGACCAACAGCAGGTGGCCGGGCGCGGTGCCGGGGCGGGGCAGGGTGATCACTTGATTGCTGCGAAATTCGGTGGCCTGCCAGGCTTCGATGTGGCGGTAACGCTCCGGCAGGCCCAAATGATCGCCGCGCTGCAACTGCGCCAGTCTTTCGCCTTTGCCGTCATACAGGGCTGCCGCGCGCAGCGGTGAATAACTGTTGAGCTCATTCAGCAGTCGTTCGGCATTTTGTGGCGATTGCAGCGCATCAGCCACCAGGCTCGGGTTGGACACCAGCCGGCCGATGGTCTGCAAGGCCTGGGGCGCCATGCTTTCCTGGGAAATGTAGTACGCGGCGCTGATGAAGGTCAGGTTGGCGACCAGCAAAACGGTGGTCAACAGCACCAGCAGGGCGGCCAGTAGTTTCTGGCCGACCGGAAGGTTTTCGAGGCGCTGGCGCAATGGCATCAGTTTTATCGCAGAAAAGGAACAAGTGGCCAGCGTAGCCGCTGCTCAGTCGCTGGGCAATCCAAGGCTGTACAGATGGGTGATCAGCCGCTGTTGCAACTGGTTGAGGTGCGGAAGGTTCAACTGATGCCGCGAGGCAACTTTGCAGACATAGCCCAGCAGGTAGCTGATTTCGGTTCGGCGCCGATTCGCGACGTCCTGGTACATCGAGGAGAAATTGGCCGCGGTGGCGTGAATCACCCGCTCGACTTCCTGCTGGAGGTCCTCGGCCGCTGCCGGCTGGCCACAGCGTTCAAGCACTTCGGTCAATTCACCGCAGAGGGTGGCGACTTCGCAGTGGTGGTCTTGCAAGCCGCCGTTACGGCAATCGTGCAGCACGGTCAGCGGATTGATCGCACAGTTAAGCGCGAGTTTGCGCCACAGCCGGGTGAGAATGTCGGTGCTCCATTCGTGGGGAATGCCTGCTGCGCTGACATCATCCAGCCAGATCGGCGCCACCGGATGGCCGGCATCCCCCAGCCAGGTGTAGCCGTGACCCGCGAACACCACACGCCAGTCACCGTCGCGAAACGCGCCTTCGGTGCTCGAAGCATAAATACAGCGTGCCTGCGGAACCTGTGCGGCAACGGCGTCCTGACTGCCGAGGCCGTTCTGGAGCAAAATCAATTCGGCGTCGGGCGCCAGGCGCGGCGCCAGTCGGGCCACGGCCTGCTCGGCGTCGTAGGCTTTGCAGGCCACCAGCAGGCGGTTTATCGGCTCGTCGCTGTCGGCGGTTTCGCCGGGTATGTCCCAGGTGGTTGCTTCGCCATGCTCCACCAGCGTCAGGCCGCCCGCTGCCTGATAAGCCTGTAAACGCGCCGCATCCCGCACAATCAGCCTGACCGGCACCCCGGCCCGCGCCAGGCGCGTGGCCCATAAGGTGCCGAGGCTGCCGGCGCCCAGGACATGCCAGGTGGTGGACATCAGCTTTTTGCTCTGTTTAAGGCGTGCATCGGAGGCTCGCAGTGAATGATGGGAAAGACCCGTTATAATCAGCGCGGATTTTAACCGCAAGCCAGGCGTGCTCCATCTTGATCGAGCGCGCCCTTTATTGGAGAGATTACATGCCGTCGTTCGACGTGGTATCCGAACTGGACAAACACGAAGTCACCAACGCGGTCGAAAACGCCGTCAAGGAACTCGATCGTCGTTATGACCTGAAAGGCAAGGGCACCTTCGAGTTCAAGGAAAAGGACCTGACCGTCAACCTGACCGCTGAAGCCGATTTCCAGCTCGAAGCGATGATTGAGATCCTCAAGCTGGCGCTGGTCAAGCGCAAAATCGACGTGCAGTGCCTTGAAGTCAAGGATGCCTACGCGTCGGGCAAGCTGATGAAGCAGGAAGCCGTCCTCAAGGAAGGCATCGACAAAGAGCTGGCGAAGAAAATCGTCGCTCACGTCAAGGACGCCAAGCTCAAGGTTCAAGCGGCCATTCAGGGCGAGCAGGTGCGCATCACCGGCAAGAAGCGTGACGATTTGCAGGAAGCCATCGCGGCTCTGCGAGCCAAGACATTCGACATGCCGCTGCAGTTCAACAACTTCCGCGACTGATTGTTCAAGCGGGAACCTCTCGGCGTTTTCGGCGTCCGAGGCCCAAGTAACGGCAGAAACGATCGGGTCCGCAAGGGGCCGGTCTTTCTGCCGCTCATTTTTCGCGTGCCGGGTAGCCGGAAATCAGGAGAACGTAGATGGATTTGAATGCTGAAGTGGACAACCTGGTCAAGGCGTCCCAAGCCTGGATTCCGATGATCATGGAATACGGCAGCCGCGTACTGCTGGCGATCATCACCCTGGCCATCGGCTGGTGGCTGATCAACAAAGTGACGCAGAAACTGGGCGGTTTGCTCGCGCTGCGAAACGCCGACCTGGCGCTGCAAGGGTTCATCAGCAGTCTGGCGAACATTATTCTCAAGGTTTTGCTGATCGTCAGCGTAGCCTCGATGATCGGCGTGGAGACCACCTCCTTCGTCGCGGCGATCGGTGCGGCGGGCCTGGCCATTGGTCTGGCGTTGCAGGGCAGCCTGGCGAATTTCGCGGGTGGCGTACTGATTCTGTTGTTCCGTCCGTTCCGTATTGGTGACTGGATCGAAGCTCAGGGTGTTGCCGGTACGGTCGACAGCATTCAGATCTTCCACACGGTGCTGCGTACAGGCGATAACAAAACCATCATCGTGCCTAACGGCAACCTGTCGAATGGCATCATCACCAACACTAACCGCCAGCCAACCCGCAAGGTTGTATTCGATGTGGGTGTTGATTACGAGGCGGACCTGCAAAAGGCTCGTCAAGTGTTACTGGACCTGGCCAAGGATGAACGCATCCTGGCTGAACCGGCACCGCAGGCTGTCATTTCTACCCTGGGCGACAGTTCGATCACTGTTTCCTTGCGCGTATGGGTGAAGACGGCGGATTACTGGGATGTGATGTTCATGTTCAACGAACAATCCCGGGACCGGTTGAAAGCGGCCGGCATCGATATCCCGTTTCCACAGCGGGTGATTCGAGTGGTTCAGGAATCTGCGGTGCAGTAAGCAAAAAACCAGGCAACAAAAAAGGCCCATCCGAAGATGGGCCTTTTATTTTGTTATCGCAAACTAACTGGATGCGATTACAAGATCGACAGTGGGTAGTCGACGATCAGGCGGAACTCTTTGATATCGCCTTCACCTTCGTCAGCGTTAGCGAAGTGCCATGCTTGACGAATACGGAAGGAAAGATCTTTTGCCGGGCCAGACTGAACAACGTACTTGGCTTCGAAGTCGGTTTCGTTGTGTTTGCCGTCGGAACCGTAGAGCGGGTCGCCGTCGCTATTACGGTATTGGCTGTTGGCAGACAGACCGGTGCCATCGATATCCCAACCTTTAACGTAACGGGTCATGAAGCTCAGACCAGGAACGCCGTACTCAGCCATTTTCAGATCGTAACGGATCTGGGCAGACTTCTCGCCAGGGGCGTTGAAGTCAGAGTACTGGATGGAGTTGGCGAGGAAGATCGAGTCGCCGCCGCGGTTGTTCTTGCCCACACCGATGTAGTCGAACGGGGTATCGCCGTTAACCTTCTGGAAGGCCAGGGTGATGGTGTGTGCTTTCAGGAACGAGAGAGCAGTTGCCAGCGAGAACGCTGTGTTGCTGATGTCGCCGGCTTTTGCATCACCAGTATCGGTGGTGCGGTAGATGTTGAAGTCGGTGTTCAGCGACGTGTCACCACCAAACGGGGTGGTGAGGTTCACGTTGGCGTAGTACTGGTTCCAGATATCTTCCAGCTTGGCGCCATACAGCGAAGTTGTCAGATTATCGGTAATGCTGTACTTGCCGCCGAAGTAGTCGATGGTGTTGGCTTCAACGCCAGCGTAGGTTGCGTACAGGCCGCCCTCACGGGAATTGCGGTCCTGGCTGGTCGCCGAATAGAAGTGACCGGCTTCCAGGTCAAGGTCTTTGATCTCGCTGCTCTGCAGTTGGAAACCGCTGGCAGTTTGAGGAAGGATACGGGAACCGCCAACAGCGAATACTGGAGCAGTGCTTGGCTGCATGTCGCCGACTTTCAGCTCGGTTTTGGATACGCGGAATTTAACGGCTGCGCCGGCTTTACCCTGGCTGTCGTTGACTTCGCCATCAGCGTCGCGGCTCATGTTGCCGGTGCCGCCGGTGCCATCGCCACCGTCCAGTTTGATTGCCAGGTAACCGAATGCATCAACGCCGACGCCTACGGTACCAGCGGTGTAACCGGAACTGAAGTTGCCCCAGATACCCTGAGTCCAGTCTTTCTGGTCGTTGCCGCCGTCTTTGTTATCACGGTTGAAGTAATAGTTGCGAAGCAGCAAGTCGAATTTTGCGTCTTCTACAAAACCTTTGGCTTCAGCCTGGTCACTTACGAAAGGTGCGGCCATAGCCACTTGAGTACTGGCTGCTGCTGCAACTGCCAGTGCGATCATGCTCCACTTCATCACGCGCATCGTGATTTGCTCCTTTGGTTTTAGAAGAGTACTGCCGTCCCACCTGTTTTATTATCTGGGCGGCTCTTTCTTTTTGTGTCGGCGCAAACTTATATCACGCCGACC
This sequence comes from Pseudomonas sp. IT-P171, assembly GCF_949767765.1. Classification (NCBI taxonomy): domain Bacteria; kingdom Pseudomonadati; phylum Pseudomonadota; class Gammaproteobacteria; order Pseudomonadales; family Pseudomonadaceae; genus Pseudomonas; species Pseudomonas sp. IT-P171. Next base: position 391,014 of record NZ_CATKQN010000022.1, read on the forward strand.
ATGTTGGCGATACTTGCGCATCTAACCTTTCAGCTTCTTTACGACCCTGTCGCAAACGGCTTGGTAGATGTCGCAAATTTACAGCCCCAATGCAATAGGAATGACAACTTCAGCGCTGTTTTCCGGGGCTTGAGCATCGGTAAAAAGAGTCCTTGGTGAAACGTGTGAATCTCCATCGGGCAACCCTGCCACTGTTTTTATTGCCTTCAAGGCGTCCACTTCCAGCGGACGCCTTGAAGGCGATGTGAGTGTGAATGCAACAAGCGTGCACAAATCAGCAATTCGCTGTTTTTTTTTCTGAACGTCTGCCTGTTACCGTAAAAACCTCATAAAACCGGGGGTTACAAGCACTTTTTGATGGGGCTTGACGCCATGGTTTGCATCGTGTTGCACCTCCCTGGCCGACTGCGCGACAACCAAAAACGTTACCGGTTCACCCCGCGGTGAGTACTTGGCGGATGCCCGACGCACAGAGCGTAGACGCACTGTGCGGTTTTGGTGCAAAAAATTTTAATCGCCGTCCTGAATTCATACAGTGTTGCCTGTTGTGAAACGTGAACACGCCTTGGTTTGTTGGTCACTTGAGTGTTTTTTGCGTGGCTGACGGTTCTGTAATGGTGCGCTCGCGCAAAAAATGTCTCATGTCGGAGCGCTCTCCGCGTCGATGCCTGTGCTTCGACAGTCGTACGTCGTGAAGCCAGCGACGTTCGCAGGTATGCTGCCGTCCTGTCGCTTGGTGCGCCATCTCACGGGATGGGCGCTAAGCTGAAAATGATGAGCTACCGGGAGTGCGCGCAGTGTTCGCTTTAGATCCACGACTTCAACAAGACACGTTACAGATCGGGGATTTCCCGCTCAGCCGGTTGCTGTTGTCCAATGATTCGAACTACCCGTGGTTCATCCTGGTGCCGCGTCGCGACGATATCAGCGAGATATTTCAGTTGGATGTCGCCGATCAGCGGCAGCTGTGGCAGGAAACGACCGCGCTGGCGGAAATGCTCAAGGACTCGTTCGACGCGGACAAGTTGAATGTTGCGGCCCTGGGTAACGTTGTCAGTCAGTTGCACATGCATGTGATTGTGCGCAAGCGCGAGGATGCTGCCTGGCCCGCGCCGGTGTGGGGCAAACACCCGGCCAAACCGTACACGGCGGAGCAGATCGCGGTCATTCGCGAGCGGCTGCGTCTTGTGTTGACTGAAGACTTCACGTTTCTGGAGGGTTGAATCATGAGCCTGGAAGAACGCGTTACCGATCTGGAGAGCCAGCTGGCGTTTCAGGATGACACCATCCAGGCATTGAGCGATGTGCTGGCGACGCAGCAGCGCGCCGTGGAACGCTTGCAACTGCAAATGGCCGCCCTGCTTAAGCGGCAGGAGGAAATGGCTGGCCAGTTCGAGACTTTTGAAGAAGAAGCGCCACCGCCGCATTACTAGCTTTTGTTTCAAGGCTCTTTCGTTTGAACAAGAGGCAATAAAAAACCGCGAACAGCCAGGCTGCTCGCGGTTTTTTTTAGCCTTGAGTCAGCGTCGCGGCAGCGCGGCGATCACGTCTTCGGCTTGCAGGCCCTTGTCACGATTCATGACGGAGAATTCCACGCGCTGGCCTTCGACCAGAACGCGATGGCCTTCGCCACGGATGGCCCGGAAATGCACGAAAATATCATCGCCGGAATCACGGGAAATGAAGCCGAAGCCCTTGGATGTGTTGAACCACTTGACGGTGCCGGTATCGCGGTTGCTCATGTCATAGCTTGGCGAGGCGGTGGCCGGTGAGGATTTGTAGAAGCTGATGGCCAGGTGCAGAAGAACGGCGATCAGGGCAGCCACCAGGCTGAACAGAACGGCAGGTTGACCGGCGATGACAGGCATCGGCGCGAGCAGCGTCAGGGTTTGCAGAACAACAGTCAGAACCAGCAGGGCGCTGACCAGGTTTTGCAGTTGATGACGCGGACCTTTGTTCCAGTATGGGATGACAGGTGCGAGGGTGAGGTTGAGCAGGCCGAAAAAGGCCAGGTACAGCGCATCGGGTTGTTGCAGGTAAGGAACAGCCTCGGAACGCAGGCTAGGGATGAAGGACAGGAGCAGGGCTGCTGCGCCCATTAGCAGGTGGACGATTTTCAACATTTTGATTAACTCACGTTAAGACGGATCGCAAGGAAGAGCTGATGGGGCGCGGTTCGCTTCAGAACTATAAGAGGCGTTGGGCACGCACCCGGTATCAGCCTATGCGCAGCGCCCGAAAAAATAGGCACCTGCGACACACTGCCTATTTAACAGCAAAGCTTGCAGCTACTCAAATCAGGGAGTCCAGCGGTGCATCGGGGGCGATTTGTCGCAGGCCTGGAGGGCAATCCGGGCTGCGGTTGCGCGGCAGGCTTGCTAGAGTGGCCCTGCACCTGTCGGATGAAATTCATCACCTTTAGGGGAAAAACATGGCAATCGATATCGGTATCAGTGAAGAGGACCGCAAGTCCATCGTAGAAGGACTCTCGCGTCTGCTGTCGGACACTTATGTACTTTATTTGAAAACCCATAACTTTCACTGGAACGTCACCGGTCCCATGTTTCGGACTCTGCATCTGATGTTCGAGGAGCAATATAACGAGTTGGCACTGGCGGTCGATTCGATTGCCGAACGAATTCGTGCGCTTGGCTTTCCTGCTCCGGGTGCCTATTCGATTTATGCGCGCCTGTCTTCCATCAAGGAAGAGGAGGGTGTGCCCACTGCGGAAGACATGATCAAGCAACTTGTCGAAGGGCAGGAAGCTGTCACGCGGACTGCGCGCGGGATCTTTCCCCTGCTCGACAAAGTCAGTGACGAGCCAACGGCGGACTTGCTGACCCAGCGCATGCAGGTTCACGAGAAAACCGCGTGGATGTTGCGTTCATTGCTGGACCAGTAACGCTGCCAGAGCGCGGATCACGCTGTTCCTGTGTTGTTCGCGCCCTGTCTTGGGGGGCAGTTAGTTGAGCGATCTTGCCCCCGATTGTGTAGGACTTTGTCCCGACTAGGACGGTCTCCATGATCTGCCTTCAGTTGTTGGCTTATCCTACGTCGATGGTCATAAAGTCATCTGGATATAACTTTGCGCCTGCGCTTTTATAAGACCCGCAACATGGCTCTTATCGAAACCAGGGATGGCAAAGGAGTGTCAACGGATGGTTTATGAAAGCAGGTTAAACGACGCAAGGGTGGGGCCGTTCAAGGAAGTAAGGATCGATCCGTTTATCAGTGAATTCGACATGGGCCTGGCTCGGCCATTATCCCGGTCGATACGTTTGAATGGCTTTGCCACCTGCTTGCGACTGGAGCAGGTGTATTGGGATATTTTGGGGGAAATGGCCAGGATCAATTGCTGCTCGGTCAGTGCCCTGCTGTCCCACGTGGATCGCGAAGTGCATTTGCGCCACGGTGGGGTAAAGAACTTCAGCGGGCTGGTGCGGGTTGTCTGCGTGGTGCACAGCCTCAAGGAAGGGAATTGCGTCGTCATGGCGTAACCCGTGGCAGCGCAATGCGTCGAGTGTCGGTCTGTGCAGTCTTACGGCTGCACAGGCTGCATTTAATGGATATAATCCCGCTCTTTGCCGCAAAACCCAGCGTGCGCGGTAGCAATCTGATCGCCGAGACAACCCCCATGCCGATGTACGACTATCAATGTGCTTCCTGTGGTCATCAGTTGGAAGCCATTCAAAAGATCAGCGCAGCACCGCTGGTCGACTGCCCTGCCTGCCAGGCGCCAGAGCTTAAGAAGATGCTGTCCATGCCGGGCTTCCGCCTCAGTGGCACCGGCTGGTACGAAACCGATTTCAAGACCGGTTCCAAGAAGAATCTGGCCGGCGGCGACAAAGCCGACTAGGGTCTGGAACCTGAGTTGAACGACACGTGCGAGCTCTTGCATCATCCTGAATGCAAGGCCTCCAACCGAATTTCGAATTACGAGAAGTGAAACCACTACCATGATGCGCAGCCATTATTGCGGCCAACTGAACGAAAGCCTGGAAGGCCAGGAAATTACCCTTTGCGGATGGGTTCACCGTCGCCGTGACCACGGTGGGGTGATTTTCCTCGATATCCGTGATCGTGACGGTCTGGCCCAGGTGGTGTTCGACCCGGACCGCGCCGAGAGCTTCGCCGCCGCCGATCGCGTGCGCAGCGAGTACGTCGTGAAGATCACCGGCAAGGTGCGCCTGCGTCCGGCCGGTGCCACGAACGCCAACATGGCCTCGGGCATGATCGAAGTCCTGGGTTACGAACTTGAAGTGCTGAACGAATCGGAAACCCCGCCGTTCCCACTGAACGAGTTCTCCGACGTCGGTGAAGAAACCCGCCTGCGTTATCGTTTCCTTGATCTGCGTCGTCCGGAAATGGCCGAGAAACTGCGTCTGCGTTCGCGCATGACCACCAGCATCCGTCGTTACCTGGACGAGAACGGCTTCCTCGACGTCGAGACGCCGATCCTGACCCGTGCCACACCTGAGGGCGCACGTGACTACCTGGTGCCAAGCCGTACTCACGCCGGTTCGTTCTTCGCCCTGCCGCAATCGCCTCAGCTGTTCAAGCAATTGCTGATGGTCGCCGGCTTCGACCGTTACTACCAGATCGCCAAATGCTTCCGCGACGAAGACCTGCGTGCCGACCGTCAGCCTGAGTTCACCCAGATCGACATCGAAACCAGCTTCCTCGATGAAAAAGACATCATGGGCCTCACCGAAGGCATGATCCGCACCCTGTTCAAGGAAGTGCTGGATCTGGAATTCGGCGAATTCCCGCACATGACCTTCGAAGAAGCCATGCGTCGTTACGGTTCCGACAAGCCGGACCTGCGTAACCCGCTGGAGCTGGTGGACGTTGCCGACCAGCTGAAAGAAGTCGACTTCAAAGTCTTCAGCGGTCCTGCCAACGATCCGAAATGCCGTGTTGCCGCCTTGCGCGTTCCAGGCGCGGCGAGCATGCCGCGCAAGCAGATCGACGACTACACCAAGTTCGTCGGCATCTACGGTGCCAAGGGCCTGGCGTACATCAAGGTCAACGAGCGCGCCAAGGGTGTCGAGGGTCTGCAATCGCCGATCGTCAAGAACATCCCTGAAGCCAACCTCAATGTGATCCTTGATCGCGTTGGCGCGGTTGATGGCGACATCGTGTTCTTCGGTGCCGACAAAGCCAAGATCGTCAGCGAGGCCCTGGGCGCGCTGCGGATCAAGCTCGGCCACGACCTGGAGCTGCTGACCTGCAAGTGGGCGCCAATGTGGGTCGTTGACTTCCCGATGTTCGAAGAGAACGACGACGGCAGCTTCAGCGCCTTGCACCACCCGTTCACCGCACCGAAGTGCACCCCGGAAGAACTGGAAGCCAGCCCGGCGACCGCTTTGTCCCGTGCCTACGACATGGTGCTCAACGGTACTGAGCTGGGTGGCGGTTCGATCCGTATCCATCGCAAGGAAATGCAACAGTCGGTGTTCCGTCTGCTGGGTATCAATGAAGCGGAACAGGAAGAGAAATTCGGCTTCCTGCTCGACGCCCTGAAATACGGCGCGCCGCCACACGGTGGCCTGGCGTTCGGCCTGGACCGTCTGGTGATGCTGATGACCGGCGCCCAGTCGATCCGTGAAGTGATTGCCTTCCCGAAAACCCAGAGTGCTGCGGACGTGATGACGCAAGCACCGGGCGTGGTGGATGCCAAGGCGCTGCGCGAGCTTCATATTCGTCTGCGCGAAACGCCAAAAGCTGAGTAAGGCTGACCGCAAAGGCGCATCCTTCCCGGATGCGCCTTTTCTTTAGGTCAGGATTTTTGTATTGCTGGCTGGCGCATCGTGCACAGCGGGCAACGTTTCAAAGAGAATTCGGAGCGAGTTATGGCGGGTCATTCCAAGTGGGCGAACATCAAGCACCGCAAAGAACGTCAGGATGCCAAGAAGGGCAAGATTTTCACCAAGTGGATTCGTGAGCTGACCGTTGCGGCCCGTCAGGGCGGCGGTGATCCGGGCTCCAATCCGCGTCTGCGCCTGGCCCTGGACAAGGCGCTGGGTGCGAACATGAGCCGCGACATCATCGATCGGGCGGTGGCCCGCGGTGCCGGTGCCGCCGATACCGACGACATGGTCGAACTGAGCTACGAAGGCTACGGCCCGGGTGGCGTGGCGGTGATGGTCGAGTGCATGACCGACAACCGTAACCGCACCGCAGCAGCTGTTCGCCATGCGTTCAGCAAGTGCGGGGGCAACCTGGGTACCGACGGTTCCGTGGCCTATCTGTTCGAGCGCAAGGGGCAGATTTCCTTCGCGCCGGGCGTTGATGAGGATGCCTTGATCGAAGCGGCCATGGACGCGGACGCCGATGACGTGGTGACTAACGAAGACGGTTCCATCGACGTGTTCACCTCGTTCGCCGGGTTCTACTCCGTGCGCAACGCGCTGGAAGCGGCGGGTTTCAAAGGTGATGATGCGGAAATCGTCATGTTGCCGACCACCAGCGCCGAACTGGACCTGGAAGGCGCCGAGAAAGTCCTCAAGCTGATCGACATGCTTGAAGACCTGGATGATGTGCAGAACGTCTATTCCAATGCCGACATCCCCGAATCGGTGGCTGCGCAGCTCGGTTAAGGGCGACTAAGATCCAATGTGGGAGCGAGCCTGCTCGCGAATGCGGATATTCAGGCAGTATCGTTGCTGAATATAAAACCGCTTTCGCGAGCAGGCTCGCTCCCACACTTGTTATTCGTGTATTGGATATCGTGCTTTTACCTAACCCGCAGGCGTTATGACTTTAATTCTTGGTATCGACCCCGGTTCGCGCATCACCGGTTACGGCGTGGTACGCGATACCGGGCGTGGCTGCGTGTACGTCGCGTCGGGTTGCATTCGCACCGGCTCGGGCGAGCTGCATGAGCGTTTGCAAATCGTCTATCGCGGCGTGCGAGAAGTCATCCAGACCTACGGCCCGGTGACCATGGGCATCGAAAAGGTGTTCATGGCGCGTAACGCCGACTCTGCGTTGAAACTCGGCCAGGCGCGCGGTGCGGCAATCGTTGCCGGCGCCGAAGAAAACCTCGAAATCGCCGAATACACCGCGACCCAGGTCAAGCAAGCCGTGACCGGGACCGGCGCGGCCAATAAAGAGCAGGTGCAGATGATGGTCATGCACATGCTGAAACTGATCAGCAAGCCGCAAATCGATGCTTCGGACGCCCTGGCGATTGCCATATGCCATGCTCATACCCGTTCCAGCCTTCTGCCACATGGCTTGGGCACGGCACGCAGTCGTGGCGGGCGCCTGCGTCTCTGATAGCATCAGCAGTCATTTTTACGGAATGAGGGTTTTGCGCCTGTGTTGTCGGCGCAAAACCCTTGTTCTGTCAGTCGCCAGCACCGGTCTGGCCAACGCTCAAGGATCTGAAACGTGATTGGACGCTTGCGCGGCACACTGGCTGAGAAACAGCCGCCGCACCTGATTCTGGATGTAAACGGTCTGGGGTATGAGCTTGAAGTGCCCATGACTACGCTGTATCGCTTGCCGTCGGTCGGTGAACCGCTGACGCTGCACACCCATTTGGTCGTACGCGAAGACGCGCAGTTACTCTATGGCTTCGCCAGCAAGCGTGAGCGAGACTTTTTTCGCGAGTTGATCCGTCTCAATGGTGTGGGGCCGAAACTGGCGCTGGCCTTGATGTCGAGCCTGGAAGTCGACGAACTGGTACGTTGCGTGCAATCCCAGGACACCTCGGCGCTGACCAAGGTGCCGGGCGTGGGCAAGAAGACGGCCGAGCGTCTGCTGGTGGAACTCAAGGATCGCTTCAAAGCCTGGGAAACCGTACCGGCGATGTTCGCGTTGGTGCCCAATCAGCCGGGCGGGCCAGATGCGCCGCATCCGGTTGCTACCGCCGAAAATGACGCGGTCAGCGCGCTGATCTCCCTGGGCTACAAGCCGCAGGAAGCCAGCAAGGCGATTTCCGCGATCAAGGAGAAAGGTTTGAGCAGTGAAGACATGATTCGTCGTGCCCTTAAGGGAATGATCTAAGTGATTGAAGCTGATCGTCTGATAGCCGCCACGCCTGGCCCTCGCGACCGTGAGGAAGTTCAGGATCGGGCGATTCGTCCTGTCAGTCTGGCCGAATACATTGGTCAGCCGACCGTTCGCGAGCAAATGGAGCTGTTCATCCAGGCTGCCCGTGGACGCAATGAATCCCTCGACCACACGCTGATCTTCGGCCCGCCAGGCCTGGGTAAAACTACCCTGGCCAACATCATCGCCCAGGAAATGGGTGTGTCGATCAAAAGCACCTCGGGCCCGGTCCTTGAGCGTCCCGGTGACCTGGCCGCACTGCTGACCAACCTTGAGCCTCACGACGTGCTGTTCATCGACGAAATCCATCGGCTGTCGCCGATTGTCGAAGAAGTGCTGTACCCGGCCATGGAGGATTTCCAGCTCGACATCATGATTGGCGAAGGGCCGGCTGCGCGTTCGATCAAACTGGATTTGCCGCCGTTTACGCTGGTAGGGGCGACGACTCGCGCCGGCATGCTGACCAACCCGCTGCGCGACCGCTTCGGGATCGTCCAGCGCCTCGAGTTTTACAGCACGGCTGATCTGGCGACGATTGTCAGTCGTTCGGCGAACATCCTCGGCTTGCCGCTGGACCCGGAAGGCGCCTTCGAAATCGCCCGTCGTGCCCGTGGAACGCCGCGGATTGCCAACCGTTTGTTGCGTCGGGTGCGCGATTTCGCTGAAGTTCGCGCCCAGGGTCACATCACCAAACCGATTGCCGATCTGGCCTTGAATCTGCTGGATGTCGATGAGCGTGGTTTCGACCACCAGGACCGACGTCTGCTGCTGACCATGATCGAGAAGTTCGACGGTGGGCCGGTCGGCGTCGACAGCCTGGCTGCTGCGATCAGCGAAGAACGCCACACCATCGAAGACGTGCTGGAACCGTACCTGATCCAGCAGGGCTACATCATGCGCACACCGCGGGGGCGGGTGGTCACCCGGCATGCCTATCTGCATTTCGGTTTAAATATTCCGTCACGATTGGGCGAGATGCCCGTGGTAGACGAGTTCCTTGATGCCGTGGACGATTAATTAACATTTGCGGGCAGAATTTTCGGGCATTGTGCTGTCCTAGGACCGTACTTTCGCGAGAAAGCCGTGAATCAATGAAAAACAGTTGCCTGGCCGGATTGGCAACCTGAGGAGTAAGCACTAGAGTATGCGCGCGCAAAACGGGCTTGAGCCTTTCGCACTTCGTTGTCGCGTTTATTACGAGGACACCGATGCGGGCGGCATCGTGTATTACGTTAATTACCTCAAGTTTATGGAACGGGCTCGAACCGAGCGGCTCCGGGAGCTGGGCTTTGCCCAATCCCAGCTGGCAGGAGAGGACCTGTTGTTTGTCGTGCATTCCAGCGAAGCGCGTTATCACGCGCCGGCGCGACTGGACGACGAACTCCTGGTAAGCGCTGAAGTAATCGAATTGAACCGTGTCAGCCTGCGCTTCAAGCAGCAGGTCAGGCGAGCCACGGATAATGTGCTGCTCTGCGAAGGGCAGTTTCTGGTGGCCTGTGTGCGCACTGAAAGTTTAAAACCCCGGGCCATTCCCGAAGCTCTACGTGCGGCCTTTGCCGACGTGAGCGGCGCGGGTACTCACTCAAAGCAGGAGATAAAGCGTGGAAGCTAACGTCGTCGACCATTCCTCCATGTGGAGCCTGGTCAGCAATGCCAGTATCGTGGTGCAACTGGTAATGCTGATCCTGGTAGCCGCATCGGTGACCTCATGGATCATGATCTTTCAGCGCAGCAACTTGCTGCGCGCGGGTCGACGTGCCCTGGAGAGCTTTGAAGAGCGCTTCTGGTCGGGCATCGACCTGTCCAAGCTCTACCGTCAGGCCGGCAGCAACCCTGATCCGGATTCGGGCGTAGAGCAGATCTTCCGTGCCGGCTTCAAGGAATTCTCCCGTCTGCGCCAGCAGCCAGGCGTTGACCCGGAAGCGGTCATGGAAGGCGTGGCCCGTGCCATGCGCGTAGCCATTTCCCGCGAAGAAGAAAAGCTCGAGCAGAGCCTGCCGTTCCTTGCCACCGTCGGTTCCGTCAGCCCGTACATCGGTCTGTTCGGTACGGTCTGGGGCATCATGAACTCCTTCCGTGGTCTGGCGACTGCCCAGCAAGCGACCCTGGCCACCGTGGCTCCAGGTATTGCCGAGGCGCTGATTGCCACCGCGATCGGTCTGTTCGCAGCCATCCCGGCCGTTATCGCTTACAACCGTTTTGCCGCTCGCAGCGAAACGCTGATCAGCCGTTACTACACCTTCGCCGATGAATTCCAGGCGATCCTGCACCGCAAAGTGCACACCAGCGAAGAATAAGCAGGTAATTTCCAATGGCTTTAATCGCTCGAGCTCGCAAAAAGCGCAAGCCGGTCGCCGAGATGAACGTGGTGCCTTACATCGACGTGATGCTGGTACTGCTGGTCATCTTCATGGTGACCGCGCCGATGCTCAATCAGGGCGTGAAAGTTGATCTGCCCAAGGTTTCCAGCGAAGCCTTGCCGCAGGACAACAACACCCAGGTCCTGACCATTTCGATCAAGGCTGACAAGACCTACTACTGGAACCTTGGCAGCGAAGTCGACACGCAAAAGCAGCAGGACAAGGCAATGACCTTGCCGCAAATGACTGACGCTGTGACCAAGATCATTCGCGCCGGTACTGAAGGCGGCAAGCGTACCCAAGTGTTCATCCGCGGCGACAAGACCGTTGATTACGGTTCCGTCATGGGGGCGATGGGCGGGTTGCAGAAAGCCGGAGTCGGTAACGTTGGCCTGATTACCGAGGCGCCCTGATGCAGCAACAGCGAGAGCCAACAGCCTCGGAAAGCTACTTCTGGCCTAGTGTCTGGGCGATTGTCTTGCACGTGCTGGTTTTCGGCATGCTGTTCGTCAGTTTCGCCTTCACACCGGAGCTCCCGCCGGCCAAGCCGATTGTCCAGGCAACCCTGTACCAGCTGAAGTCGAAAAGTCAGGCGACCACCCAGACCAATCAGAAGATTGCGGGTGAGGCGAAGAAATCCGCCGCGCGCCAGACCGAAGTCGAACAGATGGAGCAGAAGTTGATCGAGCAGGAAGCGATCAAAGCCGCGGAACAAAAGAAGGAAGACGCGGCTCAAAAAGCCGAAGAATCCAAGAAAGCCGACGAGACCAAGAAAGCGGAAGAGGCTAAAAAGGCTGACGAAGCCAAAAAAGCCGATGAAGCGAAGAAGACCGCGGAAGCCAAAAAGGCCGAAGAGAAACAATTGGCTGATATAGCCAAGAAGAAGTCTGAAGAAGAAGCCAAGAAAGCGGCTGAAGAAGAGGCCAAGAAAGCGGCCGCGGAAGAAGCCAAGAAGAAGATTGTCGAAGACGCGAAGAAGAAAGCCGCGGAAGACGCCAAGAAGAAATCTGAAGCTGAAGAGGCGAAAAAGAAAGTCGCCGAAGACGCGAAGAAGAAAGCTGCTGCCGATGCTGCGAAGAAGAAATCGCAGGAAGCGGCACGTAAATCCGCCGAAGAGAAAAAGGCTCAGGCCCTGGCAGATTTGCTTTCCGACACGCCGCAGCGCCAGCAGGCCTTGGCGGATGAGCAGGGTGACGAAGTCGCCGGCAGTTTCGATGATTTGATTCGTGCTCGTGCAGCGGAAGGCTGGGCTCGTCCTCCTTCGGCACGCAAAGGCATGACGGTCGTTCTGCAAATCGGCATGTTGCCGGACGGTACGGTGACTTCGGTCACTGTGTCCAAGTCCAGTGGTGATGGTCCGTTTGACGCTTCGGCTGTAGCGGCGGTGAAGAATATTGGACGTTTGACAGAAATGCAGGGAATGAAGCCGGGCGATTTCGCCCCGTATCGTTCATTCAAGATGACATTCACACCTGAGGATCTAGCCTTGTGAGAAACCTTCTTCGAGGAATGCTTGTCGTGATCTGCTGCATGGCAGGGATAGCGGCGGCAGATGAAAAAAACATTCTGGTCACCAGCGGCAGCGATCGGGCAACTCCGATCGCCGTTGTACCGTTCGGCAACCAGGGCGGCAGCGTGCTGCCGGACGACATGGCCGAAATCATCGGTAACGACCTGCGCAACTCGGGTTACTACTCGCCGATTCCAAAGCAGAACATGATCAGCCAGCCGAGCCAGGCCAGCGAAATCATCTACCGTGACTTCAAGGCGCTGGGCGCCCAGTACGTCATGGTCGGCAGCATTGCTCCAGCGGGCGGTCGCCTGCAGGTTCAATATGCTCTGTTCAACGTCGCCACCGAACAGCAAGTGCTGACCGGCAGCGTGTCGGGCAGCGTTGATCAACTGCGCGACATGTCGCACTACATTGCGGACCAGTCGTTCGAAAAACTCACCGGTATCAAAGGTGCGTTCTCGACTCGTCTGCTGTACGTGACTGCGGAGCGTTTCTCCGAGAAGAACACGCGCTACACGCTGCAACGTTCGGATTATGACGGTGCCCGCGCCGTGACCCTGCTGCAGTCGCGCGAGCCGATCCTGTCGCCGCGTTTCGCACCGGATGGCAAGCGCATCGCTTATGTGTCGTTCGAGCAGAAGCGTCCACGTATTTTCATGCAGAACATCGACACCGGTCGCCGTGAGCAGATCACCAACTTCGAAGGCCTGAATGGCGCACCAGCCTGGTCGCCGGATGGCAATCGCCTGGCGTTCGTGCTGTCGAAAGACGGTAACCCGGACATCTATGTGATGAACCTGGGTTCGCGTCAGATCACTCGCGTCACCAACGGTCCCGGCATCAACACCGAACCGTTCTGGGGCAAGGATGGTTCGACCCTGTACTTCACGTCAGACCGTGGCGGCAAGCCACAGATCTACAAGTCCAGCGTTAGCGGCGGCGGTGCGGAGCGTGTGACCTTTATCGGTAACTACAACGCCAACCCGAAGCTTTCGGCTGATGAAAAGACCCTGGTGATGATCCATCGCCAGGATGGTTTCACTAATTTCAAGGTGGCGGCCCAGGATTTGCAGCGCGGAAGCGTAAAAATCCTCACTGATAGCACTCTGGACGAGTCGCCTACTGTTGCGCCCAACGGCACCATGGTAATCTACGCCACCCGCCAGCAGGGCCGGGGAGTCTTGATGCTCGTGTCCATTAATGGACGCGTAAGGCTCCCGCTTCCTACCGCACAAGGCGAAGTCAGAGAACCTTCCTGGTCCCCTTACCTGAACTGACGCGGCGCTACACGTTTTACTTAACACACTGGGGTTCATTAGGAGTTTCACGATGGAAATGCTGAAGTTTGGTAAATTTGCTGCGCTGGCTCTGGCCATGGCTGTAGCTGTAGGTTGCTCGTCCAAAGGCGGCGACAACGCCGGTGAAGGCGCTGTTGATCCAAACGCTGGTTACGGCGCTAACACTGGTGCCGTTGATGGCTCCCTGAGCGAAGAAGCTGCTCTGCGCGCAATCACCACCTTCTACTTCGAATACGACAGCTCGGACCTGAAGCCAGAAGCCATGCGCGCTCTGGACGTTCACGCCAAAGACCTGAAAGCAAACGGCGCTCGCGTTGTTCTGGAAGGCAACACCGACGAACGTGGTACTCGTGAGTACAACATGGCACTGGGCGAGCGTCGTGCGAAAGCCGTTCAACGCTACCTGGTACTGCAAGGTGTTTCCCCAGCTCAGCTGGAACTGGTTTCCTACGGCGAAGAGCGTCCAGTTGCTACCGGCAACGACGAGCAGTCCTGGGCTCAAAACCGTCGCGTCGAACTGCGTAAGTAATTCGTCATGCGAACGTGCCGTCGTGCTGTAACTGTTTTGGCTCTCAGCCTCGCACCGCTTGCGGTGTGGGCTGCGGTTCCTGTGGTCGAGGACAACTCCGGCTATAACAATAGCGGGAGCAGTTATCCGCCTGCGGGTTACGGTACGAACGGCGCCTATGCCGGGGGAGGGGTTTCGGCCCCTGTCTCGGCACAGGGCGAGCTGTTCAACCAACTGCAATCGATGCAGGAGCAGATCTCGCGCCAACAAGGCATCATCGAAGTTCTGCAAAATGATGTAGCGCGCATGAAGCAGGAAAACCTGGAGCGATATCAGGATCTTGATCGGCGCATAGGAACCGGCGTTGCACCAGCCGCGACTCCTGAGAATTCTTCCTCCGGTGGCAATTTGAACGCCCCCGGTGCTGCAGCGGGTGCAGGTGCAGGGGCGGCTGCCGCTCAAGCGCCTGCCGCGGGTAGCGAACCGGCGGATCCGGCGAAGGAAAAACTGTATTACGATGCAGCCTTCGACCTGATCAAGGCCAAGGATTTCGACAAGGCCAGCCAGGCTTTTGCCGCTTTCCTGCGCAAATACCCGAACAGCCAGTACGCGGGTAACGCCCAGTACTGGTTGGGCGAAGTGAACCTGGCCAAAGGCGATCTGCAAGGTGCAGGTCAAGCCTTTGCCAAGGTGTCGCAGTTGTACCCCAAGCACAACAAAGTGCCTGACTCGCTGTACAAGCTGGCTGATGTAGAGCGCCGCCTCGGTCATCCCGACAAGGTCAAAGGCATTCTGCAGCAGGTGGTGTCCCAATATCCGGGCACTTCCGCCGCTCAGCTGGCCCAACGCGATCTGCAACGCATGTAAGCCCGCTTGACCCATTTCGAAGAAACCCGCGCTTGTCGCGGGTTTTTTCGTTAGAATTCACGCCCTTTTTATGAAACACGCTTTTTGGGATCTGCGCATTGGCGGGGTTCCTTGAAGTGCCTGACGGAGGCGGACAGCCTGTTTAGCTGTTACGCCCGTGGCGACTATGCAAGACACATTGAGAATCACCGAAGTTTTCTACTCGTTGCAGGGTGAAACGCGGACTGCCGGGCTGCCCACTGTTTTTGTGCGCCTGACCGGTTGCCCATTGCGTTGCCAATACTGCGACAGCGCCTATGCGTTCTCTGGCGGCACTGTCCGCACGCTCGACGATATCCTCGAGCAAGTGGCCGGGTTCCGCCCGCGTTATGTGTGTGTCACCGGCGGCGAGCCGCTGGCGCAACCTAACGCCATCCCATTGCTCCAGCAGTTGTGCGACGCCGGTTACGAAGTGTCACTGGAAACCAGTGGTGCGCTGGATATCTCGGCGGTAGATTCACGGGTCAGTCGTGTTGTCGACCTGAAAACCCCGGGTTCGAAGGAAGCGCATCGCAACCTTTACGAGAACATCGAGCTGCTCACGCCCAACGATCAGGTGAAATTTGTCATCTGTTCGCGGGAAGACTACGACTGGGCCGTATCGAAGCTGATTCAGTACGGTCTGGACCGGCGTGTCGGCGAAGTGCTGTTCTCGCCAAGCCACCACGACCTGAATGCTCGGGACCTGGCGGATTGGGTGGTGGCGGACAACCTGCCAGTGCGCCTGCAATTGCAGCTGCATAAATATCTTTGGAATGACGAGCCGGGGCGCTGATATGACGGAACAATTGAACACCACTGAAAAACGTGCGGTCATTTTGCTGTCCGGCGGCCTGGATTCGGCCACTGTCGTGGCCATGGCCCGGGCCGAAGGCTACAGCTGCTACACCATGAGTTTCGACTACGGTCAGCGCTCGCATGCCGAATTGCACGCCGCCGAGCGTGTTGCCCGGGATTTGGGTGTGGTCGAACACAAGGTGATCGGCCTGAATCTGAACGGTATGGGCGGCTCGGCACTCACCGACAGAAGCATCGACATCCCCGAGGAGTTGGGGGAGGGCATACCCGTCACTTATGTACCGGCGCGCAACACGGTGTTCCTGTCGCTGGCGTTGGGTTGGGCTGAAGTGCTCGGTGCGCGTGACATCTTTATCGGTGTCAACGCCGTCGATTATTCCGGCTACCCAGACTGCCGTCCGGAATTCATCGAGTCCTTCGAGCGCATGGCCAATCTGGCGACCAAGGCCGGTGTAGAGGGCAATGGTTTCCGTATCCAGGCGCCACTGCAAAACCTCAGTAAGGCGCAGATCGTCCAGGCGGGCGTTAAGCTGGGCGTCAATTACGGGCTGACTGTTTCCTGCTATCAAGCCGACGATAATGGCCGTGCATGCGGTAAATGCGACAGCTGCAGGCTGCGTGCTGAAGGCTTCGCAGCGGCCGGAATCAGCGATCCAACACCTTATTTTTGATTTATTTCAAATTAGGTGTTGAATAGTCCTTAAAAATCAGTATTATACGCGCCACCACACAGCGGGTCGTTAGCTCAGTTGGTAGAGCAGTTGGCTTTTAACCAATTGGTCGTAGGTTCGAATCCCACACGACCCACCATTTTTGTAGCAGTTTTAAAAGTCTGGAAGGCCCACGCAAGTGAGGATTTCCGGATTTTTTTTTGCCCGCGATTTAAGGTCGGCGCCGTTCGGGCTGCACTGCGTGACACAGGTCAGAATCATCTTTTGCATCCACTGGATATTCTGTAGCCTTGCGCAGCTTCAACGCTATCCGTGCCTGATGATTACCCACTCTCCCGGCGGTACCCCTGAAGGGGCCGGAGCCGGGTGTATACTCGACTTTCGCGCGTAAGCGCTTGCAGGTCTTGCGAACATGACGCAGATTTCCGAACGCCTTCTGGTTCAAGCCCACCTCGACGCCAAGCAGCCCAAGCCGCTGACAGCCGAGGAAGAGGCCTATTACCGTGCTGCCATTGCCGCCGAGCTCAAGGCTCAGGACGCGGTGCTGGTTGCCCACTTTTATTGTGATCCGGTTATTCAAGCCCTGGCTGAAGAAACCGGTGGCTGTGTCTCCGACTCGCTGGAAATGGCCCGCTTCGGCAATGCTCACCCGGCCAAGACCGTGGTGGTCGCCGGCGTGAAGTTCATGGGCGAAACCGCGAAAATCCTCAACCCTGAAAAACGGGTGCTGATGCCGACCCTGGAAGCGACCTGTTCGCTCGACCTGGGTTGCCCGGTAGACGAGTTTTCGGCGTTCTGCGATCAGCACCCGGAACGTACCGTCGTGGTGTATGCCAATACCTCGGCAGCAGTCAAAGCCCGGGCGGACTGGGTGGTGACGTCTAGCTGTGCGCTGGAAATCGTCGAAAGCCTGATGGACAACGGCGAAACGATTATCTGGGGGCCGGACAAACACCTCGGCACCTACATCCAGCGCAAGACTGGCGCGGACATGTTGCTATGGGACGGTGCCTGCATCGTTCACGAAGAGTTCAAGTCCAAGCAGCTTGAAGACATGAAGGCCCTGTATCCGGACGCGGCGATTCTGGTGCATCCGGAATCGCCGACCTCGGTGATCGAATTGGCGGATGCCGTCGGTTCCACCAGTCAGCTGATTGCTGCGGCACAAAGCCTGCCGAACAAGACGCTGATCGTCGCCACCGACCGTGGCATCTTCTACAAGATGCAGCAGTTGTGCCCGGACAAGGTCTTCATCGAGGCGCCAACGGCGGGTAACGGCGCGGCGTGCCGCAGTTGCGCACATTGCCCGTGGATGGCGATGAATACGCTTGAGCGCGTGCTGAAGAGCTTGAAAGAAGGGACGAACGAGATCTTTGTTGATCCGGCGTTGATTCCTCAGGCAATTCGGCCGTTGAAGCGGATGCTCGACTTCACGCAAGCAGCGCGGATGAAGCTGGCCGGTAACGCTTAAAGGCAATATCAAAAGATCGCAGCCTTCGGCAGCTCCTACAGGTGAACAAAAAACCGTGTAGGAGCTGCCGCAGGCTGCGATCTTTTTTGTGGCCGTTATTTGGTTTTCTTCGGGATGCGCACCAGTTGGGTGTTGGAGTACATGTCATGCCAGCTGCGTTTCTGTTTATCAAACAGTGACCAGATGAACCCCAGCCCAACGCATAGCAGCGACGCGATCGACACCACAAACCGCAGCAGTGCCTGCCACAGGCTGATGGATGAGCCGTCGGCGTTCTGTACGCGGATGCACCACACTTGCATGCCCAGGGTCTGGCCGGACCAGGTCCAGAACTTGGCGAAGAAGCCGAACAGCACGAACAACAGCACCGTCGACAACAACGGATCGCCGTCCAGCGCGCCGGCTTCGGTCAGGGTGCGCATTTTGTCTTCGCCGATGATCGCCATCTGGATCATCTTGTAAACGCCGCTGGTGACGATCAGCAGGGCGGTGCACAGCAGGAAGTCATAGAACATCGCTGCCAGGCGACGACCCAGGGTTGCGGCGGGAAAGTCGCCCTGAGGGTTGAGCAAGTGTTTCGACATGGCAGGGCTCTCGACGAAAAAAGAAGCCATTTTACGGATTTACGCGCACAAAAAAGCCCCTGATGTCAGCATCAGGGGCTTTTTCGTAACAGAAGGTTAGGCTTCTGCTTGTACTTCGTCAGCCTGCATGCCTTTTTGGCCTTGCACGGCGATGAAGGTCACTTTCTGGCCTTCTTTCAGGCTCTTGAAGCCGTTGCCCTGAATAGCGCGGAAATGCACGAACAGATCCGGACCGCTTTCTGGAGTGATAAAACCAAAACCTTTCTCGTCGTTAAACCACTTGACGGTACCGCTCTGACGTTGGGACATTTCTTATTTCCTTTGACGCAAAAATTAATGACAGTCTCCTTCTCATGAAAGAGTACTGGTGCTGGTTGCAGGAGAGTAAGAAGACGTCGAACGGGATGTAGCTAACTTGTAGGCTACTGCCCAGGTCACGATTCCAAGCGACCCATGCAAACACAGTGAACAAACTCTACGCCAACTACGGGAGAAAAAACAAGCCCTGTGAAAGGCCCGGTTTTGCTCGCGTTGGTGGCCTTCGAGCGCCAACTAGCGCTGGCTTATGCGAAGGAGGTGTTCAATTGTTTTCGATCGTTATAAGCAAAGTTCATAAACGAAGCTTAGAGCTAAAGGAATGCACTGTTTTATGGCGGTTGCGTTACACATTAGTGCACTGTTAACGCAACCTCGTTACTTATAGAAACAGTCAATCAGCCACGATAGTAGCGTTGTGGAACAAATGGCATTTTGCTTACAAGCAGAGGCACCTTTTTCCCACGAACGATCGCGAACACAGGTGTATCGATGGCGATGTAGGCGCTGTCGAGGTAACCCATGGCCAAGGGGCCGCCCAAGGTCGGACCGAACCCGCCACTGCACACGGTGCCGATGATCTCGCCCGCGTCATTGACGATCTCTGCACCCTCGCGCACGGGCGTACGTTCCTGAGGCAGCAGGCCTACGCGCTTGCGGCTGACACCGGCTTGTTGCTGGGTAAACACGGTTTCAGCGCCAGGGAAGCCGCCAGCCCGTGCGCCATCGGCACGACGAGGCTTGGAGATGGCCCACAACAGGCTGGCTTCGATTGGGCTAGTCTCGGTGTTCATGTCGTGGCCATAGAGGCACAGGCCCGCTTCCAGGCGCAGTGAATCACGGGCGCCGAGGCCGATGGCTGCGACTTCCGGTTCGGCCAGCAGAGCGCGAGCCAGGGCTTCGGCGTTGGCGGCCGGCACCGAGATTTCGAAACCGTCTTCACCGGTGTAGCCGGAGCGGCTGACAAAGCAGTCCACACCCAGCAATTTCACACGGGTGAACTGCATGAAGGTCATCTTCGCCACTTCAGGCGCCAGGCGTGCGAGCACGGTGACTGCTGCCGGACCTTGCAACGCCAGTAAGGCGCGCTCTTCGAACAGCGGCTCGATGGTGCACTGATCACCGATGTGCTGACGCAGATGCGCCAGGTCCTGATCCTTGCAGGCGGCGTTGACCACCAGGAACAGTTCGTCGTTTCCGAGGTTGGCGACCATCAGGTCGTCGAGGATGCCGCCGGTTTCATTGGTGAACATGGCGTAGCGCTGCATGCCCACCGGCAGGTCGATAATGTCCACTGGCACCAGGGTTTCCAGGGCCTTGGCGGCATTGGCGCCGGTCAGGCGGATCTGACCCATGTGGGAGACATCGAACAGCCCGGCCTGATCACGGGTGTGCTGGTGCTCTTTCATCACGCCCAGCGGGTATTGCACCGGCATGTCGTAGCCGGCAAACGGCACCATGCGGGCGCCGAGTTCGATGTGCAGTGCGTGCAACGGGGTTTTCAACAGTTGTTCGGTGGACATATCCAGCTCCTGAAAATGTGTGCAGATGCGAATGAGCGCGCATCAGCACTCGATAATGTTGACCGCCAAACCGCCACGGGCGGTTTCCTTGTATTTGCTTTTCATGTCGGCGCCGGTCTGGCGCATGGTGCGGATGACTTTGTCGAGGGAGACGAAATGTTGACCGTCGCCGCGCAGGGCCATGCGCACCGCATTGATCGCCTTCACCGAACCCATGGCGTTGCGCTCGATGCAAGGCACTTGTACCAGCCCGCCAATTGGATCGCAGGTCAGGCCGAGGTTGTGTTCCATGCCGATTTCGGCGGCGTTTTCCACTTGTTGCACGGTGCCACCAAGCACTTCGCACAAGGCGCCGGCAGCCATCGAACAGGCCACGCCGACTTCACCCTGACAGCCGACTTCGGCGCCGGAGATCGAGGCGTTCTCTTTGTAGAGAATGCCGATGGCCGCGGCCGTCAGCAGAAAACGGACGACGCCATCTTCGTTGGCGCCGGGGATGAAGCGCATGTAGTAATGCAAAACCGCCGGGACGATACCCGCTGCGCCGTTGGTGGGCGCGGTGACCACGCGCCCGCCGTTGGCGTTTTCTTCGTTGACCGCCAGGGCGTAGAGGTTGACCCAGTCCAGCACCGACAGTGGATCGCGCAACGACGATTCCGGGTTCTTGCACAGTTGCCGATGCAGCGCTGCCGCTCGACGTTTAACCTTCAAACCGCCCGGCAGGATGCCTTCGTTCCTGCAACCGGCGTCGACGCAATCCTGCATCACTTGCCAGATTTTCAGCAGGCCGGCGCGGGTTTCCGCTTCCGGACGCCAGGCGCTTTCGTTGGTCAGCATCACCTGGCTGATCGACAAGCCATAGGTGGTGCAATGACCGAGCAGGTCCTTGGCGCTTTTGAACGGGAAGGTCAGCGGCGTGGCGTCTTCGACGATGCGGTCGGCGCCGGCGGCGTCTTCATCGACCACGAAACCGCCGCCAACGGAGTAGTACTCGCGGCTGCGGATCTGCAGGCCCGCTGTGTCGAAGGCGCGAAAGATCATGCCGTTGGGGTGATAGGGCAATGGTTTACGGATCATCGCCAGGTGTTCTTTCTCGTTGAACGCAATGCTGTGTTCGCCGAGCAGGTTCAAGCGACCGTTGCCGCGAATCTCTTGCAGACGGGCGGCGACGGTCTCGGTGTTCACGGTGTCCGGGTGTTCACCTTCCAGGCCCAGCAACACAGCCTTGTCGCTGCCGTGTCCTTTGCCGGTAGCGCCGAGCGAGCCGTAGAGCTCGACTTTGACGCAGGTGGTGGCGGTCAGCAGCCCTTCACGGCGCAGACCTTCGGCGAAACGCGCAGCGGCGCGCATCGGGCCGACGGTGTGGGAGCTGGAGGGGCCGATGCCAATCTTGAACAGGTCGAACACGCTTAACGACATGGTTGTTCTCCGGTTTCTTGTTATAGGAATTCACGGGATTTCAGGCTAGGCACGATTCTGTGGGAGCTGGCCTGCCAGCGATGACGGAGTGTCAGACAGCGAAAATGTCGACTGACCCACCGCTATCGCTGGCAGGCCAGCTCCCACAGAGTCTTGCAGTGTTCTCGAAGGTGGGGGCGAGCGAACCCGCCCCCTCATTCGTTTAAGCGTAGCTTTCGATCGACGGGCAAGCGCAAACCAGGTTGCGATCGCCGAAGACGTTGTCGACGCGACCGACCGGCGGCCAGTACTTGCCTTCGATCAGCGATGCGACCGGATACACCGCTTGCTCGCGGCTGTACGGGTGCGTCCACTCGCCAACGATTTCCGCCGCGGTGTGCGGAGCGTTTTTCAGCGGGTTGTCATCCTTGTCCAGCGTGCCGTTTTCCACTGCGCGGATTTCTTCGCGGATGCGGATCATGGCGTCGCAGAAGCGGTCCAGTTCTTCCTTGGATTCGCTTTCGGTCGGCTCGATCATCAGTGTGCCAGCCACCGGGAACGACATGGTCGGGGCGTGGAAGCCGAAGTCGATCAGACGCTTGGCGACGTCATCGACGCTGATGCCGCTGCTGTCTTTCAGCGGACGCAGGTCGAGGATGCATTCGTGCGCCACCAGGCCGTTGCTGCCGGTGTACAGCACTGGGTAGTGCTCTTCGAGGCGACGGGAAATGTAGTTGGCATTCAGGATCGCCAGTTGAGAAGCGCGCTTGAGACCCGCGCCGCCCATCATCCGAATGTACATCCAGGTGATCGGCAAAATGCTCGCGCTGCCGAACGGTGCCGCGCAAACCGCGCCTTCCTTGCGCTCCATTTGGGCGTGGCCCGGCAGGAATGGGGTCAGGTGCGACTTGACGCCGATCGGGCCAACGCCCGGGCCGCCGCCGCCGTGAGGGATGCAGAAGGTTTTGTGCAGGTTCAGGTGGGACACGTCGCCGCCGAACTTGCCCGGTGCGCAGAGGCCGACCATCGCGTTCATGTTGGCGCCGTCGATGTACACCTGGCCGCCGTTGTCATGAATGATGCCGCAGATTTCGCGGATGCCTTCTTCGAACACGCCGTGGGTCGACGGGTAGGTGATCATCAGCGCGGCGAGGTGTTCGCGGTGCTCGATGGCCTTGGCGCGCAGGTCTTCGATGTCGACGTTGCCGCGGGCATCGCACGCGGTCACGACCACACGCATGCCAGCCATGTTGGCGGTGGCCGGGTTGGTGCCGTGGGCGGACGACGGGATCAGGCAGATGTCGCGACGGTCTTCGCCACGGCTCTGGTGGTAGGCGCGAATCGCCAGCAGTCCGGCGTACTCACCTTGCGAACCGGCGTTCGGTTGCAGGGAGATCGAGTCGTAACCGGTGGCGGCGCAGAGCATCGCTTCCAGTTCATCGGTCAGTTGCTGGTAACCGGCACTTTGCTCGGCCGGGGCGAACGGATGCAGGGCACCGAATTCAGCCCAGGTCACCGGGATCATTTCGCTGGCGGCGTTGAGTTTCATGGTGCACGAACCCAGCGGGATCATGGTGCGATCCAGGGCCAGGTCCTTGTCGGCGAGCTTGCGCAGGTAGCGCATCAGCTCGGTTTCCGAGTGATAACGGTTGAACACCGGGTGGCTGAGGATTGGCGATTGGCGAACCAGAGCGGCCGGGAGGGTGCTGACCACTGCAGCGGCGAGGGCGGCGAAGTCCGGCAGTGCCTTGCCGTCGGCGAACAAGGCCCACAACGTTTCGACGTCAGCTTGCGAAGTGGTCTCATCGAGGGACAGGCCCAGACGCTCGCCATCGACTACGCGCAGGTTGATCTGCTGCGCACGTGCCTTGTCGTGCAGTTTGGCGGTGTTGGCGCCGGTTTTCAGGGTCAGGGTGTCGAAGAAGCTGGCTTGTTCGACGGTCAGGCCCAGTGCGCCCAAGCCTTTGGCGAGGATCGCGGTCAGGTGATGAATGCGGTTGGCAATCTGCGTCAGGCCTTTCGGGCCGTGATACACGGCGTACATGCTGGCGATGTTGGCCAGCAGGACCTGGGCGGTGCAGATGTTCGAGGTGGCCTTCTCGCGGCGGATATGTTGCTCGCGGGTCTGCATCGCCAGACGCAGGGCCGGCTTGCCGAAACGGTCCACGGAGACACCGACCAGACGGCCCGGCATGTCACGCTTGAACGCATCCTTGGTGGAGAAGTAAGCGGCGTGCGGGCCACCGAAGCCCAGCGGCACGCCGAAGCGTTGTGCGCTGCCGATGGCCACGTCAGCGCCGAACTCGCCCGGTGGGGTCAACACGGTCAGGGCCAGCAGGTCAGCAGCCACCGCTACCAGAGCATTGGCGGCGTGGAAGCGTTCGGTCAGTTCACGGTAATCAAACACGTCACCGTTGCTCGCCGGGTATTGCAGCAGCGCGCCGAAGAACGGCGTTACGTCTGTCAGTTCAAGCTCGTCGCCGACGACGACGTCGATGCCCAGCGGCTCGGCACGGGTGCGCAGCACGTCGAGGGTTTGCGGGTGGCAATGAACCGATGCGAAGAACGCATGGCTGCCTTTGTTCTTGCTCAGGCGTTTGCAGAAGGTCATGGCTTCGGCAGCGGCGGTGGCTTCATCCAGCAGCGAGGCGTTGGCGATCGGCAGGCCGGTCAGGTCGCTGATCAGGGTCTGGAAGTTCAGCAGCGCTTCGAGACGGCCCTGGGAGATTTCTGGCTGGTACGGGGTGTACGCGGTGTACCAGGCCGGGTTTTCCAGCAGGTTGCGCAGGATCGGCGACGGCGTGTGCGTGCCGTAGTAGCCCTGGCCGATGTAAGTCTTGAACAGTTGGTTTTTGGCGGCGATGCCTTTGATCAACGCCAGGGCGTCGGCTTCGCTCAGGCCGTCGTCCATGCCGAGGACGCTGGTGCCTTTGATGCTTTCCGGAATGACGCTGGCGCTCAGGGCTTCCAGCGAATCGAAGCCGAGGCTGTTGAGCATGGCTTGCTCATCGCCGGAACGCGGGCCGATGTGGCGCGCGATGAATTCGTTGGCGGTCGTAAGGTTTACTTGAGTCATGTCAGCGCTCCTCAGGCTTCGGCGTTGGCTTTGATCAGACGGTCGTAGGCGTCCTGATCCAGCAGTTTGGCAACTGCCGAGGCGTCGGTTGGCTGGAAGCGGAAGAACCAGCCTTCGCCCAGCGGATCTTCGTTGACCAGTTCAGGGCTGCTGTCCAGCGCCGGGTTCACTTCCAACACTTCACCGTCCAGTGGCATGTACACGCCGCTGGCGGCTTTTACCGATTCCACGGTGGCGGCTTCTGCGCCTTTGTCGTAGGACTGCAGCTCAGGCAGTTGTACGAAAACCACGTCGCCCAGGGCATTCTGCGCGAAAGCCGTGATGCCGACGGTGACAGTGCCGTCAGCTTCGGTGCGCAGCCATTCGTGATCTTCAGTAAAACGCAACTCGCTCATGGAAACTCCTAGGGGGCCAGACTCGTCTGGTGGACGCGATTGAATGCTTGGGCAAAAGCCCTTCTTTATACGTGGCTACTAAGCAAGATCGCGGCCAATGTTAATAAATCCTTATAAATCAGTGCCTTGAGTATTTTTGAGGTGCGAGCGAATGGAATGACTGTAGCGAAATCGCTACAGCCGGAAGCGAAGAAAAAAGCGTAATGGGATCAAAGCCTTGTACAGCGCTGATTAGAAAGAGCTGTATCGATATCGTTCCGCTGTAGCGCTTTCAGTACAGGTGGAGGTCGTATTTGGAGAGGGATTTTCTGTGACAACAGAAAACCTGTGGGAGCCAGCCTGCTGGCGATGAGGCCATGACAGTCGACACCTTTTTGCCTGTTACACCGCAATCGCCAGCAGGCTGGCTCCCACAGGGGGGCTGCGGTGTTTTGGGGACTTCAGGGTTTGTTTGGAATGCCGTACTTGCGCAACCGATGAGCAATCGCGGTGTGGGAAGTTTGCAGGCGGCTGGCCAGTTGCCGGGTCGAGGGGTAGCTGACGTAGAGTTTTTCCAGCAGGGTCTTTTCGAACTCTTCCATTGCCTGCTCCAGGCTGTCGACTTCGCTGTCGCTCTGGCGTGCCACGGAGGTGCCGGCAATGTCGAGGTCGCCGATGTCCACCAGGCTGCTCTCACAAATCGCGGCAGCGCGGAAGATTACGTTCTGCAATTGCCGCACGTTGCCTGGCCAACGGTTGCCCAGCAGCGCCGGGTAGGTACCGGGCGCGAGGCGACACACCGGTCGCTGGATTTGCGCACAGGCCTGCTGCATGAAATAACGGGCCAGCAGCAGGATGTCCTGGCCACGCTCGCGCAGCGGCGGGACTTCGACGTTGAGGACGTTGAGGCGGTAAAACAGGTCTTCACGGAACGTGCCTTCGCTGACCATTTTTTCCAGGTCACGGTGCGTGGCGCTGAGGATCCGCACGTTGACCTTCACCTCACGATCGCCGCCCACGCGGCGGAAGCTGCCGTCGTTCAAAAACCGCAGCAGTTTCGCCTGCAGGTATGGTGACATTTCGCCGATTTCATCGAGAAATACCGTGCCCTGGTTCGCCAGTTCCATCAGTCCCGGTTTACCGCCCCGTTGCGCACCGGTAAAAGCGCCGGGGGCGTAGCCGAACAGTTCGCTTTCGGCGAGGTTCTCCGGCAATGCCGCGCAGTTCAGCGCCAGGAAGGGTGAACTGTGCCGCGCACTGATGGCGTGACAGGCGCGGGCGACGAGTTCTTTGCCGGTGCCGGTTTCGCCCTGGATCAACAGCGGCGCATCAAGGGCTGCCACGCGTTGGGCGCGGGCCTTGAGGGTGCGAATGGCCGGGGATTCGCCCAGCAGCGCGTCAAACCCTTCGGCATGGTCGTGGTGCAGCGCCGAGAGGCGTTCGCCGATGCGGTTCGGTTGATACAGCGTCAGCAACGCGCCGGCATCGGTGATCGGGGTGGCGTCGAGCAGCAGGGTCTGGCCGTTGACGGTGATCTCGCGCAGCGGCAGGCGAAAGCCTTGTTCCAGCAGGGTATCGAGCAGGGCGGGATCGGCAAACAGATCCGCGATGCTTTCACCGGCCGGTTCGCGACCATACAACGCGATCAGCGCCGGGTTGGCCAGCAGCACTTTGCCGTCACTGTCCAGGGCCAGCACCGGGTCGGTCATGGCGGCGAGCAGCGCATCGAGCTGCAAGTGCCGCCGTTGCCCCGGAAGGATGTCGACCACCGTCATCGCTTGCACGCCGCGCACGCTGAGCAACGCATCGCGCAGCTCTTCGAGCACGTCCGGGCTCAGGGTCGGAGCGTCGATGTACACGTTGGGCGGGACCATTTCCACCGCATCCAGATTGAGATTGCGCCCACCGAGCAGGGCCAGGACTTCCTGGGTAATGCCGACGCGGTCGATGAAGCTGACGTGGATACGCATGGGGCGGTTTTCAATCTGGCAAGCGGAGGGGGCAAGTATGCCTTGGGGCGGGTCTCAGGTGAAATGCACGTGTTCAACCTGCAGGAGCGAGGCTTGCCCGCGAAGAGGCCATCAAGACGGCTAAAAGCTTCGCGGGCAAGCCTCGCTCCTACAGGTCGTGGGGTCGCAGTCTTTCAGTCGGCATCCATAGCGAATGAAAGTCCGTCATCGCGAGCAGGCCCGCTCCCACAAGGGGACGCAGGCTACTCAAAGTTTTTGAGGTCTACCGGGTCGCCGGATTTCATATCCAGCTTCTTCCGAATGTCTTCAAACACCTGGTCGTAATTTTTGTGAGCCGAGCCGATTTGGCTGTGGGTCCTTGGAATACCGTACTTCTCGGCGATATTCGTTATGTTGTTGGCGAAGTTGTAGGCCTCAACCTTGGGAAGAAAGAAGGTTTCGCTCATATCCTTTCCCAGAATGCTGCCATGCATGGTGAACTGGATGCCTTTTTCCCCTTTGTCGTTATTGCTGACCTCATAGTCGAAGTGCAGGTTGTAGCTGACATCATCCGAGGTCAGCGCGTGGCGCTCGATGTGCAAGTGACCGGGGGCGAACGTTGCCATTGACGTTTCTCCTTATAAATAAGTAATGCCAGGTGTCGCCGTGCTGATGCGCGTGCCGGCCTTGCCCTGGACGATTGCTTCGATGTCCGAGAGTGAACCGATCACCGCGGTTTTTCCAGTATGGCGGGCGAACTCGCAGGCGGCCTGCACCTTCGGTCCCATGGAGCCGGCGGCGAAGCCGAGTTTTTCCATTTCGTCGGGGTGGGCTCGGGCGATGGCTTTCTGGGTCGGTTTGCCGAAGTCGATGCAGGCGGCGTTGACGTCGGTGGCGATCACCAGCAGATCGCTTTCCAGCTGTTCGGCCAGCAGCGCCGAGCACAGATCTTTGTCGATCACTGCTTCCACACCTTGCAGTTTGCCGCTGGCGCCGTACATCGTCGGGATGCCGCCACCGCCCGCGCAGATCACGATGCTGCCTTTTTCCAGCAACCATTTGATCGGGCGGATTTCGAAGATGCGTTTCGGTCTCGGGCTGGCCACCACACGACGGTATTTGTCGCCGTCCGGGGCAATCGCCCAACCTTTTTCGGCGGCGAGTTTTTCCGCTTCGGCCTTGGCGTAGACCGGGCCGATGGGTTTGGTCGGGTTCTGGAAGGCCGGGTCATTGGCGTCGACTTCGACCTGGGTCAGGAGGGTGGCGAAGGGCACTTCGAAGTCCAGCAGGTTGCCCAGTTCCTGTTCGATGATGTAGCCGATCATGCCTTCGGTTTCGGCACCGAGCACGTCCAGCGGGTACGGCGAAACCGAGGTGTAGGCCGCCGCTTGCAGCGACAGCAGGCCGACTTGCGGGCCATTGCCGTGGGCGATGACCAGTTCATTGCCGGCATGAATCTTGGCGATCTGTTCGGTGGCGACGCGGATGTTGGCGCGCTGATTGTCCGCGGTCATGGGCTCACCACGGCGGAGCAGGGCGTTACCGCCCAGGGCAACGACGATACGCATAATGCAGTCCTTCTAAATGAGGTGACTCGGTCATCCCTGATGAAACCCGATCAGTGTGGGAGTGAGCGTGCTCGCGATGACTATTTAACACTCAACAGAGACGTTGACTGTTACTCCGCTATCGCGAGCAGGCTCGCTCCCACAGGGGCTTTGTTCCAGCCGGGAGAGCCGGGTGGGCCGTTAGATATCCGCCAACGCCGACACCAGAATCGCCTTGATGGTGTGCATGCGGTTTTCCGCTTGCTCGAAGGCGATGTTGGCCGGCGATTCGAAGACTTCTTCAGTCACCTCTACGCCATTGGCCAGGTGCGGATAGCGTGCGGCGATGTCCTTGCCGACCTTGGTTTCGCTGTTGTGGAACGCCGGCAGGCAGTGCATGAATTTCACCCGCGGGTTGCCGGAGGCTTTCATCATCGCGGCGTTGACCTGGTACGGCAGCAGTTGCTCGATACGCTCGTCCCACGCCTCAACCGGCTCACCCATCGACACCCAGATGTCGGTGTGGATGAAGTCCACGCCCTTGACCGCTGCTTTCGGGTCTTCGGTGATGGTGATGCGCGCGCCGCTTTCTTCGGCGAAGGCTTTGCACTGGGCGATGAAATCAGCGTGTGGCCAGAGCGCTTTCGGCGCGGCGATGCGCACGTCCATGCCCAGTTTGGCGCCGATCATCAACAGCGAATTGCCCATGTTGTAGCGAGCGTCGCCGAGGTAGGCGTAGCTGATGTCATGCAGCGGTTTGTCGCTGTGTTCGCGCATGGTCAGGGTGTCGGCGATCATCTGCGTCGGGTGGAATTCAGCGGTCAGGCCGTTGAACACTGGCACGCCGGCGAACTTGGCCAGCTCCTCGACGATTTCCTGTTCGAAGCCACGGTACTCGATGGCATCGAACATCCGCCCGAGCACGCGAGCGGTGTCTTTCATGCTTTCCTTGTGGCCGATCTGCGACGACACCGGGTCGATGTAGGTGACGTGGGCGCCTTGGTCATGGGCCGCCACTTCGAAGGCGCAACGGGTGCGGGTCGAGGTTTTTTCGAAGATCAGCGCGATGTTCTTGCCTTGCAGGTGCGGACGCTCGGTGCCGGTGTACTTGGCGCGTTTGAGGTCGCGGGACAGGTCCAGCAGGTAGTTGAGCTCGCGAGTGGTGTGGTGCATCAGCGAGAGCAGGCTGCGGTTGCGCATATTGAAAGCCATTTTGGATCTCCTTGGGTTTCGGTTATCCGCCTGCTTCACGCTTTATGGGCGCGAAGCAGGGATAAGCATTAATAGTCGATAGGGTCGCGAATGATCGGGCAGGTCATGCAGTGGCCACCGCCACGGCCGCGTCCCAGTTCGCCGGCGCTGATGGTGATGACTTCCACACCGGCCTTGCGCAGCAGGGTGTTGGTGTAGGTGTTGCGGTCATAACCGATCACCACGCCGGGCTCCACGGCCACCACGTTGTTGCCGTCGTCCCATTGCTCGCGTTCGGCGGCGAAGCTGTTGCCGCCGGTTTCCACCACGCGCAGCGCTTTGAGGTTGAGGGCCTTGGCGACGGTGTCGAGGAAGTTGGTTTCTTCGCGGCGGATGTCGACGCCGCCCGGCTTGCTTTCGTCAGGGCGCAGGGTGAAGGCGACGATCTGGTTCACCACTTCCGGGAAGATCGTGACGAGGTCGCGGTCGCAGAAACTGAACACCGTGTCCAGGTGCATTGCTGCGCGGGACTTCGGCAGGCCGGCGACGATGACTTTCTCCACGGCTTTGTTCTTGAACAGGTTCACCGCCAATTGGCCGATGGCCTGACGGGACGACCGCTCGCCCATGCCGATCAACACCACACCGTTGCCGATTGGCATCACGTCGCCGCCTTCCAGGGTGGCGCTGCCGTGATCCTGGTCCGGGTCGCCATACCAGATTTCAAAATCGGCGTTGGTGAACTGCGGGTGGAATTTGTAGATGGCGGTGGCCAGCAGGGTTTCCTGACGGCGCGCCGGCCAGTACATCGGGTTCAGCGTCACGCCACCGTAGATCCAGCAGGTGGTGTCGCGGGTGAACTGAGTGTTGGGCAACGGCGGCAGAATGAAGCTTGAGTGGCCCAGAAAATCGCGGAACATCTGGATGGTCTTGCCGCCGAAGCTGTCCGGCAAGTCGTCGGCGGAGACGCCGCCGATCAGGAACTCGGCGATATGGCGGGGCTCCAGGCTGCGCAGCCACGAACCCACTTCGTTGATCAGGCCGAGGCCGACCGAGTTGGCGGTGACCTTGCGTTCCAGAATCCAGTCGAGGGCTTCGGGGATGGCGACGATGTCGGTCAGCAGGTTGTGCATTTCCAGCACATCGACGTTGCGTTCACGCATCTTGGTGACGAAGTCGAAATGGTCGCGCTTGGCCTGGGCCACCCACAGCACATCATCGAACAGCAGTTCGTCGCAGTTGTTCGGGGTCAGCCGCTGATGGGCCAGGCCGGGGGAGCAAACCATGACTTTACGCAGTTTGCCGGCTTCGGAATGGACGCCGTACTTAACTTTTTCGGTGGTCATTACCGTGATCCTCCAGATAACAAATTACAGGGTCAGGAAGCCGTCATACAGGCCGTAGGCCGCCACCAGGGCGCCGACGATCACTGCGGCGAAAATCAGCTTCTCGACGTTGGTGAAAACCGGTTTGTTGAGTTCCATCTTGGCCTTGGCGAACAGGATCGCGCCGGGGGCATAGAGCAGGGCGGAGAGCAGCAGGTATTTGACGCCGCCGGCATAGATCAGCCAGACCGCGTAAATCAACGCGACGGCACCGATGAACAGGTCTTTGCGGCGTTCGGCCGCGGCGTTTTCATAGCTCTCGCCACGCACCGCCAGCAGCAGCGCGTACGCCGCCGACCACAAGTACGGCACCAGGATCATTGAGGTGGCGAGGTAGATCAGTGACAGGTAAGTGCTGGCCGAAAACAGGGTGATGACCAGAAACAGTTGCACCATCGCGTTGGTCAGCCACAAGGCATTGACCGGCACTTGCTTGGCATTTTCCTTGCGCAGGAACGCTGGCATGGTGTGGTCCTTGGCGGCGGCGAACATGATTTCGGCGCACAACAGCACCCACGACAGCAGTGCTCCCAGTAACGAGATGACCAGGCCGACGCTGATCAGCACCGCGCCCCACGGACCGACCACATGTTCCAGCACGGCTGCCATTGACGGGTTCTGCAGCTTGGCCAGTTCCGGTTGGGTCATGATGCCCAGCGACAGCACGTTCACCAGCACCAGGAACAGCAGCACGGTGATGAAACCGATCACGGTGGCTTTACCGACGTCGCTGCGTTTTTCCGCGCGGGCCGAGAAAATGCTCGCGCCTTCGATGCCGATGAACACCCACACGGTGACCAGCATCATGTTGCGCACCTGGTTCATCACGCTGCCCAGGTCCGGGTTTTTCAGGCCCCAGATGTCGGCCGTGAAGATGTCCAGTTTGAATGCGAAAACTGCGACCAACACAAACAGAAGCAGCGGCACGACCTTGGCGACGGTGGTCACCAGGTTGATGAACGCTGCTTCCTTGATCCCGCGCAGCACCAGGAAATGCACGGCCCAGAGCAGCACCGAAGCGCCGATCACCGCAGCAACTGTGTTGCCTTCGCCGAAGATCGGAAAAAAGTAACCGAGGGTGCTGAACAGCAGAACGAAGTAACCGACGTTTCCCAGCCAGGCGCTGATCCAGTAACCCCACGCGGACGAGAAGCCCATGTAGTCGCCGAAACCGGCCTTGGCGTAGGCGTAGACACCGCCGTCCAGATCAGGCTTTCGATTGGCCAGCGTCTGGAACACGAAGGCCAGCGTCAACATGCCGACGGCGGTGATGGCCCAACCGATCAGCACGGCGCCGACATCGGCACTGGCGGCCATGTTCTGCGGCAAAGAGAAGATCCCGCCACCAATCATTGAGCCGACAACCAACGCAACCAGTGCACCGAGTTTCAGTTTTCCGGGGGATTCAGACATTGCATGACTCCAATGCAGGAGAAAAGAGACGACAGATTAATTCCGTTAGCCATTCGATCATCTGACATAGATCAGTGCATGCTCACATTCCATTGTTAATGAAAGACTTATGAATCTTTCCCGGGCATAAAGGTATCGCCGGAAAAGCCCATTCCAGAGGCCTCGGACAAGTCAGGCGGGAATAACGGGTATTGCTTGGAGTTTTTACGCTAGTTGGTTTTACGGTTTCCGCAAATTTTTGGACGGTTGTTGCAGTGTCGAATTGATTTATTAGGATCTACAGACAAGACTGCTATTGCCGGCTATGGGCATAGAAGTATCGGCTATAAATAAAAGACGTGAGCTGCCATTAATTAACTAACGTTATTACCGTTTACCTATTTAGTTAAAGTTATCCACTTGTAGCGAGGGAGCTTGCTTCCGCTGGACTGCGAAGCAGTTCCTTTTGTTGAGGTCGTTCCGCAACCCGGCGGGACGGTGCGGCGTTCCGGCAAGCACCCCGCCACAGGTTCAGTGCAAGAAAAAGGGAGACGCTGGGATGTCGCAACCGACGCAAAAACTTCCTCTGAGTGCGCTGATCGCGCTGGTGGTGGGATCGATGATTGGCGGCGGGATTTTTTCCTTGCCACAGAATATGGCCGCCCGAGCCGACGCCGGGGCGATCTTGATCGGTTGGGCGATCACCGCCGTGGGCATGCTGACGCTGGCCTTCGTGTTCCAGACGCTGGCCAATCGCAAGCCCGAGCTGGATTCCGGGGTGTATGCCTACGCCAAGGCGGGGTTCGGTGACTACATGGGGTTCTCGTCCGCCTGGGGTTACTGGATCAGCGCCTGGCTGGGCAACGTCGGCTACTTTGTGTTGCTGTTCAGCACCCTCGGTTATTTCTTTCCGGTGTTTGGCCAGGGCAACACGCCCGTTGCCATTGGCTGCGCGTCGGTGCTGCTGTGGGCTGTGCACTTTCTGGTGATGCGCGGGATCAAGGAAGCGACGTTCATCAATCAGCTGACCACCGTGGCCAAGATCGTGCCGCTGATCATGTTCATCGTGATCGCCGCCGTGGCGTTCAAGGCCGACATCTTCACCCGGGACATCTGGGGCCGCAGCAACCCGAATTTTGGCGGCATCATGGATCAGGTGCGCAACATGATGCTGGTCACCGTGTTCGTGTTTATCGGCATCGAAGGCGCGAGCGTCTATTCAGCGCGGGCGGAGAAACGTTCGGATGTCGGGCGCGCGACGGTCATCGGTTTTCTTGGCGTGCTGGCCCTGTTGGTGCTGGTGAATGTGTTGTCGCTGGGGATCATGAGTCAGCCGGAACTGGCCAACCTGCAGAACCCGTCGCTGGCGGCCGTGCTGGAGCATGTCGTCGGGCCTTGGGGCGCTTTGTTGATCAGCATTGGCCTGGCGATTTCGCTGCTGGGTGCACTGCTGTCCTGGGCGCTGCTCTGCGCCGAGATCCTGTTCGCCACGGCGAAAGACAACACCATGCCGGCCTTCCTGAAAAAGGAAAACGCCAATCATGTGCCGGTCAACGCGTTGTGGCTGACCAACGTGATGATCCAGATTTTCCTGCTGATCACGCTGTTTTCCGCCGGCACCTACACCAGCCTGATCTACCTCGCGTCGTCGATGATCCTGGTGCCGTACCTGTGGTCGGCGGCGTATGCGGTGCTGTTGAGCGGGCGGGGGGAAACCTACGAACACGCATCGGCGGAGCGCACCAAAGACTTGCTGATTGGCGGCATCGCGCTGAGTTATGCGGTGTGGCTGTTGTACGCCGGGGGGGTGAAGTATTTGCTGCTGTCGGCGTTGCTGTACGCACCGGGGGTGATCTTGTTCGCCAAGGCCAAACATGAGCAGGGTGAACCGCTGTTTACGCCAATCGAGACAGGTATTTTTACCGCTGTCATCAGTGGCGCCGGGCTGGCGGCGTATGGGTTGTACAGCGGCTTGTTGTCGCTGTGAGGTTGTTGCTGGCGTATCAGCCGCCCTATGACTGGCCGGCGATGCTGGGTTTTCTGTCGGCGCGGGCCGTGGTCGGGATGGAAGCGATTGTCGATGGCGTGTACTCGCGCAGCATCGGGTTGAACGGTGTTCACGGTACGTTTTCGATCAAGCCGGTGGCGGGCGATGCGTTGCAAGTGACGCTGGATTTTCCTGACGTGGCGGCGGTGCCGGAGATCGTTGCGCGGTTGCGGCGAATGTTTGATCTGGATGCGGACCTGCCGACGATCCATCGCCCTTTGAAGACAGATCCGTTGATGGCGCGGTTGATTGCCGAACGGCCGGGGTTGCGGGTGCCGGGGGCGTGGGACGGCCTGGAACTGGCGATTCGTGCGGTGTTGGGTCAGCAGATTACGGTGAGCGCGGCGATCCGGTTGGTGGGGAAACTGGTTGCACAGTATGGACAGCCCTTGGCGTCTGTTTTGCCCGGCGTCACGTCAGTGTTTCCTGAAGCGGCCGTTTTGGCAGTGGCGGATCTGGCGACGCAGGGCATGCCGAAAACTCGTGGCCGGACGTTGTCGGGTGTGGCTCAGGCGTTGCTCGATGATCCGCTGTTGTTTGAGCCGGGGCGTGAGGGCGGCGTGGCACGGTTGCTGGCGTTGAACGGGATTGGTGACTGGACGGCGCAGTACATTGCGTTGCGGCAGTTGCGGGAGATGGATGCATTTCCATCGGGGGATGTGGGGTTGATCAAGGCGCTGGTGGCGCTTGAAGGTGAGCGGGTGACGGCTAGGGAGTTGTCGGCGCGGGCTCAGGACTGGCGACCTTTTCGAGGGTATGCGGCGCAGCTTCTTTGGACATCGCTGAGCCGGATGGATTGAGTTGTTTGTTCCGGCCTCATCGCCAGCAGGCTGGCTCCCACAGGTTTTGTGATCGACATAAATCAACTGTCTTGATTGTGATGATTTGGCTTGGCTGGCTCCCACAGGTTTTGTGAATGATGCAGATTCACTGTGGGAGCCAGCCTGCTGGCGATGGGGCCAGAGCGGTCACCACCACTGCGCGCGATGGGAACCCAGTTCAGCTGCTGGAAGCGCCCACTGCAACGGCGTTCCGGTGATTTTTAGCGGCACATGCAGCCGATGTGCTGGCCCCCAGGGCGTTTGCTCAACCAACAGGCCTTGATCCTTGTCGTCCTCAGCACGCAGCGTTTCATCCGTTCCTGCACCGTTTTCAATCAACAACTTCGCCGTGCGCGCCAACGACAATCTGGCTGACCCAGCACGTCCCAATAAAGTAATCGCCGCCGCCGCCATCAAGTACCCGGTCGCATGATCCAGCGCCTGTACCGGCAAGGGCATCGGCTTGTCCGCGTTCTTCCACCGCATCCCCGCCTCGGCGATCCCGCTGCTCATCTGCACCAGGCTGTCGAATCCGCGACGGTTCTGCCACGGACCGCTCCAGCCATAGGCGTTGAGGCACACATCAACCAGGCCGGGCGCCAGTTTTTGCCGCTCGGCGACACCGTAACCCAACCTTTCCAGTGCGTCGGCGCGGTAGCCGTGGAGCAAAATGTCGGCGTCCTTGAGCAGGCTGTCGAACACGGCTCGATCGTCAGGGTTGTGCAGGTCCAGCCTTGCGCAGCGCTTGCCCAGCGTGACTTCCGGCACCACGCCCGGTTCGTTCCAGGTCGGCGGGTCGATGCGCAAGACATCGGCGCCGAGGCCCGCGAGAAAACGACTGGCAATGGGCCCCGCGAGCACGCGCGTAAGGTCCAGCACTTTGATCCCGGCCAGCGGTTGCGCCACCGAGCCTTTCCAGGATTTCGGTGGTTGCGGGTTACTGGCGCTGAACTGAATCAACGGCTCGGCGTTTACGGCCAAGCCCTGGGGGTGCGCTTGCCATTGCGCCCAGGTACGCATTTCAGCGGCGCAGCCACCGGCGTCGACCACGGCCTGTTCCAGATCGGTTTTCGACCATTGCGCAACCTTGCTCGCCACGTCTGCGCGGTCGGCACACGCGCCGAGCACGCTTTCGGCGGCGGCGCGATGATGAGGTGCGTTGGTGTGCAGGCGGATCCAGCCATCCTTGGTCGCATAGTCGCCAGCAACCGGGTCCCAGAGTGGTGGAACGCTCCAGCCGACGGGGCGGATCGACGTTGCGAACCAGAAGGAGGCCAGGCGCCGGTCGACTTCAAGGTTGGGCAAGCGACCGGTCTGCTGCTGCAGTAATGCGCTGGCAGCCTGGCCGGCGGCGGCGATGCTGGCGCAGGCGAGGTCGGTGACGGCGAACGCCGAGGGCAGGGCGCCACTCGAGGTGAACGGAATCGGGGTGCGGGGCAAGCCGAGTGCGGCTTGAATGGACGTGAGTAAACCAGTCATCGAAGGCCCTCCGGAACGAGAGCCCGATCATAGATCAAAAAAATGCCCGGCCGGATGAAATCCCCAAGTGTCGACCGAACACCTGAACCCGTGGGAGCTGGCTTGCCTGCTCCCACCGTATTGTGTGCGGGTTCTCTACACCCGGAACTGATCCATCAATTTCATCTGGTGGTTGGTCAGGGCGTTGAGCTGGCTGCTGATCTGCGCCGATTCGGTGGCCTGGCCGGTGAGGGTTTCAGTGACGGTGCGGATCGCCGAGACGTTGCGGTTGACCTCTTCGGCCACGGCGCTTTGCTGTTCGGCGGCGCTGGCGATTTGCAGGTTCATGTCGCTGATCACGGTGACCGCGTCGCTGATTTTGCTCAAAGCTTGCACGGCTTGCTGGATCTGCCCGGCGTTGCTGTGGGCCTGGGTCTGGCTCGAATGCATGGTGGCGACCACGCCGCGGGTGCCCGATTGGATGCGTTCGATGACGAGGCGGATTTCTTCCACCGAATCCTGGGTGCGTTTGGCGAGGTTGCGCACTTCGTCGGCCACCACCGCAAAGCCGCGACCGCTTTCCCCGGCACGGGCCGCTTCGATGGCGGCGTTCAGCGCCAGCAAGTTGGTCTGTTCGGCGATGCTGCGGATGACTTCGAGCACCGAACCGATCTGCTCGCTGTTGACCGCCAAGGCTTCGACTTCGGTGACCGCCTTGCTGACTTCGTCGGCCAGTTGATTGATGTCGCGAGTGCTGCGTTCGATGATCGACATGCCATCGCGGGCCGATTGATCCGCACCTTTGGCCGCGTTTGCCGCGCTCGATGCGCTGTTGGCGACATCGTGGGCGGTGGCGCTCATTTCGTTGGAGGCCGTGGCCACCTGGTCGATTTCGCGGAACTGCACCTGCATGCCTTCGCTGGTCTGGCGGGCGATTTCAGAAGACTGGTCGGCGGTGCCACGGGCGTCGGTGATGCTCTGTTTGATCTGGGCGATGGTCGGTTGCAACTTGTCGAGGAAACGGTTGAACCAACTGACCAGTTCCCCCAGTTCATCTTTCTTGCTGTAGTGCAGACGCTGCGTCAGGTCGCCGTCGCCACTGGCAATTGCCTTGAGCATCTCGGCCACGCTGTTGATCGGCCGGGTCACGCCCGATGCGGTGAGCCAGATCAGCAACAGACCGACGAGGCCGGCAGCGACGGCCACCAGCACCGCTTTGATCGTGCCGCTTTGCTGGGCGTCATCGAGGACCGCTTGCAGCTTCACCGAATCGGCCAGCAGCACTTGTTTCGGCAGGTCGATCACCACGCCCCAGGCTCTGGAGTCACTGATCGGGCTGACCGGGTACACCGCACGAATCAAATCACCTTGTTCGAGAATTTTCGGTGCGCCACCGCTGAGCAATTGCAGGACATCCTTGCCCTCTGCACCCAGGGTGTCGCCGATACTTTTGCCGACCTTGCTCGCGTCGATGCTGTAACCGGCGAGCACGCCGCTGCCGGAGACAATCAGCATGTGTCCGGCGTTGTTGAACAGGTCACGCTGGGAATCGACAGCCGCGGCCTGCAGCGCGTCGAGGGCGATGTCCACACCGACCACGCCGATGGATTTGCCGTCCACCAGCAGCGGGACGGAAATGGTGGTCATCAGCATTTCCTTGCCGCCAACGGTGTCGGCGTACGGGTCCAGCAGGCAGGTACGCTTGCTGTCGCGAGGGCAGGTGTACCAGCTGTTGTAGGGCGTGCCGCTGAGGCTCAAGGTGGTTTTGGTCATGTCGTCTTCGACCATGATCGTGTTGAGCGCGGCACCGCCGGCGCGGCTCCAGTAACTGGCGAAACGACCGGCTTCGTTGGACTGGCGAGCGGCGTCATTGGCGAACTCGCTGTCCTTGCCGTCCAGGCCATTGGGCTCGAACGCCAGCCAGATCCCCAGCACTTTGCTGTTGCGCTCGAACGCGGTTTTCAGGCTCTGGTTCAACTCTTCACGCAGGGCACCGGCTTCAAGCGAACGCTTGGCCGCCATGTTGCGCATGTCCTTGATCTGGTCCGCCAGGGCGGTCACTACCAGCAGGCTTTCGCCGAACGTTTTCTGCACCCGCACCGCCTGCTCGGCGGCCTTGGCCTGAAGCAGGTCCTGCACGCTGTCGGTGAGCATTTTGCTGCTGGAGGTGCTGACCAGTTCATCGTTCTGGTTGGTCTCGTAGAAGTTCATGCTGACGATCAGGACGATCACGCCCAGGAGGCAGAGTCCGGAGAGCAGAACGATTTTCAGGCGGATGGACAGAGAGTCGAACATAGGACG
This sequence comes from Pseudomonas sp. IT-P171, assembly GCF_949767765.1. NCBI lineage: Bacteria > Pseudomonadati > Pseudomonadota > Gammaproteobacteria > Pseudomonadales > Pseudomonadaceae > Pseudomonas > Pseudomonas sp. IT-P171. The sequence continues at coordinate 429,958 of NZ_CATKQN010000022.1, forward strand.
AGCTCGCAAATGAATGAGGTGTTGACTGTGAGTCGAGGTCGACCCGGTTCGCCAAATCCATTCAGCGCCATTCATTGCAATCGGCGAGGGGCGGGGATGCATGATGGTGGCTCCGACGAACGGTCATGGTTTAACGTTTGCGCGGAAAAATGTGCCGAAAAGCGGCGTAAAACGGAGGAAAATCGCGGTGTTGTCAGGAGGGTGACGGCATTGATTCCGGGCGTGACCAGATCCACAGATTGCCCAGGCTCATGCCGGCGATGGCGAGGTAAACCGGCCAGCCGTGATCGAGCATGAGCCACATCACAGCGGCGCACAGCAGCATGCTGAGGGTGGCGCTGACCTTGGCGCGACGTGCGACGATCTTGCCGTTGCGCCAGTTGTAGAGGATCGGACCGAACAATCGGTGGTTTTCCAGCCAGGCGCTCAGGCGCGGCGAACTCCTGGTCGCGGCCCAGGCGGCCAGCAGGATGAACTCGGTGGTGGGCAGGCCGGGGACGACGATGGCGACCAGGCCGATACCCAGACTGATGTAAGCCAGTAGACCGAAGAGGAGGCGGGCGAGTTTGTTGGGAACGGGTAGAGGCATGGGCTCGGGCGAACGCGTGTCAGGCTTGATGGAGAATCTTGCGAGTTGCTCAGTTTCTGTGGGAGTGGGCTTGCCCGCGATGGCGGATTAACATTCAACACAGAGGCTGAATGGTATATCGCTTTCGCGGGCAAGCCCCCACAAGGGCGTGCATTCAGTCAGGCGAGTTCGGGGGTGGTGGCGTAAGCCTGTTCAAGCAACACCGTGAACCGGTTGAACGCAGCGATGGCGCCTTTATCCAGCTCGGCCTCTTCCTGCTCGGTGAACTCCAGGCTATCCAGGGTCTTGACGAAGCTTTTCCAGCCTTCGGCGCGGCCACCGGCCGGTTCGCCGAGGTGACGGGCGCCGAAGGTTTCGCTCAGGCCCAGGCCGACCGCACGTTTGATCAGGAACGCTGCGCCAAGCTTCGAGCCTTCGGAAACAAACAACCACCCCAATGCTTCGGCCTTGCCCGGATTCTTCACTGCGCCCGCGACGGGCGCCGGCACTTCGGTTTCCAGATCGGCCAGGTCAGCCTTGGCCGCTTCGGCACGGCAGCGTGCCGCCAGATCAGGAACGATGGCGATCAGTTCGGCATCGTTGTACAGCCCCACCAGTTCCGACTGGAACCAATACTGCGCCACCACGAAACGGGCGAAACTGGCCTGGGTTTCGAACGGCGCGTGGGCTTTGACCAGCGCATCGAGTCTGGTGTGGGGTTCGTTGGTGATCTGGTTCAAACGTTGCGAACGCAAAGCCGGGCGTTGAGCAGTGTCCTGGGTCGTCATGAGAAATCCTTGAAGAAAAGAGGCGCCTGGTAACGAGACGAACAGGAAGGCGCCTGAGCGTAAAAAAAACTCACTGTGCGGCTCTATAAAATGCCGCGCAGCGAGAGGGCAGGATCAGATGTCCCAGACCAGGTTGAGCGCAAAGTTGCGACCCGGCTGAGTCAGGCGATCCAGGTTGGCCGGGCTGATGACCGACGCCTCGCCGACGCCGTCGTAACCGCGCACGTCATCCCACAGCCAGTACTTCTTGTCGGTCAGGTTGTAGACCCCGGCGCTGACAGTCACGTCGTCGGTCACCTTGTAGAAACCGGTCAGGTCCAGCACGCCGAAACCCGGCGATTTGAACTGGCTGCTGACGCCGTCCGGCGACTTGAATGTGCTGTCGTCGACACGATCCTTCTTTTTCACCAGCGTCCAGCTGAGCAAGCCACCGTAGTTGTCCTGGTCGTAACCGAGGCCGAACACACCGGTCAGCGGGTTGACGCTGTTGATCGGTTCACCGTTGTCGTTGTTGCGACCGTAGGCATAGGCCACCGAGCCTTGGGTATACAGCCCTTGTGGCGCGCCGAATACGTCGAGGTTCAGACGGCCCTTGACCTCTGCGCCCTTGATGGTGGCGTGCTTGATGTTGGCGCTCTGGAAAGTCAGCTCGCTGTAACCGGGGGTGATGGCGTCCTCTTCGATGAAATCGCGGTACTTGTTGTAGAACACGGCGACATCAAAGGAGCCGGATTCGAATTGACCGCGCAGGCCGGTCTCGAAGCCTTTGCTGGTTTCCGGCTCGAGGTTCGGGTTCGGTTCCACGCGATACCCGGTGGTGGTGTTCTCGAAGCGCCCGAACAGTGCCTTGGCCGTCGGCGTGCGGAAGCCTTCGGCGTACTGGCCGTACCAGGTGTAGTGGTCGGTCAGGGCGTAGGTCAGACCGAATTTCGGCGAAACGCGGTGCCAGGTCTTGGTGTCGTCACTGACAGTACCGCCAGGGGTAGCCGCCACCGTGTTCATGAATTCCTGGGTGATGTGCGGCTTGAGCTGGGTGTAGTCGTAGCGCAGGCCCGGCAGGAAGGTCCATTTGTCCCAGCTGATCTGATCCTGGGCAAACAGGCTGTAGGTATTGACGGTCGGGTCCGGGAAGTCGCTGGATTTTTTCAGGACATCCAGTGGGCTGACGGCACCGACGACGCGGCAGGTACCAAAGGACTGGTAGCAGGTGCCGTTGCCGCTGCGCGAACCGGTGACTTTCTGTTGCTTGATCGTGGTGCCGTAGGTCAGCAGGTGCTCGGTGTCGGCAATGCTGAAAGCCTTGTCCAGTTGTGCGTCAAACACCCACTGCTTTTCTTCGTAGAGGGTTTCCCGGGTGCGCAACACTTTGCGCGAGAACGGGAAGTAGAACTCTTCGGTGCTCTGGTCCGTTTTGGCGACCTGATGGTTCAGGCTCCACTTGACGTTGTCCACCAGCAGGCTGTCGAGGGCGAAGCTGTGTTCCAGGCCGAAACGCTCGCGGGTAACGGTGTCATTGCCGGTGCGCCACTGGTACATGCCGCCGGGCAGCGTACTGTTCGGAACGGTCGGTGCGCCTTGGAAGTAAGGACCGCCGTAGGCACTTTTCTGATCGGTGTCACGATCGTCCTTGTACTTTTCGTAGGTCAGGCCCAAACGCGAATCTTCGTTGTAGTTCCAGCCGATCTTGGCCAGCACGTTGCTGGTGCGCACGTCTTCCGGGTTGGCGGCGGTGCGCGCCAGGCCGATGCCGTTGTGGCTGCCGTAGGATTCGGTTTCGTGACCGTCGCGTTGGCTGTAATGCAGCAAGCCATCGAACTGGTCGGCGCGACCGGCCACGGTGGCAGACTTCAGCCAGCTGTCGTCGGCGGAGCTGTAGCCGGTTTTCAGGCGGGCGCCGACGTCATTGCCGGGCTTGATGATGTCGTCCGGGTCGAGGGTGAAATAGCTGACCGCGCCACCGATGGCGTTGCTGCCATAGAGCACCGAGGCCGGACCACGCAGGATTTCGACGCGCTTGATGATCTCCGGGTCGACGTAGTTGCGCTGGGTCTTGGCGTAGGGGCCGTTGAAGAAATCGTTCGGCACTTCGACGCCATCGACCTGGGTCAGGATCCGGTCACCGTCGATGCCACGGATGTTGTAGCCACTGATCCCGCCGCGCTGACCGGCGCCACCCACCGAAACACCGGGTTCGTAGCGCACCAGATTCTTGATGGTGTTGACGTTGTTGCGGTCCAGCTCTTCGCGGGTGTGAACAGTGACGGTGCCTGGCACGCTTTCGACGCTTTGTTCCTGGCGAGTGGCGCTGATGGTCACCTGTTGCAGGTTGAGGGCGCCGCTGCTCTGGCGCTTCTCCAGGACGATGTTGTTGTTGCCCAGTTTGCGATAGCTCAGTTGGGTCCCCACCAACAGGCGATCCAGGGCTTTCTCCGGCGACAGGGACCCGCGCACGCCCGGCGATGCCACGCCTTGCCCCAGCTCCGCCGGCAAGCCGACCTGCCAGCCCGTCACGGCAGTAAAGGCATTGAGTGCCGAGACCAGCGACTGTTGCGGGATGGCGAACGCGTAATCGCCCATGTTGCGTGTCGGCTGCTCGGGGGCGGTGGCGGCCATGAGCGGCGCGCTGCCGGCCATGAGGATCGCGGCGGTCAACAGCGAGAGCACGCGGGACGGTGAAGAGGAGTGGCGGGTAAGGCGAGAGGACATCGATAGCGCTCCGTGTCGCACGAATCTTTATAGGTGCTGACTGGCATCCGAAGATGCGAATCAATTGCATTGGCTATAACGAGACGTACGGGCGCCGACTATCGAGTAAAAATAATTCTCATTTAGTTCAGGATCACTAGCGCCGGGAATTCCTGGAGCCTCGCCGAGGTGATGTGCGCCAGCGAGCGGACCACGTCCAGCGGCTGGTCGAGACGGTAATTGCCGGTTACGGCGACGTCCGCCAGCTGTTCGTTGGTGTTGATGATCCAGCCCGGGTAGTAGCGCCGCAGCTCCGCCAGCACCTGGCTCAGCGGGCAATTCTCGAACACCAGTCGGCCCTGGACCCAGGCCAGGTCCGTCGCGGCATCGAGCTTGGCGGGCCGGTCGAAACCGTTGGGGCCGATGCGGATGCTTTCGCCGGCGGACAAGCGGATTCGCGCGTCGTCGCGAGTCGCGCGCAAATCGACATCGCCGCGCTGCACGCGAACCTGGGTCACGCCATCGAGGTAACGCACGGCGAACGCCGTGTCGTGCACGCTGGCCTTCACCGGGCCGGCATCGATTTCCAATGGCTGGCCGAGACGGGCCGGCACGTCGAAAAACGCTTCGCCCTGATACAAGCGGGCGACACGCCTTTGATCATTGATAGTGCTGGAGAACGCCGAATTGGTATTGAGCAGGACCTTCGAGCCGTCTTCCAGTTGCAGGCGCTGACGTTCACCGACCACGGTCAAGTGATCGGCCTGAAGGCGCATCGGCAAACTGCTGAAGCTGAACAAACCGAGGATCAGCACGGCAGCGGTGGCCAACGGTTTCCAGTGCGGGCGCAGGCGCGACAGCACGGTCACCTGAGGTGGCAGGGTGGCCAGGTTTTGCGCACAGTGCACGACTTGCGGGCCATCCCAGATTGCCTGGGCCTTGGCGAACGCCTCGGCATGCAAGGGGGCGGCGTCCAGCCATTCGTTGAACTGGCGAGCCTGTTCTTCGCTCGGACTGCCCATGACGATCAACCAGTCCAAAGCCTGGTCCATCGCGCTTGCGGCGTCCCGCGCCGGGGAGGGCGGAGGGGAGCGGTGGGTGTCCGTCACGGTGTTTCCTCGGCGGTGTCTGTGCACGGCTGTTTTTTAGTGAAGCCTGAAAACGGGCAAGGGTAGCAAAGCCTGGCGTGCTCAGTCGCCGTTTAACCGCTCGGCGACACCGATGCAGATGGCCATGATCAGCTTCAACTCCTTTTGCACGGTGCTCAACGACACACCGAGCTTCTCGGAGATCTCCAGATAACTGTGCCCGTGCAGGCGACTGAGGATGAAGATCTGTTGCTGGCGGGCACTGAGTTCACCGAGGCTCACGTTCAAACGCTCCAGCAATTGTTCGGCATGGGCGGCGTCCTCGGCACTGCTGGCGGGGGCGGCGATACTTTCCACCACGTCCGCCGGCACGTCGTCGAGCATCGTGCGGGACTGAATGCGCCGCGCACGCAAATGGTCCAGCGCCAGGTTGCGGGCGGTCTGGAAAACGAAGGGTTCAAGGTGATCGATGGATCGCTCGCCGAGCGCTCGGGTCACGCGCAGGTAGGTTTCCTGCAGCAGGTCTTCGGCGGTGCTGTGATTGTTGACCATCCGCTCCAATGTGCGCAGCAAGGAAACCCGCTGGGCGATGAAGACGTGATTGAAGCGCGATTGACTCACGGGGGGACCTGATCCATTTCGAGCAAATGATAATGCTTATCATCCGCTCGAGTGGTCAAGTATTCATTTGTGAAGGTTTAAGCTCGGCCCAGCAAATAAGTCGCGTAATCGGGGATGCGTTGTGAGTGCGCCTGCTCCATCAGTGGACTGCTGAGCAGGTAGTCGGCGCTGCATTCGTTGCAGGCCACCGGAATGTTCCAGACCGCAGCAACCCGTAGCAACGCCTTGATGTCCGGGTCGTGGGGTTGCGGTTCGAACGGGTCCCAGAAGAACACCAGCATGTCGACCCGCTGTTCGGCGATTCGCGCGCCGAGTTGCTGGTCGCCGCCCAATGGACCGCTGATCATGCTCTCCACCGGCAGGTCGAGGCGTTGTTGCAACAACAGCCCTGTGGTGCCAGTGGCGACCAGCTCATGTTGAGCGAGCTTGTCTTTGTGCCGCTCGGCCCAGTCCAGCAAAAACACCTTGCAGTGGTCATGGGCGACCAGGGCGATACGCTTGCGCGCCGCCACGGTCTTTTGCGTGAAGCTGATTCCGATCATGGGGGCTGCTCCAGGACGTAATGAACGACGCAATACCTGTAGGAGCTGCCGCAGGCTGCGATCTTCTGATCTTGATTTTCAGCAATCCCGAAAAGATCAAGAGATCGCAGCCTGCGGCAGCGCCTACTCGTAAGCTTTGCTTACTCGGCGTTGCACAGCGCCAGGCAGTTATCGAGCATGCGGTTGGAGAAGCCCCATTCGTTGTCGTACCAGGCCAGTACCTTGAGCAGCTTGCCGCTGGACTTGGTGTGGTTGGCGTCGAAAATCGACGACAGCGGGTTGTGGTTGAAGTCGCTGGAGACCAGCGGCAGGGTGTTGTAGCCCAGAATTTTCGAATGCTGGCTGGCTTCCTTGAGCAGCGCGTTCACTTCATCGGCCGACGCTTCGCGTTTCAGTTGCACGGTCAGGTCCACCAGCGAGACGTTGATCACCGGAACGCGCACGGCCATGCCGGTCAGTTTACCCGCCAGTTCCGGCAGCACCAGGCCGACCGCTTCAGCGGCGCCGGTCTTGCTCGGAATCATGTTCTGAGTGGCCGAACGGGCGCGGTACGGGTCGGTGTGATAGACGTCGGTCAGGTTCTGATCGTTGGTGTAGGCGTGAATCGTGGTCATCAGGCCGCTTTCAATGCCCAGCTCGCGGTGCAGGACCTGAGCCACTGGCGCCAGACAGTTGGTGGTGCACGACGCGTTGGAAATAATCTGGTGGGATTGGCGCAATATGTCGTGGTTAACCCCATAAACCACGGTGGCGTCGGCGCCTTTGGCCGGGGCCGAGATGATCACTTTGCGTGCGCCGGCCGTAATATGCGCAGCGGCTTTGGCCCGGTCGGTGAACAAACCGGTGCATTCGAACACGACGTCAATCTTTTCAGCGGCCCAGGGCAGCTCGGCCGGGTTGCGAATGGCACTGACAGCAATACGGTCGCCGTTGACGGTCAGGCTTTCCTGATCGTGCTGGACATCGGCATCGAACGTGCCGTGAACGGTGTCGTACTTGAGCAGATGGGCATTGATTGCGCTGTCGCCCAGATCGTTGATGGCCACGATCTGCAGATCCTGGCGATAGCCTTGGGTATACAGTGCGCGCAGGACGTTGCGGCCAATTCGGCCAAAACCATTGATTGCGATTCGAAGAGTCATTTAACAGGGCCGCCGTCGTTTTGTTGTTGGAATTACAAGATTATTCGCATAAAAATAGAAAACAAGCCTTTTTAATGGCAATATTTTGTTCAATCTACAACGAGTGACCTGAATCAACTGGTCCGACCGATCAAGAAAACCGTCTGTCATCCCGACAACAACGGCTCTTGCTCAGCATAGACAATCAGGTCGCCACATCCGTTAGCCTGGAGTTCTACACATGCATCCCCGCGTCCTTGAGGTCACCGAACGGCTTATCGCCCGCAGCCGCGCAACCCGCGAGGCTTACCTTGCGCTCATTCGCGGTGCAGCCAGCGACGGTCCGATGCGCGGCAAGCTGCAATGCGCCAACTTCGCCCATGGCGTGGCCGGCTGCGGCACTGAAGACAAGCACAGCCTGCGGATGATGAACTCCGCAAACATTGCGATTGTTTCGTCATATAACGACATGCTTTCGGCGCACCAGCCGTACGAAGTCTTCCCTGAACAGATCAAGAAAGCCCTGCGCGAGATTGGCTCTGTCGGCCAGTTCGCCGGTGGCACCCCGGCCATGTGCGATGGCGTGACCCAGGGCGAGCCGGGCATGGAACTGAGCCTGCCGAGCCGTGAAGTGATCGCGCTGTCCACCGCTGTTGCCCTTTCCCACAACATGTTCGACGGCGCGCTGATGCTCGGCATCTGCGACAAGATCGTCCCGGGCCTGATGATGGGTGCGCTGCGTTTCGGTCATCTGCCGATGATCTTCGTGCCGGGCGGGCCGATGGTCTCGGGCATCTCCAACAAGCAGAAAGCCGATGTGCGCCAGCGCTATGCCGAAGGCAAGGCCACTCGCGAAGAGCTGCTGGAATCGGAAATGAATTCCTATCACAGCCCCGGCACCTGCACTTTTTACGGCACCGCGAATACCAACCAGCTGCTGATGGAAGTCATGGGTCTGCACTTGCCGGGCTCGTCTTTCGTCAACCCGAACACGCCACTGCGCGATGCCCTGACCCGCGAAGCGGCGCATCAAGTGACGCGCCTGACCAAGCAGAATGGCAACTTCATGCCGATCGGCGAAATCGTCGATGAGCGTTCACTGGTCAACTCCATCGTGGCACTGAACGCCACTGGCGGTTCGACCAACCACACCTTGCACATGCCGGCCATCGCCATGGCCGCCGGTATTCAATTGACCTGGCAGGACATGGCCGACCTCTCCGAAGTCGTGCCGACCCTGAGCCACGTCTACCCGAACGGCAAAGCCGACATCAACCACTTCCAGGCCGCGGGCGGCATGTCGTTCCTGATCCGCGAGCTGCTGGACGCCGGTCTGCTCCACGAAAACGTCAACACGGTCCTGGGCCATGGCCTGAGCCGCTACACCCAGGAACCGTTCCTCGATAACGGTGAGTTGGTCTGGCGCGAAGGCGTGACCGAAAGCCTCGACGAAACCATCCTGCGTCCAGTCGCTCGAGCGTTCTCGCCTGAGGGCGGTTTGCGGGTGATGGAAGGCAACCTCGGTCGCGGTGTGATGAAAGTCTCGGCGGTGGCACTGGAAAACCAGATCGTCGAAGCACCGGCAATGGTGTTCCAGGATCAGCAGGACCTGGCCGATGCGTTCAAGGCCGGTTTGCTGGAGAAAGATTTTGTCGCGGTGATGCGCTTCCAGGGCCCGCGCTCCAACGGCATGCCGGAACTGCACAAGATGACGCCGTTCCTTGGCGTGCTGCAGGATCGCGGCTTCAAAGTCGCGCTGGTCACCGACGGGCGCATGTCCGGTGCGTCGGGGAAAATCCCGGCGGCGATACACGTCAGCCCTGAAGCTCATGTGGGCGGTGCTTTGGCGCGGGTGCAAGAGGGCGATATCATTCGCGTCGATGGCGTCAAAGGCACCCTGGAGCTTAAGGTGGACGCCGACGAATTCGCGGCGCGCGAACCTGCCAAGGGCCTGCTGGGCAACAACATTGGCAGCGGTCGTGAGCTGTTTGGTTTCATGCGCATGGCCTTCAGCTCCGCAGAGCAGGGCGCCAGCGCCTTTACTTCTGCCCTGGAGACGCTTAATTGAAACTGGCTTTGGTCGGTGACATCGGTGGGACCAACGCGCGATTCGCGTTGTGGAAAAACCAGCAACTGGAATCGGTCCAGGTGCTGGCGACGGCCGATCACGCCAGCCCGGAAGAGGCGATTGCGATCTACCTGGGCGGGCTCGGTCTGGCGCCGGGTTCGATCGGTTCGGTGTGCCTGTCGGTGGCGGGACCGGTGAGCGGTGATGAATTCAAGTTCACCAACAATCACTGGCGCCTCAGCCGCAAGGCGTTTTGCCAGACCTTGCAGGTCGATCAACTGCTGCTGGTCAATGACTTCTCGGCGATGGCGCTGGGCATGACCCGTTTGCAACCGGGCGAATTCCGCGTGGTGTGCGAAGGCACGCCGGAACCGTTGCGGCCGGCGGTGGTGATTGGTCCCGGCACGGGCCTGGGCGTTGGCACCTTGCTCGACCTGGGCGAGGGCCGTTTTGCTGCGTTACCGGGCGAGGGGGGGCACGTCGATTTGCCATTGAGCAGCCTGCGTGAAACGCAATTGTGGCAGCACATCTTCAATGAGATTGGGCATGTCAGCGCTGAAACGGCGTTGAGCGGCGGCGGCTTGCCGCGCGTCTATCGGGCGATTTGTGCGGTGGACGGGCACACGCCTGTGCTCGAAACGCCGGAAGCGATTACCGCTGCCGGTCTGGCGGGTGATCCGATTGCGCTGGAAGTGCTGGAGCAGTTCTGCTGCTGGCTCGGTCGAGTGGCCGGCAACAACGTACTGACCACGGGTGCACGAGGCGGTGTTTACATCGTTGGTGGGGTGATTCCACGGTTTGCCGATTTTTTCATTGAAAGTGGTTTTGCCCGGTGTTTTGCTGACAAAGGCTGCATGAGCCATTACTTCAAGGGGATTCCGGTGTGGCTGGTGACAGCACCGTATTCCGGGCTGGTGGGCGCGGGTGTGGCGCTGGAACAATCCAGCCTCGCCTGAAAAAAATAACGTGTGGCAAGGGAGCTCGCTCCCGCAGGGGTGCGCAGCAGCCGCAAAACCTGACACCAGGCGTCGTCAGTCAGGCTGTAATCATCAGGTTTGGCAGCGCTTCGCGCTCCAGCGGGAGCAAGCTCCCTCGCCACAAATGCTTACTCGTTTTCAAATCTTCATCAGGCATAATCCGCCCAATTCCAATAACAAGGACGCCGCCCCGTGAGCTCAGTCAACAAGTCGATTTTGTTGGTCGATGACGATCAAGAGATACGCGAGTTGCTGGACACCTACCTGACCCGCGCGGGTTTTCAGGTGCGCACCACGCCCGACGGCGCCGGTTTCCGCCAGGCGCTGAACGAGGCGCCGAGCGATCTGGTGATCCTCGACGTGATGCTGCCCGACGAAGACGGCTTCAGCCTCTGCCGCTGGATCCGCCAGCACCCGCGGCAGGCGCAGGTGCCAATCATCATGCTCACCGCCAGCTCCGATGAAGCCGACCGCGTCATCGGCCTGGAACTGGGCGCCGACGACTACCTCGGCAAGCCCTTCAGCCCCCGTGAATTGCAGGCGCGCATCAAAGCCTTGTTACGTCGTGCGCAGTTCGGTCAGGAGCGTTCCGGCAGTGAAGTACTGGCGTTCGATGACTGGCGGCTGGACATGGTCAGCCATCGGCTGTTCCACATCGATGGCGAGGAAGTGATTCTGTCCGGCGCCGATTTCGCCCTGCTGAAACTGTTCCTCGATCACCCCCAGGAAATCCTCGACCGCGACACCATCGGCAACGCCACCCGTGGCCGCGACCTGATGCCGCTGGACCGGATCGTCGACATGGCGGTCAGCCGTTTGCGCCAGCGTCTGCGCGATACCGAAAAACCGCCGCGCCTGATCCGCACGGTGCGTGGTAGCGGCTACCAACTGGCAGCCAATGTGGTTGCCAGCAATGGTCACTGAGTTTTTCCGCAAGCTTGCGGCCAAGGTGCCCGTGCCACGTTCGCTGCTCGGGCGGATGTTGTTGCTGACGTTGCTGGCGGTGCTGTTCGCCCAGGCGTTGTCGAGTGTGATCTGGGTTTCGCAACTGCGCGCTACACAGCTCGAAGGCCTGGTCACCAGCGCCCGCAGCCTCGCCCATTCGATGACCGCCAGTGTCAGTTATTTCCGCTCGTTGCCGGTCGCTTTCAGGCCGCTGGTGCTTGACCAGTTACGCAGCATGGGCGGCACCCGTTTTGTCGTGACCCTCAACGACAAACCCTTGGGCATGGATGTGCTGCCGGTCACCCCGCGCAAAGAAGCGGTGCTCAAGGCAGTGGATCAGGTGTTGCGCGATTCCCTCGGCCACGACACGGATATCTCGGTGACCTTCGTCAGTCCCGAGGATCTGCGGATCTTCAATAGCGGCCTGAAACTCGATGAGCTGCCGCGTTCCTGGGCGCATTACGCACTGACCCTGGAGCCAGTGAACCCGCCGGTGCTGGTCACGCAAATCCAGATGGCGCCGGGAGAATGGCTGTACATCGCTTCGCTGCTGCCCGAGCCGTACACCAGCCTTGAGGAGCAAGGTCTGCCAGCGCAACAAGTCTGGTTCATCGTCCTCACGAGCGGTTTCTTGCTGTTGTTCATCGGCTTGCTGGTGCATTGGCAAAGTCGTCCGCTCAAACGCCTGGCGCGGGCAGCGCGAGACATGTCCCTCGGTGCCGAGGTCGAACCGGTGCCCGAGGGTGGCGGCAGTGAAGTGGTTGAAGTGGGCCGCGCTTTCAATGCCATGCGCGAGCGCATCAGTCGTTACTTGACTGAACGCAGCCAGTTGTTCAGCGCAATCTCACATGATTTGCGCACACCGATTACCCGCTTGCGGCTAAGGGTTGAATTGCTTGAAGACGAAAAGCTGCAAGCCAAGTTCGGGCGCGATCTGGATGAGCTGGAGCTGCTGGTCAAAGGCGCGTTGCAATGCGTGAAAGACACCGACATCCACGAAAACATCGAACCGGTAGACCTCAACCATGTGCTCGATTGCCTGGTGGAGCCGTACCTGGCGCCCAACGGCAATGGTCGCGTGACCCAGCAGGGGCGGGCACTGGCGGCGTATCCGGGCAAGCCGCTGGCGCTCAAGCGTTGTATCGGCAACCTGATCGACAATGCCCTGAAGTACGGACAGAACGCGCACTTGCATATCGATGACGACGAGAACGCATTTGTCCTGCATGTCGATGACGAAGGTCCGGGTGTGCCGGAGCAGCGTCTGGAGCAGGTGTTCGAGCCGCACTTTCGCCTGGCCGGGCAGCAGCAGGGTTATGGGTTGGGGTTGGGGATTGCGCGCAACATTGCCCATAGCCATGGCGGGGAAGTCAGCCTGCAGAATTTGCGTGAAGGTGGATTGCGGGTGACCTTGCAGTTGCCGCGCTCAGTCGATTGACGCCGACCCTGTGGCGAGGGAGCTTGCTCCCGCTGGACTGCGCAGCAGTCCCTATTTTTTTGGGGGGCGCTTCGCACCCCAGCGGGAGCAAGCTCCCTCGCCACAGGTGATCACTCGCTGCAGTGAATGTCACCACTCGGTGACATAACTCGCCCCCTTCGTTACAAGCCCGTCCCCGCCCGTTGTTTAGACTGCCCGCAGTCATAACAACAAAAAAGGCACCCCATGGACACCTTCCAACCCGCCTTCAGCAGTTGGCTGAACGCACCGGCCCATCAGCAATGGCTCGCTACCGAAGGCCTGCGCCTGCTGGCGTTTGCCAAGGCCTCGAAGCTCCCCGAAGGCTTCGGCAATCTCGATGAAAAAGGCCGCCTCCCGGCCAATGCCCACGCCGAAACCATGAACACCGCGCGCATGACCCACAGCTTTGCCATGGCGCATATCCAGGGCCTGCCGGGTTTCTCCGAGCTGGTGGATCACGGCGTCCAGGCACTCAGCGGCCCGTTGAAGGATGCCGAACACGGTGGCTGGTTCGCCGCCCCTGAACACCGCGACGGCAACACGGGCAAAGCGGCCTACCTGCACGCGTTCGTCGCCCTCGCTGCCAGTTCTGCGGTAGTCGCGCAACGCCCCGGCGCGCAAGCCTTGCTCGATGACGCGATCAACATCATCGACACACATTTCTGGAGCGAGGAGGAGGGCGCGATGCGTGAATCCTTCAATCGCGACTGGAGTGAAGCAGAACGCTACCGTGGTGCCAACAGCAACATGCACGCCACCGAAGCCTTCCTCGCATTGGCCGATGTCACTGAAGACAACCGCTGGTTGTGCCGCGCGCAACGGATCGTCGAGCGCGTGATCCATGGTCACGCCGCCGCCAACGATTACCTGGTGGTCGAGCATTTCGACCACGACTGGCAGCCGCTGCGCGAGTACAACCATGACAACCCGGCCGACGGTTTTCGTCCTTACGGCACCACGCCAGGCCACGGTTTCGAATGGGCGCGGCTATTGCTGCACCTCGAAGCGGCGCGGGTGCAGGCGGGGATGCTGACGCCGGGCTGGCTCGCCACCGACGCGCAAAAACTCTTCGAACACAACTGCCGTCACGGCTGGGAAATCGATGGTCTGCCGGGGATTGTCTACACCCTCGACTGGGACAACCGCGCGGTGGTTCGCCATCGCCTGCACTGGACCCATTGCGAAGCCAGCGCCGCCGCCAGCGCGTTGCTCAAACGCACGGGCGAGGCGCACTACGAAACCTGGTACCGACTGTTCTGGGACTTTTGTGACCGTCATTTCATCGATCGATGCGATGGCAGTTGGCACCATGAACTCGATCCGCAGAACCGTCCGAGTGCGGATATCTGGGCGGGTAAACCCGATCTCTATCACGCCTGGCAAGCCGTGCTGATTCCGCGCCTGCCACTGGCGCCGAGCATGGCCAGTGCCTTGGCGAGGTTGTCCCAGAGCGGTTCTATGTAACCATGCGGTGACATTCACGCGTCCCTTCGTTACCTGCGAGGGGATGACTCCTGTTTAAAATCCTATGCAGCGCAAGCACCAGACTTGCATGCATAACAACAAGAAAGGTAATTCTAGATGAATGCGATTTCTCGCCTCGCTACTGTCATTTCTCTTGCCTCATTGCTTCCAATCTCTGCATTCCCCCTCAGTGCACTTGCCGCCGATTCCAAGGGTTCGGTAGAAGTCGTTCACTGGTGGACCTCCGGCGGCGAAAAGGCTGCGGTCGATGTGCTCAAGGCCCAAGTCGAAAAAGACGGCTTCACCTGGAAGGACGGCGCTGTTGCCGGTGGTGGCGGTGCGACGGCCATGACCGTGCTCAAAAGCCGCGCCGTTGCCGGTAACCCGCCGGGCGTAGCGCAGATCAAAGGTCCGGACATCCAGGAATGGGCGTCCACCGGCTTGCTCGATACCGACGTCTTGAAAGACACCGCTAAATCCGAGAAGTGGGACAGCCTGCTCGACAAGAAAGTCTCCGATACCGTGAAATACGAGGGTGACTACGTGGCCGTGCCGGTGAACATTCACCGGGTCAACTGGCTGTGGATCAACCCGGAAGTCTTCAAGAAAGCCGGGATCGAAAAAGCCCCGACCACCCTTGAAGAGTTCTACGCCGCTGGCGACAAACTCAAGAAAGCGGGCTTCATCGCCCTTGCCCACGGCGGCCAGCCTTGGCAGGACAGCACCGTGTTCGAAGCGGTGGTGCTTTCGGTCATGGGCGTCGACGGCTACAAGAAAGCCCTGGTGGACCTGGACAACGCTGCGCTGACCGGCCCTGACATGGTCAAGGCGCTGACCGAGCTGAAGAAAGTCGCGACCTACATGGACGTCGATGGCAAAGGCCAGGACTGGAACCTGGAAGCGGCCAAGGTCATCAACGGCAAGGCCGGCATGCAGATCATGGGTGACTGGGCCAAGAGCGAGTGGACAGCGGCCAAGAAAGTCGCCGGCAAGGACTACGAGTGCGTAGCTTTCCCGGGCACCGAAAAAGCGTTCACCTACAACATCGACTCCCTGGCCGTGTTCAAGCAGAAAGACCAAGGTACTGCTGCCGCTCAGCAGGACATTGCGAAAATCGTGCTGGGTGAAAACTTCCAGAAAGTCTTCAGCATCAACAAGGGCTCGATCCCGGTTCGAAACGACATGCTGAGCGACATGGGCAAGTACGGTTTCGACGCCTGCGCCCAGACCGCGGCCAAGGACTTCCTAGCAGACGCCAAGTCCGGCGGCCTGCAGCCGAGCATGGCGCACAACATGGCGACCACGCTGGCGGTACAGGGTGCGTTCTTTGATGTCGTGACCAACTTCATCAACGACCCGAAAGCCGATCCGGCCACGGCCGCCAAGCAACTGGGCACGGCCATCAAGGCTGCCAAGTAATGCTTGGCCTGTAGGCGCGAGCCTGCTCGCGATAGCGGAGTGTCAGGTACTCAATGTGCGACTGACACAGCGCAATCGCCAGCAGGCTGGCTCCCACAGGGAATGCGCTTGTAATCCTTTCTCTACATACTGGATTTTCCCATGAGTTCTGTTGCTGTGTTCAGCAAGGCCTCGCCGTTCGATGCATTGCAGCGCTGGCTCCCCAAACTGGTGCTGGCGCCCAGCATGTTCATCGTTCTTGTGGGCTTTTATGGCTACATCCTGTGGACGTTCGTGCTGTCGTTCACCAGTTCGACCTTTCTGCCGACTTACAAGTGGGCGGGTCTGGCGCAGTACCAGCGGCTGTTCGACAACGACCGTTGGTGGGTGGCGAGCAAGAACCTCGCGGTGTTCGGCGGCATGTTC
The DNA here is from genome assembly GCF_949767765.1 of Pseudomonas sp. IT-P171. Taxonomy (NCBI): domain Bacteria; kingdom Pseudomonadati; phylum Pseudomonadota; class Gammaproteobacteria; order Pseudomonadales; family Pseudomonadaceae; genus Pseudomonas; species Pseudomonas sp. IT-P171. The sequence continues at coordinate 446,108 of NZ_CATKQN010000022.1, forward strand.
ATCGGCATCACCCTGGTGATCGGTGTGCTGCTGGCGGTGTTTCTTGACCAGCGTATTCGCCGCGAAGGCTTCATTCGCACCATCTACCTGTACCCGATGGCGCTCTCGATGATCGTCACCGGCACGGCCTGGAAATGGCTGCTCAACCCGGGCATGGGCCTGGACAAATTGTTGCGTGACTGGGGCTGGGAAGGCTTTCGCCTGGACTGGCTGATCGATCCCGATCGCGTGGTGTATTGCCTGGTGATCGCTGCGGTATGGCAAGCCTCGGGCTTCATCATGGCGATGTTCCTCGCCGGCCTGCGTGGGGTTGATCAATCGATCATCCGTGCCGCCCAGATCGATGGTGCGAGCATGCCGCGCATCTACCTCAAAGTGGTGTTGCCGAGCCTGCGTCCGGTGTTCTTCAGCGCCGTGATGATCCTCGCTCACATCGCGATCAAGAGTTTCGACCTGGTGGCGGCGATGACGGCCGGTGGCCCGGGTTACTCCTCCGACCTGCCTGCGATGTTCATGTACTCCTTCACGTTCAGTCGCGGCCAGATGGGCATGGGCTCGGCCAGTGCGATTCTGATGCTCGGTGCGATTCTCGCAATCATCGTGCCTTACCTGTACTCCGAGCTGAGGACCAAGCGTCATGACTAGTTTCGCTGCCAAACCTTCCATCAGCCTGAGTCGCATCGCGATCTACGGCGTGCTGATCCTGGCGGTATTGCTTTACCTGATACCGCTGGTGGTCATGCTGTTGACCAGTTTCAAGACACCGGAAGACATCAACACCGGCAACCTGCTGAGCTGGCCGACCGTGGTCAGCGGCATTGGCTGGGTCAAGGCCTGGGGCACCGTCGACGGGTATTTCTGGAACTCGATCAAGATCACCGTCCCGGCGGTGCTGATCTCCACCGCCATCGGCGCGCTGAACGGCTATGTGCTGTCGATGTGGCGCTTTCGCGGTTCGCAGTTGTTCTTCGGCCTGCTGCTGTTCGGTTGCTTCCTGCCGTTCCAGACCGTCCTGCTGCCGGCCTCGTTCACGCTCGGCAAAATGGGCCTGGCCAGCACCACCACGGGCCTGGTGTTCGTGCACGTGGTCTACGGGCTGGCGTTCACCACGCTGTTTTTCCGCAACTACTACGTCAGCGTTCCCGATGCGCTGGTGAAGGCCGCACGGCTGGATGGCGCGGGTTTCTTCACCATCTTCCGGCTGATCATCCTGCCGATGTCCACCCCGATCATCATGGTCTGCCTGATCTGGCAGTTCACCCAGATCTGGAACGACTTCCTGTTCGGCGTGGTGTTCTCCAGCGGTGATTCGCAACCGATCACGGTGGCGCTGAACAACTTGGTCAACACCAGTACCGGGGCCAAGGAATACAACGTTGATATGGCGGCGGCGATGATCGCCGGGCTGCCGACCCTGCTGGTCTATGTGGTCGCAGGCAAGTATTTCGTGCGCGGTCTCACGGCCGGCGCAGTCAAGGGGTAATCATGGCAACGCTCGAACTTCGCAACGTAAACAAGACTTATGGCCCAGGCCTGCCGGACACCCTCAAGAACATCGAACTGTCGATCAAGGACGGTGAGTTCCTGATCCTGGTCGGTCCTTCGGGCTGCGGCAAATCGACCCTGATGAATTGCATCGCCGGCCTTGAAACCATCACCGGCGGCGCGATCATGATCGGTGATCAGGACGTCAGCGGCATGAGCCCCAAAGACCGTGACATCGCCATGGTGTTCCAGTCCTACGCGCTGTACCCGACCATGAGCGTTCGCGAGAACATCGCCTTCGGCTTGAAAATCCGCAAAATGCCTGCCGCCGACATCGAAGCGGAAGTGGCGCGGGTCGCCAAGCTGCTGCAGATCGAACACTTGCTCAATCGCAAGCCGGGCCAGCTCTCCGGTGGCCAGCAACAGCGCGTGGCGATGGGCCGTGCGCTGGCGCGGCGGCCGAAGATTTACCTGTTCGACGAACCGCTGTCCAACCTCGACGCCAAGCTGCGCGTCGAGATGCGCACCGAAATGAAACTGATGCACCAGCGCCTGAAAACCACCACGGTCTACGTGACCCACGACCAGATCGAAGCGATGACGCTGGGCGATAAAGTGGCGGTGATGAAGGACGGGATCATCCAGCAGTTCGGCACGCCGAAAGACATCTACAACAACCCGGCCAACCTGTTCGTGGCGAGCTTCATCGGTTCGCCGCCGATGAACTTCATCCCCCTGCGTTTGCAGCGCAAGGACGGTCGTCTGGTGGCGCTGCTCGACAGCGGTCAGGCGCGTTGCGAATTGCCATTGGGCATGCAGGACGCAGGGCTCGAAGACCGCGAAGTGATCCTCGGCATGCGTCCGGAACAGATCGTGCTGGCGGGTAGCGAGCCGAACGGTTTGCCGACCATTCGCGCCGAAGTCCAGGTCACCGAACCGACCGGTCCCGACACACTGGTTTTCGTCAATCTCAACGACACCAAAGTCTGCTGCCGCCTGGCGCCGGACGTTGCACCGGCCGTGGGCGAGACCCTGACCCTGCAATTCGATCCATCGAAAGTGCTGCTGTTCGATGCCAAGACCGGGGAGCGCCTGGGGGTGGCCGGTCTGCCAAAGACCGAAGTGCACAGCGCCAACGTGACTCAATTCAAAGGCCGCTGAAGATCAAATGTGGGAATGGGGTTGTGTGGGAGCTGGCCTGCCAGCGATGGCATCAAATCGGTTCGACATTAAACCGAGTCGTTTGCATCGCCGGCAGGCCAGCTCCCACAAGCCCGGTCTCACAGGGGCATATGCGGTGAGCGGCCTGTCGCTCTTCGCAACTGATGTAACCGCGTTAGATAAAAACAGTTAATAACAATAAAACGAGGATGTAGGGATGAAGAAGAACAAAAACGCTCAGCTTATCTGCCAGTTGTCGGCGATTGCGGCAATGATGCTGGCTGGCAGTGTGCACGCGGCTGACGCGTTCAGCGCCGATTCCGAATGGATGACCGGCGATTGGGGTGGTGAGCGGACCAAGCTGATCGAGCAGGGCATCGACATCAAGATGGACTACGTCGGTGAAGTGGGCAGCAACCTCCACGGCGGCTACAACAACGACAAGACGGCGCGTTACGCCGACCAGTTCGGCCTGGGCGTGGCGCTCGACCTGCAAAAGCTGTGGGGCTGGGATAACACCCAGGCGAAGATCCAGCTGACCAACCGTAATGGTGAAAACATCTCCAATGACCGTGTTGGCGACCCGCGTGCCGGCACCTTGAGTTCCTCCCAGGAAGTCTACGGTCGCGGCCATATGGTTCGTTTGACCCAGTTGTGGATCAAGCACCAGTTCCTCGACGGCAAACTGGACGTCAAGGCCGGTTACTTCGGCGAAGGCGAAGACTTCAACACCTTCCCTTGCGAGTTCCAGAACCTGGCATTCTGCGGTTCCCAGGTGGGTAACTGGGCGACCAACATCTGGTACAACTGGCCCGTCAGCCAGGCCGCAATCCGCGTAAAGTACAACATCTCGCCCGAGTTCTATGCGCAGATCGGCGCGTACAACCAGAACCCGTCGCAACTGGAACACGGCAACGGCTTCAAGCTTAGCGGCAGTGGTACCAAGGGCACCGTGTTGCCGGTCGAACTGGTCTGGTTGCCTAACCCGAACAACCTGCCGGGCGAATACCGTGTCGGTTACTACAAAAGCACGGCCAGCGCCGATGACGTTCGTGAAGACGACAACGGCAATGATGCGGCCACCAGCGGCAACGCTTACCGCAGCCACAGCAGCAAGTCCGGCTACTGGTTCGTGGCGCAGCAACAGCTGACCGACCACAACGGTGACAAAAGCCGTGGTCTGACCGTATCGGCCAACGCCACGTTCCACGACAAGGACACCAACGTCGTCGACAACTATCAGTCGTTGATGTTTGTGTACAAGGGCCCGTTCGATGCACGTCCGAAAGATGACGTCGGTATCGGTTTCGCCCGTATCCATGTCAACGATGACGTGAAGAAAAACGCCGAGCTGGTCAACGCCGACAATGGTGTCACCCAGTACGAAGATCCGCGGTTTGCGCCACTGCGTGACACTGAATACAACTACGAGATCAACTACGGCTTCCACGTTACCAACTGGCTGACCGTGCGTCCCAACCTGCAATACATCACTCACCCGGGCGGTGTGGATGAAGTCGACAACGCGCTGGTGGCCGGCCTGAAAATTCAGTCGGTGTTCTAACGCTGTTGCGATAAGCTCCTCTCTATGTGCGCATTTTTGCGGACAGCCCAGGCTGTCCGCTTTTTTTTGGGGGCGGCGCACCCCGGTGGCAGATGATTTTCAGGACAGTGGCACATGCATGAGCATCCGCTACAACGCTTCTTCAAATCCTTGCGCGAACGTCCGATGTTTGCGTGGGAGCGCTATCAGATGCGCGATGTGCTGGTGATCGATCATCCGCTGTGTCAGGCGGTGTTCAGTCGGCAGGGCGCGCAATTGCTGCACTTCCAGCCCAAAGGGCAGAAACCGTGGCTCTGGTGCGCGGCGAAGTGGCCCCACGTGGGTGCGATTCGTGGCGGCGTGCCGGTGTGTTGGCCATGGTACGGACGGCATCCGAGTGAAAACGCATGGCCATCCCATGGCTGGGCGCGGTTGCTCGACTGGAAACTGCTCGACAGCAGCCATGACGACGACGGCGTGCACTTGCACTGGCAACTGCAGTTGTGTGACTGGCAAGTAGACCTGCATGCCCACCTTGGCGAACGCATGGCGTTGCGCCTGAGTACCGAGCATCAGGACAGCCTGCCGTGCCAATTGAGTCAGGCTTTGCATGCTTACTGGCGTATTGGCGATGTTGGCGAGATAGCGCTGTCTGGGCTCGACGGTGCGCAAGGTTATGACCAGTTGAACCGCCAGGCTTGCCAGCAGGAAGGCGAGTTGCGGGTGGAGGGTGGCTGTCAACGCGTGTTCCAGCATGACGGCGAATTGCAGCTCAGGGATCACGCCTGGCAGCGGGAATTGTGCATTGATACCGGGGAGGATGCGGACACGGTGGTCTGGCATCCCGGTTCGCGTCCGCTATTGGGCGTCAGTTGGAACGAGATTTCCGAGTTTGTCTGTGTGGAAGCGGCAAGCGGCGGGACCGATAGCCTGAGCCTGGCGCCGGGGCAGAAGGCTCATTTGAGTTTGCAGGCGCGGGTGGGGGTTTAGTTCAGGTGCGGCAGTGTCTGGACTACCGCCATCGCGAGCAGGCTCGCTCCCACAGGGGATTGGTTTTGAACACAAATGCTGTGTTCACCGAAGATCCAATGTGGGAGCGAGCCTGCTCGCGATGAGGCCGAACCGGTCAGTAGAGATTTCGGATCAGTTGAACTCATCCCCCACCGGATACCTGCTCGCATTCAAACTCTCTTTGATCTTGCGCAAATGCGGCTGGAAATCCACACCACGGCGCAACGTCATGCCGGTGGCGAGCACATCCAGCACCGTCAATTGAATGATCCGCGACGTCATCGGCATATAAATGTCGGTGTCTTCCGGCAGCGGGATGTTCAGGCTCAGCGTACTGGCCTTGGCCAACGGCGAACCTTCGGCTGTCAGCCCAAGCACCGAAGCGCCGTTTTCCCGGGCGATACGCGCCACTTCCACCAGTTCGCGAGTGCGGCCGGTGTAGGAAATGATCACGAACAACTCGCCGGTGTGGGCCACCGACGCAATCATGCGCTGCATCAGCACATCCGCATGGGCGGTGACGGCGAGGTTGAAGCGGAAGAATTTGTGCTGCGCGTCCAGCGCCACCGGGGCCGAGGCGCCGAGGCCGAAGAAGTGGATCTGCCGGGCCTGGATCAACAGGTCGACGGCGCGGCTGATCAGATTCGGGTCCAGGGCCTGCAAGGCACTGTCCAGCGACGCGATGGCGCTGCCGAAAATCTTCTTGGTATAGGCTTCCGGATTATCGTCGGCCTCGACCGCACGGCTGACATACGCCGCGCCGCTGGCCAGGCTCTGGGCCAGCTGAAGTTTGAGTTCCGGGTAGCCGCTGACGCCGAACGAACGGCAGAAGCGGTTGACCGTCGGCTCGCTGACCTTGGAGGCCTGGGCGAGGGCGGCGATGCTGAACCGGGTGGCCTGCTCTGGGTTGAGCAGGATCACTTCGGCGACTTTGCGTTCGGCCTTGTTCAGGTCTTCAAGGCGATTCTGGATCTGTTCCAGCAGATTTCGCACGCGGTCCATATGATTTCCTAGGTTCTGCAATGCAAATAAGGGCTCGGCTATGCAAATTGGGCCTTTGATGCGACCCCAAGCGGTGGCCTATCCTACTGATGGCTCCGACTGACCACCACTCGGAATCTGTATTTTGCGAAAATGTTGTGGTTATTACTACATTTTTGCTTGAGCGATGCCTTGAAAAAAGGTATTTGTAGCTTAACTTGATAAAAGAACAAACATCATGCCTTCGATTACGGTTGAACCGTGCACCTTTGCCTTGTTCGGCGCGCTTGGCGATCTGGCCTTGCGCAAGCTGTTTCCTGCCCTCTATCAACTCGATGGCGCAGGCCTGTTGCACGAGGACACGCGCATCATCGCGCTGGCCCGTGAGCCGGGCAGCGAGCAGGAGCATCTGGCGTTCATCGCTTCCGAGCTGCGCCGCTACGTCGGCGCCAAAGAGCTGGACGAAGCGGTGGTCGAACGTTTTCTGGCCCGCCTGACCTATCTGCACGTCGATTTCCTCAAGTCCGAAGACTATGTGGCCCTGGCCGAAATGGCCGGCAGCGCCCAGCGAGTGATCGCCTACTTCGCCACGCCGGCCGCTGTCTACGGCGCGATCTGCGAAAACCTGGCGAAGGTCGGTCTGGCCGAGAACACCCGTGTGGTGCTGGAAAAACCCATCGGTTCCGACCTGGAATCCTCGCGCAAGGTCAACGACGCCGTGGCGCAGTTCTTTCCGGAGAACCGCACCTACCGCATCGACCACTACCTGGGCAAAGAGACCGTTCAAAACCTCATCGCCCTGCGTTTTGCCAACAGCCTGTTCGAAACCCAGTGGAACCAGAATTACATCTCCCACGTGGAAATCACCGTGGCTGAAAAGGTCGGGATCGAAGGCCGCTGGGGCTACTTCGACAAGGCCGGTCAGCTGCGGGACATGATCCAGAATCACCTGTTGCAACTGCTTTGCCTGATCGCCATGGACCCTCCGGCCGACCTGTCCGCCGACAGCATCCGCGACGAGAAAGTCAAAGTGCTCAAGGCGCTGGCGCCCATCAGCCCGGAAGGCCTGACCACCCAAGTGGTGCGCGGCCAGTACATCGCCGGTTACAGCGAAGGCAAACCGGTTCCCGGCTACCTGGAAGAGCCGAATTCCAACACCCAGAGCGACACGGAAACTTTCGTCGCCCTGCGTGCCGACATCCGCAACTGGCGTTGGGCTGGGGTGCCGTTTTACCTGCGCACCGGCAAGCGCATGCCGCAGAAACTGTCGCAGATCGTTATCCACTTCAAGGAGCCGTCGCACTACATCTTCGCCCCCGAGCAGCGCCTGCAAATCAGCAACAAACTGATTATCCGCCTGCAACCGGACGAAGGCATTTCCTTGCGTGTGATGACCAAAGAACAAGGCCTGGACAAGGGCATGCAGCTACGCAGCGGTCCGTTGCAGCTGAATTTTTCCGACACCTGGCGCAGCGCACGGATTCCCGATGCCTACGAGCGGTTGTTGCTGGAAGTGATGCGCGGCAATCAGAACCTGTTTGTCCGTAAAGATGAAATCGAAGCCGCGTGGAAGTGGTGTGACCAGTTGATCGCCGGGTGGAAGAAATCCGGTGATGCGCCCAAGCCGTACGCGGCCGGGTCCTGGGGACCGATGAGCTCCATTGCTCTGATCACGCGGGACGGGAGGTCGTGGTATGGCGATATCTAATTTGAAACTGCCTCAGGGCGTCAGCGCCCATGAGTTCAAGAGCCCGGTGTTGCTCGCCGATGGTTTGGCGCTGAAGGTGGCCAAGCAACTGAGTGACGCTATCGACGCTCGCGGGACCGCGACGCTGGTGGTGTCCGGTGGACGCAGCCCGGTGGCGTTTTTCCAGAACCTGGCGAAACAGAAACTGGATTGGTCCAAGGTCGTCGTGACCCTGGCTGATGAACGTTGGGTGCCGGTGGAACACGCCGACAGCAACGCCGGTCTGCTCAAGCGCTACCTATTGCAAGGTCTGGCGGCGAAGGCTCAGTTCCTGAGTCTGTACAGCGCCAGCGCCAACCTTGAACAAGCGGCCGAGCAAGCCGACCGTTTGCTCGCCGAGTTGCCTGCCATCGACGTGCTGGTACTGGGCATGGGCGACGACGGCCACACCGCGTCGTTGTTCCCGAACAGTCCGAACCTGGCCGACGCCTTGAAAGTCGACGGCACACGTCGTTGCTACCCGATGCTGGCGCCGACCGTGCCGCATCAGCGCCTGACCATGAGTCGCGCGCTGCTGGCTTCGGCCAAACACACCGTTCTATCGATTTCCGGTCAGTCCAAGCTGACCACCCTGAGTGCCGCATTGGCCGGTGACGATGTCGCCGCCATGCCGATTCGCGCGTTTCTGCAACCTACGTTAGAGATTTACTGGTGCCCATGAGCCAAGGAACAGCCGCTATGACAACCCCATCCCCGACCGTTTCCATGGCGGACAAAGTTGCCCTGATCGACAGCCTCTGCGCCAAGGCGCGGATCCTGCCGGTAATCACCATTGCTCGCGAACAGGACGTGCTGCCGCTGGCCGACGCCCTCGCGGCCGGTGGCCTGACAGCCCTGGAAGTGACCCTGCGTTCGCAGTTCGGCCTCAAGGCCATCCAGATCCTGCGCGAGCAGCGTCCGGAACTGGTGACCGGCGCCGGCACCGTGCTCGATCGCCACATGCTGGCCGCCGCAGAAGCCGCCGGGTCGCAGTTCATCGTCACGCCGGGCATCACCCGTGACTTGCTCGAAGCCAGCGTCGACAGCCCGATCCCGCTGTTGCCGGGCATCAGCAATGCCTCGGGCATCATGGAAGGCTACGGTCTGGGCTATCGCCGCTTCAAACTGTTCCCGGCGGAAGTCAGCGGCGGCGTCGCGGCGATCAAAGCCCTGGGCGGCCCGTTCGGCGAAGTGAAATTCTGCCCGACCGGCGGCGTCAGCCCGGCCAACATCAAGAGCTACATGGCGTTGAAAAACGTGATGTGCGTGGGCGGTAGCTGGATGCTTGATCCGGAGTGGATCAAGAACGGTGACTGGGCCCGCATTCAGGAATGCACCGCCGAGGCCTTGGCGCTGCTGGACTGATCTGCTTTTACCTGACACTTCGTTGTGTGTTCTACGGCTTTAACGGTGCGCTTGGTCGGTGCACCGTTTTTTTTTGCCCAATGAAAACCACTGAACCTGTGGCGAGGGAGCTTGCTCCCGCTGGACTGCGCAGCAGTCCCTTTTTTGGGGCCACTTCGTGGCCCAGCGGGAGCAAGCTCCCTCGCCACAGTCTCTGGTGGCATTCGAGACAGGACATCACGCGATACATAGTTACCGCATCTCGCCGCTCATCCGGCGTTAACCTGCGTTCATCTTATGGAAGAGAGAACGTCATGGACGACAACACCTCAGTGACATCCACACAACCGGCTTGCCTGCTGTCACCCGAACAGACCGCCGGCCCGTATTTTCGAAACCCTAAACTGATCAGGCGAAACATCAGCGAAGGCATGGACGGCCTTCCTCTGGTGCTGAAACTGACGATCGTCGATGCGATGACCTGCCAGCCGGTCACCGGCGCCATCGTCGATATCTGGCATTGCAATGCGCGTGGTGCGTATTCGGGCTGGAGCAGGATCGACCCGGACAAGGAAGTCGACAACGGCGATATCGGCGCGATCCCGCGTACCGATGACGATACCTACCTGCGCGGCGGGCAGTTCACGGATCAGAAAGGCATCGTGCGCTTTACCACGATCTATCCGGGTTTCTATGCCGGACGCGCGTTGCACATCCACGTCGCAGTCCGAGTCACCGCAGGCAACAACTATCTCGAAGAACGGCATGTCGCCTGGGTCGGCCAGCTGTACTTCCCTGAAGCGGCTTCGCGTTCGGTGCTCAACACCCGGCAATACAGTGGCCGAAGCGTCGCGCCACTGACCAACGATCAGGATGTTCTCTATGAAACCATGGGCGGCGAAGCCTCGACCCTGACCGTTCACACCCTCAGTCGAGACTCGAAAGAAGACGGGTTTTTCGGCCAAATGACCATTGGCATCGACACGTTCGCGGCGTCATCGCAGATCAAACCGGAGGACTTCGACAAATACACGGTCTGACGTCAGCGCAGTTCGTGCAGTGCCTGGGTCAACACGTCCATATGCGCAGCGGTGGTGGTCAGCCCCGGTGTGATGCGGATGCACGGGCCACTCGCTGCACCGCTGCGCGTCACGGTGAACAGGTTGTAGTCCTTGAGCAGCCGCTCGGCCATTGCCTGCTGATCGGCGTGCCGGGTAAAGCGCATCGCCGTGATGCCGCAATACAGTCGAGGGTCGTCCGGGGTCATGACGTCGATGCCCGCCAGATCGCGTACCGCATTGACCCAGCGGTTGCGCAGGTAATTGAGCCGTGCACCCTTGGCGGCCGAACCGCCCATGGCCCGATGCTCCTCGAACACCAGCGGCAGGGTCAGCAACGCCGGGATGTTGGGGGTGCTGTATGGCGTGCGGGCGCGAACGTCAGTGACCGGGAAATGCATCTCGCCCATGTCCGGGTCGATGTCGGCCAGGCGCTCGGGAGCGATATACATGAAGCCCAGGGTCAGCGGCGCACCGATCCACTTGTGCAGGTTGAAACCGGCGAATGCGACGCCCAGGTCATCGAGTTTGAATTCGATCTGGCCCAGTGCATGAGCGCCATCGAGGATCACGTCGATCCCGTGTTCCCTGGCGGCAGCGACAATCGCCTTCACCGGCATCACCAGCCCGGTACGGTGAGTGACGTGGGTCAGCGCCATCAGCTTGAGCTTCGGATAACGCGCGAATGCATCGCGATAAGTGGCCAGCAAACTGTCGAAACTGGCGGGGTGCGCGTGATCGATCTCGATGACTTCAACACCGCGATGCCGCGCGAGCCAGCGCATGGCGCCTTTGACCGTGTCGTACTCCAGATCGCAGATCAGCACCTGATCGCCCGGCTGCAGTCGGTTGTAATTGCGGATCAGCGATTGCAGACCGTCCGACGCGTTGCGGGTGAGGGCAACGGATTCTGCGGCCACGCCAATCAGGTCGTCGAGCTGGGCCAGGATCGCAAGGTTTTCGTCCCGTTCGAAGCGCTGGCGTACATGGACCGAGTTGCTACGGTTGATGAGTTCGATGTTGCGTTGGTATTCCTCAATCACCGTGCGCGACATGCGTCCGAAATAGCCGTTCTCGAGATTTATCGGGCCGGGTTCGACGGCATAGCGGTCGGCAAAGGTCTGCCAAAACATTTCATCACGGGCGCGGCGGGTGTTATCGGGCATGGGGATGGCTCAGTGGCGAGGGGCGGGTTTGCCGTGTTTGGCGCGCAGCGGTTCAAGCAACTCCGACAGGCCGTTGTGATCGATTTCCTGCATCAAGGCCAGCAGTCCGCCCAGTTCGCCATGGGGGAAACCTTCCCGGGCGAACCAGTTCAGGTATTGGCCGGGCAGGTCGGCAATGATGCGGCCCTTGTACTTGCCGAAGGGCATTTGACGGGTAATCAGCAGTTCGAGTTTTTCAGGGTTCATCAATCAGTCGTCTTGAATCGGTCAGGCTGGAAAATACAGGCATTCTGCATGCAGGCCAATTGACAGATCATGCAAATAACGCGGATACAGATTTCTGGGTAAAAGTTAAGTTATTGAAATTTAAGCAATAAATTATCAATTCAAAGCTGGCATGCAGGGTGCAATAGCTATTGCATCTTTCATCAACCCGCGAGGAATTGAAAATGACCGACATGAATAAAGAAGCGATTTCTGTACTCAATGACCTGATTGAAACCAGCAAAGACGGTCAGGAAGGGTTCAAGACTTGCGCTGAAGACATCAAGCACCCAGAACTGAAAACGCTGTTCATCCAGCGCTCCGCCGACTGCGCTACGGCCGCTTCGGAGCTGCAAGCGGCTGTGCGTTCGATGGGTGGCGATCCGGAAACTTCCACCAGCGTCAGTGGTGATCTGCACCGTCGCTGGGTCGACGTGAAAGCTATGTTCACCGGCAAGGATGAAGAAGCCGTGCTGAACGAAGCCGAACGCGGTGAAGACCATGCGCTGAAGGCTTACAAAGAAGCCATCGAAAAAATCAACAAGCACAACCTGGTGGGCATTCGTGATCTGGTTGAACGTCAGTACCACGGCGTGCAACGCAATCACGATCAGGTGAAAGCCCTGCGTAACCAGGCTCGCGCACGCTCGTAAGCGCGCAAAGCCTGTCAGAAACGCCAGCCAGTCTGGCGTTTTTTTGTGCCCGGCTTTTAGCGCTGGACGATAGATAGATAGCCAGCTAATAATTTGATTTCAAGTCACTTCGGTGAACCCGACTATCGTTAAATCGTCCTTTGAAGAGTGCTTTACGTGCCTATCACTTTGCAGGCTTTGTTTGCGCCCGACCGCCGTGCCCTGCAGTTCGCGATCAAAACCCTGTTCGGCGGCGGCCTCGCGCTGTGGCTGGCATTGCGCTGGGGGCTGGAGCAACCGGCGTGGGCGTTGATGACGGCGTTCATCGTCGCCCAGCCGCTGTCCGGGATGGTGGTGCAGAAGGGCTTGGCGCGGCTGTTGGGGACGCTGATCGGAACGATCATGTCGGTGGTGTTCATGAGCCTGTTCGCACAGACGCCGTGGTTGTTTCTTCTGGCATTGGCGTTGTGGCTCGGGCTGTGTACGGCGAGTTCGACCTTGCTGCGCAGTGCCTGGTCCTATTCGTTTGTGTTGGCCGGTTACACGGTCGCAATCATCGCCTTGCCCGCCATTACTCACCCGCTGACGGTGTTCGATCAAGCGGTGGCGCGCTGCACGGAAATCTGTCTGGGCATTCTCTGCGCCACCGCCGCCAGTGCCTTGCTGTGGCCAATGCGGGTTGAACGGCAACTGGCGGATCAGGCGCGAGCCGCGTGGCAGAGTGGCATGAATGCCGCGCGCGCGACGTTGGCCGGCGACGGTCAGGCGCGCAAGGGCCTGCTGGAAATCCTCGGTCGAATTGTCGCGGTGGATGCCCAGCGCGAGCACGCCTGGTTCGAAGGCGGACTCGGCCGGCAACGTGCGCGGGCCATCAGCGGACTGAGCCAGAAACTGTTGATGCTGCTGCGCATCGCCCGTTCAGTACGGCGTCAGTGGAAGCAGTTGGAACCGCAGGAAGCCGTACAGTTGGAGCCATGGATGACCGAGGTTCAGGAAGCGCTCGCCAGCCCGGATGCAGCGACGTTGCAAGCCTTGCGACCGCGTTTGCTCGATGCCTCCCATGACCCACGAATCAGTTCAGCGCAGAGTTATTGCCTGGTCCGTTTCACATTGTTGATGGATACCGCGATGGCGGCCAACGCGGCGTTGAAGGCGGTGGAGGAGGGCAAGGAAACCGTTGAACCGCCGCGCACCCTGACGCCGCACCGCGACCTGTCATTGGCGCTGGTCTTCGGGGCGCGCAGTGCCTTGGCGTTTCTGGTGGTGTCGTGTTTCTGGATGGCGACGGCCTGGCCCGCCGCCTCGGGCGCATTGGTGCTGACCTGCGTGGTGTGCAGCCTGTTCGCCAGTCGCGAGAACGGCGCGCAGATCGGCATGAGTTTCATGCGCGGGATTTTTCTGGCGATCCCGGCGGCGTTTATTGTCGGGCAGATTCTGCTGCCGCAATGGAGTGGTTTTGCGTTGCTTTGCATGGGCATGGGCGTGCCGTTGTTTCTGGGCGCGCTGGGCATGGCCAAGCCGCAGATCGGCGCCACGGCCACTTCGTTTTGCCTGCATTTCATCGTGCTGGTGTCACCGCTCAACGCGATGAAGTTCGACGTCGCGACGTTCTTCAACAGCGCTCAAGCCATGGTGGTCGGCGTCGGCGCGGCAGTGTTGGCGTTTCACTTGCTGATTCTGCGCAACCCGGCCTGGCACGGGCGACGTCTGCTGGCAGCGACCCTCGACGATCTCGTGCGCTTGACCCGGCGCAATTTGCCTGGCGCTGAAAGCTGGTTCGGCGGGCGCATGGCCGACCGTTTGCTGCAACTGGCGCGGCACTATCCGGAGTTGCCGGAGCCGGCGCGCAGTCGCTGGGATGACGGCTTGCTCGGTCTGGACATCGGCGACGAACTGCTGCATTTGCGCTTGAGCCTGGCCGTGGCGCAGGTGCCGGTCAGTGCGCCGCAGCGCCGCTATCTCGAGGCACTGGAAAAAGTCCTCGAACAGGGCCCGAGCGGTCGTTATGCCGATGCCCTGGAACAGCCCAGCGAAGCATTCTTGAACACCTTGTACGCGTTGCCGCCCAGCGATGCCGTGAAACTGGCACAGGGCGCGGTGCTGCAATTGCAGAACAGCTGGCGCGCGTGGTGCCGTCAACAGGAGCAAAGCCATGGGCTTGCGTGAATGGTCGGTGGGGGGCGTGCTGCTTAGCCCGTTTCTGATTTATGTGCTGCTGGCGCTGCTCGTCACCGGGGCCTTGCGCCTGCTGTTGCGCCTGACCCCGGCCGGCCGCTGGATCTGGCACGAAGCGTTATTCGATTGCGCCTTGTACGTCTGTGTATTGACCCTGATCACCGTCGTCCTCGGACCTTTATAAGGAGTTGAACATGCGTACATCCGTACGTGTCGCGGTTACCCTGTGCCTGGTGGCGGTGGCGATTTTTGCCGGTTTTCATTTGTGGCAGTACTACATGCTCACGCCGTGGACCCGGGATGCGCGGATTCGCGCCGATGTGGTGGTGATCGCTCCGGATGTGTCAGGCTGGGTGCGTGAGCTCAAGGCCTTCGACAACCAGTCGGTGAAGGCGGGCGACCTGTTGCTGAGCATCGACCGCGACCGGTTCGAAGCCGCGCTGGAGAAGGCGCAAGCGGTGGTGCAAACCCGTCAGCAGCAACTCAATCTGCGTGAGCGCGAAGCCAGTCGCCGTGCTGCCCTCGGCCCGCAAGCGATCAGTGCCGAGCTGCGCGAGAACGCGCAAATCAACGCCGGCATCGCCCGTGGTGAACTGCGCGAAGCCCAGGCCGAAGCCAAGGTCGCTGAACTCAACCTCGCCCGAAGCGAGGTCCACGCGCCGCGCAGCGGCCACATCACCAACTTGCGTCTGGCCCAAGGCAATTACGTGAATGCCGGGCAAGCGGTGATGGCGCTGATCGACGATTCAACGTTCTATGTGCAGGCGTACTTCGAAGAAACCAAACTGCCGAGGATTCGCGTTGGCGATCCGGTCAAGGTCTGGTTGATGAGTGCGGGCGAGGCGCTGCAAGGGCATGTGGAAAGCGTCAGCCGCGGGATCACCGATCGCAACACCACGCCGGATGGGCAGTTGCTGGCGGAAGTGGAGCCGACGTTCAACTGGGTGAGACTGGCGCAGCGGATTCCGGTGCGGATCAAACTGGACAAAGTGCCCGAGGGGATCAATTTGAGTTCGGGGATGACGGCGAGTGTGCAGGTGCAGGAAGGCGACCGGTAGCAGTCCCTGTGACGAGGGCGCTTGCTCCCGCTGGGGTGCGAAGCACCCCCAAAATCAGGCACCGCGTTTAATCTGGTGAACCGAGGTGACGTTTATTGCGACTGCTTCGCAGCCGAGCAGGAGCAAGCTCCCTCGCCACAGGGGAGCGGTGAATCAGCCGATGCTGATCGCCGGCAACGTTGGCAACGTCACGGTTTGCTGTTTGCGCGGTGCCAGAATTTCCGCTTCGCCATCCACTACCAACTCATCACGCTGGTTGAACACCCGCGTCGCAATGCGCACACGAAACTTCGGCAGTTTCTCCAGGATCTCCAGACGCACCGTCAGCGTGTCGCCAATTTTTACCGGCTTCTGAAAGCTCATCTGCTGACCGATATAAATGGTGCCCGGCCCAGGCAACTCGCAGGCAACGGCGGCGCTGATCAGTGCACCGCTGAACATGCCGTGAGCGATACGCTCCTTGAACATGGTGCCAGCGGCGAATTCAGCGTCCAGGTGCACCGGGTTGTGATCACCGGACATCGCGGCGAACAGTTGAATGTCGCGCTCTTCGACCGTCTTGCTGTAGCTGGCGGTCTGCCCGACTTCAAGGGCTTCGTAAGGGGTGTTGGTAACCTGGGTCATCGGTTTCAATTCCTGTGACAAATAAAAAAACCACAAAACACTATTCGGATCGGGGTGGGCGGCGGTGGCTCAGGGCGTGCGCGATCCAGCTCAGCACATCGGCTGTCACTTCATCGCGATTGCTCTCGTTGAACAGTTCGTGCCGTGCCTGCGGGTAAATCTTCAGTTGCAGGCTCTGGCTGCCAGCGGCACGCAGTGCATCGGCCAGATCTTTCAGACGCTTGCCCTCACTCACCGGATCACATTCACCGCCAATCACCAGCAGTGGCAGGCCCGGATCGATCTGGGCGAGATTGGACGCTTTGCTGATTTGCTGCAAGCCGCCGAGCAAATCGATCCAGAACTGATTGGTGCAACGAAAGCCGCAGAGCGGGTCGTTGGCGTATTTGTCGACTTCGGCCGGGTCGCGGCTGAGCCAGTCGAACGCGGTGCGCACCGGTTTGAACTTCTTGTTGAACGAGCCGAACGACAGCCATTCGATCAGCGCGCTGCGCCCCTTCGGCCCCTGGCGCAAGCGTTCGAGGCGGGCGATTTGCCGGGCGGCGCGATAAAGCGCCACCGGTTGAAAGTTCGAACCACTGAGCACCGCCCCATACAGGCTGGCGCTGTGATGCAGCAGATAGGCCAGGGCGATGTAACTGCCCATGCTGTGGCCGAGCAGCACGATCGGCACGCCGGGATGCTGCTGGCCGATGTGCTGATTGAGGCTGGCCAGGTCGCCGACGACCTTGCACCAGCCATCGTCATCGGCGAAATGTCCGAGTGTCCCGTTTTCGGCAGTTTTGCCATGTCCACGCAAGTCAGGTGCGTAAACGCCATAGCCCTGTTCACAGCATTTTTCCGCCAGACGGGCATAGCGGGCACTGTGTTCGGCCATGCCGTGGGCCACCAGGATCACCGCTTTCAATGGTGCGTCGGGCAGCCACTGGTTGACGAAGAGGCGGCTGCGGTCACTCGCGGTCAACCAGAAGGTGTCGTGGATCATGGCGATTCCTTTGCATGGGCTCGGTGCATTGTATAGCGCATCCTTCACCGGGCGTCTGATCAGGCCACGCCACGGCACCAAGATTCACACGATCAATGACGGACGTTGGCATATTTGCCTGATTCGTCATAGCTGCTAGTGTCCGTGAAGCTCCGCTTTTTGCTTTTTGTTTTTCTGACAGTGCAGAGAGTGGCCCCGGATCGGTTCAGGTAAAGAGGACAAGAACAATGCAACCTGATTTCTGGAATGACAAACGCCCGGCCGGCGTACCCCTGGACATTGATCAAGGGGCTTACAAGTCGGTGATCGAGGTGTTCGAGCGTTCCTGCAAAAAATTTGCGGACCGCCCGGCCTTCAGCAACATGGGCGTGACCCTGACCTACGCCGAACTGGAACGCTACAGCGCCGCGTTCGCCGGTTACCTGCAAGCCCACACCGACCTGGTGCCGGGGGATCGCATCGCGGTGCAGATGCCCAACGTCCTGCACTACCCGATTGCCGTGTTCGGTGCGTTGCGCGCCGGGCTGATCGTGGTCAACACCAACCCGCTGTACACCGCACGGGAAATGCGTCACCAATTCAAGGATTCCGGTGCCCGGGCGCTGGTCTACCTGAACATGTTCGGGCAGAAGGTCCAGGAAGTGCTGGCCGACACCGACATCCAGTACCTGATCGAAGCGAAGATGGGCGACATGATGCCCACCGCCAAAGGCTGGCTGGTCAACACCCTGGTGAGCAAGGTCAAGAAAATGGTCCCCGACTATTCCTTGCCGCAGGCCGTTTCCTTCAAGAGCGCGTTGCGCATGGGCCGGGGCCTGGGCATCAAGCCGCTGGACGCCGGTCTCAGCGATATCGCCGTGCTGCAATACACCGGCGGCACCACCGGCCTGGCCAAGGGCGCGATGCTGACCCACGGCAACCTGGTGGCGAACATGCAGCAGGCGCGGGCGTGCCTGGGGCAGTTCGGCAACGATGGGCAGCCGCTGCTGCGCGAAGGCCAGGAAGTGATGATCGCGCCGCTGCCGCTGTATCACATCTATGCCTTCACCGCGAATTGCATGTGCATGATGGTGACCGGCAACCATAACGTGCTGATCACCAATCCACGGGACATCAAGGGCTTCATCAAGGAACTGAAGAACTGGCGGTTTTCGGCATTGCTGGGGCTCAACACGCTGTTCGTTGCGTTGATGGACCATCCGGATTTCAAAACCCTGGATTTCTCCAGCCTGAAACTGACCAACTCCGGCGGCACTGCGCTGGTCAAGGCCACCGCGGAGCGCTGGGAGCAACTGACCGGGTGCCGCATCACCGAAGGCTATGGCTTGACCGAAACCTCGCCGGTGGCGTGCACCAACCCGTACGGCGACAAATCGCGGATCGGCACGGTCGGCCTGCCGGTGCCGGGCACTACGCTGAAAGTCATCAACGATGAAGGCGTCGAGCAGCCAATGGGCGAGCGCGGCGAACTGTGCATCAAGGGTCCGCAGATCATGAAGGGCTACTGGCAGAAACCCGAGGCCACTGCCGAAGTGCTGGATGCCGAAGGCTGGTTCAAGTCCGGCGACATCGCCGTGATCGATCCGGACGGTTTTGTGCGCATCGTCGATCGCAAGAAAGACATGATCATCGTCTCGGGTTTCAACGTGTACCCGAACGAGATCGAAGACGTGGTGATGGCTCACCCGAAAGTCGCCAACTGCGCGGTCATTGGTGTGCCGGACGAACGTTCGGGCGAAGCGGTGAAGTTGTTTGTGGTGGCGCGAGAGTCGGGGGTCAGCCTTGAAGAGCTGAAGGCCTACTGCAAGGAAAACTTCACGGCGTACAAAGTCCCCAAGCACATTGTGTTGCGTGAGTCGTTGCCGATGACGCCGGTGGGCAAGATTCTGCGGCGGGAGTTGCGGGATATCGCCTGATCGGTCATAGATCCGGGCGGTCCCAAAAGATCGCAGCCTTCGGCAACGCCTGCAGGGAATCGTATTCCTCCGTAGGCGCTGCCGAAGGCTGCGATCTTTTGCTTTTATGGCCCGGTTTTAAAGGCTTTCAGGGATTTATAGAATTATTGCTCTAAAATGACCGCTTGTTATTCTCGAGTCACCAAAGTGACTGTAGAGGCCGCTTTTGGCTCTAGTCGGCCCTTTGCAAAGCTGCTACTCTCGGCGCGCTTTGGGACCTCTCGGCGGCTTTAACAGCCAGACTCACCCATAATCAAACACCAATAATAACCGCATCAAAATGCGGTATTTGAATTCGCGTTGCTGAGGAGTGGGCTTCCATGATCGAAGACTTCTGGAAGGATAAGTACCCTGCCGGGATTGCTGCCGACATCAATCCGGACGAGTATCCGAATATTCAGGCAGTGCTGAAACAGTCCTGCCAACGCTTCGCCGACAAACCGGCATTCAGCAACCTGGGCAAGACAATTACCTACGGTGAACTGTACGAATTGTCCGGCGCCTTTGCCGCTTACCTGCAACAGCATACCGACTTGCAACCGGGCGATCGAATCGCCGTGCAGCTGCCCAACGTCTTGCAGTACCCGGTCGCTGTGTTCGGTGCCATTCGCGCCGGGCTGATCGTGGTCAATACCAACCCGCTGTACACCGCGCGGGAAATGGAACACCAGTTCAACGACTCCGGCGCCAAAGCCCTGGTGTGCCTGGCCAACATGGCGCACCTGGCCGAGACCGTCGTGCCGAAAACCGGCGTCAAGCATGTCATCGTCACTGAAGTGGCGGACCTGTTGCCGCCGCTCAAGCGCCTGCTGATCAATAGCGTCATCAAGTACGTGAAGAAGATGGTCCCGGGGTATCACTTGCCCAAGGCCGTCAAGTTCAACGACGTGTTGAGCAAGGGCCATGGCCAGCCAGTGGCTGAAGCCAACCCGGCCAGCAGTGACGTGGCGGTGCTGCAATACACCGGCGGCACCACTGGCGTGGCGAAGGGCGCCATGCTGACCCATCGCAACCTCGTCGCCAACATGCTGCAGTGCAAGGCGCTGATGGGTTCCAACCTCAACGAAGGCTGCGAGATCCTGATCACGCCGCTGCCGCTGTACCACATCTACGCATTCACCTTTCATTGCATGGCGATGATGCTGATCGGCAACCACAACATCCTGATCAGCAACCCGCGCGACCTGCCGGCGATGGTCAAGGAACTGTCGAAGTGGAAGTTCAGCGGTTTCGTCGGCCTGAACACGCTGTTCGTTGCCCTGTGCAATAACGAAGGTTTCCGCAAACTGGATTTCTCGGCGCTGAAAGTCACCCTGTCCGGCGGCATGGCCCTGCAACTGGCGGCGGCCGAGCGCTGGAAAGCGGTCACCGGCTGCGCCATCTGCGAAGGTTACGGCATGACCGAAACCAGCCCGGTGGCGACGGTGAACCCGATCCAGAACATCCAGATCGGCACCATCGGTATTCCGGTTCCGTCGACCCTGTGCAAAATCATCGACGATGCCGGCGTTGAACAGCCGATGGGCGAAATCGGCGAGTTGTGTGTGAAAGGTCCGCAGGTGATGAAAGGCTACTGGCAGCGCCAGGAAGCCACCGATGAAATCCTCGACAGCGAAGGCTGGTTGAAGACAGGTGACATCGCGCTGATCCAGCCGGATGGCTACATGCGCATCGTCGATCGCAAGAAAGACATGATTCTGGTGTCCGGTTTCAACGTGTACCCGAATGAGCTCGAAGACGTGCTCGCGACCCTGCCGGGCGTACTGCAATGCGCAGCCATCGGCGTGCCGGACGAGAAGTCGGGCGAAGCGATCAAGATTTTCATCGTCGCCAAACCGGGCGTGACGCTGACCAAGGAGCAGGTGATGGAGCATATGCGCGCCAACGTCACCGGCTACAAGGTGCCGAAAGCGGTGGAGTTCCGCGATGCATTGCCGACCACCAACGTTGGCAAGATCCTGCGGCGGGAATTGCGTGATGAAGAGCTGAAGAAGATCAACGCGAAGAAAGCCACCGCGTAATCCAGCAAAAAGCCCCGCAGATGCGGGGCTTTTTGTTTATAGCGATAGGGGCGGGCTTCTGTGGCGAGGGAGCTTGCTCCCGCTCGGCTGCGCAGTAGCCGCGATCACAGCGATGGAGATACATCAGGAGTATCGCGGCGCCTGATTTTGGGCCGCTTCGCAGCCCAGCGGGAGCAAGCTCCCTCGCCACAGTTTTTGTCTGCGATCGGTGTTACAGGCGGAACGGCGCGAAATTGACGTGGGTGCCCGCCGGGCGCATGTCCTGCAAGTACGAATCCTTGTCCGCACTCAGTTCCAGGCTTAACGCAGCCTTGCGCTTGCCCTGGTTACGCACGACCAGCCCTTCGAGCTTCTCGCGCAGGAACACCGTCGGCACTTTCAGGTGCAGCAGTTCATCGGTGTCCGGTGTGTGCATCAGCAGGTGGATCCATTCGTACTGACCAACGGCCAGGCGTGCAACCGGGATGTCGAACCACCAGATGTTGCGGTTACGGTTCAATTCGGTGAAATGGCAGTTGTTGACGCCAAGCACAGCACCGCCGAGTTCCTGGTTTCTGCGGGCAATGGCCTGCTTTTTATCGAGTTTCATAACATTCCTACGGGATTGGATCTTCAGCGCCACGGCCTGAATACGTTGCGCATTCTCGGGGGTTGCTCGGCAAACATAAAGCCCAACCTGCACGGAACGATGAAATGTCGCCGGGAAAATAAATGAAACTCCGCGCAAACGGCTCCGGTCAATTCTTGTGTAACGACTTTTCTCGTTCAATTGTTCACAGGAGAAACACCATGAGCAGCACTGGCGATAAAGTAAAAGGCATGGCCAACGAAGCCGCCGGCAACGTCAAGCAAGGCGTCGGCAAGGCCACCGGTAATGACAAAATGCGCGCCGAAGGCGTGGTGCAGGAAAGGAAAGGCGAAGCTCAGCAAGCAGTGGGCAAAGCCAAGGACGCGATCAAAAAAGGCATCGACAAGGCTTGATTCGGCCTTGGATGAATATCAGAGGCGGCCATCCACGGATGGCCGTTTTTGTGTCAGCCTGAACTTGCACACTGAAATTGTTTCAAAGTCGCCAAGTAGGCTACTTTGATGTAGAAAACGGCCCCTGAGTCGCCACGACTTCAACCCAATCTGCGGCGAAAGGAGACGCTAATGTTTTTCCCACACATGAAAGGCCTGCGCCTGCACCGTGTCATGGTGCGCACGGTGACCGAGTTCGTCGACGACGAGATGTCGACCTATGCCTCGGCACTGGCCTATCAAATGCTGTTTTCGCTGTTTCCCTTCATCCTGTTCCTGATCGCCCTGATCGGTTTCCTGCACCTGCCGGACTTCTTCTCCTGGCTGCGTCTGCAATCGGAACTGGTCCTGCCGCCCCAGGCGCTGGAGCAGGTGAACCCGGTGATCGACCAGCTCCAGCAATCCAAGGGTGGCCTGCTGTCGGTCGGTATCGTCATCGCGCTGTATACGGCTTCGGCCGGCGTGCGCCTGATGATGAGCGCGATGAACGCCGCCTACGATGTGGTGGAGGGCCGTCCTGCGTGGAAGCGTTTTCCGCTGTCGATTATCTACACCATCGGCATTGCCGGCATGTTGCTGGTCGCCGCCGCGTTAATGGTGCTCGGGCCGCAGGTGATGGGCTGGATTGCTGCGCAGGTCGGGCTGGAAGACTTCATTGTCACGGTCTGGACGATTGCTCGCTGGCCAGTCATCGTTGTCCTGATGATGATTGCGGTGGCGTTGATCTATTACGTCATGCCCGACGTCAAGCAAGAGTTTCGTTTTATCACCCCCGGCTCGGTGCTGGCGGTGGCGGTGTGGATCGTCGCTTCCCTGGGGTTCGCGTTCTACGTCAAGACTTTCGCCGACTACAACGCCATGTATGGCAGTATCGGCGCGATCATCGTGCTGTTGCTGTACTTCTATATTTCCGCGGCGGTGCTGTTGCTCGGTGCGGAGATGAATGCGGTGATCGAACACATGTCGAACGAAGGCAAGGGCCCTGGCGAAAAGGTCCCCGGCGAGCTCGACCCTGCACATAAACACCACGTTTCGGGACTGGGTCGGGATCACTCGATCAAGCCGAACACTGACGAAGTCATCAAATGATCCGTGAAATCCTGAAAATGGGCGACGAGCGCCTGCTGCGTGTCGCTCCGCCGGTCCCCGCCGAAATGTTCGACAGCCCGGAGCTGTGGCAACTGATCGACGACATGTTCCAGACCATGGAAAGCGTCGGTGGCGTTGGCCTGGCGGCGCCGCAGATCGGGGTCGACCTGCAGCTGGTGATCTTCGGATTCGAGCACAGCGAACGCTACCCGGATGCCGAAGCGGTGCCGCAGACCATTCTGATCAATCCGCTGATCACGCCGTTGAGCCCGGTGATGGAAGAGGGCTTCGAAGGCTGCCTGTCGGTGCCTGGCCTGCGTGGCGCGGTAAATCGTTATCAGCAGATTCGCTACGAAGGTTTCGACCCGAAGGGCGAGCCGGTCGTGCGCATTGCCGAAGGCTTTCATGCCCGTGTGGTGCAGCACGAATGCGATCACCTGATCGGCCGGTTATATCCGTCGCGGATTACCGACTTCAGCAAGTTCGGGTTCACCGAAGTCATGTTCCCGGATCTCGATCCCAACGCCGACGATTGATTTCACCGCCGCTCCCACATTAGATCTCCATGCCTCTACCTGACCGGTTCCAGCCCCATCGCAATCATCGGCTTGCTGCGCGCATAGCGGCTCAAGCGTTCGACCATGGCGTAAGGCATGGCCGGATCGAAGGTAAAACCGCGTCGTTCATAAAATCCGCGCAAATCCGGATGGCAGAACAGCCACACCGGTTGTTCGAGACCTTTCACCGCTTCGGCGATCAGCGCCGCCGCAATTCCTTGTTCGCGGCAGGCCGGATCGACGAACAAACCGGTCAGCCAATGCCCGCCCGAGACCGGACGCAAACACAGCGCGCCAATGATCTCGTCGCGCCTGGCGACCCACAATCGAGCGTCGCGCACCGCTTTCATCGACGATTGGTGGGCACGATAAAACTTGTTCATCAGCGGCCATAACGGCTCGGCGAGCAAGGTGTACTGGGTGTCGGGCATGGAGGTGATCTGTCGGTGCGCAAAGCGGGCGATTATAAAAGAACGCGCGCCCGGCGATAGGTGTATACCTGATCTCACATCCCGTATGAGTGGAGTACGTATCATGGCCAAAGGCATGGATTCAAAAAAAGCGGCAAAGAAAAAACCGGCGAAAACCGCCGATGAAAAGCGCGCAGACAAGAAGGCCAAGAAGGTGGATGTGTTCGGTCATTGATTCCTGTGAACCTGTGGCGAGGGCGCTTGCTCCCGCTGGACTGCGCAGCAGTCCCTTTTTTGGGGCCACTTCGTGACCCAACGGGAGCAAGCGTCCTCGCCACACGCATTTATGGAAGCGGGCAAGCCCGCGATGGCCTCAAGGCTTACGCGGATTCTGCGGCCAACGCCGCTTTCACCGCCGACCGCTGATCAATTCTGGCTTGAAACGCCGCCAACGCCGGCCACTCATCCAAATCAATCGCAAACAACGGCGCCCACCGCAACACCGTAAACAAATACGCATCGGCAATGCTGAACCCACCCGCCAGCAAATAATCCTGACGCTCCAGCGTCTGGCACACCACCGCAAACCGCTTGTACAACTTCTCCTTGATCTGCGCCTTCACCTGCTCCGGGAACTGCGCATTGAACAACCAACCCAGCGCGCCATGAATCTCCGTCGAAACAAAGTTCAACCACTCCTGCAACCGCACCCGCTCGAACGTCCCATGGGCTGGCGCCAGGTTCGCCTCGGGGCACAGGTCCGCCAGGTACTGCAGGATCGCCGGGCCTTCGGTCAGCACTGCACCGTTGTCCAGTTGCAGCGCCGCGACGTAACCCTTCGGGTTGATGACGAGGAAGTCCGCTCCGCTCGCGGTCTGTTTGGTGCGGTTATCGACGCGAATCAATGCGAAGGGCAGGTCCAGCTCGCGCAGTACAATGTGTGGTGCGAGCGAGCAAGCGTGTGGGGCGTAATACAACTGCATCGGCAGGCCTCTGGTTCGGGGTTTTCGTCAGTGTCATAGTGCGCGGCGCCTTCGGTAAAATTAATTCTTCAGAAAGCTGCCATAAGGAAAGCTACTGCCATGATGAATTTGATGCACTGGCGAATGGTGGTGGCCGTGGCAGACACAGGCAACATCACCCGCGCAGCCGAGCGCGTCGGCATGACCCAGTCCGGCGCCAGCCAGGCGCTGGCGTTGATCGAGGAAACCCTCGGCGTTCAACTGTTCAGCCGGGAAAACCGCCAGACCCTGCCAACCGCCATTGGTCTGCCGGTCATCGAGCAGGCGCGCACCATGCTCGGCGCCCTGGAAACCATCCGCAGTACCGTCGATGCCGCGAAAGGCATCGAGCGCGGGACGATTCGCCTGGCGAGTTTCCCCATGGTGCTGGCGACGTTCCTGCCGCCGCTGCTGCGCCAGTTTAATCGGCTGTATCCCGGTATTCAGGTGACTGCCCTGGAAGTCAGCGACGATGAAGTGGAAACACTGCTCGGCGCCGGTCTGGTGGACGTGGGGGTGGTGTTGAACCCGGCACCGGAGCGCAATACCGGCCGTTTGGGGCGCGATGCCTGGGTGGCGGTTCTGCCGGGCGGCCATCCTTTGGCGCGGCGCTCGGTTGAAGAGGGTGTCGCCCTCGCCGAGTTGGCGGAGCAACCCTTTGTGCTGGCCACGGGCGGCTGTTCGACCAATGCCCGCAGCCTGGCCATCGAGGCCGGTTTGCAGTTGCATGACGTCCGGGTCGAGGTTCGCGAGTGGAGCAGTGCGTTTACCCTGGTGCGGGAGAACATCGGTGTGACCCTGGTGCCGGAAATGACCCTGCCGAGCCAGCTCCAGGGCCTGCGTGTGGTGCCGCTGAAACCGCGAATCGATCGCGAGTTCGCCTTGGTGGTCGCGGCGAATAAGCCACCCTCGGCAGCGGTGCAGGCGCTAATGGGGATGCTCTCCGAGCAATAATTCATCCGCACCGATTGTCTTGACTGTCAGTTATGACAGTAGACGGCCGCGTGTAATGTTTGGATTCTGCGCTTCAGGTCGCCGGGGTTTTCTCGGCGCTTAACGTGTGGGGTTCAATATGAACATCAAGTGGCTGGGAGTTTGCGCAGCACTGTTTGCCTGTGTCGGTTTGGCGTTTTTTTTCTATGCGAAACCGGATGCTGAGGAGCTTGGCAAATATGCATTGTTCAATCCCGAGATGACGGCCGAACAGAAGGCAGATGTTCAACAGCAGATTGATCAACAGCTCAGGAGAAAAACGGGAGGACAACAAGTCAGCTCCACTCAGGTGGCTTACGAAAAAGGAGCCGTTGTGATGACGTTTCCGGTTTCAGGCGCTGAACAAAAAGATACCAACTGCGCCTATGGTTATTTTTGCGTCTGGACGGCTTGGGACTTTGGCGGCACCAAATTAGCACTGCAGAGTACGCCTTCGAATAGTCCGGTAAATCTTTCCGACTACAACATGAGCCAGCAAGTATCTTCCTGGAAGTACAACAATCAGCGGTACTCAGTGATCGTTTACGGTGTGGAAGGACCTGGCGGGCAGGGGAAGGTCATGACATGTACCCTCAAGGATTTCCATTATGAGAATGAGTGCTGTCCGTTGGGCATTCCCGAAAAAACAGAACCTGTCGGTGGGTGGATAGAGATTTATTCCGAGTCCCGCCTTATCCCGAAAAACGACACGATGATCAGTGTGGTTTTTCGCCCGATGTTTAGCAAATAGACTCGAAGCTGAACCGATTTTGTCCTCAATACTGGCCGACTAGTGGCCTTGCAAGCCGATTGCGCCTGACTATGCTCATTCCAAACCATGAAGGTCGCGATATGAAGGCCGTCATGCACTCCTCAAGAGTGCGCAACCCAAGGCACCGACGCGAGCAACAGGGAGCTTTCGACAAAGGGAATTACTTTTGAAAACATCAGGGCTGGCCCGGTCCCGGGCTATCAAGAGACGGATGTCTTGATAAGAGCGTTGCCACATGGACTCTCCGATTCAACATCATCGATCACCTGACCGTTCCTCCTGTGGAGGAATGTGTGCGCCTGTGCCATGGAACGTTGTGGTGGATACGTTGAAAGACTGAAGAACTTTCATCAATCAAAGGACCGCACTTAGGGTGATACGACCATGTTTAACCGACATCACAAAGCTGACCTGCAGGAAATCGAGCGCTACAGCTGTGCACTGAGCGAGGCCAACGCCAGGCTGGCCGCCGTCAGCCGTTCGATGGCGATGATTGAGTTCACCCCTGAAGGCATCGTCCTTGATGCCAACGAAAACTTTTGCGCCGCCATGGGTTACAGCGTCGAGGAAGTGCGTGGCAAACATCACCGGATCTTTTGCGAAGAAGCGTTTTACCGAAGCGAAGACTACGCCAGATTGTGGCGTGACCTGGCCCGTGGCGAACCGGTCAGCGGCACTTTCCTGCGCTTGAACAAGAAGGGAAAGGAGATCTGGCTGGAAGCCAGTTACATGCCGGTTTTCGGTCCCGACCGCCAAGTAAAAAGTGTGATCAAAGTGGCCACGGACGTCTCCGCCAGGATTTCCAAAGAACACGAAAACGAAAGCAGGCTCGCGGCGATCGGTCGTTCCATGGCGGTGATTGAATTCACTCCCGAAGGCCATGTGATTACCGCCAATGAGAACTTCCTGAAGACCACCCATTACTCGCTCAACGAAGTCGTCGGTCAGCATCACAGCCTGTTCTGCCACCGCGCCGAAGCCGAATCCCAGGCCTACAAAGCGTTCTGGGCCTCATTGAATCGCGGCGAATATCACTCGCACCGTTTTGAACGCAAAGATAAACACGGCCATACCATTTTCCTTGAAGCGTCCTACAACCCGTTGTTCGACACCAAGGGCCGGCTGTACAAAGTGGTCAAGTTTGCCAGCGACATCACGAATCAGGTGACCACCCTGCAAACCGCTGCCGAATCGGCCCACAGCACCTCGGTCCAGAACGACGCCTGCGCGCAGAAAGGGTCGCAGGTGGTGCAGCAAACGGTGCAGATCATCCAGGACATTTCCAAAAACTTGAACGAGGCGGCGTTGAGCATCGACGCGGTCAGCAAGCAGTCCGACATCATCGGCACCATCGTCCAGACCATTCGCGGCATTGCCGATCAGACCAACCTGCTGGCGCTTAACGCGGCGATTGAAGCGGCCCGGGCCGGGGAGCACGGGCGTGGGTTCGCCGTCGTCGCCGATGAGGTTCGCAGCCTCGCCGCACGCACCAGTCAGGCGACGCTGGAGATCGTCGACGTGGTGCGCAAGAACCACGACTTGTCATTGAGCGCGGTGTCGAGCATGCAGTCGAGTCTGAGCCGGACCGGTCTTGGGGTGGAATTGGCGAACGAGGCGGGGGAGGTGATTCTGGAGATTCAACAGGGGTCGCGGCATGTCGTGGATGCGATCAGCCAGTTCAACTCGACCTTGCAGATAAGTTGATGGCGGCAAACTGACAAGGGGCTGGTAGAGGGCACTCAAGAAAGTCTTCAGGCAAGCAAGACATCTGTGGCGAGGGAGCTTGCTCCCGCTGGGCTGCGTAGCGGCCCCAAAAATCTGACAACCATTACCGATTTTGTGAGTGCTACGCACTCAAGCGGGAGCGAGTTCCCTCGCCACAAAGGTATGCATGACCCAAGAGCGCGCTCAAGTGAACAGCATTACCCGGTGTTGTTAAAGCGACGCGAGAAACTTGTCCACCACTTGCGGGCTGCCTTTCTCGCTCACACCGTTTTCTTTCTCGGCCTGCGCCAGTTTTACCTTGTCCTGCATGCGTTCGGCCATTTCTTTAGCGACCGCCTGTTGTTGTTCCGGCGACATTTGTGACACTTCTTCTTTAGTCAGGCCCATCTCTTCCAGAATGGCGTCTTGCATGCGCTCTTCCGGGGTTTTGCTCATGTATTCCTTGAACGCGTCTGTGGCCGTACCGCCACTGAGTTTGCCTTGCGCATCGGTCGGAAGCGGCGCGTTAGTCAATTGCAGTCCCACGCGTGTTTTCGCGAACGCTTCATCAACGTTGTCGCTGATTTTACTCGCCTCACTGACTTGCCGGGTGGCGTTTTGGGTGGCGGAATTCTGCACCTGCGCGGAGAGCGGCTGAACGTTGCCTTGTCGTTGCAGCATCACACTCTGAAGACCGGCAGCGGCTTCGGCGGTCGGATCTTCGCCGGGCTTCTTGAGGATTGGCGTCATTAGCGACTGTTTGTTTGCACTGACCAACATGATGAGTAGACCTTGTAGGTGTTTGTGGTGCAGTGCCTTCAGCAAATACTATGCCTGCATTAAAAATTACATATTTTACAGTCAGTTAAGTTTTATTTGGCCGGCGAATGGCGCGAATCTCGCGGTTAACCTTTGCCGCTCGGCGGCAGTCGTCGACCGCCGAGAAGCCGGCATGGTTTCAAGGCAGGCCGTTGCATCCATGTTTCAGGAATCCGGGGCGCTGCGCCAACCGTTGGAAATACTCGTCGATGGCAGGAAAATCTGGACGGTCCATCGGGGTCATCAGCCAGCGGTTGACCGACAGCCCGATGACAATGTCGGCCAGTGAGAACCGGGGGCCGGCAACATAAGCTTTGGTGGCCGCGAGCTGATGTTCGAGGATGCTCATCTTCTGGTTCCAGCCGCGTAAGCCAGTGGCAATCCGGTGCGCGTCCTGGAACTCCGGGTCTTTGCGTACCAGCGCTGTAAACGCGTAGCTCCAGGACGAGTTGAGATCAGTGGCCTGCCAATCCATCCATTGCTCCACCCGGGCGCGCGCCGCGGGTTCGTGCGGCAGCAATTCAGCGTGTGAATGTTTGCCGGCCAGGTAACGGCAGATGGTGTTGGACTCCCACAGCACGCCAGCATCGTCGATGATCACCGGTACCTGTGCATTCGGGTTGAGTCGGACAAACTCGGGACTGTGGGTCGACGCATAGCCGCTGCCCCAGTCTTCTCGCTCGTAGGAAAGGTCCAGCTCGTCGCAGGTCCACAGGACTTTTCTGACGTTGATGGACGACGCTTTACCGAGGATCTTCAGTGCATGTTCCATGGAGCTACTCCGTTAGCGATTCGACGCTTCGGGACTCTAACAGTATGCCCGCCCTGGCAGGCGGTAATCGGGACAGGGAGCACCCACAAGATTAGTTGAAAACCTGCGGCATGGATGATGCGCGGCTTGATGGTGCAGATACCGACCGTTGAAAAAAGGGTCGTGAGACCTAATCGAGCGGTATCAGATCAGTCCAGACCGGAGTCGAGCAGGCACTGGGCATGTGCTGATTGAGGATGGGTTGCCTGAGGATCCAGCCTTGAAGCTGTTGATCGATGAATACAGGGGTGGGCTCGATGCACTCGCCCTTGGGGGGCACCTTGACTTGATCCACTGAAACAAACAGCGGACCTGGCAGATTGAAAACGGTCTGGGAGCGCACTTCCAGTCCCGTATCCTTACTGGAAAAACACACATTTTTACGCCCGGTGAGGTCGGTGGTCATGACGTAAGCCTCTTCAAGACTGGCATGCCCAACACCCATTACGACGGCAGGCCCCTGACCTTGCGGGTGGGCGGCGAGACAGCGTTTGATCGCCGGCATGAAACGTGGGTCGTTCAGGAAACGGGTCCAGTCATCTGGCTCAGAGGCCTGCACCTGTAGCGCCTGTCCAAGCGAGACGGCGAGCAGGAGGGCCATGATGATTATCTTGCGCATATACGTGTCCGCCGGGATGGAGAGGGCGGATTTTGCACGAGGCCCTCATGGGGTGGAGGGTAAAGGTGTAACTGATCGTTCCCGTTCAGCCCGCAGAGCGTGGCAACGATCAGTCCTGAACTACGTACTTTCGCGCACTTTCAACTCAAACCCCATGTCCTGCACCGGTTTCGCCACCGTGTTGCCCGCCATCAAGGTCAGCATCTGTTCGGCGGCACGTCGGCCGATGGCCTCGCGCGGGGTGTTGATGCTGCTCAGGCGCGGGACCATGTGGGCCGACATCGGCAGGTCGTTGAAACCGAGGATTGCCACTTGTTCAGGGATTTTGATCCCGCAGCGCATCGCTTCCAGCAGCGCGCCCTGCGCCAGGTCATCGTTGCCGAAGAAGATTGCATCGACATCCGGATGACTGGCGATCAGTTGCAGGAACAGTTCGCCACCCAGACCTACGGAGGAGGCGCGTGGCGTCAGCACTTCCAGGTCCGGGTCATACCGACCGGCCTTCTGCAGGGCTTTGCGGAACCCTTCGCCGCGCAGCAATGTGCGCTGATCCAGTTGCGCGCCGATGTAGGCCAGGCGTTTGCGACCGCGTGACAGCAAATGCTCGGCCGCCGTTTCGCCGGCGGCGAGCTGCGAGAAACCTACGCAATTCAGGCCCGCCGCACTGTCCAGTTCCATCATGTACACGCAGGGAATGTTGCTCGCCTCAATCATCCGTCGCGAACTTTCGGTGCGATCAAACCCGGTCAGCAGCAAACCACGCGGCTGATACGCCATGTAATTGCGCAGCAGGTTTTCTTCTTCATCGCGCGAGTAATGGAAGTTGCCGATCAGCACTTCGAAGCCCTTCGGTCGCAAAACCTGATGAATGGCTTCCAGCGTGTCGATGAACAGCAAGTTGGACAGCGACGGCACCAGCACCACGACGGAATGGCTCTGGGCCGAGGCTAACGCGCGGGCGGCGGGGTTGACCACGTAGTTGAGCTCAAGCGCCGCTTTCTGGACTTTTTCCACCAGGTCGGTGGCCACCGTGCTCACGCCACGCAAGGCGCGGGACGCGGTAATCGGGCTGACGCCGGCCAGTCGGGCGACTTCATTCAGAGTAGGACGGCCAGTGGTTCGCGTATTTTTATCGTTTTTAGGGGAGGTCATCGGGCGGCTTGCCAAACAAAATTCAAGGCACTAAGGTAGCGCTGTCCCGAAGCAGCTGCAAATGCGTAAGCGAGTTTTGCCTGAACCTCGCTTTTCGGTGTCGGGAACGAACACGCTGCAACCCACAAAAATGACAAGAAGGCGTCGGCAACTTCTGCTTTTGAACGAGTGTCATAGCTTTCAAAGGTAGCGCTGTCTGCGCGCTGAGGTGTTACATGAATCATCCCATCACCGCCCTGGTCATCATGGGCGTTGCCGGTTGCGGCAAGACGTGCGTCAGCGAAGCCTTGTGCGAGCTCAGCGGCGCGACTGCCATTGAAGGCGACACTTTTCACCCTGCCGCCAATATCGAAAAGATGAGCGCAGGCATTCCCCTGAACGACGACGACCGTGCCGGCTGGCTCGACAGCCTGTGCGACGAACTGCGCCGCGTAGACGCCACGGGCGCTCGCCCGGTGCTGACCTGCTCGGCCCTCAAACACATTTACCGCGAACGTCTGCGCAGCGCCTTGCCGGGCCTGGGCTTCGTGTTCCTTGAACTCACGCCTGAAGTGGCGGCCGATCGTGTCTCCCATCGGCCAGGGCACTTCATGCCGTCGACGCTGATCGACAGCCAGTTCGCCACCCTTGAGTCCCCCGTTGGCGAACCGCTGACCCTGGCCCTCGATGCGTCCACCCACAGCGTCGACCAATTGGCGAAACAGGCGCATGCCTGGTGGCTGGAACACGGCTTGAAACGCGCCGGTTGATTTTGCTCGAAGAGATAGCGCTGTCCTTATGGCTTTCGAATTACCCGCTTCAATAACAACAACAACCAGGAGACACCCCTAATGTTTGGCATGTCCCACGAGACGTTCCTGCTGCTCGATGCAGTGGTCACGGTGATCGGGCTTATCGTCCTGATCACCAAGTTCAAGTTTCACCCGTTTATTGCCCTGATCATTGCCGCAGCCTTTCTCGGGCTGACCTCCGGCATGCCGATCGGCACCATCATCAAAGCGTTCCAGGACGGCTTCGGTGGGGTGCTCGGTTTCGTCGGGATCATCCTTGCGCTGGGCACCATGCTTGGCAAAATGATGGCCGAGTCGGGCGGGGCGGATCAGATTGCCCAGACGCTGATTCGCGCGTTCGGCAAGGACAAGGTGCAGTGGGCGATGATGTTCGCCGCGTTCCTGGTCGGCATTCCGCTGTTCTTCGAGATCGGCTTCGTGCTGCTGATCCCGCTGGTGTTCATCGTGGCCCGGCGTACCGGCGTGTCGATCATCAAGATCGGTATCCCGCTGCTGGCCGGCCTGTCCGCCGTGCACGGTCTGGTGCCCCCGCACCCGGGTCCGTTGCTGGCCATCGGCGTGTTCGGTGCCGACATCGGTAAAACCATTCTCTACGGCCTGATCGTTGCGCTGCCGACAGCCATCATCGCCGGCCCGATCTACGGCACCTTCATTGCCAAGTACATTCCCGGTCATCCCAATCAGGAACTGGTGGATCAACTGGCGCGCGAGAACGATTCTGCCGATCTGCCGAGCTTCTCCATCACCTTGATCACCGTGCTGTCGCCGGTGTTCCTGATGCTGCTCAAAACCTTTGCCGATGTGGTGCTGCCGGACGGCAACTTCTTCCGCACCTTCATGGACCTGATCGGTCACCCGATCTCGGCACTGCTGCTGGCGTTGCTGCTGTCGCTGTACACCTTCGGCTACAAGCAGGGCATTGGTTCCAACCAGATGCTCAAATGGCTGGACGCGAGCCTCGCGCCAACCGCCGCAATCATCCTGATCATCGGTGCCGGTGGTGGCTTCAAGCAGATGCTGGTGACCAGCGGCGTGGGTAATGTCATCGGCAACATGGCGGTGGCTGCGGAAATCTCGCCGATCCTTCTGGCATGGCTGGTGGCGGCGGTGATCCGTATCGCGACCGGTTCGGCGACCGTGGCGACCATTACTGGCGCCGGCATCGTGGTGCCGGTGGTGGGGATGATTCCGGGTGTGAACCGTGAGTTGCTGGTGCTGGCCACCGGTGCCGGTTCGTTGATCCTGTCTCACGTCAACGACGCCGGTTTCTGGCTGGTGAAGCAATACTTCAACATGACCGTGGCGGAGACCTTCAAGACCTGGACGGCGATGGAAACCATCCTGTCTGTGGTGGCCCTGGGCTTTATCCTGCTGCTGTCGTTGTTCGTTTAAGCACACCGCAAAACCAAATGTGGGAGCGAGCCTGCTCGCGATGAGGGCTTAACATTCAGCGAAGATGTTGAATGTAAGTCCGCTATCGCGAGCAGGCTCGCTCCCACAGTGTTATGTGTCCAGGCCTCAGGATTTGCTGACCAGCCCATCCGCCCTGAACATTGCGCGAATCCCGCGCACGGCCTGGCGAATCCGGTCCTGGTTTTCGATCAGCGCGAAGCGCACATGATCATCCCCATACTCACCAAACCCGACACCCGGCGAGACGCAGACCTTGGCCTCGGCGAGCATTTTCTTGGCGAACTCCAAAGAGCCAAGGTGCGCGTAGGCTTCGGGAATCTTCGCCCAGACATACATCGATGCCTTCGGATTCTCGACCATCCAGCCCAGCTCGTGCAGGCCTTTGACCAACACGTTGCGGCGCTGCCGGTACTGCTCGGCGATGTCCTTGACGCACTGCTGATCGCCTTCCAGCGCCGCAATGGCCGCGACTTGCAGCGGAGTGAACGTGCCGTAGTCGTGGTAACTCTTGATCCGCGCCAGGGCGTTGACCAGTTCCGGGTTGCCGACCATGAAGCCGATGCGCCAGCCCGCCATGTTGTAGCTCTTGGACAGGGTGAAAAACTCCACCGCGATGTCCTTGGCGCCCGGCACTTGCATGATCGACGGAGCTTTCCAGCCGTCGTAGACGATGTCGGCGTAGGCCAGGTCGTGCACCACCAGTACGTCGTACTGCTTGGCGAGGGCGATCACACGCTCGAAGAAGTCCAGCTCAACGCACTGTGCGGTCGGGTTGGACGGGAAGCCGAGGATCATCATTTTCGGTTTCGGAATCGAGCCGCGAATCGCCCGCTCCAGTTCGGCGAAGAAGTCCACGCCCGGAATCAATGGCACCGAACGCACCTGGGCACCGGCAATCACCGCGCCGTAGATGTGAATCGGGTAGCTCGGGTTCGGCACCAGCACCGTGTCGCCCTGATCGAGGGTGGCCAGCATCAAATGCGCCAGGCCTTCCTTGGAGCCGATGGTCACGATGGCTTCGGTTTCCGGGTCGATGTCGACCTCGTAGCGATCCTTGTACCAGTTGGAAATCGCCCGGCGCAGACGCGGAATGCCCTTGGACGTCGAGTAACCGTGGGTGTCTTCGCGTTGGGCGACGGTGACGAGTTTTTCGACAATGTGCGGCGGCGTCGGACCGTCGGGGTTGCCCATGCTGAAATCGATGATGTCTTCGCCACGACGACGGGCGGCCATCTTCAGCTCGGCAGTGATGTTGAAAACGTAAGGGGGGAGTCGATCTATGCGCGCAAAGCGGCGCGGCGAACCTGGGTTAGCCATTGTTGCCTCGGATAACGTGAGCGCCCGGAACCGTCCGAGCGACGCTGGTCACTGCGGTGACCTGTTGCGGAAGATAAGGGGTGGCATGGCACACTGTCCAGCCAGTGTGTAAACAAATTTTTCCGAAGGATAACGGTTGATGGAATTTAGCAGCGGCTTCTTGCTGAGCCTTTCTTTGTGCCTGGACATCGGCGTGGCCAATATCGCGATGATCACCCTGGCCATGCAGCGCGGCTATTTTCAAGGCTTTGCGCTGGGATTGGGGACCTGCGTCGGCGACCTGATTTACGCGGTGCTGGCACTGGCTGGCATGACTGTTTTGCTGCAATACGAAACCGTGCGCTGGGTGCTGTGGATCGGCGGTTCGGTGTTGCTGGTGTACTTCGCGGCGAAGATGATCTATTCGGCGATTCACCACGAAGCCGTATTGGCACAGACCGCTGAAGTCGGTCACAACTCGCACCGTAAAGAGTTTTTCCGCGGGATCTTTCTCGCCATGTCGTCACCCAGCGCCATTCTCTGGTTCGCCGCGGTGGGTGGCACGCTGATTGCGCGGTCCGGCGGTGGCGGGGCACTCAGCTCGGCACTCTTTCTCGGCGGTTTTCTCTGCGCGGGATTGCTGTGGTCCGCCGGCCTGTGTTTCGCCGCGAGCCATGGCGGCAAGTTGCTCGGCGACAAGCTGCTGCGTTACTCCTACATGGCATCGGCAGCGATCTTCTGCTATTTCGCCGTGTACGTGATTCTATCGGGCTACAACGAGTTTGTAGGCGTGGCTGCTGTCGAGGCGTTGCACAGCCTCTGACTGGGCTAATCGGGTTTGGCTTCTATACTCCCAGCCGAACCCACTTTTTTGATCCAGGAGTCGAGTCATGGATGAACAACCAGACGTAAAACCGGCCGAGCCACGTTTTGAACACGGGCACTTTCTGCTCATTGCGGGGCTTGGTGGACGATTTACCCAACAGACCACGCAAGGCATTCCCGAACTCTGGGAGAAATTCGTTCCCGAGATTGGCAAGATTCCCGGTCAAAAAAGCGAAGTGACCTACGGCATCTGCTGCAATCCGGATGGCAAGGGCGGCTTCGAATACATCGCGGGCGTCGAGATCGAAAAACTCGACGACCTGCCCGAAAAGTACCGCTGGGTCGAGGTTCAACCCCAGTATTACGCGGTGTTCGAGCACAAAGGCTCGCTGGACCAGTTGCCCGAGACGTTTCAGTACATCTGGAAAACCTGGTTGCCGCAGTCCGGTAAAGAGGCCGCGGACGCCCCGGAATTCGAACGCTACAGCGAAGACTTCAACCCGAAGCTCAAAACCGGCAAGCTGGAAATCTGGCTGCCGCTCAAGGCGTAACGTCGGTATCGAGAGGCGGATCCGCGATTCGCCTCTCGATGTCGTGCCGACGCTGATTTATGATCCCCAGCCTTTCCCCCGCTGATTCCGAGCTGCCATGAACACCGTCATCCGCCACGTCACCCCCGCTGACCTGGACCGCTGCTACGCCATCGAAACCGTTGCCTACGAAGGCGACGAAGCCGCCACCCGGGAGAAAATCGCCACCCGCATCGCCACCTGGCCCGAGGGGTTTATCGTCGCCGAAGTGGACGGTGTTGTAGCCGGTTTCATCAACTCCGGGGCGGCGTTTCAGGTCGAGATGTCGGACGAAGCGTTCAAGGAACTGATCGGCCACGACCCGGCCGGCCCGCACGTGGTGATCATGTCGGTGGTGGTGCACCCGGATTATCAGGGGCAGGGTCTGGCGAAACGCTTGATGGGCGAATTCATCGAGCGGATGCGTGCGTTGGGCAAGGCCAGCATCAACCTGATGTGCAAGGAGCGGCATATTCCGCTGTATGCCGGGTTTGGCTTCGCCTATATCAAGCCCTCCGCGTCGGATCATGGAGGGATGGCTTGGCATGAGATGGTGCTGACTCTGTAACCAGATTCCATCGAACACCGAAGATCGAGTGTGGGAGCAATATCAGTAGAGGCTATCCCGCACCCGCGCCGGCGCTTCCCGGTCATACGTCTCGGCATCAAACGCCCCATCATTCAAGCGCTTGTGAAACGCCCCCGCCGTCGGCAGCGCCGAGCGATCCAGATGCTTCTCGGGGTTCCACAAATCCGACCGCACGATCGCTTTCGAACAGTGAAAAAATGCCGCCTCCACCGTCACCAGCATCACCGTGCGCGCCGGTTTGCCGTTGACCGCGAAGCTTTCCAGTAGCCCCGGTTCATTGCTGATCTGCGCCGAGCCGTTGACCCGCAACGTCTCGCCGATCCCCGGGATGATGAACAGCAGCGACACCCGTGAATCGAGCACCACATTGCGCAGTGTGTCGATGCGGTTGTTGCCCGGGCGGTCCGGTATCGCCAGGGTGCGCTCATCGATGATTCGCACGAAACCCGGCGTGTCACCGCGCGGCGAGCCGTCCAGGCCGTCGGGGCCGACCGAGCTGATGATCACCAGTGGCGAGGCGCGGACCATCGCTTGATAGTCCTCGTTCAGAAAGGCGATTTGCTTGCGCATGGCGCGGTCGTGGGGTTGGCCGTAGATCGCTTCCAGTGCTTCGATACTGTCGAGCATAACCACCTCAGAAAATCAGTCCCATGCGCCGTTCGTAACCGATCCGGCCCTTGTAGGCTTCGCCGCTGTCGACCCAGCCGAAACTGGCGTACAGCGCGATGGCGGCCTCGTTGTCCGCATCCACCGACAACTCCAGCGCCCTGATTTCAGGAAATGCCTGGCGCGCCACGTCGGGCAGGGCTTGCAGGCAGGCCTTGCCATACCCTTTGCCTTGATGACGCTGGCCGACTTGCAGTGCATGCAGCGTGGCGCTGTGTTCATCGGCCCAGGCAGGCAGCACCGGCGGACGTTTGAGCAGCAGGAAGGCAACCGGAATGTCATCGGCCAACAGGGCAAATCCTTTGACGCCGGGGCCGGGTTTGGACAACAAGGTGTGCAGCGCACCATGAATGTCGCCGGAGAATCTGATTTGTTCTTTGCGAACTTCGATGGCCTCGACCTGCTGGCGCTGGCGCGCGTTCAGGGTTTCGTAAGGCACGAGTCGGGTTGTCACTGGAGTGTCCTTTTTCCATCAGAAATGAGCCTCGGATTCTAGCGAGTTTGCGCCCATGGATTATTTTTATTTCGACTGTCGATTCGGCATTTCGCCGAACGACTAAGGGTGTCTTCACAACAAAAAACACGGAGAACCACCATGAACGCAACTCGCGAAATCGAGACTCTGATCGACTCCTATCGCCAGGCGGTCATCGCCAAGGATGTCGAGAAAATCATGGCGTTGTATGGCGATGACATCGTCTCCTACGACGCGGTCAAGGCCCTGCAGTTTCGCGGCAAGGCTGCCTACCGCAAGCATTGGCTGGAATGCATGGAAATGTGCCAGGGCGCGCATAAGTTCGACTTCGATCAGATGAACGTCGTGGCGGACGAGCACATCGCCTTCGCCCATTGGCTGGCCCATTGCGGCGGCACCAACGACAAGGGCGAAACCCAGGCCTGCTGGATGCGCGTGACCGCCTGCTATCGTCGCGAGGCCGGCCAATGGCGCATCGTCCACGAACACTGGTCGGCCCCGTTCGACATGACGAGTGGCACTGCGCTGTTCAACCTTGAACCCTGATCGTCGGGAATCAGCGCCAAAACATCAAACTGCAGCCATAGTTGATCAGTTCGATCGGAGAGCCCCATGAAGTACTTATGCCTGGTCTACAGCAACGAACAGGAATTGCACTCACTGCCCGAAAGCCCCAAGGACGCCGAGTGCATGGCCTATGCCGAATCGATCCAGGGCAGCGGCCGCATGCTCGCCGCCGAGGCGCTGGAGTCGGTGCAGACCGCCACTACCGTGCGCATGCGCAACGGCAAAATGTCGATCACCGACGGCCCGTTCGCCGAAACCAAGGAGCAATTGGCCGGCTTCTACCTGATCGACGCCAAAGATCTCAATGAAGCCCTTCAGGTTGCCGGCAACATTCCTGCGGCGCGGGTCGGGTGTGTCGAGGTACGGCCGGTTCGTCAATTGAATCCTTAACGGTCACAGGCAAGGAGATTCCATGGTGACGCAAGGCATGCAGGACTGATGCCCGGAGTGTCGGTCAAGGCTCGGGTCGAGCAGGTTTACCGCGAAGAGTCGCGGCGGATCCTGGCGACCCTGATCCGTCTGCTTGGCGATTTCGACCTCGCCGAAGAAGCCTTGCACGAGGCGTTCTTTATCGCGGTCGAGCGCTGGCAGCGTGACGGTGTACCAGACAATCCACGGGCGTGGCTGGTTTCCACCGGGCGTTTCAAGGCCATCGATGTGTTGCGTCGCCGCGCGCGGTTTGCCGCGTCCCGGCCAATGCTGATCGCTCAACTGGAGGCGCTGGAGCAGGCCGACTGGAGTGACGACGACGTGGAAGACGATCGCTTGCGCCTGATCTTCACCTGCTGTCACCCGGCACTCGCGGCGGATGCTCAAGTGCCGCTGACATTGCGCGAAGTCTGCGACCTGACCACCGAAGAAATCGCCCGGGCGTTTCTTTCCGCACCGGCCACCATTGCCCAGCGCATCGTGCGGGCCAAAGCGAAAATCCGCGACGCGAAAATTCCCTACCAAGTGCCGACCCTGGCGGAATTGCCCGAGCGACTCGACAGCGTGCTGCGGGTGATTTACCTGGTGTTCAACGAAGGCTACTCGGCGTCCGTCGGCACCGAGCTCATCCGTGAAGACCTGACCCGCGAGGCGATCCGCCTCGGGCGTTTGCTGATGGAACTGCTGCCAGAGCCCGAGGTGATGGGCCTGCTGGCGCTGATGCTGTTGCATGAATCACGGCGTCCGGCGCGGACGTCGTCGAGTGGCGAGCTGATCCTGCTGGATGAGCAGGACCGTTCGCTGTGGGACGCCGGGTTGATTGCCGAAGGCTGCGCGCTGATCGAGCGGGCGCTGAGTACCCGGCGATTCGGTCCTTACTGTTTGCAAGCGGCCATCGCGGCGGTACATGCCGAAGCGCCGACGGCGGGGGAGACCGATTGGCTGCAAATTGTGGGGTTGTATGACGTGCTGTTGGCGGCCGTGCCTTCACCGGTGATCGAATTGAACCGTGCGGCCGCCATCTCCAGAAGGGA
This sequence comes from Pseudomonas sp. IT-P171, assembly GCF_949767765.1. NCBI lineage: Bacteria > Pseudomonadati > Pseudomonadota > Gammaproteobacteria > Pseudomonadales > Pseudomonadaceae > Pseudomonas > Pseudomonas sp. IT-P171. The sequence goes on from NZ_CATKQN010000022.1 coordinate 486,877, forward strand.
TGGACCGTTGGCGGGGTTGACGCTGATTGAAGGGATTCTGGGGCGCGGGGATTTGCTGGATTACCACTTGGCACATTCGGCGCGGGCCGAGTTTTGTCGGCAGTTGGGACGGGTGGAGGAGGCACGGGCGGCGTATGAGCGGGCGCTGGAATTGACGCAGCAGGTGCCGGAGCGGCGGTTTATCGAGGCCCGGCTCAAGGCTTTGAAATAACGTGCCGGACCTTCATTCCAGCATCTTGCCCAACAACCAGCTCCCCGCCGGCCCCGGCGGATGCAGCCGCGACCACAGCGCATCGACGAACAGCGGTTTTGGCCACCCGCGCACGTTCAACTCCTGCAACGTCCCGGCGCCAAACCGTCCCACCAGCCACCGCGGCAACGGCGCCCAACCGAATCCGCCCTGGGCCATTTCCAGCAGCATCAAATAACTCGGTGCCGACCAGACGCGCCCCTTGGCGCGGCTTTCATACGGATTGACGATCGTCGCCAGACGCAACTCCCGGTGCTGTTGCAAGATGTCCTGATCGATGACAGCCAGCGTTGCCAACGGATGCTCGCGGGACACGAACAGGGCGATTTCGGTGCGCTCTGCCACCGTCGAGCTGACCAGATCCGGTGGGTAACTTTCCTGTTGCTCGGCGAACGCCACATGCGCCCGTCCGCTTTGTACCAGCGCCACCAGGTCATCGCATTCGGCGATCAGGCATTCGAGTTCCAAGTCCGGGTATCGCTGCTCGAACGCACTGAGCGCCGCTTCGAAACGGTCGGACTGATAGGTGTCGGAAATCGCCACGGTCAGCTTCGGCTCAACCCCTTGAGCCAACTGGCTGGCGGTCATTTCCAGACGGCTGGTGGCCGCCAGAATCTCCTCGGCCCGCTGCAACATCACATGCCCGGCCGGTGTCAGGGTCGGCTTGCGGCTACTGCGGTCGAACAGGATCAGATCCAGATCAATCTCCAGGCTCGCCACTGCGGCGCTGATGGTCGACTGACTGCGCCCGAGCTTGCGCGCCGCGGCGGAAAACGAGCCTTGGGTCGCCGCTTGCACAAACGCCTGCAACACTTCCTGGGACGCCATGAACTATCGCCTTGATCGATGGTTATTGGTTATGAAGTATCGGTGCAGGAGTGGATCATGACAACCACAGTCACTCAGGAGCTCTGCTCATGAACATGCAAAAATCCATCACCGAACGTATTTTCCAGGCCATCGGCTTCGAGCTGTTGGCCATCGTGATCTGCACCCCGTTGCTGGCGTGGATCATGGACAAACCGATGCTCGACATGGGCGTCGTCACCGTCGTGATCGCGGCGCTGGCACTGGCGTGGAACGTGCTGTTCAACGGGATATTTGATCGTGTGCTGCAGCGTTTCGACATCGTGCACAACGCTTGGACGCGAGTCGTCCATGCGCTGTTGTTTGAAGGGGGGCTGGTGGCGGTTGGCGTGCCGCTGATTGCCTGGTGGCTCAATGTCAGCCTGTGGCAGGCGTTCCTGCTGGATATCGGTGTGTTGCTGTTTTTCCTGCCGTACACCTACGTTTACCACTGGGCGTATGACGTGGTGCGCGAGCGATGGGTAATGCGCACTTCTTGCCAAGGATGATCGTTAAGCGGGCTGATAGTCAGCCCGCTTAACGCGTGCTGTTTACAAAAACATCCCGCCCGACGCCTCGACGCGCTGGCCGTTGATCCACTGGCTGCCCGGTGCCAGCAGCAGCGCAATCGCGGCGCCGATATCGTCCGGCAGACCGACACGACCCAGCGCGGTATTGTCGGCGATCATCTGGTTCACCTGCGCATTGTCGCGCACGGTACCGCCGCCGAAATCGGTTTCGATCGCGCCAGGCGCCAAGGTATTTACCGAGATGCCCCGTGCACCGAGCTCCTTCGCTTGATAACGCGTCAGTACTTCCATCGCGCCTTTCATCGCCGCGTAAGTGCCGTAACCCGGCAGGCTGAAGCGGGTCAGTCCGCTGGACACGTTGAGGATGCGGCCACCATCCGTCATCAACGGCAGCAACTTCTGAGTCAGGAAAAACGGCCCTTTCAAATGGATGTTCATCAGCAAGTCGAACTGCTCGACGGTGGTGTCGACTAAGTTCGCATACACCCCGATGCCGGCGTTGTTGAGCAAAAAGTCGAAGTGCTGGCGATCGAAACGGCTGCGCAATACCTCGGCGACCTGCGTGGCGAAATCTGCGAAGCGCTCGCTCTGGCCCACGTCCAGTTGCAACATGGCGGCGCGACCACCGAGGCTTTCGATTTCCGCGACCAGTGCCTGCGCCTCATCGGCTTTGCTGTTATAGGTGCCGATGACGTCGACACCCTGGGCGGCCAGATGCAGCGCTGCGTTTTTGCCAAGGCCGCGGCTGGCGCCGGTGATCAGTGCGATTTTGCGATTCATGGGGCTTCCTCAAGGGTGGTGAGTAACGGTGTGAAGGAAGTTTATTTATCCGTCATAGGGTGATAAACAGGCTGAAATTGGAATCACTGATCGGTTAATCCGGACAATCGAAGGTCGAACCATGAACAAACTGGAACTGCTGCGCACCTTCGTTCGCGTCAGCGAGGTGTCGAGTTTTACCCTGGCCGGCGAAAGCCTGGGCTTGCCCCGTTCCACCGTGTCGGAACATGTTCAGGCGCTCGAAGCGCTGCTGGGAACGCGGTTGCTGCAACGAACCACGCGCAGGGTTCAGGCGACACAGGACGGCCTGGTGTTGTACGAACGCAGCAAGGATTTGCTGTCGTACATGGACGAAATCGAAGGGCTGTTTCGCCAGGATGCGGCGTCGCTCACCGGGCGGATTCGCTTCGACATGCCGAACTTCCTGGCGCGCCAGGTGGTGTTGCCGCGGTTGCCGGAATTCATCGCGCTGCACCCCAATCTGGAACTGGAAATCAGCACCACCGATCGCCGGGTTGATGTGCAAAGGGAGGGTTTTGACTGCGTCGTGCGGGTTGGCGTACAACCGGATCAATCGGTGGTCGCGCGTCACGTGTGTGATTTTGCGATGGTCAATTGCGCCAGTCCCGCTTATCTGCAGCGTTATGGCATTCCCGAAACACTCGAAGACCTGGCGCAGCATCGGCTGGTCCATTACGTCGGCGTACTGGGTTCGCGTTCGGAGGGGTTTCTGTATGAGGTCGATGGCAAGCTGCATCGATTACCGATGGCGGGCAGCGTCACGGTGAACAGCACCGACGCTTATGAAGCGGCGTGCGTGGGGGGATTCGGGTTGATTCAGGCACCGCTGAAGGGCATGCAGTCGCGCTTGCTCAGCGGTGAACTGGTGGCGGTGTTACCGCAGTTGAACGCGCCGTCGATGGAGGTGTCGCTCCTCTATGCCCCGCAACGGCGTTTGCCGTTGCGGGTCAGAGCGTTCATGGATTGGTTGGCGCAGATTATCCAGTCCAACGCATAACCTGTGGTGGTCAGAAGATTCGGGTGAACAACCAATACAAACTGCCCGACAACAGAATCGCCGCCGGCAAGGTCAACACCCAGGCCATCAGCAGGTTGCGAATGGTCGTCATCTGCAAGCCACCGCCGTTGGCGACCATGGTCCCGGCCACCCCCGATGACAATACGTGGGTGGTCGACACCGGCAGCCCGAACATGTCCGCCGCGCCGATGGTCAGCATGGCCACGGTTTCCGCCGAGGCACCTTGGGCGTAAGTCAGGTGGCTCTTGCCGATCTTCTCGCCGACCGTGACCACGATGCGCTTCCAGCCGACCATGGTGCCCAGGCCCAGCGCGATCGCCACCGCGATCTTCACCCACAGCGGAATGAACCGTGTGGCATTGTCGATCTGCTGCTTGAACAACTGCAGCTTGCCGGTGGTGTCGGCGTCGAAGTTACCGACCTTGTTTTTTTCCATCAGGCGAATGGTTTCGCTGGTCAGGTACATGTCGTTGCGCACGTTGCCCATGGCCTCGGCCGGGACTTTCGACAGCGAACCGTAACCCTTCACTTCGTTGCCGATGTTGCCGGCCAGCGTCGCGAGGGCGGGGATCAGTTGCGGCGTAGCGTCCTTGGTGCGCATGTAATCGGAGAGCACCGGACGCGGATCGGCGGGTGCGGGCAGCGAGGTGTGCTTCATCAGGGCTTGCTGGGTAACCTCGGCCACGGCGGCGAATTGCAGCGCCTGATCCGCCGGCATGGTGCGGTTCAGCGCATACGCCATCGGCAGGGTGCCCACCAGGATCAGCATGATCAGGCCCATGCCTTTCTGGCCGTCGTTGGAACCGTGGGCGAAGGACACGCCGGTGCAGGTCAGGATCAACAGGCCGCGAATCCACCACGGTGGCGGGGTATTGCCTTTGGGCTCCTTGTACAGCGCGCGATTCTTGACGAAGGCGCGCAGGGCCAGCAACAGCAACGCGGCGGCGGCGAAGCCGACCAGGGGCGAGAGCAGCAACGCATAACCGACTTTGGTCGCTTGCGCCCAATCCACGCCGCTGGTGCCGTCGCGCCCGTGCATCAGGGCATTGGCGACGCCGACACCGATGATCGAACCGATCAGCGTGTGCGACGACGACGCCGGCAAGCCCAGCCACCAGGTGCCGAGGTTCCACAGAATCGCCGCGATCAACAGGGCGAAAATCATCGCGAAACCGGCGGACGACCCGACTTGCAGAATCAACTCCACCGGCAGCAACGCGATGATGCCGAACGCCACCGCGCCGCTCGACAGCAGCACGCCGAGGAAGTTGAACAACCCGGACCAGACCACCGCAACGTTCGGCGGCAAGGAGTTGGTGTAAATCACCGTGGCCACCGCGTTGGCGGTGTCGTGGAAACCGTTGACGAACTCGAACCCCAGCGCGATCAGCAACGCCACGCCCAGCAGCAGAAACGGCGTCCAGGTGGTGACCACCGTGCCGAGTTCGTTCATGTCGTGCATCAGGCTGTACGCGGTAAACAACAGCCCGATCGCCAGCACAGCGAAGAAAATCACGATGGTCAGCAGGCCGGGTTTTTTATCGAACTGCGGCTTCGCGCTGCGGGCGGGCGCCTGGGCGGCGGTGTAGGAAGGAGTAGCCATCACGGACAATCCTGAGGAGAGAAAGGAGTGTCAGTCATGATCATTGCCAAATGTTACAGAGACGCTGCGCTGGGTCAGTGTTTGGCGCTTTTGCTGATCCGTTGATCAGAACCCCGCACCAACATCCAAGGGCTACGCAATCCCCTGTGGCGAGGGAGCTTGCTCCCGCTCGGCTGCGAAGCAACCGTAAACCCGGTACTCGCGGTGTGTCAGAAAAACTGTTTGGCAGGATGTGGGTCCGCTTCGCGACCCAGCGGGAGCAAGCTCCCTCGCCACAGGGGTTCGATGCGCTTCGGGATTAGTAATCCTGCCGCTTGCGAAACGCCCATCGCCCCGCGATCACGGTAAACGTCGCGACCAATGCCACCAGAATCCAGAACCCCTCCGGATCCTGGGAGAGCGGCACGCCCCCCACGTTCATGCCAAAGAAACCGGCAATGATGTTGATCGGCAAGGCCAGCACCGTCACCACGGTCAGGGTGAACAGCGTACGGTTGCTCTGTTCATTCAGGTTGGCGGCAATCTCTTCCTGCAACAGCTTGATCCGCTCACCCAATGCCGTCAGGTCGTTGATGATCAGCGCAAACTCCTCGGTGGACTTGCGCAGCTCCTTCACGTCTTCTTTCTGCAACCATTGCGGCGGACGATTGAGCAGGCGCAGCAACGAGCCCGGCTCCAGCGCCAGCAGCCGTTGCAGGCGTACCAGCACCCGGCGATTGGCACCCAGTTCCGCGCGGTTGGTCGACAGCCGCGAGGACAGCAATTCATCTTCGATCTGATCGACACTGAGGCTGGTCTTGCGCACGATCTGCGTCAGCACCTCGCCCTGGTCGCGCAGCAAATGCACCAGCAATTCAAGCGGCGAACGAAAGCATTCACCGGCCTTCACCGACGAACGCAACTTGTCCACCGAGTGCAGCGGTTGCAGGCGCGCGCTGATGATTAGCCGGCTACGGGCGCATACCCACAACGTCGACACATCCGAGGAGACCATGCTGCTGAGGTTGAACACCACGTCGTTGACCACCGCCAGCAACGCCGAATCGACATGCTCGATGCGCGTCGAACGCGAGCCTTCATGCAAGGCTTCGAAAAATTCGTCGGGCAACTCCAGATGACTTTTCATCCAGCGCTCGCACGCGGCATGGGCGAGGTTCAGGTGCAGCCAGAGAAACTCATCGCTGTCGCCCGGTTGCTGCAGACACCGCAACGCCATGGCCGAATCGATCTCCCGGCCGCGTTCGCCGGGGCGAAAGCTGAAACCGTACAGCAGACCGAACAGGTCCGGGTCGCGATGGCTTTGGTCAATGCTGTGGTTCATGAGGTCTCGTTGTGAGGAGGCGCCTGTCGCGGGTTTCACAGGTTCACTTGAGCCGCATCATCGCAAGCTGTGATGACGTTTTTGTGACGGATAAATAACGCAAACGATTGCGCTGCCGATGGTCGGATTCGCTTAAAGAAGCGCTCTGGCACGCCGATCACGCTTAGGTTAAGTTGCGCGCCGTCGGCCACTCGCCGACGCGGCAGACAGGGATGTCCGATCTACTTTCACGCCTCACCCAGGGCGTGCCTCATTCCTGTCATGAGTACCTTCCGATGTTTCTGCAAAAGTCCTTGAGAGCGCAAATTCTCGCCCTGCTGAGTGGTAGCCTGTTTGCGATGCTGTTGATCGCGCTGGCCTGCTTTCACTTTCTGTCCAGCGGCGTTCAAAGCTATGCGAACTTGATCGACGGCCCGCTGCACACCTCACAATTGATCGATGAAGCCAACCTGCAGTTCAAGGTGCAGGTCCAGGAATGGAAAAACGTTCTGCTGCGCGGCAAGCAACCGGCGGATCTGAACAAGTACTGGAAGCAGTTCGAAGACCGTCAGCGCGATGTGCAGGGCATCCTCGGCGAGCTGGCAGGGCAGAAGGGTATCGAGCCGCAACTCAAGACCCGCATCGAACGCCTGCGTGACGAACACCGCGTGTTAGGTGCGGCGTACCAGAAGGGCCGCGATGCCTACGTGGCGGCCGGTGCCGATCCAACGGCGGGCGATACCGCCGTGAAGGGCGTGGACCGGGCGACCAGTGATCAGATGAGCGAACTGGTCAGCGAGCTGCGCAAGCAGGGCACTGAACAGTCGAAGCGGATCAGCGCCAGTGCCGATCGCACCGTGTTGCTGGGGATCATCGTGATGCTCGCTTCGGGTCTGTTGATCGGCCTGTTGAGCCTGTGGCTGGTCAACCGCAACCTGGTCGAGCCGATCCGCAAGCTGATCGATTACGTGGCGCAACTCAGCCAGGGCAAGTTTGCCGAACGCGTGGCCAGTACCCGTCAGGATGAGCTGGGCAAATTGGCGATGGCGGCCAACACGTTGCGCGATTTTCTCGCCGAAACCTTCAGTCGTTTGCAGGCCAGTACCAAGGATCTGGACGGCGCCAGCAATGAGTTGAAAGCGATCGCCGGCCTCATGGCCAGCGGCACCAACGAACAGTTCCACCGCACCGATCAGGTGGCCACGGCGATGAACGAAATGTCCGCCACGGCGCAAGAAGTCGCACGGCATGCCGCCGATGCCGCGCGTGCGGCGGATGACGCCGACCAGTCCGCCCAACAAGGCGGAAAAGTGATGCAGGGCACCATCCACACCATCACCCGCATGCGCGGTGAAATCGCCAACACCGCGACGGTCATTCGACAACTGGAAACCGACAGCGGCCGCATCGGCAAGGTGCTGGAAGTGATTCGCGGCATCGCCGAACAAACCAATTTGCTGGCGCTCAACGCGGCCATCGAAGCCGCCCGAGCCGGTGAAGCCGGGCGCGGTTTTGCGGTGGTGGCCGATGAAGTGCGCAGCCTGGCCCAGCGCACGGCGGCGTCGATCATTGAGATCAACCAGATTATCCAGACGGTGCAAACCGGTGCGGTAGACGCGGCCCAGGCGATAGAGAGCGGTCAGTCGCGCAGTGAAGAAAGCGTCGAGCAAGTGACGCAGGCCGGTGCCATGCTCGAGCGCATCACCCACGCCGTGGAAGCCATCCGCGACATGAACCGCCAGATCGCCACCGCTGCCGAAGAGCAGACCTCGGTCGCCGAAGACATCTCGCGCAACCTCACCGAGATCACCAGCATTGCCAGCACCAACCTGGACAACGTGCAACGCACCGAAGCGGCCAGCCACAACCTGCATGGGTTGTCGGGACAGCTGAATGAAGTGACGGCACGTTTAAGCGCGTAAGGTTCCAGCGAAACGCAAAAAAGCCGCACGATCCGAAAATCGTGCGGCTTTTTTGGGGGGGA